>CAJXNC010000001.1 GCA_913056125.1 uncultured Altererythrobacter sp.
GCTCATCACATCCTGGGGCTGGAGCAGGTCCCAAGGGTTTGGCTGTTCGCCAATTAAAGTGGTACGTGAGCTGGGTTCAGAACGTCGCGAGACAGTTTGGTCCCTATCTGCCGTGGGCGTCGATTGTTGAGAGGAGTTGCCCCTAGTACGAGAGGACCGGGGTGAACATACCTCTGGTGTACCTGTCATTCCGCCAGGAGTGCAGCAGGGTAGCTATGTATGGACGGGATAACCGCTGAAAGCATCTAAGCGGGAAGCCTCCCTCAAGATAAGCAATCATCGAACCGTGATAGACCATCACGTTGATAGGCTGGGTGTGGAAGCGCAGTAATGCGTGGAGCTAACCAGTCCTAATAGTTCTGTTCGCGCTTGATGGGTCCCACCATCAACGTCAGGCCTGCCAGAAATGGTAGCGCCCGGTACGTTGTGGAGGATTTGTCCAGCCGGATAATGACGCCTTCAACAGCACACCGATTGGTGCATCGATTTAAACCCTCTGTCCGCACGCCGGCTTCATTGCTTGGTGGTCATAGCGTCTGTGACCCACCCGATCCCATCTCGAACTCGGCCGTGAAACCAGACAGCGCCGATGGTACTAGTGCTTAAGCACTGGAAGAGTAGGTCGCCGCCAGGCATTGCAGCCGGCGGGCAGCAGAGGAAACCCATTCACAAGTCAAAGGGCTGGCCTCCGGGTCGGCCCTTTTGGCGTCTCTGCGCGAGACGCATACACGGTGCCGCGGGATGGAGCAGTCCGGTAGCTCGTCAGGCTCATAACCTGAAGGTCGTTGGTTCAAATCCAACTCCCGCAACCACCGCCAGATTACAGCAGGCCGCCCTCCGGGGCGGCTTTTTTGTTGCCTGTCAAAGGCATGACCGGCTGACGGCGCTCCGTGTCATTGTTGCACCGCGGCAACAGCCCGGGTGTGTCATGAAGTTGCAACCTGCTTGACCGGAATGCTTCACAAGTCCTGCTTAGCGCGCGCTCCATCAAAATGGATGGAGACACCCTCAAATGAAACACGCCAAGCTCCTCGCCACCAGCTCGATTGCTGCGTTGGCTTTCGCCGCGACCCCTGCGTTGGCCGGTGATGTGTCCGGTACGGTGGTCGACGAGACCGATACTGTCGCACTGCAATCCGCCACGATCACGATCGAGGAAGCGGGCCGCCAGGTTACGACCGCGCGCGACGGCTCTTATCGCATCAATGGCCTGCCCGCTGGCACCTACACGATCACCGCTCGCTATGTCGGCGTTCCGGCCGAGTCGATCACGGTTGAAGTGCCCGAGAGTGGCACCGTCACCGCCGATTTCGCTCTGGGTGGAAGCGATGCCGCGACCATCATTGTTTATGGCCAGGCCGCAACCCAGGCCTCGGCGCTGTCGCGCAAATATGCTTCCGACACGGTGGTTGACGTGCTGACGCGCGACGCCATCGGCCAGTTCCCCGACCAGAACGTTGCCGAAAGCCTGCGTCGCCTGCCGGGCATCAACGTCCTCAACGACCAGGGCGAAGGCCGTTACTTCTCTGTCCGTGGCCTCGCCCCGAACCTCAATTCCAGCTCGATCAATGGCGTCCGCGTTCCGGCGCCTGAAAGCGACATTCGCGATGTCGCGCTCGACGTGGTTTCGAGCGACATCATCGAGAGCATCGAAGTACGCAAGTCGCTGACGCCAGACATGGACGGCGACACGATCGGCGCAAGCATCGAGATCAACACGGTCAGTGCTTTCGACCGCACCAGCAATTACTTCAGCGCCCGTGTCGAGGGCAGCTACAACAATTGGGCGGAGAAGCTCGGCCCCAAGGCAGGCTTCGACTTCGCCTATCGCCTGGCCGACAATATCGGCATTTCCGGCGGTGCGAGCTACTATAACCGCGAATACGAAGTTGACACGATCGAACCGGACGACTGGGAAGAGTATAACGGCCTCGTCTATGCCGAAGAGGTCCAGTTCCGCGACTATGACGTGGAGCGCGAGCGCATCAACGCGACGCTTGGCCTCGATGTGCGCGCTTCGGACACGACCGAGCTCTATGTCCGTGGCCTGTTCAGCCAGTTCGATGACCAGGAGTATCGTCGCCGCACCACTTTCGATTTCGGCGATGCGGACGTTTCCGGCAGCGGCACGATGGTCACCTTCTCCGATCCGCTGTCCGATGATCCCGACACGGCGATCGTGGTCGAGCGCGACATCAAGGACCGTTTCGAGCGCCAGCGCATCTGGTCGGTCTCCGCTGGTGGTGAAACCCACACGGGTCCGTGGCACATCGAATATATGGGCAGCTGGGCGCGCTCTTCGGAAAAGGAAGACGGCAGTGTCGACCCGACGCAGTTCGAGCGTGAATTCGAAGGCAGCGGCCTCGATGTCGGCTTCGACTTCAGCAACCCCACTTCCTTTCCCTACACGGTCAGCGGCATCAACGACTTTGCGGATCCCTCGACCTACGAACTCAAGGATATCGAATTCGTCGATCTGTCGGACGCCCAAGACGAAGAGTTTGCCGCGCAGATCGACATTGCCCGCGAATTCCCGATGAGCAATGGCGTGCTGACCCTGCAGGCAGGTGCCAAGGGCCGCTGGCGCGATAAGACCTACAATTTCGAAGTGCAGTTCTACGAGTATGATGGCCCGGGCGATTACACGCTGGCCGATGTCGTCGGCTCGCAGACATTCCGTCGCGGCGACATTTCGCCCGTCGCCAGCTATACTGGTGCGACGGATTACTTCTTCGACAATTTCGGTCTCTTCGAACTGCAGGAGTTCGACACCGATTTCGACAGCGCTGTAGAGGATTACACGCTCGAGGAGAACGTCTACGCCGGTTACGGCCTTGCACGCTGGGACAGCGATCGCCTGACCGTGATCGGGGGTGTGCGCTGGGAGTACACCCGTACCGAAAACTCGGGCAACGATGTCCTGGCAGTCGAAGAAGACGGCACCCTGCCCGATGGTTCGACCGCGACGGACGACACCATCTTCGTCAGCCCGGTTACCCAGACGCGCCGCTACAACTACTTCCTGCCGAGCCTGAATGTACGTTTCGAGCCGCAGGACGATCTGGTGCTGCGTCTCGCGGGTTACCGCTCCATGGTGCGTCCGAACTTCGGCCAGCTGGCCTATCGCTTCACCACCGAAGTGAATGACGATGACGAGATCGAGGGCTCTTTCGGCAATCCGGACCTCAACCCGTACAAGGCGTGGAACTTCGACGCGACGATCGAATACTACTTCTCAGGCAATGGCGCGGTCACGGCCGGCTTCTTCTACAAGGACATCACCGACTACATCGTCGAGGTGGACTTCGAAGCGGAAGACCTGAACGACAATGACCAGATCGATCCGGAAGAACGCCTCGTCTATCGCGGCATCGCCTTCGACGAAGCGACCATCCCGCTCAATGGCGACAGTGCCGAGATCTGGGGTATCGAGCTCGGTTTCGCCCAGCAGTGGTCCATGCTCCCGGCTCCGTTCGACGGGCTGATCACGCAGGCCAACTACACCTACACCGATGCCATGGGCAGCGCGCCTACCGGCGGTGTGGGAACGATCGGCCAGATCGGCACGACCCGTGAAATCTGGCTGCCGACGACCTCGAAGCATACGTTCAACGCGGTACTCGGATACGAAAAGGGCCCGCTCAGTATTCGCCTGGCTGGCACCTATCGTGACGATTACCTTGATGAACTTGGCGGTTCGCCCGCCGAAGATCGCCTGATTGACGACCACTTCCAGCTCGACCTGAGCGCGAAGTACCGCATCACCGATAACATCCAGATCTTCTACGAGTGGATCAACATCACCGAGGAAGATTTCCTGGCCTACAACATGGTGGGTGGTCGCCAGAACGCCTATGAATCCGAGTTCAACACTTGGACCATGAAGGGCGGCGTGCGGGTCAACTTCTGATGAAGCGACGCATAATGATCTTGGCCGGGGCGGCATCTGCCGCCCTGGCCGCCTGCTCGACGCCGCAGGGCCTCCCTCCCATGGCCGTCATGGCCAAGGGCGAGACGGTTCCGGTCGGCACGATGAACGAGGATGCGGCGGATGATCCGGCGATCTGGCGCCATGCGGACGATCCGGGCGGTTCCAGCCTGATCGTCGCCACCGACAAGAAAGCCGGTCTCTACGTCTACGGTATGGACGGCGAGATCCGCAGCTTCATCGATGCCGGTGCGGTCAACAATGTCGACCTCGCCGTGCTCGAAGACGGGACGGTGTTCGTGGCGGCGAGCGACCGTATCGACCTGCTCAACTCGCATATCTCCACCTTCACTCTCGATACGGCGACGGGAGAGCTCGATCCCATCGGCCGCATCGAGAGCGGTCCGGGCGAGGGATATGGTTTCTGCATGAGCCAGCATGGATCGCTGTCGGCCCTGGCCGTGATCAAGGATGGCACGCTGCGCGAATACGAGATCGTCGTTTCAGCACCGGGCGAAGCTCCGCAGGCCACGCTCCTGCGCGAAATGGCGGTTCCCAGCCAGCCGGAAGGCTGCGTCTTCGACGACCGCGACGGCACGCTCTATGTCGGCGAGGAAGTAGCCGGGATCTGGCGCTTCCGCGATGGCGAGACGCAAGGCGAACTCGTCGCGGCGATCGACAACGAGTATCTCGTTGCCGATGTCGAAGGACTGGCGATCGTGACGGATGGGGCCGATGGCGGTTACCTTGTCGCATCGAGCCAGGGCGACAATGCCTATGCCGTCTTTGCGCTACCCGATGTAACGCCTGTGGGCCGTTTCAGTATCGCTCAGGGTGTTTTCGGCTCCGCTGAGGAGACCGACGGAATCGAACTCGACGCAAGGGAGTTCGGTCCGGAATATCCCGAGGGTCTGTTCATCGCGCAGGACGGTCAGAACGGAGAGCAGGCGCAGAACTTCAAGCTGGTTTCCTGGGCCGACGTAAAGGCCGTGCTCGGTCTCGACTGATTATCCCCGCGCCGCCGTTTCCCCTGTGACATGAAGCGGCGGCGTGGCAGGATGCCCTGCATGGGCGATGCGCGCGTCACGATTACCAGCCGCGACAGGGTCTATTTCCCCGATAGCGGCCAGACCAAGGGTGACCTTGCCGACTATTATGCGGCAGTTGCTCTGCTGATGCTGCCATTTGCTTCGGGCCGTCCGCTCAGCCTTGTCCGATGCCCGCAGGGCAGGTCGAAGAAGTGTTTCTTCCAGCGTCACCTGACCGGCGGTTTCGGGCCGCATGTCGAGGCGATCCCGATCACCGAAAAGAGCGGTTCAACCGAAGACTACATCTTCATCGAGGGCGCTGCCGGCTTGCTCGAATGTGTGCAGATGGGTGCGATTGAATTCCACCTCTGGGCGAGCAACGTAAGCAATATCGAGGCGCCAAACAGGCTCGTCTTCGATCTCGATCCGGATGAGGCGCTTGGCTTTGCTCCCGTTCGCGATGCTGCTTTCGAGGTGCGCAAGCATCTGGAAAGATCAGGACTCTCCAGCTTTGTCATGTTGACCGGCGGCAAGGGCTTACATGTGGTGGTGCCGCTGGATACCGGTCACTCATGGGATCGGCATGCCGGTTTCGCCAAGGCATTGGCGCAGCAAATGAGCGAGGGAGAGCCGGGGCGCTTCACTGCCAGCAGCAGCATGGCGAAACGCAAGGGGCGCATCTTCATCGACTACCTGCGCAACCAGCGCGGCAACAGCGCCATCGCGCCCTACTCAGTGCGGGCAAGGAGCTGCGCGCCCGTGGCTGCGCCGGTCAGCTGGGAGGAACTGCCCGATATCGAGAGCGCAAACGCCTATTCGATTGCCGATGTGCCCGAGCTTGAGCGGCGCGCGCATTCGCGCAATCTCTCGGACTGGGGCTTGGCGCGGCAGAGGCTGCCCGATTCCGATCCCTAATGGGGCCGCCATTCGGGCGGCAGATGCCTCGCCGGCAGCGTGATCTGCGCGCTTTCAGCAATGTCGCGCGAGCTTTCCGCCACCGAGACGGTGTAGCTTCCTGCCGCGCGGTTCCAGCCCGGATTGTCGGTATCCCACATGGCCAAGAGGCGCGGATCGACCGCTACGCTGACCAGCCGGCTTTCGCCGGCGTCGAGCGAGAGTTTGGCAAAGCCGCCAAGGCGGCGCGGCGCTTCCCAGCCTTCGCCAGAGACATAGACCTGTGCGGCATCCGCTCCTGCAACATCGCCCGAATTGGTAACGCGGAAAGTGGCAACAATGCCATCGCCCGCACGGCTCAATGACAGGTCCGAATAATCGAACTCGGTATAGGAAAGGCCGTGGCCGAAGGGGAAGAGCGGCTCCAGCCCTTCGCGGTCGAACCACTTGTAGCCGACCGTCGCGCCTTCGGTGTAGACGACGTCTCCGGGCTGCGGATCCTCAGGGTGAGGCAGTTGGTCGAGGCTGCGCGCGAATGTTGCGGGGAGGTGGCCCGATGGATTGACTGCGCCGGTCAGGACATTGGCAATTGCCGCGCCGCCCATCCTCCCGGGATACCAGGCCTCGACAATGGCTGGGACCTTGTCCGCCCACGGCATCAGCACCGGGCCATTGGTCTGCAACACAACCACGGTATTGCGATTGTGGTTGGCTACGCCTTCGATCAGCACATCGTCGTCGAGATGCACCGACACATCGATGCTTTCGCTGGACCACTGATTGGCGAAGACGATGGCGACATCCGCCTGGTTGGCAAGCGCTGCCGCTGCCTCGTGATCGGTTCCGTCAAGATAGTCGATCTGCGTGTCGGGCAGCAGCGCGCGCAGTTCCTCGAGCGGGCTCGAAGGGTAGTAGACCACCGGGCCCGGCCAGCTGGTCGGCTCGATTCCCGGCACGGCATTCTCGCCATCGGGATAGACCTGGCTCGACCCTCCGCCCGAAAGCACACCCGCATCCGCATGGCCGCCGATCACCGCAATGCGCCGGGCATTGGCGAGCAGCGGCAGCACGCCGCCCTCATTCTTGAGCAGCACGATCCCACCTTCGGCATCGGCCTGGCTGACCGCGCGATTGGTCTCGAAATCGATGAACTGGCCTTCCTCCACCGGATCGTCGATCAGGCCGTGTGCGAACATGGAGCGCAGGATGCGGCCCACCATCAGGTCGATCCGCTCCTTCTCGATCTCGCCCGCATCGAGCGCGCCCTGCAACTTGTCGGCAGCGAACCATGCGGCGCGCTGCAATCCGTAGCCCGATTCCTGGTCGAGCCCGGCATTGGCCGAAGCGGCGGTGGAATGGACTGCCCCCCAGTCCGAAAGGACATAGCCCGGCCAGTTCCACTCATCGCGCAGCACCTGCGTCAGCAGGAAGGGATGTTCGCAGGCATGCGGCCCGTTGACGCGGTTATAGGCGCACATGACCGACCCCGGATCGCCGATCTCGTGCGCGATCTGGAAGGCAAGAAGGTCACTCATGCGCATCGCGCCTTCCTCGATCACCGAATTGCCATTGCCGCGATCGGTTTCCTGGTCGTTCACGGCATAATGCTTGGATGTCGAGATGATCCCGTTCGATTGCACGCCGGCAATCTGCTCCCCCACCATCACGCCTGCCAGCAGGGGGTCCTCTCCGGCATATTCGAAATTGCGGCCATTGCGCGGCTCGCGCAGCAGGTTGACGCTGCCGCCCAGCAGCACGTTGAAGCCGTCGGCTCGCGCTTCGCGCCCGATCATCGCGCCGCCGGCGAAGGCCAGTTCGCGATCCCATGTTGCCGCCGTGGCAATTCCCGAGGGAAGAGCAGTGCGCGCCCGCTTCACTTCTGCGCCGCCCTGCGTGGCGACGCCGATCCCGGCATCGGCCTGCCATTGCGGCGGGATGCCGAGGCGTTCAATGCCCGGCACGTAGCCCGCCGATCCCATGCGTGCTTCCTCCGGTGCCTCGTACTGCAGGAAGTCATTGCCGAAATAGCCCATCAGCAGGCCGAGTTTCTCGTCCGTCGTCATCTGCGCCAGCATGCTCGCCGCGCGTTCTTCGGGCGTCCCGGCCGTATCTGCGGCAAGAATCACTGGCGCTTCGGCTGCCTGTTGTGCAGCCAGCGGCGCGGCCATCGCCAATGCCGATATTGCCAGCACATGGCGCAAGCTGCGTGCCCGGAAACTCGATCCCATCCTGTCTCTCCCTCTGCCCGCTTTTCAGCACAGCTTGCTGCGCTTGTCATCCTGCAGCGTGATGACTTCAAACGGTAAAGCTGCCTTGCCAAGGCGGGGTTCAGGTGGTGTGTGCCACTGCTTCCCAGATTTTCAGGACCAGCATGATTACCCCAGATCGACGTCAGTTTCTCCGCACATCCGCAGCATTTGCTGCACTTGCCACTGGTGGTTGCACCGTTGCACGAGGGCAGGGGGGCGTGTCGGCACCGACCCCCCTCACCGCCACCGCCGAGCGTCCCTATGGCGAACTAGTGCCCGATCCCGACGGGCTGATCGATCTGCCGGAGGGTTTTTCCTACCGGGTGATTTCCCGGCTGGGCGATATGATGGATGACGGTTTCACCGTCCCTGACAGGGCGGACGGCATGGGCTGTTTCGACCTCGGCAACGGCAAGATCGCACTGGTCCGCAATCATGAGTTGCGGGCCGGTGCCGATGGCGGAGGCGTTGTCGGGCCCGCCTATGACACGGTCGCGCGCAGCCTCGTGCCGCTTCCCGGCGGGACGACCACCATCGTCCTCGACCAGGACAGTCTCGAGATCGAGCGCCAGTACCGTTCGCTTGCCGGCACGATCTACAATTGTGCGGGCGGTATCACGCCCTGGGGGAGCTGGCTGAGCTGCGAAGAAGACGTGACGCTTCCAAACGGCCGGGTGAACAAGGAACACGGCTATGTTTTCGAAGTGCCCGCCACAGCACCGGGCCTTGTCGATCCCGTGCCGCTCAAGGCCATGGGGCGCTTCAAGCACGAGGCCGCCTGCGTCGATCCGGCCACCGGCTATGTCTATCTGACGGAGCATCGCGAAGAGGGACTGCTCTATCGCTTCGTCCCCGATATTCCCGGTGACCTTGCTGCTGGCGGCAAGCTGCAGGCGCTGTCGATCGAAGGTGTGCAGGACACGACCAACTGGCATGATCGCACCATGGAACTGGGCGAATGGCACCGGGCAACATGGATCGATCTCGACAATGTCGAAGCGCCCGAGGACGATCTGCGGCATCGCGGCATTGCCAAGGGTGCGTCTCATTTTCGCGAAGGCGAAGGCATCCATATGGGCGATGGCGAGTTCTACTTCACTGCGACCTATGGCGGGCCCTTGCAGATGGGGCAGATCTTCCGCCTGCGGCCGGGCAGGGACGGCCATGACGAGATTCAGCTCTTCCTCGAGACTATCGACGATACCGAATTCAGCTTCGGCGACAATCTCACGGTCGCGCCCAACGGTCACCTGGTCGTTTGCGAGGACCAGTATGAGCGGGATTTCCTCACCAACCATTTGCGCGGCGTGACCACCCAGGGGGCACCCTATCCATTGGCGCTTTCCCGCATTCAGAGCGAATGGGCTGGCGTGTGTTTCTCGCCCGATGGGCGGACGCTGTTTGCCAATATCCAGGACCCGACCATGACGATTGCAATCCGCGGCCCTTGGATCGCCTGAACACGAACTGCTAGGCAGGCCGGATGAGGGTCCTCTTCGTCTGTCTCGGCAATATCTGCCGCTCGCCGCTGGCCGAGGCGGCCTTCCGTCACGAAACCACGCTGGCCGGGCTGGAGGTGGATGTGGATTCCGCCGGGACTGGCGGCTGGCATGTCGGCAATCCGCCTGATGCCCGCGCGCAGGCGATGGCGCTTGCCAAGGGGATCGACATATCGGATCTGCGGGCGCGGCAGGTCTCGACGGCTGATTTCGACGCGTTCAGCCATATCTTTGCCATGGATCACCAGAACATGCGCGATTTGCGCGCCATCGCTCCCTCGGGCGGCCGGGCGGAGCTGCAATTGCTGCTCGACCTCGTGCCGGGGCGCGAGGGCGAGGCCGTGGCCGATCCCTATTATGGCGGGGAGGAAGGCTTCGCGCAGACCTGGGAGGATGTCAGCGCTGCAGCGCGCGTGCTTGCCCGTCGGCTCGCCTAGCTGGAAATCATCTTCACGGCGGAGACCAGCAACATGGTCGCCAGCGCGTAACGCACCCAATTGTCATTGATCTTGTCGGCTGCGAGCGAGCCGAGAATGATCCCCGGAATGGAGCCGAGTAGCAGGCTGGCCAGCAGCCAGAGGTCGACATTCCCCAGCCAGCTATGGCCGATGGCGGCGACCAGCGTGAGCGGGACGGCATGGACGATGTCGGTGCCGACGATTTTCTTCGCATCGAGACGGATCGGATAGACCAGCGCCAGCAAGACCGCGACCAAGGCGCCCGCGCCGACCGAGGTCAGGGCGACGAGGACGCCGACGATCGCGCCCCCGGCCACGACACAAGCGAACTGGTGGCTGCGAATGGACGGGCCGAGGCTTTCCTTGATCTGCAGCAGCGGCTGGTGAATGCGATGCTTGACCGCCATCAGGACGGCCACGACCAGCAGGGCGCCGCCGAGGATTTTCAGCAGCAGGTCGGATTCGAGCCGTCCGCCATGTGCTGCGCCCAGCCAGACCAGCGTGACGATTGCCGCCGGGATACTGCCCATGGCAAGGCGTTTCACCAGCTGCCAGTCGGGCGATCCGAGCTTGTGATGGATCGCGCCGCCGACCGTCTTGGTGATCGCGGCGAACCACAGGTCTGTACCAATGGCCACTGCGGGATTGAAACCGAACAGCAGGATCAGGATCGGTGCCATGAGCGATCCCCCGCCGACCCCGGTCAATCCGACCAGGAATCCGACGAAGGCCCCTGCCAGCGAATAGCCGAGGTCCATTTCAGCCGCTCATGTCAGGCAGCGTCCGACAATTCGCGGACAGCTTCCAGCACCGTTTCGGCCAATTCGGGACGGCAAATCAGCAGGTCCGGCAAGTAGGTGTCCTGCCGGTTGTAGACCATCGGGCTGCCATCGATCCGGCTGCAATGCAGGCCATGTGCACGGGCAACCGCGACGGGAGCGCAGCTGTCCCATTCGAACTGGCCGCCCGAATGGAGGTAGATCTCGGCATTGCCGAGCACGATGGCCATGGCCTTCGCGCCCGCGCTGCCCATGCCAACCAGTTCGCCGCCGAGCTTTTCGGCAACGGCGACCGCTTCGGCTGCGGGCCGGGTCCGGCTGACCACGAGGCGCGGCCTTTCAGCCGCTGCAGGCAGGTCGATCGGTGCGTCGGTTCGCAGCACAATGCCTCCATCGAGGCCGGGCAGGGCAACCGCGCCGATCTCTGCCACGCCATCGATCGCGAGGCCGACATGCACGGCCCAGTCGCTGCGTTCCTCGCCATATTCGCGCGTACCGTCGACCGGATCGACGATCCACACACGCGACTTGTCGAGCCGCTCCATCGTGTCCTTGCTCTCTTCGGACAGCAGCCCGTCATCCGGGCGCTGCTGCCTGAGGGCATGGACGAGGAACTGGTTCGCGGTCTGGTCGCCCGCCTTGCCCAGTGCCTTGCCTTCGAACATGCCGCTCTGCCGCACTTCCAGCAGGATCTTACCGGCGCATTCGGCCAGGTGGGCAGCGAGTTCTGCGTCGGTCCTCGCATTTGTCCCCCCGGTCATGGTCTCAGGAATCGCCAAGCAGCCGATCGATGATCAGATCAGCCGCCTCTTCCGGAGTGACAGCGGTCGTATCGATGCGGATTTCGGGTTCCTCCGGTTCTTCATAGGGACTGTCGATCCCGGTGAAGTTCTTGAGAGTACCTTCGCGAGCCTTCTTGTACAGGCCCTTCACGTCGCGCGCCTCGGCCACTTCGAGAGGCGTATCGATGTGGACTTCGACGAATTCGCCATCGGGCAGCATGTCGCGCACCATCTGCCGCTCGGCGCGGAACGGGCTGATGAAGGCGGTGATCACGATCAGGCCGGCATCCGCCATCAGTTTGGCCACTTCGCCAACACGGCGGATATTCTCGATCCGGTCCGTCTCGGTGAAGCCGAGATCCTTGTTGAGGCCGTGGCGGACATTGTCGCCATCGAGAAGGAAGGTGTGCCGGTTCATCCGGTGCAGCTTCTTCTCGACCAGGTTCGCGATGGTCGACTTGCCCGATCCGGATAGCCCGGTGAACCATAGCACGGCGGGCTTCTGGTTCTTCATCGCGGCATGCTGTTCGCGGGAGATGTCGACCGATTGCCAGTGCACGTTCTGGGCGCGGCGCAGGCTGAAATTGATCGTGCCCGCGGCGACAGTGGCATTGCTGATCTTGTCGATCAGGATGAAGCTGCCGAGTGCGCGGCTGGTCTCGTAGGATTCGAAGGTGATTGGCTTGTCGGTCGTAACTTCCGCCACGCCGATGCCGTTGAGCGACAGCGTCTTCGCCGCGAGATGATCGAGCGAGTTGATGTCGATCTCGTATTTGGGCTGCTGCAGCGTGGCGCTGACAGTCTGCGTTGCCAGCTTCATCCAGTAGCCACGTCCGGGGATCAGGTCCTCGTCGCTCATCCACACGATATTGGCTTCGAACTGGTCGGCGCTTTCGGGCGGATCGTCGGCAGCGGAAATCACACTGCCGCGGCTGACATCGACCTCGTCTGCAAGGCAGATGGTCACGGCTTCGCCGGCTACGGCCTCGTCCAGTTCGCCATCCATTGTGACGATCGACTTGACCGTGCTGGTCTTGCCCGAGGGTACGATGCGGACTGCGTCGCCCGGGCTGACGCTGCCCGATGTGATCAGGCCCGAAAAACCGCGAAAGTCGAGGTTGGGGCGGTTCACCCATTGCACCGGCATGCGGAAGCTGCGCGCCTGCGCGGCAGTGTTCGAAACCTCGACCGTTTCGAGATGGTCGATCAGGCTCGGGCCCTTGTACCACTTCGTCTTGTCCGAAGGGGCATTGGTGATGTTGTCGCCCTTGAAGCCCGAAATCGGGATCGGCGTGAACTCCGTGATGCCAATCTCGTTCGCAAAGCTGCGATAGTCGGCCACGATGTGCTCGAAGGTGGACTGGTCGTAATCGACGAGGTCCATCTTGTTTACCGCCAGCACGATGTGACGGATGCCCACGAGATGGGCGAGGAAGCTGTGGCGCTTGGTCTGCGTCAGAACGCCCTTGCGTGCATCCACGAGGATCACGGCCAGGTCAGCGGTCGAGGCGCCTGTGACCATGTTGCGCGTATATTGCTCGTGCCCCGGCGTATCGGCGACGATGAACTTGCGCTTCTCGGTCGTGAAGAAGCGATAGGCGACATCGATGGTGATGCCCTGTTCGCGTTCGGCGGCAAGGCCGTCCACCAGCAGGGCGAAATCGATTTCCTGCCCCTGTGTGCCGACGCGCTTGGAATCTTCTTCCAGCGCCTTCAGCTGGTCCTCGAAGATCATCTTGGAATCGTAGAGCAGCCGGCCGATGAGGGTCGACTTGCCATCGTCCACGCTGCCGCAGGTGATGAAGCGCAGCAGCGTCTTGCTCTGGTGGCTTTCCAGATAGGCCTCGATATCCTCGGAAATGAGGGCGTCGGTCTGGTAGACGGGATCGGTTGCTGGAGCGTCGGCCATCAGAAATAGCCCTCCTGCTTCTTCTTCTCCATCGAGGCGTCACCGCTATCCTTGTCGATCACGCGTCCATCGCGTTCACTGGTTGTGGTGAGCAGCATTTCCTGGACCACATCCGCCAGCGTCGCGGCCTCGCTTTCGACCGCACCGGTCAACGGGAAGCAGCCGAGCGTGCGGAAGCGCACCGAACGATTTGTGATCTCCGGTACTTTGCCCAGAACCTTTTCGAGGCGTTCGATGTCGTCCGCCATGAACAGCCCGCCCTCATATTCGTAAGTCGGCCTTTCAGCGGCGAAATAGAGCGGCACGATCTCGATATTCTCCGCCATGATGTACTGCCAGATATCGAGCTCGGTCCAGTTGGAGAGCGGAAAGACGCGGATGCTTTCGCCCTTCGCCTTGCGCGTGTTGTAGAGGTTCCAGAGCTCGGGACGCTGGTTCTTCGGATCCCAGCCGTGGCTGGCCGTGCGGAAGGAGAAAATGCGCTCCTTGGCGCGGCTCTTCTCTTCGTCGCGGCGAGCACCACCGAAGGCTGCATCGAAGCCATATTTGTCGAGCGCCTGCTTCAGCCCCTCGGTCTTCCACATGTCTGTGTGGAGCGGGCCGTGGTCGAAAGGATTGATCCCGCGCTCCTTGGCTTCCGGATTCTGATAGACGATCAGATCCATCCCGGCATCCTGCGCTGCCTTTTCGCGCAGCGCATACATGTCCTTGAATTTCCATGTCGTATCGACATGCATCAGCGGAAATGGCGGCGGCGATGGAAAGAAGGCCTTCTTGGCAAGGTGCAGCATGACGGCGCTGTCCTTGCCCACGGAATACAGCATGACCGGCTTGTTCGCCTCGGCGGCGACTTCGCGCATGATGTGGATGCTCTCGGCTTCGAGCCGCTGGAGGTGCGTAAGGCGTTTCATTGCATGAAGCGCAATGGCGAGGCTGAATCCGCATCGCAAGGGTTTGCTGTTGCGAGAATTTCTTTCATGCCCTCAATGAGGCAGCGCAATAGGAGTCCAAATCTCTCCTGCGGGTAGCGGTGCAAAGATCGATTCGAGCATCTCATCGGTCACGTCAATTGGCGCGGCCGGCTGCCATTTTGCGCTATTGTCCTTGTCCACCAGAACCGCGCGCACTCCGTCGAGGAAGTCGTGCCGCGCGATCATGCGCACGGCAAGGCGGTACTCCAGCTCCATTTCCGTTTCAAAGTCGGTCATGCCGGAACCGAGCGCCAGCAGGCGCAGCGCCACCTTGGCAGTGGTGGGGCATTTGCTGGCTACGGCTTTCAGTTCCTTGCCCGCCCAGTCGCTGTCGTCTCCTGCCAGCGCGGCAAGGATTTCTTCCAGCGTTGTGCACGCAAACAGCCGATCGATGCGCCCGGCATTGCCGGCAAGGCGTGCGGCTGGAGGATTGCTGGCCAGGTCACGCAGGATCTCGTCTGCCGCGGCGGGTTCCTGGGCAATCAGTTCGCGCGCCTCGTCCAGGTCCTCCGAATCGCAATAATGCGTGGCGATCCCGGCCCAGAGGCATTCTGCTCCGTCGAGCCGTGCGCCGGTGAGCGCGAGGAACTTGCCGACCTGTCCCGGAAGCCGCGGCAGGTACCAGCCCGCTCCGACATCGGGAAACAGGCCAATGGCGCCTTCGGGCATGGCGAAGAGGGTGTTCTCGGTGGCGACACGAAAGGTTGCGGGCAGTGAAATCCCCACGCCGCCGCCCATGGTCACCCCGTCCATCAGGGTGATGACGGGCTTGGGATAGGTGAAGAGCAGGTGGTTGAGGCGGTATTCGGCCATGAAGAAGGCGCGCCCTGCCACGCCGCCATCCTCGAGCACGGACTGGCGCACCATGGCGACATCGCCGCCGGCGCAGAAGCCGCGTGTCTTGGGCGAATGGTCGATTATGACCGCCTCGACGCTGGAATCGTCATGCCATTCCAGCAGCGCGGCCGACATCGCCTCACACATATCGGTGGTCAGCGAATTGAGCGCGCGCGCACGATTGAGCGACAGGCGGCCTACTCCGCCGTCCCGGCTTACCAGTACATCACTCATTCCTTCAGCAGGTCCCGCCCAACAATCAGCCGCATGATCTGGTTCGTTCCTTCGAGAATCGAATGGACGCGCAAATCGCGCCAGAACCGTTCAACCGGATAATCCATCAGATATCCATAGCCACCATGCAATTGCAGCGCGCGGTCGGCCACCGCGCTGCCCGTATCGCTGGCGAGCCGCTTGGCCATGGCGGCAAATCGCGTCCTGTCGGGTGCTCCATCCGTGACCTTGGCGGCGGCGAGGTAAAGCAGTGCCCGCGCGGCCTCGAGCTCCGTCGCCATGTCGGCCAGCATGAACTGCGTGTTCTGGAAATCGGCAATGGGTTTGCCGAACTGCTTGCGTTCCTTCGTGTAGGCGATTGCCTCGTCGAGGCAGCGCTGCGCTCCGCCCAGCGAGCAGGCGCCAATATTGAGCCTGCCGCCATCGAGCCCGGCCATGGCGATGGCGAAGCCCTGGCCTTCCGCGCCGACCATGTTTGCTACCGGCACCTTCACATTGTCGAAATTGACAGTGGCGGTGGGTTGGGCATGCCAACCCGTCTTGCGTTCGGGTGTGCCGAAACTGACGCCCTCCATGTCCTTTTCGATCAGCAGGCAGGAAATCCCCTTGGGGCCTTCGCCGCCAGTGCGCAGCATGGTGAAATAGAGATCGTTGACGCCCGCGCCCGAGATGAACTGCTTGGAGCCATTGACCACGAAATGATCGCCCTCGCGCACGGCGATGCTGCGCAATGCGGCAGCGTCCGAGCCGCTGGAAGGTTCGGTCAGGCAATATGAGGCGAGCAGGTCCATGCCGGTCATGCGCGGCAGGTAGCGCGCCTTGAGTTCGTCAGCCCCGTATGTGTCGAGCATCCAGCCCGCCATGTTGTGGATCGAGATGAAAGCGCTGGTCGCCGGGCAGCCATAAGCCATGGCCTCCATCACCAGCGCGCTTTCAATCCGACCGAGGCCGATCCCGCCCGATTCCTCGCTGACATAGATCGCCCCGAAGCCCAGCTCTGCGGCCTTGCGGATCACCTCGATCGGGAAGACATGGTCTGCATCCCACTGTGCAGCATGGGGCGTGATATTGTCGGCCGTGAAGCGTTGCGCCATTTCCTGGATGGCAAGCTGGTCCTCGCTGAGCTGGAACTGCCCGGTCATGTCATTCTCCCGCCGCCATTCTTGTCAGCAGGCGGGGGCGCTATCAACCGGTTTCGCCAGCAACGTCTTCGGCATATCCACCGTCGAGATCGACAGGAGAGGGATCGAAGCCGGAGGCATCGTCCATCGGCGCGGGATCGTAGCCCGAGGGATCGAAGGGCCCGTCATCGAATTCCTCTTCGGGCTCGAAGCCTTCGGCGAATTCGTCGCTTTCGCTCGATTCTGCAGCCTCGCGATCACTCGTCATTTGCGGCGCTACGGTCTGCGCGGGGCGGCTTTGTTCGGCCGCTGCGCGCGCGTCGTCCTCGGCGAAGGGGTTGGGCTGGTTGCGTCCGTCGAGACGGTCGTCGCATCCGCCCAGCATGAGAATCAGCGCGATTGGTGCCGCGCGAAGAATATCGGCCTTGCTCATTGTCCTGCTCCGATGATGGCCTCGGCCTCGATTTCCACGCTGAACGGACCTGCCAGCGCGGCCACGGCGACGAGCGTTCCGGTGGGGCGCGCATGGCCCACGGCGGCGGTGAAGGCGGCGGTCACCACTTCTGCATCATTGATGTCGGTCACGAACATGCGCACGCGCACAACATCGGCCGAGGTGCCGCCCAATTGCTGGATGTAGTCAAGGATCTGCTCGAAACAGCGCTCGGCCTGGCGTCCGGCATCGGGAGCGATGCTGCCATCTTCCTCCACGCCGATATTGCCCGAAACTATGATCCGGTCGCCCACACGAATGGCACGGGTGAACTTTGCCTGTTCCTCGAAAGGCGAAAGCGGCGGGATCCTTTGCCTGCCGTCATTGGGTTCAGCCACAGGAAATCCTCTCGATTAACATGTCGTCGTCATAGGAAACGGTCAGCCGGTCGGCCCGAAAATCCATGGTTACTGCGGTTCGCGGCGGGACCCAGCGCAAGGTGGCGGCACCGGTAAGCTGCAGCAGGCGTTCGCCGACTTGCTGTGTCGCCCGCTCGCCGATCACCGACTGGACATTGCTGGCATCGCATTCCGCCAGCGGCAGGCCGGGTGACGAAATGCCGTCGTCCCGCGACGCGCAAGCCACCAGCGCAAGCGGAAAAGCAATGTAAATCAGAGACTTAGACATGTGCGGTTTCCCTCCCTGCGAGCAGCATCCTAGCGCCTTCGCAGCGGCTAAGCTAGGAGGCTCGCAAGAGAGGAGCATTACATGGCAGGCCTGTGGTTCGATCAATTCCATGTCGGGCAAGTTTTCGACCATCCGTTGCGGCGGACGGTGACCGAGACCGACAATCTCCTGATGAGTACGTTGACGCACAATCCCGCTCCGCTGCACCTCGATGCCGAGTACATGAAAGGGAGCGAATATGGCCGCATCCTGGTCAATTCCTGTTTCACACTAGGGTTAATGGTCGGGATCAGCGTCAACGACACCACGCAGGGCACCGCCATCGCCAATCTCGGCTGGGACGAGGTGCGCTTTCCCGCGCCGATCTTCGTTGGCGACACGCTGCGGATAGAGACCGAAGTGCTCGAACTGCGCGAAAGCCGCTCGCGCCCCGGTCAGGGTATCGTAACTTTTGCCCATCGCGCCTATAATCAGGATGATGTGCTGGTGGCGCATTGCAAGCGCGCCAGCTTGCAGAAGTTGCGCCCTGCCCATAATGGGTAGCAAGCTAATTAAATACGTGATTCGGAGAGCATAATGCCGCTGAAAGCTGAACCCATCCTGCCGCGCTTCGGTGCCGAGTGTTCGGGACTGGACCTGACCCGTCCGCTGAGCGCTGAAGAGGTGAAGCAGGTTACCGATGCGATGGACAAGTGGGGCGTCACCGTGTGGCGCAACACGGGCATGAGCGATGCCGACCATGTCGAGTTCAGCCGCAATTTCGGCTATCTCGAAAAGGTCATGCGGCGTGAGGGCGTGAAGTACCGCCTGCCGTTCCCGCAGCTGTTCGATGCCTCCAACCTCAATGTCGAGGGTGAGATCACCAAGGATCCCGGCGCCATCCAGTATCGCAAGGGCGACCGGCTGTGGCACACGGACAGCGCCTTCCTCGAAAAGCGCACCTCCTATTCGATCCTGCTGGCGCACCAGGTGCCGAGCAAGGGCGGCAATACCGGCTTTGCCGATACGCGTAGCGCCTATGACGACCTGCCGCAGGACATGAAGGATTTCCTGGAGGACAAGATCGGCGTGAATTCGCTGTGGTGGAGCCGCAAGATGGCTGGCGCCGACATTCCCGAGGAAGAGATCGACGCCCGCTTCAAGGCCCGCCATCCGCTGGTCCATGTGCACCGCGGCTCGGGCCGCAAGGCGCTGTTCATTGCCGCTCACACGATGGACATCGAAGGCATGGACAAGGCGGAAGGCCGCAAGCTGATCAAGGAACTGATCGAGCATTGCACCCAGCCGCAATACACGTTCGAGGTCAGCTGGAATGTCGGCGACATGGTCATCTGGGACAACCTCTGCACCATGCACCATGGCTGCGAGTTCGATTACGAGAACGAAAAGCGCGACATGCGCCGCACCACCGTGCGCGAGGGAACCGAACCGCACACGATGGATATGGGGGACGATCCCTATGGCGACCTGTTCTCCAAGTCGCCCAAGCTGGTCGATATCAACGCGGCACGGGTTGCAGGGCGCTAGGCTCGATCAGGTCACAAGCGCCAGACGGACCTGCCCCACGCCGCTGCGGATCAGGCCGATTTCCCGCGCAGCGGCCTCCGAAAGGTCGATCACGCGGTTGCCGTGATAGGGCCCGCGATCGTTGATCCGCACGATGACGGTCTCGCCATTCGCCGGATTGGTCACCCGTACCTTGCTGCCCATTGGTAGAGTGCGATGCGCAGCGGTCATCTCTGCGGGATTGAATATCTCGCCATTGGCGGTGAGATTTCCGGCGAAACCGGCGCCGTAATAGCTCGCCTCGCCCATGCCGAGATGTTGCTCGTCGCCTGCGGGAATGGGCTCATAGGCCGTTAGCGGTTCTGCTTCGATACTCGCCATACCCTTGCCCAGCGGTATGATTTCTGGCGCCGCGCGCTCGCGCAGGATGATGGCCAGCAGGATCCCGGCGACCATTGCCGTCAGGGTCACGCCGATGATCAGCAACTGCCTTTGTGACTTGAGCCGCATGAGCACTTGCAGGCGCTCGCGGCGACTGGGGAGCGTGTTGGTTGGCACCGGCTCTATCGGAATAATGTAATTGCTCATAACAAACCAAGGGATGGGCACGGGTGATTGTTCCGAGATTCTGACCTTGCCCGAATCCTCAAAGACAAGACGCCCGGCCCTCGCTGAGAGGACCGGGCGTTTGCTTGCGGGCTGGAGGAGTGAGGAGCGCCCGCGTGGTGTGCTTTGGTTGCTGGTTTTCAGAAGAAGCTGCTGTGAAACATGGTCGCGCTCACGATGACGGCGCAGAACATGGAAAGCAGGCGGGTGGTCATGTCGGTCATGGTCTTTCTCCGGTTGGAAGCTGGGGTTCAGTCGCGGCGCATGCGGATGAAGCTGCGGAAGCGCTGGAACAGGTTGATCCCGAACCAGGCGGCGCCCGCGTAAAGGATCAGTTCGGTGGCGCCCGCACCGCCGGCGACGATCAGCGCCTTGGTGCGCAGGTCCGGCTGGAGGATCGCCAGTGCGGCGAAAACGGCCACCCAGATGGCGGTGATCAGGGTAACGCCTGCAATGATAAAGGGCTTGGTCTTGCGAGTGGTATTGGCGGTCTTGGTTTCGGTATTCATGTCTCGCGTCTCCTTTCGTTGAGAACGCTGGACAGTCCGATCGCCCGCCACATTTCTTACTGATTTTCTTGAAAAAAGATTTTGTAAGAAGCCTGCTGAAAGGCGAGACTACCACCATAGAAATGAGCACGATCGAGCACATTGTTTCCGAATACGGGCAGGGCTTGCGACGCGTCGCGGCCGCCTACGAGGCGGATGCGATGCTGCAGGAGGATTTGTTCCAGGAAGTGCTGATAGCGATCCACCAGGCTCTTCCCGCATTGCGCGAGAAGGACCGGCTGGCGCCCTATCTCTACCGCATCGCGCATAATCGCGCGGTGAGCCATGTGGCCAAGGCGGTCGGGCGCAAGAAGGGCGAGGCTGGGGCAGTGCAGGAGGCGGGTGAAGAGGTCGAACCATCACCCGAACATGCGCTGATCGAGAGCGAGCGAGCCGACCGGCTGGCCCATGCGATCCGCCGCCTGCCGCTCTCCTATCGCCAGGCGGTGACGCTCTACCTCGAAGAGATGCCCTATGCCGAGATTGCCGAGGCCCTGGACATCAGTGAATCGAATGTTGGCGTGCGCATCAACCGCGCCAAGCAGATGCTGAAGGAGATGCTCTCATGAGCACGGACGATTTTCTCGATGGCCTCAAAGACGACTGGCAGAGCCGCTCGGCCGACCTTGGTAATGTGGCCGAGAAGGTTGCGCGCGGCGAAGAGCTGGTGCGGCGCGAAAAGCGCGGGCGGCTGGTGCAGATCGCTCTGCTCGGCGCCTTTGCCATCTATTTCTTCTGGCAGGCCTGGATGCTGCACGACATCCTGTTCCACCTTGGCGGCGTGGCCTTCCTCACCGCCGTGGCGCTGGCGGCAGGCGACTATTTGTACCTGCGCCGCAACGATCCGGCGGCCATGCTGGGCGATCCGGGGAGCGTGCTCGTCAAGGCCGAGCGGCAGGCGCGGATCGCGCTGCGGCTGGCCGAAGCGATGGCGGCCCATTCTCTGCTCCTGTTGGTCTGCGCCGCCATCGTGATCGGCTTCGTCTTCTACGGCCTCTATCCGCCGCCCATCATGTTGATCGGGTTCCTGTGGATCGCTGCCGGTGTGGGCATGTATCTCGTCCACCGCTCCAAGCATGGTGCTGCCAAGGCGGAACTCGACGGAATCCTGGCCATGCAGGAGGAATTGCTCGGCGAAGACTGATCCGCAAAGCAAAACGCCCCGGAGTTTCCTCCGGGGCGTTTCGTATTGGCTAACTGATCGAGTGGATCAGAAGATACGGCAGGCCGTTTCAGCCGGAGCGTCGAGCAGCTTTTCGAGCTCGTCATCCAGCTTCAGCATGGTCAGCGAGCAACCCGCCATTTCGATGGCGGTGCAATATTCGCCGACATAGTTGCGGGCCACGGTCAGGCCGGTCTCCGCAGCAAGCTTGGCAGCTTCATTGTAGACTACGTAGAGCTCTGCCGGCGGGGTGCCACCAAGGCCGTTCACCATCAGCGCAACCTTGTCGCCCGAGTTGAACGGCAGGTCGCTCTGCACGGCGTCGTAGAGGATCTTGGTGATCTCTGCAGCGCTCTTCATCTTGGTGCGCTCACGGCCCGGTTCGCCATGGATACCGACGCCCACTTCCATTTCATCGTCGCCGATGTCGAAGATGGGGTCACCCTTTGCCGGCGGGATGCAGCTGGTCAGCGCAACGCCCATGGTGCGGACGTTGTTGTTGACCTTCTCTGCGATGGCGACGACTTCGTCCAGGCTCGCACCGGCTTCTGCAGCAGCGCCGCATGCCTTCATGACGAAGAAGTTGCCGGCCACGCCGCGGCGGCCGACCGTGTACAGGCTGTCCTGCACGGCGACGTCATCATTGATGTGGAACTGAACGACCTTGATGCCTTCGGCTTCGGCCATTTCGGTGGCCATGTCCCAAGCCATGCGGTCACCCTGGTAATTGTTGACCAGGACCAGCACGCCGGCATCGGTCGCAACCGACTTGATCGTCTCGAGGCAGGCATCGACCGGCGGGGCGGCGAAGACCGGACCCTGGCAGGCGGCGGTCAGCATGCCGGGGCCAACGGCCATGACGTGTGCCGGCTCGTGGCCGGAACCCGAACCCTGGACAATCGCGACCTTGCTGGCATCGACGTTCTTGCGCTTGATCAGCTGGAATTCCGGCATTGCTTCGAGCAGGTCCGGATTGGCGGCGATCACGCCTGCCATGAATTCCGGCACGAAGTTTTCCGGATTGTTGACGAACTTCTTCATGTCATTCCTCTCCCTTGGAATCAGCGATTCAATTCTGCGGCGGTGGGGGTGTAGTCCACGCCATAGTGCTTGCACCAGTCATAAAGGATGGTGGCGATACCGACGATGCCCGGATCGGGCGTGTCGGCGCTACGCTCGCCTACCTGGCTGGCGCGGCCGCGATGGGCGACCAGAGTGCGCGTTTCGTCGATGGCCTTGTCGGCCTCCGCGGTAATGGCGGCGAGCACAGCGCCGAGGTCGGAACCGTCCATTTCCTTCATCTTGTCGTGGATCGGCCAGAGCGCATCGAGCAGCGTCTTGTCGCCGCGCTGCGCCCCGCCGCGGGCAACGATGCCCTCGATCGCGCTGCCGAGCATGTCGGTCAGCTGCTCATAGGTCACTTCAGTCAGGCCCTTGGAGACCATGCCCGCACGCATAAAGCCGGTGCCCCAGATCGGGCCCGAGGAACCGCCGACATGCTTCGAGCAGATCATCGAGATCTTCAGCAGCATGGCGCCGATCGCGCTCTTGTCGATTTCTGGCAGGTCCTTCTTGATGACCTTGAAGCCGGTTGCCAGCGAGGTGCCGAAATCGCCGTCGCCGGCAAGGCCGTCCAGATCGGAGAAATACTTCTCGTTGCGGATCACCGTGTCGCAGGTGATGTCGATGGTCTTCTCGATTTGCTCAAGCGAAATTGCAGACATTACTCTTCTCTCCCTCAAGCTGCCGCTTTGGCGGCCAGCTCACCCAGGTCTTCGATCGTGATGTTGATATTGGGCGCATCGCCCAGTTCGGGAACGACCTTCACCGCTTCGGTGAAGTCCTCGTCCACCGTATAGGTGCTCGTCGTGATGATCGTGGGGATTCCCGCACCGGTCGAGGCGCGCAGACCATTGCGGCTGTCTTCCACCACCATGCAGTCGCTCGCCGGCAGGCGCAGCGTTTCGAGCGCGAGCAGGTAGATTTCCGGATCGGGCTTCTTCTTGCTTACCACATCGCCGGCATGGACGAATTCGAAGGCCGCCTTGCGCTCTGCCCCGAACAGGTCGAGCACGGCATCGATGAATTTCGCGTTTGAGGTGGTGCATACGCCCAGGCGAACACCGGCCGCGCGCGCTTCGTCGATAATACGCAATATGCCGGGGCGGACCGGCAGGTCCTTGACGATCTCGGAAACCAGCGCCGTCTTGGTCTTGTGCAGGGCGAGGATCAGCTCTTCCTTGCCGCCATATTCGGCCACCTTGTCTTCCGGCCATCCGAACTCGTCGAAATAGGCGGTCATGCGCTCCTTGCCGCCGGCGACCAGCAGCATCTTCGCATAGAAATCGACGCTCCATTCGGCGTCGATGCCGAATTCCTTGAACGCCTGGTTGAAGCCGACGCGATGGGCGTCACGCTCGGTATCGACGAGCACGCCGTCGCAATCGAAAATCAGTGCCTTGATCATTTGTAGTGCGCGCTCCCTCAGGCCATTTCGCTCTGGCTTTGGAGGAAGGCGGAACCCTGGTCCGTGCCGCCGAACTTCTCGATGAAGCTGGCGAACAGGGCCTTGCAGGCCTGGTACTGGGCATCGACCACGCGCAGCGGCTCGTAATCGTCTGGATTTGCGCGGTGATAGTCGACGAAGCTCTGTACGAAGACGTGCTTGAGATTGGTCGAGATGTTCACCTTGGCCGAACCGCGGGCGATGGCCTTGGCGAAGGTCTCGTCCGACAGGCCGGTACCGCCGTGCAGCGCCATCGGTGTGTTGGTGGCGGCATTGATTGCGGCGATGCGGTCGAAATCGACCTTGGGCTCACCCTTGTAATAGCCATGTGCCGTGCCGACCGCGCAGGCGAAGGCCGACAGGTCCAGCGCGTCACAGAACTTCTTGGCGTCTTCCGGGTCGGTCAGCACGCTATCCGCTTCGTCGACCACCATGTCGTCCTCGACGCCCATGATCTGGCCCAGCTCGGCTTCCATGCCGACGCCGTACTTCTCGGCAATGTCGCGCACGCGCTTCGACATTTCGAGGTTCTCCTCGAAGGGGAATTCCGAAGCGTCGATCATGATCGAGGTCCAGCCGGCCTTGGCGCATTCCTCGATCATCTCGATATCCTTGCAATGATCGAGATGGAGCACGACGGGCACGGGAGAGTCTTCGGCGACGGTGCGCACCCAGGAAACGATTTCCTTGTGGCTGAAATATTTGATGGTCTTTGCGCTGGTCTGGCAGATGACCGGGGCGTTCAGCCCTTCGGCGGCTTTCACCATTCCCTTCGTCGTATTGTAGTCAACGAGGTTGAATGCGGCGACGGCATAGTGGTTGTCCATCGCGTGACGCAGCAGCGGTTTCATGTTTACCAGCGGCATGGGTGTGCTCCTTAGTTCTTCTGGGTTCCTGCGCGTCTCCCTCGGCGCGAAACCTGTCGAATCGGCTCCATAGCCAGAGAATGTGACGCCTGCCACCCGTCATTGCGTCGCAAAAGCGCAAAATTCGGCAGGAAATCGACCATTCCAGATAGCGATTGACGCTGTGCGGGGCGCATGGCAATCGCCCGCTCCTCATGCGGGTGTAGCTCAATGGTAGAGCAGCAGCTTCCCAAGCTGACGACGAGGGTTCGATTCCCTTCACCCGCTCCAGCCGCTAAGGGCGGATCATGCCCGCATTCTTCCTCTCGCTGCTGCTCTGCGCGCTGGTGACCGCCGCCGGGCGCGAGAGCGTGCGCGTGGCGCGGCTCTCCGGCGCATTGGGAAGCGGGACCGGCCTGCTGTTTGCGGTCGTTGCGAGTTCGGTGCTGTCCTCCGCGCTGGCGGCCTTCCTGGGGAGCCGGATCGCCCCCATTCTCGCCGCCGATGCCAAGCTGATGTTCGTCGCCTTCGCGCTGGGCATTGCCGGCATCGAGCTGGCCCTGCTCAAGCCGCGCCGGGCGCCGGTCGAGCCCACGCGGTCGACGGGCGCGATCCTGCTGGTCCTGCTCGCCGCACAGATCACCGACGCAGCCCGTTTCTGCATTATGGCGATTGCGGTGAGTACTGCGGCGCCGGCGATGGCTGCAGCCGGCGGGGCTGTCGGTAGTGCCGCGGCCCTGATCATCGCGTCGATTGCTGCACGGAACTGGGAGGACAAACTTCCTCTCGCCAAGCTGCGCTACCTGGTCGGGTTCATCCTCGCCATTGCCGGTCTTGTGACGGCAATGTCGGCAAGGGGCATCATCTTCTGATAGGAATGCGGTATGAGCTCTATTGCGATTATCGAATCTACCGACACGGCGGAGATTGCCGACTGGCTCTTCGCGAAACTGTCCTCTGCACTTGCGGGGCAGGAAGGGTCCGTAGCGATCACCGTGCCAGGTGGATCGACGCCTTTTCCCATCCTCGAGGAACTGACCGGGCGAGACCTCGACTGGTCGCGCCTGCAGGTCTGGCCGGGGGATGACCGGCTGGTTCCGGAGGACCATGCAGCCAGCAATACGGGCAAGATCCGCGCCCTGCTCGAACCCGCGGGCGCGCAGGTCATGACACTGGCCGAAGACAGCACGCCGCCACATTTCGCGCTGGCCTGGCTCGGCATGGGCGGAGACGGGCATATCGCTTCGCTATTCCCCAACACCGATCCCCAGGTGGACGATCCTCAGGTGGTACGACGCCTGACCCCCGATCCCTTGCCGCCCGAAGCGCCGTTCGACCGCATCACGCTGACCATTCCCGCTTTGCTCGACAGCGACGAGCTGCTTTTCGTCATTCGCGGGGACGACAAGCGCGCCGTGTTCGATGCCGCCGCGCGCGGGGAGAGCGATTTGCCGATTGCACGGCTTCTCGGGGCGGCCACACAGCCCGTCACATGCTTCGCCTGATTCCGGCAGGGCTGCATCGCCTGCTGTACCGATTTGCCCATCACGTCCGGCGGCTGGCGATCCGCCATGTCTTCAGCGAGATTCATGGCTGTGCCCTCGTGGTGCAGGACGATGACGGGCGGCTGCTCCTTGTCCGGCATTCCTACGGCTCGCGCAGCTGGGTGGTGCCCGGCGGGGGGATGAAGAAGGGCGAGGACCCCTTGGCGGCCGCGCGGCGCGAACTGGCGGAGGAGCTATCCTGCACTTTCGCCGAGGCGAGGCTGGCTGCCATCCAGCAAGATGTATTCCATGGCGTGCCGCATGTCGTGCATGTGGTTGCTGGGACGATTTCCGGCACTGCGCAGCCCGACCGGCGCGAGGTCATGGAAGCGCGCTTCTTCCATCGCGGCGAATTCCCCGCAGAACTGAGTTCCGTCGTGGCGCGCAGGCTCGCGGCGCTGGAGGAATAGCTAGAGCAGGGATAGCTGCGCATCGTCGCGTTTTGGCGCTTCGTCTTTCCTGTCGTTTTCGAGATTGGACAGCGTCAGCCCCATCAGCCGGATCGGCATGGGCAGCGGTAATTCGTCCTCCAGGATTTTGCGGGCAATGGCGGCGAACTGCTGTTTGTCCTCCACGTTCGCCGCCTGCGAGCGCGAGCGTGTGGCGATCTGGAAATCGTTGTATTTGAGCTTGAGCGTTACCGTGCGACCGCGCGCCTTCGCCTGTTCGATCCGTTCCCACACGATGTCGATGATCCGTTCCAGCGTGTCGCGCAATTCCTCGGGGTCGGAAATATCCTCGAAGAAGGTGCGCTCACCGCCGACAGATTTGCGGATGCGATTGGTGCGAACGGGCCTGAGGTCGATGCCGCGCGCGGCGCGAAAGAGGTAATCGCCGAAGCTGCCGAAATGCTGGCGCAGCCATTCGGCATTTTTCGCGGCGAGGTCTGCGCCGGTCTCGATTCCCAGCCGCGCCATTTTTTCGGCGCCCTTGGGGCCGATGCCGTGGAAGCGCCTGACCGGGAGCGACTGAACGAAAGTGGCGCCCTGTCCCGGCTTGATCACGCACAGCCCGTCGGGCTTGTTCTGGTCGCTGGCGAGCTTGGCGAGGAACTTGTTGTAGGAGACCCCGGCGCTGGCGGTCAGCCCGGTGGTCTCGCGGATTTCCTTGCGGATCATTTCGGCGATGCGTGTCGCCGAGCCGATCCCGCGAATGTCTTCGGTGACGTCGAGATAGGCTTCGTCGAGGCTCAAGGGTTCGACATGCGGTGTGTGGCTGCGGAAAATCATGCGGATTTGCTGCGAGACTTCGCGATAGACCTCGAAACGGTGCTTGACGAAGATCAGCTCGGGGCATTTGCGCTTGGCGGTCACGCTGGGCATGGCGCTGCGCACGCCGAACTTCCGCGCCTCGTAGCTGGCCGCGGCAACCACGCCGCGCCCGCCCGCGCCGCCCACCGCCACGGGCTTGCCGCGCAGGTCAGGATTGTCGCGCTGTTCGACGCTGGCGAAGAAGGCGTCCATGTCGACATGGATGATCTTGCGCAGGCCCTGCGGTTCCTCCTCGAAATCCCCATCCTGATCCATTCCAGACATGCGTGCAGGTTAGGCGCTTGGCACGCATTCGTCATCCGGCGGATAACCAACATAAATGTCGGCAAGCGCTTTCCCCGAAGGCCTTGCTTGTCTAGAGGCGCTGCATGTCAAATCCCGCCGCACATTCCGACTCGCTGCCATTGGGCAAGCGCGAGCTGATCGTGCTGCTGGCCCTGCTGATGAGCCTCAATGCGCTGTCGATCGACGCCATGCTCCCTGCTCTGGACGAGATGGCAGCGGAACTGGGCGTGCTCGACGGAAACCGGCGCCAGCTGATCGTTGCGGTCTACACGATCACCATGGGGCTGGGTTGCCTGATCCCCGGCTCCTATGCTGATCGCTACGGGCGCAGGCCGATCCTGCTTTTCTCGCTGATTGCCTATTCCAGCCTCGCGCTGGTGGTGGCGGCGCTGACCCATTTCGAACTGCTCTTGTGGATGCGCGGCATTGCCGGCCTGCTTTCCGCGGGCCTGATGGTCGCTCCCATGGCCATCGTGCGCGATCTTTACGAAGGCGATGCCATGGCCCGGCTGATGTCGACCATCGCCGCGGTGTTCATCACCGTGCCGGTCGTCGCGCCGAGCTTCGGCCAGGCCGTTCTCACCGTGGGCGGGACATGGCACTGGATCTTCGTGATCCTCGCTTTCATTGGCGCGATCGCCGGTGTGTGGGTCTGGTTCCGCCTGCCCGAGACGCTCGCTCCGGAAAAACGGCAGGAGATCATCGTTCCGGTAATCCTGCGCAACATGCATGCCGCGCTCGTGAACCGTCAGTCGATCGGTTATGTTTTCGGCACCATGCTCGTGATGGGCGGGGTGTTCGGCTATGTGAACACCGCGCAGCAGATCTACGAGCAGCATTTCGGGATCGACGCGGACACCTTCCCGATCCTGTTCGGCAGCACGGCGGCGATGATGGCGATTGCCAATATCGTCAATTCGCGCATCGTCATGCGCTTTGGCGCAAGGCGCGTTTCGCATACCGGCGTGCTGATCTTCATTGCCGTTTCCGCGACGCAGGTATGGGCCAGCCATTACCGCGCAGGCGACATCAACTGGTTCCTGCCGCTGACCGCGATCAACCTTGGCCTGCTTGGCTTCCTGGGCGCCAATTTCGGCTCCATTGCCATGCAGCCTTTTGCGCATATCGCCGGTTCGGCCTCCAGCGTGCAGACCTTCTTCCGCATGTTCGGCGCGGCCATGGTCGGCATGCTGATCGGCCAGGCCTATGACGGGACGGCCAAGCCTTTTGCGCTCGCGCTCTTGATCTGTTCGAGCTTGGCGTTGATGTTCGTACTTTATAGCGAGAAGGGACGGCTGTTCCGCCGCCTCAACGTCAAACCTCCCAAGGAGCGTATTGTCCCGTGAGCGAACCGGCACTTTTCGACCTCATCGTCATCGGCGGCGGGGTGAATGGTGCAGGCGTGGCGCGCGATGCGGCAGGGCGCGGGGCGAGGGTCCTGCTGCTCGAAGCAGGGGACCTCGCCAGTGGCACGTCGAGCAAGTCGACCAAGCTGGTGCATGGCGGGCTGCGCTATCTCGAATATCGCGAGTTCGGCCTGGTACGCGAAGCGCTGAAGGAGCGGGACGTGCTGTGGGATATTGCCCCGCATATCGTGCGCCCCATGCGCTTCGTGCTGCCGGTCAGCCGTGCCATGCGCCCGCACTGGCAATTGCGCGCCGCGCTCAAGCTTTACGACACGATCGGCGGCAAGAGCGCCTTGCCCGGATCGCAGGCGATCGAGCTGGCAGAGCATCGCGCGGGTGAGCCGCTCTTCGGGAACATGGCGCGCGGCTTTGAATATTCGGATTGCTGGGTCGATGATGCGCGGCTGGTCGTGCTCAACGCCGTCGATGCGAAGCGCAAGGGTGCGGAGGTCCGGACGCATGAAGCGGTCACCGGGCTTGGTCGAGAGGATGACGGTGATTGGCTCGTCCACACCGCCAAGGGACAGTATCGTGCCAAGGCGGTGGTCAATGCCGCCGGGCTGCAAGTGGACGAGCTGACCGGTCTGGCGGGCGAGAAGCCGCAGTATCGCATTCGCCGCGTGCGTGGTTCGCATATCGTCGTGCCGCGCCTGTTCGAGCACAATTACCCCTACATCTTGCAGCAGCCCGATACGCGGATCTGCTTTGCCATTCCCTATGAGGACAAGTTCACGCTGATCGGTACGACCGATGCCGATCACACCGGCTCGCTCGACACGCTCGAGCCCGACGAGGACGAGATCCGTTACCTGTGCGATGCTGTGAACCGATACTTCACGCGGCAGGTGACCCCCGCGGATATCGTCTGGTCCTATGCCGGGGTGCGGGCGCTGGTCGATGACGGATCGAGCAGGCCCGAAGCGGCAACGCGAGGCTACAAGCTCGTGCTGAGCGAGGAAAAGGCTGGTGCGCCCTTGCTCGGCATCTATGGCGGCAAGATCACCTCCTACCGCCATGTCGCCGAAGAGGTTGTGGACATGCTCGCCAAGCGCCTGCCTGCCCTGTCGGGCGAGGCCTGGACGGGCACCACGCCGCTGCCGGGCGGGGACTTTCCCAAGGATGCTTCCGGCCTGCTGCGCACCGAACTGCGCGCCGAATATCCCTTCCTCGATGATTTCACCATTGGCCGTATCTCGCGCGCCTATGGATTGGACGCGGTTTACTGGCTGGGCGATGCGCAGGGCTGGGACGATCTGGGCCGCAATTTTGGCGCCGGACTGACCGAGGCGGAAGTGAACTATTTGCGCGAAGAGGAATGGGCGCAGACCGCCAAGGACATCCTCTGGCGGCGCAGCAAATTGGGCCTGCACATGGATGCTGGCGAACAGGTCGCATTGAAGGAGTTTTTGGGCGGCTAGGCGTCCGCGCGTTTAACCCGGGCAAGCAACTGCTCGACCTGCACCTGCGCACCCTCGGTCACCTTGAATACCTCCACGGTACCCTTGAACGGCGCGGTGAGCGCATGCTCCATCTTCATTGCTTCGAGTACCAGGAGTCGCTGTCCCGCCTCGACCGCATCGCCCTCGGAGACGTGCACCGCGATCACCCTGCCTGGCATGGGCGCCAGGATGTCGCCATCTGCGGCGGAGGTGGTGCCGGTGCCGCGCGGCTGATGGTGCCGGAATTCGATGACTTCGCCCAAATGCAGCACATGAGCGGGATATGGCCCAGCACCCCGGTAGTCGACCTTGTCCTGAACATCTGTATCCAGGTCGATGTCGTAAGTATTCCCTCGATCGTCTTCGACGATGACCCTGTTTCGCCTGTCGCTGTTTAGGCGGAAGCCTATCGTTCCCTGCAGCAATCGGTCGGCAGGCGTGTCGTGGCGGGTGAATCCCTGAAATTCGAAGGCAATGTCGTCCGCTACGGAGATTGCCATCTCTTTTAGGGGAGTATCGAATTCCGTGAGTTCTTCTGAATGCCGTTCGAGGAAGGCTGTATCGAGCCTTGCTGCCAGAAAATCCGGGTGCAAGACTGCGCGGATAAGGAATGGAAGGTTCGACTTGAGCGGGTAGATCTCGATGCGCGTCAGCGCGGCAACCAATTGACCGACCGCCTGCTGGCGATGTTCGCCGGAGGCAATGACCTTTCCTATCATTGGGTCAAAGTGGGGAGTTACTGTGTCACCGGCCTCATATCCACAGTCGTACCGCCAGCGGTCAAGATTCTCGACCGGCTTGCTGTAGATGAAGGAATCGATCTTCCCCGTGCTCGGCAGGAAGCCTTTGGCCGGGTCTTCGGCATAGAGACGCGCTTCGATGGCGTGTCCCGAAATGGTGATCTGGTCCTGCGCCAGCGGCAGGGATTCTCCGCTCGCCACGCGCAATTGCCATTCGACCAGATCGACGCCGGTGATCTCCTCGGTCACCGGGTGCTCGACCTGCAGCCGCGTGTTCATTTCCATGAAGAAGATGCCGTCGGCCGAGAGAGCTTCGCTGGCATCGGCGATGAATTCGACCGTTCCCGCGCCGACAAAATCGACCGCCTTCGCAGCCCGAACCGCAGCAGAACAGATCGCTTCGCGCGTCTCGGCATCCATGCCAGGAGCGGGCGCTTCCTCGATCACTTTCTGATGGCGGCGCTGGAGCGAGCAATCGCGCTCAAACAGGTGGACGACATTGCCATGCGTGTCGCCGAAGACCTGCACCTCGATATGCCTTGGCGAGGTAATCCACTTTTCGAGGATAACATCCTCGTTGCCGAATGCAGCCTTGGCCTCACGCCTGCAAGATTCAAGATTTTCAAGGAATTGCTGCGCAGCATCGACCTTGCGCATGCCCTTGCCGCCACCGCCCGCCACGGCCTTGATCAGCACCGGGAAACCGATTTTCTCGGCTTCGGCCTTGAGCACGTCGGGTGACTGATCGGCGCCGTCATAGCCCGGCGTGACGGGCACGCCCGCCTCGCGCATCAGTCTCTTTGCTGCATCCTTCAGCCCCATCGCCTCGATGCTTTCGGGCCTTGGCCCGACCCAGATCAGCCCCGCCTCGGTCACCGCGCGGGCGAACTCGGCATTTTCCGACAGGAAGCCATAGCCCGGGTGGATCGCCTCGGCGCCTGCCTCCTTCGCCGCAGCCACGATTTTCTCGCCGCGCAAATAGGACTCGGTGGCAGGCGAGGGGCCGATATTCACCGCCTCGTCCGCCATGCGCACATGTAGCGCGTGGGCATCGGCATCCGAATAGACGGCAATCGTGCGGATCCCCATGGCGCGCGCGGTGCGGATCACCCGGCAGGCAATCTCCCCGCGATTGGCAATGAGGAGCGAGGCGATCATGCCGATTCCGGGGGTGGCGTCGGTTTGGGGTTGGCCGGGGGATTCGCAGGCCGCACTTCCTCGTCGCGCAAGGGCGTTTGCGGGATCGGCGCGGGCGGGGCTTCCATGCGTGCCATGATCATCATCTCCCCTCTCGTCCAGCACGGCATCTTTTCGACCGGGTCAGGCTTGCGGAGGCTCTCGAAGAAGGCGGCGCGCACATGGTTCAGCTTGGCGAGCTTGGAGGTGTGCACGCGATGGTCCCAGGCATGTTCGCCCAACTCGCGGACCTCGCGGCCGATCGCACCGTAGATGCGCGCAGCGGAGATCACCGCCCAGCGATGGCGAAAGCGCAGCCGTGCCGCGCCGAGCCGAGCCGCCGCCTCATGCTGTTCGGCAAGGTCGACCAGCCGCTTGGCCAATTCGGCAAGCTTGGCGCGGTACATCGGCTTCATGTGCTGGCCGGGCGGGATGTCCATTTCGGCGAGCCATTCCAAGGGCAAATAGCAGCGACCCGCGGCGTCATCCTCCCAGATGTCGCGCGCGATATTGTTGAGCTGGAAGGCGAAGCCAAGGTCGCAGGCCCGGTCCAGCGTATCGTGATCGTCGGCAGGAACGCCCATCACGCGCGCCATCATCACGCCGACAGCCCCCGCGACATGGAAGCAATAGCGCATCAAATCCGCCTCACTGCGCGGACGCCATCCGGCAGCGTCGAGCGCGAAACCGTCAATCACGTCATCGGCCATTTCGCGCGTCAGCCCGCATTCGGCGGCCACCTGCCCGAAAGCGTCGAATGCCAATTCGGCAGTCGGCTGGCCGTCCAGCGCGCGGTGGGTGAGCACGCGGATCGCCTCGACCCGGTCCCTCGCATTGCTGTTATCGAGCGTCAGCGTGCCGCCATGGTCCTGCCCGTCGGCAATATCGTCGCAGCGGCGGCACCAGGCATAAAGCAGGTGCGCACGCTCGCGCGTGGTGCGGTCGAACAGCATGCTTGCTGCGGCAAAGCTCTTGCTGCCCTGCTCGATACTCTGTCGTGCCTTCTCTACCAACACGGCCCGCGACCGGCCGCCGCCGCTCTGGCGCGGTGTCTCGCGCAGATGCCGCGAGGGCGTGAGTGTGCGCTCGCGCTTGCTCCCGAGCTTGCCCTGTCGCGGCGGCCTCACAGATCTTCCTTGCGCATTTGCAGTACGTTCGTGGCGGGCGTGAAATTGGCCATCTTGTCCAGCAATTCGGGCAGGGTCGGCGCAGCGATCACGATGCCGCGATGCGCCTCGCGCACGAAGCCGGTCTCTGCCATTTTGCGGTTGAAGGCGAGCAGCATGTCGTAATAGCCGAAGGCGTTGAGCAGGCCGACGGGATTGGCGTGATAGCCGAGCTGTGCCCAGCTGACCGCCTCCCAGAGCTCATCCATCGTGCCCACGCCGCCGGGCAAGGTGATGAACCCGTCCGACAGATCGGTGAAGGCCTGCTTTCGCTGGTGCATGCCCGGGACGACGTGCAGCTCGGTGCAATTACGGTTGGAGAGTTCGTGGCTTTCCAGCGCCTCGGGGATCACGCCGATCACCTCACCGCCTTCGGCCAGCGCTCCTTCGGCCAACGCACCCATCAGCCCGACCTTGCCGCCGCCATAGACGACGCCAATGCCTTGTTGTGCGAGGGTGGAGCCGACCTCCCTCGCCAATTCCAAGAAATGCGGCGCCGGCGAGGCGGAGCCGCAATAGACGGCGAGTCGATCAAATCGGCGCGACATGCCGTGCTTCTAGCGCGACAAGTCCCCCACCATAAGCCCTGCCGTGGCCTTTGCGCTGCCGACGACCCCGGGAATGCCCGCGCCGGGATGCGTTCCCGCGCCGACGAGGTAGAGATTCTCGATCACATCGTCGCGATTATGGCCGCGGAACCACGCGCTTTGCGTCAGTACCGGCTCGAGGCTGAAGGCGCTGCCGAGATGGGCGTTGAGATCGCTGGCAAAGTCCTTGGGCGCATAATGGAAGCTGGTTACGATCCGGTCATGGATATCGGGGATCAGGCGGCGGCCAACTTCGTCGAGCACACGCTTTTCCAGCTCGGGACCAACCTTGTCCCAGTCGACCGCCAGCTTGCCGAGATGGGCGACGGGTACCAGTGCATAGAAGGTGCTTTTGCCCTCCGGCGCCATGCCCGGATCGGTCACGGTCGGGTGGTGGAGGTAGATCGAAAAGTCTTCCGGCAGGACGCCGCGATCGTAAATGTCCTCCAGCAGTCCTTTGTAGCGCGGGCCGAACAGGATCATGTGGTGCGGGATGCCCGGCCATGTGCCCTCGATCCCGAAATGGACGACGAACAGGCTGGGCGAGAAGGTCTTACGCGCGAGGCTCTTGGCATAGGCCTTGCCACGCTCGCTGCCTCCCAGCAGGTCGCGATAGGAATGCATGATGTCGGCATTGCTGGCCACCGCATCGAAACGCTGCGACCAGCCCGACTTGCAATGCACGGCAGAGGCGCGTTTGCCTTCGGTCTGGATGCGCGTGACGGGATCGCCGACGCGCATGGTTCCGCCGAGCCGTTCGAAATGGCGCACCATGCCGGCGATCAGGCGGTTGGTGCCGCCGCGCGTCCACCACACGCCGCCATCCTTCTCCAGCTTGTGGATCAGCGCGTAAATGCTGCTGGTCTTCATCGGATTGCCGCCGACCAGCAGCGTGTGGAAGCTCAATGCCTCGCGCAATTTCTCGTTGCGGACGAATTTGCTGACGATCGAATAGACGCTGCGCCAGGCCTGGTGCTTCATCAGCGCGGGCGCGGCCTTGATCATGTCGCGGAAGTTGAGGAAGGGCACATTGCCCATCTTCAGGTAGCCTTCCTCGTAGACTGCAGCCGAATAGTCGAGGAACGCCTCGTAACCGGCGACATCGGCGGGATCGAGCTCGGCGATTTCCTTGCGCAGCGCCGGATCGTCATTCGAATAGTCGAAATTGGTCCCGTCGGGCCAGTTGAGCCGGTAAAAGGGCATGACCGGCATCAGCTCGACATCGGCAGCCATGTCGTGGCCGGTCAGCTCCCACAATTCCTTCAGGCAATCGGGGTCGGTCACCACGGTCGGCCCGGCATCGAAAGTGAAGCCGTCTTTCTGCCAGAAATAGGCGCGGCCGCCGGGCTTGTCGCGTGCTTCGACCACCGTGGTGGCGATGCCGGCAGACTGCAGGCGAATGGCGAGCGCCATGCCGCCGAAACCGGAACCGATCACGCAGGCCGTGCGCCCTTCTGCGGAACTCATGGGAGGAAATCCTTCTGTCTGTCGAGCAGGGGAGGCCTGCTGGAAAAGAGCGCGCCCAGCGCGCTACCGATGCCCACGGGCGGGCGGCCCACAAGGATGCGCACCTTGTCGGCCAATGTGGTGCGGCCCGAGTAAAATCGTTCGATCAGCGGCTCAGGCAGGCGGTAGAAGCGCTGGAAGATCTTGAAACGCTGCTCGGGCTTGGCCGCGCCGAACAGCATGGAGCCGAGCAGGCGGTAGAAGCCCATGCGGTTCCAATGCTGCCGAGCGCGCGCCTCCATCATCACCGAAAGCTGTTCTCCGGGCAGGTCGGCATCTTCGGCTATGGCGAGCGCGGTTTCCACCGCAAAGGGCAGGGTGTAGCTGGTAAGCGGATGGGTGAAGCCGCCGCGTGCGCCCACCGTGGCCACACCGTCGATCCGGTGGGCGGCCTGGAAGCGTGCGAAATTGCCGCCGGTAATGACTGGCAGGACGCCGGTTTCGAAGCCCTCGATCGAGCCGTCCCAACCATGTTTGTTGCAGTAAGCATCGATCCGCGAAGACAGCGCCGAACGGTCGAGGAGGGGCGTGTCCTGGTAATAGGTGTCCTCGATGAAGAGGTCGTGCGAGCCGATCGGCAAGAGGTAGACGAAGCGGTATCCGCCCAGCTGGGCAACGCGCGCGTCCATGATCACCGGCCGAGCAATGCCGTGCGCTGCGGCGGTTCGCAGATGACGGCCCATGAAGACCTGCCAGCCGCCGGTCAGGTCACCCGTGGGGGCAAAGCCGCGCGCATCTATCACGCTGCGAGCGGTGATCCGAGTGCCGTTGCGCAAGCTCACGCCTTCGGCATCGAGCTGGGCCACTTCGCGCCTGAGCACAACCGAATCTTCGGGCAGTTCGCGCATCAGCGCCGCAGCAAAATCGCTTGATCTGATCGAGTGATAGGGCGTGGAGAGCTGGCGGCGATAGCCAGGAAAGGCAACGTGATTGCCACCTTCCCAGCTGACCTTGCGGATCGGCGAAATCAGCTCCTCGCCTTGCGCGGTCAGGTCGCTGCCAAACCAGCTCCAGCGATGATTGCCCCCCAACGCTGGACCCGCCTCGATCAGCCGCACCGAGACTTCGGGGCGATAGCGGGCGAGGGCGAGGGCAATCAGACCGCCCGAGAGGCCTCCGCCGACAATGGCAATATCGCAAGTGCGCCCGCTCATGGTTAGGCCTTAGCGGATTGCAGGTGTGGCGCAATCATGCCCGCAGGTCCGTATCGTGGAGGAACGGCCGCGCCGGCTTGCCAGCTGACAAAACTGCTCCAGTATGCGCATCCATGAAGGTTCTATACCCGCATCGGCGCGCCATCATCGCTTCGCTTGCCACTTTCGTGCTGGCAGTTGCGATCCTGTTCGCCATGGACCGCCCGCCGATCTGCGAATGCGGGACGATCAAGCTGTGGCACGGCGTGGTGCAAAGTTCCGAGAACAGCCAGCATATTACGGACTGGTATGCTCCCAGCCATTTCACGCATGGCTTGATCATGGCGGGCGTGGCCTGGCTGCTTTGGGTCAAATGGGGCCTGTTCGGCGGCAAGCCGCAGCAATGGGCGCTGCCGATTGCCGTGTTCGTGGAGGCCGCATGGGAGATCGCCGAAAACACGCCCATGGTCATCAACCGCTATCGCGAAGTGACGATCAGTTGGGGCTATTCGGGTGACAGCATTCTCAATTCAGCTGCCGATATCGGCTGGATGACGATCGGCTTCCTTATTGCCCTGCGACTGCCATGGTGGGCGAGCGCCGCGCTGGGCATCTTCCTGGAATTGCTCGCACTTGCGGTAATTCGCGACAACCTCACGCTAAATGTGATAATGTTGTTGTTTCCGGTGGAAGCTATTGCCGAGTGGCAGGCTGCCGGCTGATCCGGAACCGCTTGGCCGGGCAAGGGTTTGCTCGATATGACATTCAGAACCGCGGCCCTTGCCGCCGCCATTTGTGCAAGCCTTCCCGTCCCTGCTTTTGCGCAGGATAGCCAGATCGATACCGCGCCCGCAGACCCCTATGCCGATACGGTATTCTCCGGCGACTATATCAGCGTCGGTATCGGCGCCGTGCTGAGCCCGTCCTATTCGGGTTCGAACGATTATGTCGTCTCGCCCCTGCCGATCGTGCAAGCCTCATTCGGCGGGATCGACCTGAACCCGCGGCCGGCGGGTCTCGCCGTGGATTTCGTTTCGGATTCGGGGAAAGGGCCGGGCTTCGATCTGGGAATTGCCGGACGCTTGCGGGCCGATCGTGCGCAGCAGATCTCCGACAGCGTGGTCAAATCGTTGGGCGAACTCGACCGCGCAGTGGAACTGGGCCCGACGGCGGGCATCAGCTTTCCGGCCGTCTTCAACCCCTATGACAGCGTCACGATTTCGACCGACGTGATGTGGGATGTCGCGGGCGCGCATGATGGCATGGTGATTGCCCCGTCTCTTGCCTACTTCACGCCGTTGAGCGAGGCCGTGGCAGCGTCGCTGACCTTCAGCGCGCAATATGCCGATGGCGATTTTCACGATTACTATTATCGCGTCACGCCGGCGCAGAACCTCGCCACGGGTGGAGTTCTCCCCGCATTCGAGCCGCAGGGCGGAGGCTTTACCTCGGCCGGGGTGAACCTGCTGCTGGGTTTCGATCTCGATGGCAATCTCGCCAATGGCGGGCTCGGCCTTGTCGCGATCGTCGGATATTCGCGCATGCTCGGCGATGCCAAGCGGACGCCGTTCACCAGCGTGCGCGGCAGCGCCGACCAGTTTCTCGGCGGCCTCGGCCTCGGCTATACCTTCTAGCCTTCGCAGCCCCTCCCCCGTAACCATATTGCCCCATCCGGCGAAGGATTGGGAAAGAGGGGGATAGACATGCCACTTACCGCCAAACGTGCCGCCCAGCTTGTGGCGCTCGCAATGCTCGCCACCGTTGTCACACAGCTTGTCTATATGGGGCTCGATGCCGGCGGGAAGTCGCATATCGCCTATCCCATCTGGCGGACCGAAGCGGTCATCGCGCTGTTCGTCGCGGTGCTGGGCCTCGTGCTGGCGAGGACAAACGCATTGGTCGGCGGAGCGATCGCCACGGGCGGCATCTTCAACCTGTTCCAGACGGGTATGGGCCTGACCATGTTCTACCAGCTTGGCTATGGCGGGGAGGGACCGCCCGATCCGGCCTTCTTCCCCGTGTTGAACTTCTCCTTCTTCCTCTATTTCGCGGCCAAGGCGGCATTCGGTATTGCCGGGATTGCACTGGGCATGGAGCTTTGGCGCAGCCACGGCGGAGCGTGGAAGTTTGCCGGATTGCTGGCGGCGCTGACCGGACTGGTCGCCCTGGCGCTCAACCTTGGGGCGATGAGCATGGGCATGGGGCTCGTCTTCTATGCAGGCGGCGCGGGCACGGCAGCGGCGGTATTCCTCGCTGCGGCGCTGTTTCGCTTCGATCCAGCCGAGAGTTGATCAGCTGGGGCTGAGGCTCTTTTCGCGCTGCGGATAGACGTCGAAAGTCCGTCCGCGCACGGTGATCGTCTCGCCCTTGAAGCCGAGCACGTCCATGTCACGGGCGCGGTGGCCGGTGATGATCGCCGTGTCCCCGGCCGAAGCATGCTCCGATCCAAAACCGGAACGCGATGCCACGATGGGCGGCGCCAGGTCGACTTCCCACATGCTGCCATCGCTATCGAGCAATTGCAGGTGCATGTGAGGATTGCCGAAGCTGATGCTCTGGATCGTGCCGGAGAGCCGGCTTTCCTGGTTCTGGGTCCAGCCCCAGCCGTGATGCGCCACGGCAAGCCCGGGGATGGTGGCCAGCGTCACTGCGCCGGCACAGATTGCGATTGTTGCCTTCCTCATGGAATGGTCTCCTCTCACGCCCCCTGGGCACCCTCATAGCACAGTTGAGCGTGAGAGGAGTAGCAGCGCCTCAGAGCGAGGCGGTATTGGCCTCGATCAGCGCCACGGCCCGAGAAATCGCTTCGGCCTCGGCCAGTTCGCCCGACAGGATCTGGTTACCCATTTCGAGCAATTCGCCGCTGATCACCGTGCCGGTCTCGGCCTCTTCCTCGATCGCGATGCCGCCATTGCTATTGGCAACTGCATCCCATTGGGCGCGCACCGCCGCCCAGTAGTCCTCGGTTGCCGCCCAATAGGTATCGGCGGCAGAAACGTCGTAATCATCGAAATGGGTATAGGTGTTGAGGACATATTCCTGCACCACCGGCTCCGCTTCGCCCGTGGCGAGGTCCATCTTGGTGTTGTCCTGCCAGTGGATCCAGCCATCGGGCGTCAGTTGGTGGCGATTGATCGCGGTGTAGAGGTCGTAGACCGGATGGCGCACGGCATCGCGGCGGGCGAGCGGGCGCTGGGTCCAGTTGCTGCGCCAGCGCGAAACGCCATTCGTTTCGGTCCATTCGCCCCAGCCGGCATAGCGCGGGCTGTCATCCACCTGCCAGACGGTCTGCGCCCAGCGGCCATTGCGCATGCGTTCGGGCACGTCCTCCCATTCCCAGCGATTGGGCCCTGCATAAGCGAGGATGCGGGCGGGTTCGTATTCCCAGTCCTGCCGCCAGTGCTTGATGACCATGGGAGCGTCCTCAGGCCCGACGACGAGCAGGTGCTGCAACACGATACGGGTGCCGGTGTCCTCGATCACGCGGACGGATTCGTAGCCGCCGGAGATCTTGCGATCGAGCGGCTCGTAACCTTCGCGCCAGGGCGTCGATTCCTGCATGTCGAAGCGCACATTGTAGTCGCCCGCCATGGCCAGGATGATCGCACGGTCAGCCTCGAACTTGGCCTGTTCCTCGGCCTCGCCCACTTCGGGGATCGGTCCGTCGGCAAGGGCGGGGCTTGCGGGAATGGCCAGCCCCAAAAGGGCCAGTGCGGCAATGGTCTTGATCGTCTTCATGGTGAGGGTCCCTCTCGTGTTAAAAGCGGTAGCTGAGCGAGACGGAGCCATTGCGGCCGGGGCGGGTATAGGCCTCGGTCACGCTGGACGTGGCGGACAGGCCGCGCACATCCGACCAGTAGGCATAGGTCTCGTCGAACAGGTTGAAGATGCCCGCACGCAGCTTGAGCGCGTCGGTCAGGGCGTAGAATGCGGTCACGTCGAAAACGGTGAAGCTGCCCGGACGGAAGCAGTCAGTGCTGCACGTGCCGGTCGTGTCTTCCAGCGACTTGCGGGCATTGTGGATTGCGGAAAGCTCGATTCCCGCACGGCCCGAAGGAGCGCGCCAGCCGATCCCGCCGACAATCTCGAACGGATCGATCGAGCCGAGCGGCATGGTTCCGCCGGAAGGATCGTGGACATCGCCATCGGCCACGGCCAGCGCGGCGCGCAGGTAAAGCCCATTGGCGAAATCGTATCGCGCCTTGGCTTCGAAGCCTTCCACCGTCACGTCGTCGAGATTGACGAACTGGTAGATCGCCGGATCGCTGGGCGTGAAGCTGCCGCCGACTACGGCCTGGTCGATGAAGTCGTCATATTCGGCGCGGAAAGCGGTGAAGCTCAGCTGGGCATTGTCCCAGTTGAAGCGAATGCCGCCTTCATAGCTGGTGCTGCGTTCCGGCCCGAGATCGGGATTGGGTGCGGAGGTGTATCCGAAGGCCAAATTCTCGAAGAAATTGTTGACCTGGCTCGGCGTCGGGGCGCGGAAGCCTTGCGCATAATTGGCGAACAGCAGCACGCCATCCGCAACGCGTGCCGTGGCGCCGATCTTGGGTGACAGGCGGCTATCGCTCTGGCCCGATCCGGTGAAGGTCGGCAAAAGCGGGTCCGCCGTCGGGTCGAGATCGTAAAAGTCGAAACGCAGCGCCGGATAGATGGTGATCGTACCATCGGCGAAGGCGATCTCGTCCGCCACATAGATACCGCCGAGCATGAAATCGGTCTTCGGGAAGGCACGCGTGGGAAAGACTTCGCCCGTGGGCGGTTCGACGCCGTCGCGCAGGCCTTCCTGCCTTGTCCAGCTGAAATCCCCGCCTACGGCGATCGTCTGTGAGATATTTCCGCTGTCGATGGAGCTGCGGGTTTCGGCCACGAAGCCCCAGACCTCGTTCTCGAAGGTGTTGAGCCGTTCGCGGTCGGGGCGCGGTGTGGAGGACACTTCGCTGCGGTCCTCATCGGTGAACTGCACGTCCTCGCCATCCTGCCAATATGCGGCGAGATGCGCGTAATCGAGGAAGCCTTCGTCCGAACTTTCCCATGTCCAGTCGAGAGAGACGCGACTGCGCTCGCTGCTGTCGTCGGCGGTCAGACTGTCGACGATCCAGCTGGGCGAGGGGCCGAACAGGAAGGCCGGGCCTTCTCCGGTGAGCACATCGCTATGCAGCTCGCTGGCATAATATTCGCCTGTCAGGCGAAGGCGATGACCGCCATCCTCCCAGACCAGCTTGCCGAGCAGTGCGTCGGAAGAACCGTCCTGCGGATTGGGCAGGGTGCGCGTGCTGCCGATTCCGCCGACGCTGCCCTGATTGTCCAGCTCCTCGAAATCGCGGCGCGAATAGGCCAGCATGGCGGACAGGTTCCCGCTGCGCCCGGCCAGCGCCACTGTCTCGGCAAATTCCTGGTCGGCGGAGGAATATTGCGCCGTGGCGAAGCCGCCGAAAATGGCATCGCCCGCGATCAGGTCGACCGGGTCGCGCGTTGTGAAGCTGACCGCGCCGGCCAGTCCGTCGCTGCCATAGAGTGCCGAGGCGGGGCCACGCAGGATCTCGACCGACTTGACCAGCGACAGGTCCGAATAGCCGCCGCGTCCCGAATCCTGCGCGCCGAAGGAGAAGCCCTGCGGACTGCGAATGCCATCCACCTGGATCAGCACGCGATTGCCGCCGATCCCGCGAATGGTGAACTCCTCGTTCCGCGCACGCCCGGTCGTGCCCAGAGCCGCTCCGAAGCGGGCAGGGGCGCGGCGCACCGAAACGCCCGGTTCGTATTTCACGAGGTCCTTGATGTCGGTGACCATCTCGTCGGCGATCTCTTCCGCCTCGATCACGGTGACCGTGGCCGGTGCCTCTTCCTCGGGCACCGGAATGCGCGTTGCGGTCACGGTGATGGTGGAAGCGAGCGGCTCGATCAGCCCGTCCGCATTGTCGGCTGCGCGTGAGCCCTGTGCGTGCAGCGCCATGGCCATGGCCAGAGAAGCGCAGAGAGGTCGCGCAATGCGCTGGTGCGATCCCAGCCCATAGCGTTTCCACCTGCTGCAATAGCGCGGCTTGTCGATCCCGTTTCCCGTCATTTCGATCCCTTAAATGCAAATGCGAATGAGTCGCATTCCTAATAAGAGTCCAAGTTCAGTCAACAGGGTTTTTGCGAAAGATTCTCAAATAGGGCCGCGGTTTCAGGGAAAGCCGCGAATTCACAAAGGGTTGCGCGGATGGAAAAAGGGGCGGCCCGGCAGGCCACCCCTTTCCCTTTTCATCGCGCTTGCAGGCCCTGTCAGGCGGCTTTCTTGCCCGACATGGCATGGACATCCGCGGCGCCGAGACGCTGGCCGCCAATGGCCCAGTCGCCCTGTTCGACTTCCATGATGCGAACCCAGGTCACCGGGCGCATGGCTTCGCCTTCGACGGCCACCATGGCTTCGGTCACATTGCTGATCAGCTCTTCCTTCTGAGCCGGGGTGAAAACGTCCTTGATCACGTCGATGGTAACGAGAGGCATATTCTTTCTCCTGTGAGTGTTGGTCTGTTCAATCATTCAATCGGTCACTTCCGATGTTCAGGAGATACGGCGACTTTTCCCGACAAGCTTGACCGCCGCGTGAAGATGCATGACCATTTCATGAAGATTGCGTGGGGGAACGCAGGTTTGGCCAATCCGGGTGCCGTCATCTACCGCTGCGAGCAGCTTGAGCTCGACCCGACGCGCTTCGAATTGCGCGATGAAGGTGAGCGTGTGCATGTCGAGCCGCAAGTCCTCTCCCTGCTCCTCCTTCTCGTCCAGAACCCCGATCGCATGGTCAGCAAGGACGAGCTGGTCGAGAAGATCTGGGACGGACGCTTCATTTCCGATTCCGCCATTGCCGCGCGGATGAAGGCAGCGCGCAAGGCCATCGGTGACGATGGCAAGGCGCAAAGGCTGATCCGCACGATTCATGGCAAGGGCTTCCGCTTCATCGGACAGGTGAGCATCGAGGCAACTGGCCTTCCTGGCGCCGCTGTGCAGTCGGCGCCCCAACCTGCTGACCTGTCACCCATGCCCGTGCCCGACTTGCGGCAGGGACGCCCATCCATCGCCGTCCTGCCCTTCCGCCTGGTAGGCGAGTCCGGTCCGCACGACATTATCGCCGATGCCCTGCCCGAGGAGTTGATCGGTGACCTCGCCCGGCTGCGCTGGCTGTTCGTGATCGCGCGCGGATCGAGCTTCCGCTTTCGTGGACCCGATGCGGATGGCCTCACTGCCGGGCGTGCGCTCGGCGTGCGCTATTGCCTGACCGGTTCGGTCGAGCGCAGCGGGCAGGAAGTGGTGGTCAATGTCACGTTGGTCGACGCGGGCGATGGCGGCGTGGTGTGGAGCGAGCGCTTTCGCGGCGGGTTGGGCGAGCTGGCGCAAATGCGCGCCGAGATCGCCACATCCACGCTCAACAATATCGCAGTCGAAATCCCGGCTAATGAGGTGCGGCTGGCACGCGGGAGGCCGACCACCGAACTCGACAGCTGGTCCGCCTTCCATCTCGGCCTCGATCACATGTACCGCTTCAACAAGGCAGACAATGCGCAGGCGGCGCAGCTGTTCAGCCATGCGCTGGAGCGCGACCCGTACTTTGCACGCGCCATGGGCGGGCTCTCCTTCACCCACTTCCAGGATGCCTTCCTGCAATATGGCGGCGATGCCCGGGCCGAGATCGAAATGGCGCGCGAGCTGGCCCGGCGCGCGGTCGAATGCGATCGGCTCGACCCCTTCGCCCATTTCAACCTCGGTCGCTCGTCCTGGCTCGACGGCAGGCTGGAGGATTCAATCGACTGGTTCGACCGGGCGACGGCGATCAGCCCCAGCTTCGCGCAAGGCGTCTATAATCGCGGCATTGTCGGCGTGCTGGCGGGCAAGGGCGAGAAAGGCGACCGCGACCTTGCAACCGCGATCGAGCTGAGCCCGCTCGATCCCATGTCCTATGCCATGCATTCCTCGCGCGCGCTGGCGCAGGTGCAATTGGGCAACCCGGAGCGGGCGGCGGATTTGGGCGCAAAGGCTGCGCTGATGCCCGGCGCGCACAAGCATATCGACCTCGTCGCGGCGATCTGCGCCCACCTTGCCGGCAAGAAGGAGGAGGCCGCTTCGTGGCTGGCGCGGATGCGAGGGCGCGATCCCGAAATGAGCGCCGAGAAGTTCTTCCGCTCCTTCCCCTATGCGCCCGGTCCTGCGCGAGAGCCGATCGAACGCGCCTTGCGCGAGCTCGGTCTCTAATCCTCGCCGGCAATCCGGGTAAGCATTTCTTCCGCCGCATAGGGCGCGATCAGTTTCGCCGCACGGTCCCACCCGGCATGAAGCCAAGTGTCCTGCGCAGCGCGGTCCGCGGGCAGGATCACCGGCATGGTCTCGCGGCCGATATTGCGCAGGGCCTCATTGGCCTTGCAGGTGAGCAGGGCGAAGGTCGGCACCTCGCTATCCTTCCACACGCCGGCAAAGGCGAAGATGCGCTGGTCCGCGCAGGCGAAGTAATGCCGGTTGCGCCGTCCCTCGACATCGATCCCCTGGCCCCATTCCATGAAGCTGGTCGCGGGTACGAGGCAGCGGAACTCGCTATTGCGCAAATTTCCGATCCAGAAGGGACTGTCGACATTGCGCACCGAGGTTACACCGCGCGTCGGATCTCCGGCAGAAGGCGGTGGGGGCACGCCCCAGATGCGCGGCACCATGCGGTGCTGTCCGCGCGTGGTCCTCGCCCCGGCGATGAATTCGCGCCCTGCAGTGATGATTGGTGCGAAATTGCCCGGTGCGACATAGCCGCCCGCCCATGGGTCGTTCCCCGCCCAGCAGTGGAAAGCGCGCGTGATCGCGGCGGCATCGGCATCGAGGCGGTAGAGCTGGGTCATGCGCGGCCGCGTTAGCGGGGCGGGGTCAGGCGAGCCAGAAGTCTATTTCTTGCCAACTGCCATTTCAGCCACGGCGACAAGCGTCTGCAGCGCTTGCATATGCTTGGCGAAAGCCTTGCGGCCGGTACGAGTGAAGCGGGCCCAGGTGCGCGTGCGGCCATCCACCGGAGACTTGCTGAGCTTGATATAACCCGCCTCCGACAAGGCCGAGAGATGCTTGGAAAGCACGGAATCGCTGACTTCGGTGATCTCGCGGAGCCGGGCGAATTCGGCCTTCTCTGCATTGGCAAGGACGGTTGCGATCTGCAGCCGCGCGGGCTGGTGCAAATGCGGATCGAGCTCGAGCTTGGGCGGTTTCAATTGTCCGCTCCCAGTTCACGGCGGAACAGGCGCAGCCATCCTGCGCTGCCCGATACGCCGAGTAGGAAGGCGGTCGCGATCACGACATAGTGCAGCCAGTAGTCCACGCCGGCATGGAACAGTTCACGCTGCAACACGATCAGACCAATCATGGCCATCCCGCAGGCAAGTGCGAATGCCCCTGAGGGTTTGAGAATATTGGGCGCGGTGATGGACAGGCCGTCACGTCGCCTGTCCCACGCGATCAGCAGGACTGCGCCGAGCACGTAGGCGATGCCTCCGACAAGGCCGAAGGGTTCCTGCACAATCGGCAGCGTTGGCGGAATGGCGAAGAGCAGCCCGGCAAAGAAATGGCGGGTGGGCGGGAATGTATAGTCTGCCGCCATTTTCCTGCGTGCCGCATCGGACTGGGCGAGCGCTGCCCGCGCTTCGTCGGGGGTGGGAATATCACTGCTCATGGCACCTCACTTTCCAATATGGAAAGTCGTTAGGAGCAACTTTCCAGTTTGGCAAGTCATAATTTTCCAAAGTGGAAAGTCGTCGGTTCTTGTCGTGCTGCACGATCTCGCGTTAGGCTGGCGCGCAAGAGGAGAGCCGCCATGCATACCGTCATCGTCAAGTACCAGCTGCCAGAGGCGCGGTCGCGCCAGGCCATGTTCGATGCCTTCACTGCAGCGCAAGGCCAGTTTGCATCGCTGCCCGGTCTCGTGCGCAAGTATTTCTGTTATGACGAGGTCGCGCATTGCGGACACAGCGTCTATCTGTGGCAGACGAAGGAACAGGCAGAGGCATTCTTCGGCCCGAAATTCGTCGCAACCATGCAGGACAAGTTCGGCGCGACGCCCGAGATTTTCGGGGTCGATACCGTGCTCGTCGTCGATGGCCCCGCAGCCTGAGGCGATGAGTTTGGAAGCGAACACTCTTTCAGGCGATATGGCGGTGCGCACGCTGTTCGACAGCGCGCCGCCTCTGGCCGATGTGCTGGCCGATACGGGCGATCGCAATTGCGCGCTTGCAGCGCGTTTCGAGGCGAAATCGGCGCATCGAGATTATTTGCTGCGCGCCCTGCGCCTGTCCGCGCAGCTCGGCCCGCAGCATGCGCGGCTGCGCTTCTGGGTCGATGGCGCGAAAACCGGTGATGCAGAGACGCTCAAGCTCGTGCGTTCGGTGTGGGAGGAAGACAGCTTCCCCTCCTGGACAGGGCGAGAATGGGGCGACAAGGAGATATCCATCGTCATCGGCCAGCTCGAGGCGATTGACGAGGAGCTGGCGATTGCGGCGGCGCGCTATATCCGCCCCCACCTGCTGGCTATCGAACAACCGCTGGCGATTGCCCTTGGCGTGTTTGCCGGCCGCTATGCCTATTCCGCCTTCGGTATCCATTGCGACGTGCATCTCGAACGCGTGCTGCATTTCCATGCCGGGCCGGGCGCCAAGACCCTGCTCGTCTGGCCCGACAAGAACGACGTGCAGGGCCTGATCGGCAAATTTCCCGATGACGAGGCGCTGGAGACGGCGCAGTCCCTCAATGCCGAGGCGGGTGACATGCTGTCGGTTGTCTCGCCCACGCATCATATCGGCTCCGCCCCTGAACCCTGCACAAATCTCTGCCTGCTCTTCACCCGCTTCAAACCGATGGAGATGCTGGTCGATCTGGCCCGCGAACTGAACTGGTGGCGGCGCGACGGGCTCGATAGCGAGACCAACTTTGCCGTGGATCCTGTCGCCTACCTGCCCGAGGCATGGCGACAGCAAAGCATGGCGCGCGTGATGGAAGAGGCCATGTGGCTGAAGCGGCTGGCATCGCTCTCCAATGGCGGGCTGGCTGCCTCGCCGCTACCCCGCAAATGGATCCCTGCGCGCGGCCAGCTGGTGCGGCTGGCTGCACCCGAAGTCTTCCCGCTGCTTTTTGCCGAGAGCTTTGGCCAGACCGTGATGGCAGCGCGCGGAAAGCTGCGTCCGCTGCCTGACCACAAGGGGCTGCTGGCTTGGTGCGAGGCACTGGCGGCAGGCGAGACCATGGAGGCCGACGAGCTGCTGACCGGCCCCTTTTCGCGCGACGGCACGGCGCAGGCGGGCTTCGTCCTGCAATGGCTGCACCAGAGCGGCGCTATCCGCTTCAATCGGGCCTAGCGCTGCTCCTCGACAAGAGCTCCGCTGGGGCCTAGGTTGCGACTCATCCCCGGGGAGCCAGCTACTGGCTGAGAGGTGTGGGTATGCTCCACACGACCCGTCGAACCTGAACCCGTTAGCACGGGCGGAGGGAAGGGTGGCTCGGCAATGCGGCGCCGCCCGTTCTCCCGCCAATCGGAGAGGAGCGTGCACATGGCCAATATGGATGACATCCCCGCCTGGATTGCCCTGTTTACGGGGCTTTACGCGCTCGGCGCCGCAATCGGAGAATTGCGCTCGCCCGGGAGCTGGGCCGCCATGCTCGACGGGTTCGAGCGGAACGAGGCTTTGCGCTTCCTCACCGGCATCGTGTTGCTGGCGCTGGGCGCGGCGATCTACCTCGTCAATCCGTGGAATCCTGCCGACTGGCTCTCGATCTGCGTGACCGTGCTGGGCGGCGGCATGGCGCTGGAAGGTTTCATCATGCTCGCCTGGGGCCGCGCCTTCATGCATTTCGCCAGCGCATTGCTCGGCGCGGTCAACCGCGTCTGGGCGCTGATCGCTGCCGGCATGGGCATTGTGCTGATCTGCGTCGCCCTGCTCCGTTTCTGACCCGATAGACCCTCTTTCAAGAAAGTCCCCCCACAATGGCCGATATCAACAGCAAGCTCGAAATAGGCGTCACCACGGGCCCGATCCGCGGCAGCCGCAAGGTCCATGTCGGGCCGCTCAACGTGGCGATGCGCGAGATCGATCTCGAGCCCTCTTCGGGCGAACCGCCGCTGCGCGTCTATGACACGTCGGGCCCCTATACCGACCCGGAAGCCAATATCGATATCCAGGCGGGCCTGCCTGCCCTGCGCCGCGAATGGCAGATCGGCCGCGGCGATGTCGAGCAATATGAAGCGCGCGAGGTGAAGCCGGAGGATAACGGACAGCTGGGCCCGGACCGCTCGGGCGGCGTGCCGCCTTTCCCCAATGTGGCGAAGCAGGTCTACCGCGCGAAACCTGGCGGCAACATCTCCCAGATGCACTACGCCAGGAAGGGCATCATCACGCCCGAGATGGAATATGTCGCCTTGCGCGAGAATATCGGCCGCGAAATGGCGCGCGAGGCAGCAGAGCGCGACGGCCAGGATTGGGGAGCCGCCATCCCCGACCACGTGACGCCCGAATTCGTGCGCGACGAAGTGGCGCGTGGCCGCGCGATCATTCCCTCCAACATCAACCACCCCGAATGCGAGCCGATGGCGATCGGCCGCAACTTCCTCGTCAAGATCAACGCCAATATCGGCAATTCCGCTGTCGCATCGGATGTGGCGCAGGAAGTCGACAAGATGGTCTGGTCGATCCGCTGGGGTGCGGACACCGTCATGGACCTCAGCACGGGCCGCAATATCCACGACACGCGCGAATGGATCATCCGCAACTCGCCCGTCCCCATCGGCACCGTGCCGATCTACCAGGCGCTGGAGAAGGTCGGCGGCATTGCCGAGGACCTCAGCTGGGAGGTCTTCCGCGATACGCTGATCGAACAGGCCGAGCAGGGCGTCGACTATTTCACAATCCATGCCGGCGTGCGCCTGCCCTATGTCCCGCTCGCCGCCAAGCGCGTCACGGGCATCGTCAGCCGCGGCGGCTCGATCATGGCGAAATGGTGCCTCGCGCATCACAAGGAGAGCTTCCTCTACGAGCATTTCGACGAGATCACCGAGATCATGAAGGCCTATGACATCGCCTATTCGCTGGGCGACGGATTGCGCCCCGGCTCTATCGCCGATGCCAATGACGAGGCGCAATTTGCCGAGCTCTACACTCTGGGCGAGCTGACCAAGAAGGCCTGGGCGCAGGATGTGCAGGTGATGATCGAAGGCCCCGGCCACGTGCCGATGCACAAGATCAAGGAGAACATGGACAAGCAGCTCGAGGCTTGCGGAGAGGCGCCCTTCTACACGCTCGGCCCGCTCGTCACCGATATCGCGCCGGGTTACGACCATATCACCAGCGGCATCGGCGCGGCGCAGATCGGCTGGTACGGCACCGCCATGCTTTGCTACGTCACGCCCAAGGAGCACCTTGGCCTGCCCGATCGCGACGATGTGAAGGTCGGCGTGGTGACCTACAAGCTGGCGGCCCATGCGGCGGACCTTGCCAAGGGCCATCCGGCGGCCAAATTGCGCGACGATGCGCTAAGCCGCGCGCGCTTCGAATTCCGCTGGCGCGACCAGTTCAACCTGTCCTTGGACCCGGATACTGCCGAGCAATATCACGACCAGACCCTGCCCGCGGAAGGCGCCAAGACGGCGCATTTTTGCTCCATGTGCGGGCCCAAATTCTGCAGCATGAAGATCAGCCAGGAAGTGCGTGAATTCGCGGCGAAGCAGAACCAGCCCATGGAGACTTTCGTCGCGGCAGAAGATGCGGAGAAGGGCATGGCCGAGATGAGCAAGGTCTATGAGGAGACCGGCCGCGAACTCTATATCGGTGCGGGCGACCGCGAGCACGATTGAAGGCTGGGGCGGTGAGCCTCTTCGGTTTCGGCAGGAAGAAGCCGCCCTCGGCTGCCGAGCGGCTGGCGAGCGGGCGCTGGCAATGCGCGAAATGCGATGAATGGCACTCTTGGCCATTCGATATTGCGGCGATCGTTCCGGACCCGTGGCGGGGTGAGCGCGTTTTCGAACCCAATGGAGCGCTGCGCCTTGACGGAGATTTCCTGTCCGAGGATTTCTGCGTCATGGGCGGCGAGTACTTCATGGTCCGCGCCGTCCTGCCCATTCCCGTCAACGGCGTGGAGGGTGATTTCTTCTTCGGCTGCTGGACCACGCTCAGCCGTGCCAATTTCGACATCTACACCGCCGGTTTCGACAGTGGCGAATATGCCGATATGGGGCCGTGGACCGGCTGGCTGATGAACCGCCCGGCCGACTTCATCGAGGGCAAGGACCCGCTACCCATCTGGGTCGAACCGCAACCGAACCGCCAGCGCCCGCACCTCTGGGTACGCGATGACGACGAGCCTCTCGCCGTGGCTCAGAGCGAGGGCATCAGCCCAGAGCGCATGCTGGAGATTTTCGCCTATTACGGCCATGGCGTGGAGGGCTGAGCGCTCCTCTCCATCCCCGCTTGCAAGTGAACCCGCACGGGCGCAATCTCCCCGCCTGACACTTGGGGGGATCACATGAAGCGCTCGACTATTTTCGCATTGTCCATTGCCGCGGCCTGCCTCGCGACTGCCTGCACGGCGCCGCAGGAGGAAGCGGAAGCCGAGGGCCCGATCGAGACGATCATGCCCGAGGACCCCGACCTGCTCGCTTTCCAGCAGGAGGTCGGATATTCCGATGCGGTGATCGTCGGCGATCTTGTGATCCTGGCTGGCGTGGTCGCCGTTCCCCAGGAAGGTGACGAGGGGATGGCCCCTGCTCTCGCCCGCGCTTTTGACCAGATCGGCAATACGCTCACGCGCGCCGGCGTGAGCTGGGACGACGTGGTGGAGTTCGAGACGTTCCACCAGGGCCCGATGGGGCCGCAGCTGGACGAACTCGTGCCGGTCAAGAACCAGTATATCACCGCACCCTTTCCCGCCTGGACGGCGGTGGGCGTGACCGAGCTGTATGAGCCGACCGCGATTATGGAAATAAAGGTGACCGCACGGGCAAGCGCGGAGTAGCGACGGGCTGTACCTTCACCACCTCCAAATACGCATTCACGCATGTCTGCACATGCCGGAACCGGTCTCCGCCCAGATGTTTGCCGCCTTACCAGCGGGTGACCACCACCATGTGATCGCGCAGGCCCTCGCGTTCCAGCATGCGGAGGATCACCACCCCCGCGCCGCTTTCGCCGTCCGAGCAGTTTTTGTGCCTTCGCAACTGGCGCATTCCATTTCGATAGATTAGCGTTCGCTGAAACAAGCGAGGGGAAATATATTGGCCGACGTAACCGTATCGTTCACTGGCGAAGGTGCCGAAGAAGCGGCGCAGAAGTTCTATACTTGGATTGTCGATGGTGGTCTTTCCGATGGCATTCTGGACGAATGTTCGGGCGATTCTTACGAGCTTGATCTTGGCGAATGGGACAATGTGGCCAAGACCATGACTTTTACCGGCACTGCGCGCGATGCCTGACTGGGATGAGGTCCTGCATGGATGGGACGGGCACCCACATGTGCCCGCAGGTAAGCGGCCCGTACAGTTCAGGGTGCGCGAGTACTGGGAGGAAATGCAGGGCGATGTCTACCCCGATTTCGACCTCGACCCGGGTCACATCGCGCATATCGATGAGAACTGGTGGGTGGGCTGGGCCTATGTCGATGACGAGAACTTACAGATCAAACTGAGAGCCAAGTGGCTGACGGGAAACTATGTTCGCATTCGCATGACCGAGTTCAGCGATAAAGGCCGTGATATCGAGGCCAATGAAGTCAAATTCATTCGGGGGCGAAAGACTACTTTCGAGCTGGAATTTACTGCCAGTAATCACTCGGAGCTGAATGCGCCCGAATAGGGGAATTTCACCTCACCGCCTCCAGATACGCATTCACACATGTCTGCACGTGGCGGAAGCGGTCGCCGCCGAGGTGCTTGCCACCATACCAGCGGGTGACAATGACCAGATGATTGCGCAGTTCCTCGCGTTCGAGCATGCGCAGGATCACCATCCCTGCACCGCTTTCGCCGTCATCGTTCTTGATCGGCCCCTCATCGCAGATCAGGCCCCAAGTGTTGTGCGTGGCCTTGGCGAACTTCTTCTTGCGGCAGAGTTTGGCCACCAGCGCTTTTGCCTCCTCGGCCGATGAACAGGGCGCGCCAGATACGGCATATTTCGATCCGCGGTCGGTCAGAACTCCGTCGAGCGTCAGCATTGCCTTTCGGGCCTTAGGGAGTTCGGTGAATAATGCAAAAACGGAGGTGGAGTGCCCTTCCATCCCCCGCATTCCTCCCCATCTCGGGTTGTGACAAAAGACACGAACCGAGAGGAGAACGTGCAATGCAGGTCCAGTTCAATTCCGACAGCAGCGTGATGGGCACCGAAAACGTGGCCGAGCGGATCGAGGCGCAATTGCGCCACAAGCTCGCCCGCTTCGAAGATCGCCTGACGCGGCTGGAAGTCCATGTTTCCGACGTCAACGGATCGAAGCATGGTTCGGATGACAAGCATTGTATGATCGAGGCGCGCATTCGCGGCGCCCGCCCCATTGGCGTCACCGCCACGGCGGACAAGGTTGACGATGCCGCGCGCAAGGCCGGCAATGTGCTGGCGAAGCGGCTGGAAAGCTTCCTCGGCAAGGAATCGCGCCACTCCCACGATCCGCGTCCCGAAAAGGTGTTGTAGGCCTTCTTGTGGTTACGCGCCGACATCCGTCGGCGCATCCTCGGCGCTGTTCCCTTCCCCCGGATCAAGTCTGGGGTGCGGGGCACCTGCGGGCGGCCGGTCGGCCTTGCGGGCCGCTGGTCGCAGCCCGTTCTCCCTCTTAGCGGGAAGGGCGCACCAGTTCGCGGCCGGGTGCTTCCGCTTAGCGCCCCAGCTTCACCAGGAGCTTGTCGAGTTCCTGCAAAAATCGCGAGCGATCCGCCTTGTTGAAAGGCGGCGGGCCGCCTCCCACCCCGTCCATTCCGGCGCGCAGATCGGCCATGATCGCGCGGGTGGCAATCGCGCTGCCAATGCTCGCCGCATCGAAGGGCTTGCCATTATGCGCGAGGACCTTCGCGCCCGATTTCAGGCAGCGCTCGGCCAGCAATATGTCGCTGGTGATGACAATGCTCCTGGGAGAGGCGTTATCCGCGATCCAGTCATCCGCGGCGTCGAAGCCGTCATCCACCACCACGCGCCGGACGCGCGAGCTGACGGGAATGCGGAAGGGGGAATTGCTGACCACGCGGACCTCGGCCTTGTGCCGCTGCGCTACGCGGTACACCTCCTCCTTCACCGGGCAGGCGTCGGCATCGACGAGGATGGTCACGGCTTCGCTCATCCGCGCCGGTTAGGGCAGTTTCCTACAGAGAGGCAAATATGCTGCTTCATCCGGCTATGTTGTTCCATGCCGCAACACCGCAGCAATCCTCGCCAAACAGCGCCTTGGCGCCCTCGCAAGTTTTTGCATCAGGACAGTGTGTCAGGTGTGAGGGGTTAGGATGAGGAACGCCAAATTCGGCAATCATTCGCTATTTGCGATGCGACATGCTAGATACATCTTGCTGACGTCGAAATTTGCGACGGACTTCGAAATTTGCCTACCGCCGCCTGCCTTGTCCTCGAGGCCCCGGCGTAAACCAGACGACGACTTCCTTTCATCGGACGATTTTACGCACAACCACGCTGCATGTCGCGGCGTGGCAACCCAATTGTTCTCGAAAGGAACTTTGCATGGCCAAGACTGGCACCGTTAAATTCTTCAACACCGACAAGGGCTATGGCTTCATCCAGCCCGACGATGGCTCCTCCGACAGCTTCGTGCATATCACTGCCGTACAGGCCGCCGGCATGCAGACGCTCGATCGCGACCAGCGCCTCAATTACGACGTCGAGATGGGCCGCAATGGCAAGGAAAGCGCGGTCAACCTGTCCGCCGCCGACTGATTCCATCGAATGCCGGGCGCGGGGGCAAAGACCTTCGCGCCCGGACCATTCGCCGACCAGACACAGACCAGGGAGCCGCCCAATGGCACAGAGTTTCGCATTCTATAACCAGCGCGCCGAGGAAGCCGCAGCCGATGCCGAAAAGGCAACGCTCGACAATGTGCGCGAACGCGCGCTGCGCTCCGAGAAGACATGGCGCGGCCTGGCCGACCAGGCCAAGAAGGTAGAAGACGATCGGGCCAGGGCGGAGGTGGAACGCCGCGAGCGCCGGGAGGCCGAGCGACTGGCAGAGGAAGAAGCTGCCGAAGCTTGACAATCGCAAGCTCCAAAAGGGCTTGAGACACACCATTTCTCTGCGGATAGTGCGGGCAACACGAAGGAGCCTTGCCATGATCCGCAATTTCCCGCTCGCCGCAATCGGCCTGGCACTTGCCGCATGTTCGCAGGGCGATCCGGTCGCGGATGTGCCCGTCCTCGACGAGGCCGCCGTGCGCGAAGCCTCCGCCCCGGTGGCGCAGGCTTTCACATCCGCGCTGCAGGCGCAACTGGCCACCGCATTGGGCGAAGGCGGGCGGATGCAGGCGGTCGAGGTATGCCACGCCGAGGCTCCGCGCATTGCCGCAGAGCAGTCCGAAGCGAGCGGCGCGCAGGTCACGCGCATCTCCGACCGCAATCGCAATCCTGCCGGCGCGGTGAGCGTGGATATCGCTCCGCATTATGCCGAATTGTTGGAAGCTCCGCTGGTCGATGGCGCACCCGCCAACCGCATCTGGCTGAGCGGGGAGGGCGAAGAGGCGCGGGTCAACTTCCTCAGCGCCATCCCCATGCGCGAGCAGCCATGTTCGGTATGCCACGGCACCGATATCGACCCGGCGCTGCAGGCGCGTATTGCCGAGCTTTACCCCGATGACCTTGCGACCGGTTTCGAGCCGGGCGAGCTGCGCGGCGCGCTGCTGGTCAGTTGGCCAGCCGAAATGTTCGCGGATGCTTCTTGAGCCAGCGCAATGCGCGATGTCAGGATCACGGCAAGATAAGCAGTAGTATAGACTCGAAAAGGAGAGTCCGCATGACCCGCACCATCCCCTTCGTCGTCGCGATTGCCTTGGGCGTCTCGGCCTGTGCGCAGGTGGAAGACGAGCCGCGCGCGCCGGTCAGCCTCGATACGGAGCGGCAATGTTTCTTCACCCGCCAGATCCGGGGTTATGCCGATGCTCCCGACGGACCCCGCGGCCAGCAACGCTTCACCGTCGATACGGGCCCGAATGACGACTGGATGTTCGAAGTGCTGGCCGGCTGCCAGGACCTCGATTTCTCCTATCGCATCGCGCTCGATACCGGCACGCAGACCTCGCTCTGCACGGGCGATACGGTCAACCTCATCGTACCGCGCGGCCTTTCCGGCCCGCCCGATCGCTGCATGGCGCGGCTGATCGGCAAGGTGGTCGAGGAGGAATAGCGCGGGGCTAGGAACCTAGCGCTTCTTCACGAACTCCGCGCGAAGGACGAGGCCCTTGATGCCGGGATATTTGCAGTCGATTTCCTGAGCGTCGCCGGTCAAGCGGATCGACTTGATAAGCGTGCCCTGCTTGAGCGTCTGACCCGCGCCCTTGACCTCGAGGTCCTTGATCAGCGTGACAGCATCACCATCGGCAAGCAGATTGCCGACCGCATCGCGCACTTCCACCGTGTCCGCGGCGGCCTGTTTCGCAGCGAATTCGGATGCGGGCATCCACTCGCCCGTATCCTCGTCATAAATGTATTCCTCGTCGTCACCGGCCATACGTATTTATCCTTTCGCGCAGGCTCCCCTGACAGGGCGCGGCCGCTATTACCAGAGTGACTGTGCCGGACTTCAGCGTTTGATCCAGCTCTTGGCCTCGTCCAGCTCGTCAACCGCGAAACCCTTGAAAGTGAAGGGCATGAGCGGCGCGAACAGCTTGGCCGTCTTCTTCAGCCAATCGCTGTCGGTGACCAACGCCACACTAGACAGTTTGAAGCCTTTGGTCAGGCCGAACTTCATGTCCGACCAGGCGGCATCGCCCGAATAGGTGGCATAATCGCTGTCCATCACGATCAGGCATTTGAGCTTGTCGTGCACTTTCAGCTTTTCCTCCACCAGCGGGAGCAGAACGTCCTCGTAATCCTGCGCGGTGATGATGCCCACCGCGCGCAGGGCGATGACATCGCGCGGCAGCTCGGGATCATCGATCACTTCGAAGTGGCCCGGATCGTCCTTCTCCGCGCGGGCCCATTGGCGAGCATCGTCGAGCTTGCTTTCGGGAAAGCGGCGGACGACCGCCTTGACCAGCATGTTGGCGATTTCCGGCGTGACCGAAAGCAGCGGATTGTCGCCGACAATGGCGACCTTCTTCACCAGCGCATGATGTTCCTTCACCAGGTGGAAGTGACGGGTAAGCGCGCCGATGGAATCCCAGTAGGGAAGCTTGTCCACTCGGATGATGAGGTTGGGAACCTTGTCGGTTCGATTGATGCGGTCGTCGATCGCGCGCGCAACGCTGGCAAAGTCTTCCTCGCTCAGCGCACCTTCGGGGCGCAGGACGACGAAATCCGGGTCGGACTGGTCGATATCGATCATGGGGGCTCCTCTCGCTGTTTTGTTCAACATAGGTAGCCGCCCGAGATTGTCATTGCGTGACGTCAAACCTTGGATGTGATGTGGTAGACAGACGTCTCACAGCAGGAGGAAGCATATGAGCAAGCTTTGTCACGCGATCGGTCGCAGGCAATTCGTGGCCGGCATGGTGGTTGGTGCGGCGGCGCTTGCAATGCCGGGCACGCTTCGTGCGCAAGACCTTGGCGGCCTTCTGGGCCTCGGCACTATCCTCGGCCAGGCGACGGACAATGCGCTCGACAAGCTGGCGCAGCCCAACGCCTTCTACGATGACGAGGAAATCCGTATCGGCCTGCCAATGATAGGCGGATCGACCGGGCGTAGCGGCGGCCTGCTGGGCGGCATCTTCGGCGCTGCGCGCGATCTCGGCGTGCTCGACGGCCTGATCCATACGCTGAACGATGCGGCCGGTGTCGCGGCGGGAGAGGCCAAGCCGATCTTCCGCGATGCGATCAACAACCTGTCATTCTCGGATGTGCCCGATATCGTGCGCCAAGATACCGGCGCTACGCAACATCTGCGCCGCTCCTCCAATGATCGTTTGCATGCGCGCCTGAACCCGCTGGTCGATGATGCACTCGCCAGCCTCGGGGCCTATGACCAGCTCGACCGGCTTGCCGGCGACAATTCATGGCTCGCCGCAATCGGCATCAGCCGGGCGAACCTCAACGAAACGGTGACCGATCAGGGACTGGACGGAATCTTCCACTATATTGGCAGGGAAGAACGCGATCTGCGTGCCAACCCGCTCGATGCCGCGGGTGGGTTGCTGGACGGATTTGGCTTCTAGACTGGCTGCGAGAAACGCATTTGCTGTAAAGCCTAGAGCAATGTCCAGTGTTTTAGGGGGCAAGATATCATTGCTCTACTTGCCCAAGGCCTCACCTTGTTGCAGGATGGGTATCGAACAGGGATGAGTGGGAGAAAAATCCATGCGTAAGCAATTGGCGCTTGTTGCGCCGGTACTTCTTGGCAGTGCGATCTTGGCTGCGCCTGCCTTCGCGCAGAGCCAGGTTTACGAGCCACAGTACAACCTCGCCTATGACCGCCTTGCCGAGGTCAGCGAAGAAATTACTGCGGTCGATACCGAGCTGGGCCAGGCGACCGATGCTGAGAGCGGCTGCCGTCTGCTCAATGCAAGCCTCGAAAAGTACCAGGAGGCCGAAAGCCTGCTGAACGATCTGGTGGAATACTCGGAGCGCCTGCGCTGGCGCCCGCAACGCCAGTCTGCCGAGGAACGCCTTGCCAGCGTGCAGGAAACGATCGGCCTCCGTGAGAATGACATCGCCACCTTCTGCGTGGCGCAGTAAGGCCAGTCTTCGCGGGCGCTTCGGCGCCTCCTACCAGATAGCGGGTAATTGCCCATCCGCCGCGCGCGGTTCGCGTGCCGGCGGTTTGGCTGTTTCGTCCTGCGAATTTTCCGCCGGATTCGCGGTAACCGGTCGAGCAGCATCGGGCAGGTTGCCATAACGGCTGGCCGGATTGGCAGGCTGCTTGGGTGCGACAGGCGCGGGCGGCTTTTCGGCAAGGGGCGGGGCATCGGCCTCGCCCGGCTCGCCTCCTCCCACCGGCCAGGCAAATTGCACATCTTCGCCCGGTTCGAAATCGGGATCGAAGCGGTAGATCGACAGATCTTCTTCCCAGTCCGACGCTCCCTCTTCAAACGGCGACGGATCGAAGTCCGAGAAAGCCGTGTCGAAACTCTCCTCTACCTCGTTCTCTTCCCGCACGGTCGCGGGAGCACGCGTCGAGGGGGTGGATCGGTTCGGTTCGCTATAGGTGATATCGGGTTGGCTGAAGCGGCCCAGAAGCAGGCCGAGCAGCAGGCCGCTCGTCACGATGGTACCCAGCGCAAGGAAGACTTTGCCTGCTTTCATGTATCTGTGCCGTTCCGTTCCTGCGTGGCGATGCTATGCTGCTGCGTTCTCGGGAGGCAATCATGGCGCATCGATCCAGCAACGCAAAGATATTGGTGTTGGCCGGTCTCGGGGCAATGCTTGCCGGCTGCCAGCAGGAAGGTGAGGCAAACCTGCCGGGAAATTTGCAGGATAGCCAACCCTTTTCCGGCATTGCCGAGGACGAGGCGATCCGCGTAGCCGGCACCGAACCCTTCTGGGGCGGTACGATCGAGGAGGGCATCTTCACCTACACCACGCCCGAGAACATCGAGGGCATTGCGATTGCGGTGACCCGATTTGCCGGGCGTGGCGGGGTTTCCTTCAGTGGCGAGGTCGACGGGAAGGAAGTTGTTCTGGCGGTGACGCCGGCGGAATGTTCGGACGGAATGAGCGACCGCACCTATCCTTTTACGGTAACGTTGCAATGGGCCGAAGAGAAGCGCAATGGTTGCGGCTGGAGCGAGAGCCAGCCGCATGACGGTGCGCCCGCATAGCCATTGCCCCTAGGACTTCTCCATCAGTTTTTCGGCAATCAACGCGATAGCCTGCGCCATGTCTCCTAACGGCATGTGCGCGGCGGCGCTGTCGGCTAGGTCGCTGCCGCTGATAGCCGGCAGGTGGACGAACAGGGCCTGCATGGAGAGCTGGCGATCGGCAATCGTCTCCAGCGTCCGTCGATAAGTATAGTTGCACAAATATCCGGCCGCATCGCGCGATTGGCAGGCCGCTATGCCTCTTGAGCCGAGCAGGCCCTGCATGCCGGCATAATCGAGATCGTCATTGTCGATCGCTTCGCGGCTAACCGATGCCGGGACATGGCCGGCATTGTCGGGCCGGGAGGTGGTAAATTCGTAGGTCGCGCGGCGCTCCAGCGTAATGCCTTCCGCCCTCCTGCTATATCCCGTCAGCAAGACCAGGGCGGGCGGATCGGCCAGCAAATGCGCAAGCTGTGCTTCTGCGCGTGCGTAGTCGACATCGAGAACGGCAAACTGCGTGTCTTGCGGAAGCGCCGCAGGCTCACGCCGCAAATGCTCCACCAGCAATTGCGAGGGGTTCTCCTCGACCTCCAGGAACGGTCCGAAACCGGTGACGAGGAGTCGTCGCAAGCCTGCTACCCCGGTCAGAAGATCCCGGGCACGTTGCGCTGCACCGTATTGGGCCGCTCGCGCTGGAGGATCTCTCGCGTGGCACGGGTCGGAGTGCGGACGGGAATCGGGGTGGCTGAGGCTGTTGCGGTCTCGGTCACGCCGGCTATCGCCGTGCAGCTGCGCCCAGCGAGGAAATCCAGCGCCGTTGCCAGCATTGCCTCGTTAGGATCGCCCAGCTGCTCCGAAATGTCGTCCAGCGCCCGGCAGGTATTGGGCACCGTATCGGCCAATCCCTCGTAATACTCGCCCAGACCGTCCGCATTCTCGACCTTGAAGGCGAGGACGCGAAGCCGGTCGTCACATGCTGCGCGGTCAAGCGCGATCTGGCCGACGGGCTTGCCGTAAGTGTTCTCGCCAATCAGCGCCATGCTGTCACTGGCGAGGTAGGGCTGCATGCCATTGATTAGCATCTCGCTGGCTGAGGCGCTGCTACCGGTGGCGATAAAGGCGATCTTGGTCGGCTGGATCGATGCGGCCCGCGGCACGAACAGGTAATCCTCGTTCTCGAAGGACTTGCTGTCCCTAAAGGCAATGGTCGAGAAGACCTCGCCCGCGTGATCCTTGCCCATCAGGTCGCCCATGAGAGCGGCGACAGAGATAAGGCCGCCGCCATTGTAGCGCAGGTCGATCACCAGTTCGGTCACGCCCGCTGCCTGGAAAGCCTGAAAGGCCGTGCGCAGGTCAGTGGCTGCCGTGTCGATGAAGGTGCGGAGATTGAGGTAGCCGACCTTCTTGCCGCCATCATCGACGATCTTGAAACCGTAGCGGTCCGATACCGGGTCGATCGCGTAATCGGCCTTCACCAGCGTCAGGGTGCGTTCCACACCGCCGCTATCGCGCACGATGAACGTTCGCGACGTACCCGGCGTGTCGGGCCCCAGCGCATCGATCACGGCAAAGGGTCCACCTGTCAGCATAAGCGAGCTGACAGTCTGCAGGGTCGCTTCGCTTGTGCCGATGGACAGCAGCTCCGTACCGCGATCGACATTCTGGCCGAGTGCGGGCGCATCTTCGAAAGCCTCGATCACAAAGACACGGTTAGCCGACGTGTCATAGCCAAGCCGAATACCGAAACCGGCAGTTGCCCCCTGCTCGAAGAATGCGTTCTCCTCTTCGATGGATGTGATGTAGGTGAAATAGCGGTCCACCGAGGCATCGCGCGCCGGTTTTACCAGTGCATCGATGTAGTCCTGCACGGTGCCGTAGCTGGCGGGATTGGCCGAAGCGTTGAAGAGGTTGGGGAAGAGATACCATTCCTCCAGCTGCGCCAGCGTCCAGTCCTGCCTGTCGGATAGCGAGCACTGGGCAACACTCGGCGTTGGCGTAGGAGCCGTGCTGCTGGGCGTTGGTGTGGGGGCATTGGCCGTGGCCCCGCCACCTCCGCCGCAGGATGTGAGCATGGCGGCACATGCCAGTGCCAGGGCGGTCTTGGAGGTTTGCATGGGGCGAATCCGTATGGGCTTGGACGAGAAAGTTACGATTGAGACGGTATCGGGGGGAGTCCCCTCAAGCAAGGACTCATTCCGGGCCTAGATTGCTGATTTTGCGGATTCATTCACAATCCTTCGACAGATCATAGGGCACACGCCCTTGCAATGGGGCGTATCAGGCGGCACATCGCCCTCCTTCGGTCCTGTCAGGACGAATGAATTGTACGGATGCGCCAATTGGCGCTTTTGGAGGAACGATGCCGGATCAACTGCCCGATTGGCTGGGCCAGGCCCTGCCCAATGCGAGGCCCGCTCATGCGGGACTGGTGGCGGCGAAACTCGGCAGCCCCCAGGCATTCGAGAAGGGCGGGTTCAAGCTCTCTTCCGCGGCATTTCGTGATGGCGGAGAGCTCGATCCCTGCTTCACGGCAGACGAAGAGGACTCCGTTGCGCCGCCGCTCGAGTGGACCGCGCCGCCGCCGGGCTCGCATGAATGCGTGCTGGTGGTCGAGGATCCCGACGGCATCAAGGGCAAGAGCTTTTGCCACTGGCTGGTTTGGGGGCTGCCCGCGCAGAAGGGGCAGATCCTCGAGGGGGAAGTACCGCCGCGCCAGGGAAAGAACTCCTTCGGCAATTCCGAATGGCTGCTGCCCGATCCGCCGACCGGTGCGGAGCCGCATGATTACGTATTCCAGCTCTTTGCGCTTGATCTCCCGCTGACGCTGATGCCGGGTGCAAGCCGTGACGAACTGGTGGAGGCCATGGATGGCCATGTGACAGCCGTAACGCTGCTGACCGGGACCTATGCCCGGGAAGAAGGCGGTGACTACGATTGGGAAGCCGAGGACGAGGAGTGAAGAGCCCGTCTTCGGCGATTTTGAAGGGAAGGAAAGTATAATGGCTGCAAAGAACAATGCGCTGAACAAGCCGGTGAACCTCTCGGGCGCGCTCGAGAACGTTGTCGGCAAGGGCCCGATGACCCGTGCCCAGGTTACCAGCAAGGTGTGGGAATACATCAAGGCGAATGGCCTGCAGGACAGCAAGGACAAGCGCCAGATCAACCCGGACGGCAAGCTGGGCGCCGTGATCGGCAATGATCAGATCTCGATGTTCAAGATGACGGCTGCGGTCTCCAAGCACCTCAGCTAAGCCGCTTGTCTTCGCAGGCTCCTTGCCTGCCAATGTCAGATTAGCCGATTTCGGGCGGGGCGCAGCATGTGCCTCGCCCGTTTTCGTTTCGGCACAGATCTTCGCATATCCGAAGCCTTCGCATTTCTGGAGAATTGACTTGCCGCGGTGAGCGCCCACATGGCAATAAGACTGCAATTGATCAGGACCCCGGGCGGCAACACGATTCCGCGCGGCACGAGAGGAAAGGGCTTAACTGCCATGGCAACCATTGTTGGCGGCGTCGCCACGTCGCATACCCCCACCATCGCCTTCGCCAAGGATGGCGGCAAGCAGGACGATCCCGTCTGGAAGCCGATCTTCGAAGGCTATGAGCCGGTCCAGGAATGGTTCCGCGAGAAGAAGCCCGACGTGCTGGTCTATATCTACAATGACCACATGACCTCCTTCTTCGACCATTACAGCCACTTTGCGCTGGGCGTGGGCGAGGAGTTCAAGGCCGCCGACGAAGGCGGTGGCCCGCGCGACATCCCGGCGATCAAGGGTGACCCGAAGTTCGCCGAGCATGTCGCCCGCGTGATGGTCGCCAATGAATTCGACCTGTCCTATTTCCAGGGCAAGGGGCTGGACCACGGCGCCTTCTCGCCGCTTTCGGTCATGGTCGACTATGACGAGGACAAGGGCTGGGCCTGCAAGCTGCTGCCGGTGGTGTGCGGCGTGCTGACCGTGCCGCTGCCCAGCGCGCGCCGTTTCTACAAGTTCGGCAAGAGCCTGCGCCAGGCTATCCTTTCCTATCCCGAGGAGATCAAGGTAGCCATCGCCGGCACCGGCGGGCTGTCGCACCAGGTCCATGGCGAAGGCTGCGGCTTCAACAATCCCGACTGGGACATGGAATTCATGGACCGCCTCGAGAAGGACCCTGAAAGCCTGCTCGACATGACGGTGGCAGAACTGGCCAAGCTGGGCGGCTGGGAAGGCGCCGAGGTGGTCATGTGGCTGATGATGCGCGGCGCGCTGTCGGCCGATGTGGAGTGCATCCACAAGACCTATTTCCTGCCTTCCATGTGCCCGATCGCGACCATGATCATGGAAGAGCGCACACCGGATGCTCCGGTCGAGGATCCTGCCGTGACGCGTGCGCGCGCCGATCGCGATTATGCCGGTGCCGAGGATATGGAAGGGACCTATCCCTTCACCATCGAGCGCAGCGTCAAGGGCTTCCGCCTCAACCACTTCCTCCACTCGCTGACCGAGCCCGAAATGCGCAAGCTGTTCCGCGAGGACGAGGAAGCCGCCTATGTGAAGGGCGGACTGACCGAGGAAGAGGCAGACCTCGTCCGCCGCCGCGACTGGATCGGCATGATCCATTACGGCGTGATCTTCTTCATGCTCGAGAAGCTCGGCGCAGTGACCGGTATCGGCAATATCGATATCTATGCGGCGATGAAGGGCCTTTCGGTTCCCGAATTCCAGAAGACCCGCAACGCCCAGATCAATTACGGCGTGGCCGGCAAGGAAGACTAACACCTTCCTCGCCGCATCAGTCCAGCCCGCATGCCTGGGGGGCTGGACAGCCATGCGGCTTTGTGCCGAAGTTGCGGGGTGATCGGAACCGAATTACTCCTGTTGCTGCTTTTGTCGCTGGCGCAGCTGGCGGTACTGCTGCGTGCCCTGCTCCGGAGGCACCGAGATCCGGCCACGCGGCTGGCCTGGGTGCTCGTCGTCATGGTGATCCCGGTCTTCGGCATGATCGCCTACCTGTTGCTGGGCGAGTTGCGGATCGGTGCCCGCAGGCTCAACCTCGTCCAGCAGATCGCCCGGCGTACGCCACGTCCATCCGTCGTGGAACCGGCAGCCCAGCTGTTGGCCGGCAGCGAATACTCCGCGCCCTTCGCACTGGGGCGCACCGTCAACGATCTTCCTCCCACGGTCGGAAACTCCGCCGAACTCTCGTCGGACGAAAATGCCGCGGTCGATGCCATGGTTGCCGATATCGACAGCGCCCGGCACCATGTGCACTTCCTCACCTATATCTGGCTCGACGACAATAACGGCTGCAAGTTGAAGGACGCGCTGTCGCGTGCGGCAAGGCGCGGCGTCGATGTCCGCGCGCTGGCCGATGCGCTGGGATCGCGCGGCTTTATCCGTTCGAACCATTGGCGCGAACTGGAGGAGGCGGGCGTCGCGGTGAGGGAGGCCCTGCCCGTCGGCAACCTTCTCTGGACCATGATCCGCGGCCGGGTCGACCTGCGGAACCACCGCAAACTGCTCATCGTCGACAACGATACCGGCTGGTGCGGGAGCCAGAACGCCGCCGACCCGGAATTTCGTATCAAGGCGAAATACGCCCCCTGGGTGGATATCATGACCCGCTGGAAGGGCCCCGTCGTTCGCGAGTTGCAATATCTCTTCGTCATCGACTGGCTCGCCGAAAGCGACCAGAATCTCGACTATCTCCTGTCCGAGCGGCCGCTTCCGGATACCGATGGGACAATCATCGCCCAGGTGATCGGAACCGGTCCTGCGCTTTCGATCCCCTTGATGAGCGCGGTTTTCTGCGAGCTGATATACTCTGCACGCCGCACGCTGACGATCACCACGCCCTATTTCGTGCCGGACGAGAACCTGCTCTTCGCCCTGGTCTCGGCTGCGCGTCGCGGCGTGGAAACGACACTTGTCGTGCCGCAGCGCAATGACAGCCGGATCGTCGCTGCGGCGAGCCGCAGCCACTATCGCGATCTTGTGGAGGCCGGCGTAACCATTTGCGAGTTCCGGCCCGGCCTGCTGCATGCCAAGACGATGGTGGTCGATGAATCCGTCGCCTTGATCGGCTCGGCCAATCTCGATCGGCGCAGTTTCGAACTCAACTTCGAAGCCAATGTCCTCTTCATGGACTCCGAATTCGTCCGACAGCTCGGTGTTCGCCAGCAATCCTATATCGCACAGTCGGCTGTTGTCGGACCGGATGAAATCGCGGACACCGGCCATCTCCGCCATGCCTGGTACAACTTCATGGCGATGATCGGCCCGCTACTCTGATAGAGCCACCTTCGGACGGGAGATGTCCAGATGAAGGGCACGATCCATGGTTGCCCGCGCAGCGACGCTCGTCCATCCTCCGTCTGAAGTTAGTGGGGAGAGGGGAATGCTTAAGCGAAGGCGGGCCTTGACGGGCTTGGTGTTGGGACTGGTCCTGTCTTGTCTGGCAGGCGTGCTGGTTTCGGCGCCCGCGATCGCACAGGATGCGGACCATTATCGTGGTGGCTGGCGCACCGATGCGGGCGATCGCCATGTCTACGAGTTCGTGATCCGCGGCACCGAGGTGACCGGCATCTATTGCACCTTTTGTGCTGACGGGACCACGCTGGCGCCGATCCACGGTAGCTTCGATGCGGGCGATGGGATTGCCTACACCGTGCGTCACCTGAATCTCGATGGATCGCTGGCGTCGACCGATACGCTGACAGCCCGCCTGGTGGACGGTGCGCTCCACGTCTCAGGCACAAGAGGCGCAGATGGCGCAGCGATAGAGCATGTGGCGATCAAGGATCCGCGCGGCCCCACGCCCGCACCCTATCCGCAAGCGGTCCTGCCGCCCGATGCGCCGCCCGTTCCTGTGTTGCAGGGAGGCTTTGGCGGCGGTGGAGGCGGGTCTCCCGCCCCCTATGTCGCGCCGGGCGAATGGAAGGAATTGACGGCAGATGACGTGGTCGGCGTCTGGCTCGGCTTCGGCACCGGGATGGACAAGCAGTATTTCCTCATCCGCAAGGATGGGGACCGCCTGTTCGGCCTCGCCTGCGGGCGCTGCGACAATCCCTATACGTTCGGCGCACTGGAAAACTTCGTCATCGAGGGCGATGTGCTGACATTCGACATCGTGCACCAGGATTGGGGCGAGGGGACGCGGCTGCCTTTCACACGCCACGTATCGGCGCAGATCGGCATGAACGAGATGCATATGGATGCGCGGCGCGACGATGCACCCGATCGCCCCGGTATCGTGGCCTCGCTGGTCGGTCCCGTCGCGATCGAGGCGACTGCTGGCAATGTGGTGGTCGACAAGGAGTAGGGCGACTGAGCCGCGCCCAGCCTGCGGGCAGGCATGCCGGGGTTGTTACAAACAATTACACCCGGTCTGCGCGCTCGCCTGATATCTTGTTGGCAAAGCGGTCTGTCCATTGCAGACTGTAGGCAATTAATTTGAGCGGGACCGAAGAGTCCCCCGGGTGAGAGGAAAACATCATGCGCAAGCATCCAAATCTGTATCTTTTCGCGTCGGTCATTCCGGCAAGTCTCATGCTCGCTTCGGGCGCTGCGGCGCAGTCGCTCTGGTCCGATGCCTCGACCTGGCCTTCGGGTGAGGTTCCCGGCGAAGGCGACGAAGTCACCATCACCCGCGACATGGACGTGGTGCTCGATGTCGATGCTCCGGGCCTGCGCAGCCTGACCATCCAGGGCAAGCTCGCCTTTTCGGACGAGCGTGACATCAGCCTCGAAAGCGAGTGGATCTATGTCCCCGGCGGCGAGCTGACGATCGGCACCGAGGCGAACCCGTACCAGCACAATGCCAGCATCACGCTGACCGACAATGTGCAGGGTGAAGACATCAACACGATGGGCGACCGCGGCATCATGCTGATGCAGGGCACGCTCAACATGCACGGCACCACCGACCACACCTGGACCAAGCTTGCGGCCACTGCCGAAAAGGGTGCGACCAGCATTACTGTGCTTGACGCTTCGGGCTGGGAAGCAGGCGACGAGATCGTCCTCGCATCGACCGACTTCAATCCGCGCCAGGCCGAGCGCCGGACGCTTACGGCGGTCAACGGCAACACGCTGAGCTTTGCCGAGCCGCTCGAATACATGCACTTTGGCGAGATCACTTTCGGCGTCGACGAGCGTGGCGAAGTCGGCATGCTCACCCGCAACATCAAGGTGCAGGCGTCCGACGACAACCTTGAAACCTATTTTGGCGGCCACATCATGGCGATGTCCGGCTCCGAAATGTATGTCGACAGCGTCGAGCTTTCGCGCATGGGCCAGCACCTGACGCTGGCGCGTTACCCGATCCACTTCCACGTTTTGGGCGAGGGCGAAGGCCAGTATATTCGCAACGCCGCGATCCACGACACGTTCAATCGCTGTGTGACGATGCACGGCACCAACAATCTGCTGGTGGAAAACAACGTCACCTTCAACACGGTCGGCCACTGCTTCTTCATGGAAGACGGGATCGAACAGGGTAACCAGATCGTCCGCAATCTCGGCATCCAGACCAAGTGCCACCCGACCCTGCCTTGCGAGCCGACCAATCTCGGCATCCCGGGCGAGCGTGGCAACGGACAGCAGTCCGAACATGTCCTGCTCCCCTCGGACAATACGGTCGCGACCTACTGGATCACCAATCCGGCGAATGACTATATCGACAATGTCGCCGCCGGCTCGGATTCGACCGGTTTCTGGATGTCGCTGCCCGAACACCCGAACGGCCAGTTCGAAGGCACGGAGATCGCCGCCAATACCTGGCCGCGCCGCATGCCGGCGGGCGAGTTCCGCGGCAATACCGCGCACTCCAATTTCGACGGCATGATGTTCGACCGCAACATCAACCAGGACAATACGTTCGGCGTCACCGGCAGCGCGCATATCGCACGCGAAGATCCGTCGGACCCGAACAGCCCGTCGATCGAAACGCATATCGAGGACTTCACGGCCTACAAGAACCGCAATGGCGGTGTCTGGGCGCGCGGTGAAATGAATGTGTTCCGCAATCTGCGCGTGGCCGACAATGCCATCGGCTACACCCACGCTTCGGGCTCGATCGGCCGCGATCCTTTCACCTCGCGCGTGGTGGATTCGCTGTTCGTGGGTGAAAGCGACAATATCGGCAATCCGACGACCGAGGACGAGTTGGCCTATGGCCGCAGCCTGCCCAAGCATGTCGCCGACTTCCCGATCCGCGGCTATGAATATTACGACTTCCTCCATTCGGTGGAGGACAGCACCTTCATCAACTTCGAGGATAATGACACGCGCCAGGCGGGTGCCATGTCCTACCTGCTCTATACCAGCTTCGGCATGAGCACGCTGAACGGGGTCGAGGGCCTGACCTTCGTCAATGCCAAGCCGGTCCATTTCCCCGAGGAAGTGCGCCGCTGGTCGAACGATTTCGGTGGTCGTTCCGCCTATGCCACCGCGACCATCCATGATCGCGACGGTTCGATCACTGGCACGCCCGACAGCTATGTCGTGATCGACAACGGCATAGCGGCGTCCGACGACACCTGTGAGATCAAGCCCACCTGGGGTGCTGCCATCTGCCGCGGCGATGTCGGCCGGTTCAGCTTGGGCGGCGGTTTCGGCTTCTTCGGTCCTTCGGGAGAGCCGGTGGTCCTCAGCCGCAATGGAAGGCGCTGGGAATATACCGGCCAGGGCACGATCAGCAGCGGCGCCGAAGTGCGCGTCGATACCGGTCGTGAGAGCCTCGAGCTCTCGCTTACCGAAATGGATGCGGATAGCTGGGTGATCTTCCAGCTGCCCGGCTTCAACTCCGCCACCGGCGGCGAAGCGGCAGACAGTATCGATGCGCTGCGTGCCTCCAGCGAGACGGCCTATTTCCAGGCCGAGGATGCGCTGTGGGTCAAGCTGGTTGCCGATCCTGCACCTGAGGGCGAAACCGTTGGCATCCGCTCGCCGCAGGCCTCGGTCGCGGTCAGCAGGACGGGCCTTGGCGGCTAATCGGACTGGAACCCCCGGCGCAAGCCGGGGGCTTTCACTTTGGCGGCGCAGATGGATCGTTCGAGGTCCGGTCCTCTTGGCAAATTGATCCGTCCGCTGCAAAAGTGCGGCCAAACACGGAATACGGGACGCCAAGTCCCGATTGAGGGGAAAATCGCCATGCGTCTGCAGTCACGCCTGCTCTGTTTCTCGATGCTTCTTCCCGCGTCGCTTATGCTCGGCGCAGGGAGCGCGGCGGCCCAGTCGCTCTGGTCCGATCCGGCCACTTGGCCTTCGGGCGAAGTTCCGGCTGAAGGCGATGCCGTGACTATCGGTGAAGGGATGGATGTCATCCTCGATGTCAGCCCGCCCGCGCTGCGCAGCCTGACGATCAACGGCAAGCTCAGCTTTTCGGACGAGAGCGACATCGACCTTGTGACCGAGTGGATTTATGTCCCCGGCGGCGAGCTGGAGATCGGCACCCAAGCCAGCCCGCATACGCGCCTCGCCACCATTACGCTTACCGACAATGTCCCCGGAGAGGACGTCAACACGATGGGCGATCGCGGTATCATGCTGATGCGCGGCACGCTCAACCTGCATGGCGACCGGGAAAACAGCTGGACGAAACTCTCCGCCACCGCCGAAAAGGGTGCCACGAGCATTCAGGTGCTCGACGCCAGCGACTGGCGCGTGGGCGACGAGATCGTCCTTGCCTCGACAGACTTCAATCCGCGCCAGGCCGAGCGGCGCACCATCACTGCGGTGAATGGCAACGCGCTGAGCTTCGCCGAGCCGCTAGAATACATGCATTTCGGCGAAGTCACCTTCGGCGTGGACGAGCGCGGCGAAGTCGGCCTGCTGACCCGCAATATCCGCATCCGCGCTTCGGAAGATGCCGATGCAAACGGCTTTGGCGGCCACATCATGGCGATGTCGGGTTCCGAAATGTATGTCGACAGCGTCGAGCTGTCCCGCATGGGACAGCACCTGACGCTCGCCCGCTATCCGATCCACTGGCACCTGATCGGCGAAGGCCAGGGCCAGTACATTCGCAATGCGGCGATCCACGATACTTACAGCCGCTGCGTGACAGTCCATGGCACGAACGACCTGCTGGTCGAAGGCAATGTCACCTTCAACACGGTCGGCCATTGCTTCTTCCTCGAGGACGGGATCGAGACGGGCAACCAGTTCGTCCGCAATCTCGGCATCCAGACCAAGTGCCACATGACCCTGCCATGTGAGCCGACAAACCTGACCCTGGACGAGCAGTCCACTGCCGGACAACGCTCGCCCAACATCCTAATCCCGTCTGACAATACGGTGTCGACCTTCTGGATCACCAATCCCGACAATCTCTACCGCGACAATGTGGCGGCAGGCTCCGACCAGATCGGGTTCTGGATGGCCTTCCCGACTCATCCGACCGGCGCGTTCGAAGGCACGGAGATCGCCGCCCAGACATGGCCAGGCCGCACCCAGCTGCGCGGCTTCATCGGCAATGTTGCCCATTCCAATTTCGACGGGCTGATGCTCGATCGCGGCCCCGGTCCCGACGGGACTTTCGGCATCGCCGGCCCCAACCTCATCGTTTACAACGATCCCGCGGATACCAGCAGTGGCACGGTGGAATCGGTCGTCGCCGACGATTTCACCGCCTACAAGAACAGCAATGGTGCCATCTGGGGCCGAGGCGAATACCACCTCTACAGGAACCTCAAGCTGGCCGATAATGCGATCGGCTTTACCCATGCCTCGGGCGCACCCGGTGTCGCTCCCTATACGACGCGCGTGGTGGATTCGCTGTTCGTGGGTGAGAGCGACAATGTCGGCAATCCGACCACGCCGGCGGAGATCGCCTATGGACGCAGCCTGCCCAAGGTAGAGGCCGACTTCCCGATCCGCGGTTACGAGTATTACGACTTCCTCCACCATGTGGAGAACACCCGTTTCGTGAACTACGTGCCCAACACCACGCGCGATGCGGGCGCCTTGTCCTACCTGCTGTTCACCAGTTTCGGCATGAGCACGGAGAACACGGTCGAGGGGCTGACCTTCGAAAACGCACAGCCGGTCAGCTTCCCGCCGATCCAGCGCCGCTGGGCCTCGGATTATGGCCGCAGCGCCGCTTACAAGAGCGCCGCCTTCACCGATCTGGACGGTTCTGTCGGCGGTATTCCCGGCGCGACCATCGTCATCAATAACGGCATCGCGGCGAGCGAGGATGATTGCGAGATCAAGGCGAGCTGGAATGCGGCGATCTGCCCCGGCGATGTCGGCCGTTTCGCCATAGCCGGCAATTTCAGCGGCTTCTCTGCCGGTCCGATAGCCGAGCCGATCATCCTGCAGCGCAACGGCTTGCGCATGGAATATACCGGTGAGACCACGCTCGGCGCAGGGGCGGAGGTTCGGGTCGAGACGTCGCGCGAAAACCTGCAGGTTTCGCTTAACGAGATGGATAGCGGCTCGGCGGTCATCCTCGAATTCCCCGGCTATGCCTCTGCCACTGGCGGTGTCGAGGCGGCCAGCATGGATGCCTTGCGCGCGGCCACGGAGACCTCCTTCTTCAGGGACGGAGATTCGCTCTGGGCCAAGCTGGTCGTCGACAATGAGGCCGGCCTCGAGATTGCGCCCGGCAGCAATGCCCCTCCCGGTTTTGCACCCCGCGCCATTCCCGTCGGGGCCTTTATCGAAGTGAGTAAGACCGGGCTGGGCGGCTAGGGACGCAGTTCCGCTGGGTCCAGCAGGGTTCCGTCGGTGACAACTGCACTCACCTGCTGCAGGTGGGCGAAGTCCTCCAACGGATTTGCGCGGACGAACAGCAAATCTGCTTCGTGGCCTGGCGCGATCCGGCCCGTCCGCTCGTCAATGCCGAGCAGTCTTGCGCCCTCGATCGTTGCCATGCGCAGCACGGCCCATGCCGGAATGCCCGCCTCGCGGTGCAAAGCCATTTCGCGTGACATGCTGATCCCCGGCGCAACCCAGGGATTGGCGAGATCGGTGCCGATGGTCATCGGAACGCCCGCCTCATAGGCAAGCCGGGTCATCTCCAGCACCTTGGGCCAGACCTGCTGCGCGCGTGCGTAGTCCTCCGGCATCCAGCCAAGGTCGAAACGAAATAGCGTGCGCCAGTTCGTCACCATGTCGGGATGGGCAAAGGCAGCATCGCGCTCGGCCACTTCGGGCATATTGCCGTGGAAGGCAGGCTCGAAAGCGATCAGCGTGGCATCGAGATAGACCTGTTCGCGGGCAAGCGTCGCCAGCATCTCGCGCACCGGTTCGGACTGGAGGTCTGCCGCTTCGTACCATTCGAAAAAGGCGAAACTGCCCGGGCGGCGGCTAGCGAGGTATGCGTCACGGGCTTCGGCAGGAAGCAGGTCCGGGCTAATCGGCATCATGTGGACCAGCGCATCGATCCCCAGCTCGGCAGCACGTGTCCAGCTGACATCGGAGAGATGGCCGATCGCAGGCAAGCCATTGGCATGGGCGGCCGCAATGCCCTCCGCCACGTCTGTCTCGCTCAGCCCTTCATAGAGCTTGATGAAGTCTGCGCCTGCCGCCGCCTGCCGGTGCACGATATCGCCGATGGAGGTCGCCCCGTCCGGCTGGACCATCGGCCCGTCCACTTTCACGGGCTGGCGATTGACGAGCGGGGCGGCATGGTACGCTTCGGGCCCAAGCAGCGTACCGTCGGCCACCGCAGCCGAGTATGCTTGGTTCTCATCGAGGTCGCCGGCGGGATTGCGGACCGTGGTGACACCATAGGCAAGCAGCGCATTGGCATTGAAAGCGTATATGTCTGCCCTGTCCTCGATCACCATGACAGGCGCACCGTCGCGCATATCGATCGCGACCGGGCCCCAGGTTACATGCGCATGGGTATCAATCAGGCCGGGGAGGGCGAATGTCCCGGAGAGATCGTGCATGTTGGCCCCGTCGGTTGCCACCGGCCGGCCAGTCCCTATTTCCGTGATGCGCGTGCCGTCCACCACGATATAGCTGTCGGGCGTCAGCGTCTCCGTCTCGGGATCGACCAGCGTGGTGCCAAAATAGATGTCCCGGTCACGCGCATGGATCTGTGCGGGCAGGGCGAGGGCCAGCGCGGAAGCCGCGAAAAGGGCGGTGGTCGGTCGGGCATGCATCGGAACGTGATCCTTTCGAATTGCTACGTTCCAGCAGTCCCCGGCGGGACGAATTTCTTACAAACCAATTCTTTCCGCAGGCAGTTCGCCTTGCCAGCTTGTCGCGCCTAATTCAGCATTTCCAGCTGTTCCCCGGCTTCGAGCCAGCGCGTTTCCGCCTCTTCCAGCAAGGACGCTACGTCTGCGCGGCGCATGGACAGCTCCTGCACTGACATGCCCGCAAGCTTTCCTTCGGCCTTTGCCGGATCGATAAGCGCCGCATCGAGCCCGGCGCATTCGGCCTGTAGCCGGGCCATGTCCTTTTCCGCTTCTGTCACGAGCGCCTTGGCCTTGCGTGCCTCCTCGCGGTCACGGGCAGCAGCCTTGCGGTCCTTCTTCCCGGATTTCGGCTTGCTATCCCCGGCAGGCTGGTTCCGGCCCAGCACGAAGTCGATATAGTCCTCCATGCTGCCATCGAAATTGCGTGCGGTACCGCCATCGACCAGCACCAGCCGGTCGGCGGTAAGTTCCACCATGTGGCGATCGTGACTGATCAGGATCACCGCGCCCGAATAATCGTTCAGCGCCTGCACCAATGCCTCGCGCGCATCGACATCGAGGTGGTTGGTGGGCTCGTCCAGGATCAGGATATGCGGCGCTTCATAGGTGATCAGCGCAAGCGCCAGCCGCGCCCGCTCCCCGCCGGACAATTTCGCCACCAGCGTGGTGGCCTTGTCCCCGGCAAATCCGAACCGTCCGAGCTGTGCGCGCACGGCCGAAGGCGTCTTGCCTTCCATCAGCCTTGTCATGTGCTGCAGCGGCGTGTCGTCGCCCGAAAGCTCCTCCACCTGATACTGGGTGAAATAGCCGACCTTCATGCGCCCGGTGGCGAAGATCTCGCCTTCCATCGGCGCCAATTGTGCCGCCAGCAGGCGGGCGAGCGTGGTCTTGCCATTGCCGTTGCGGCCGAGCAGTGCGATCCGGTCATCCGGGTCGATCCGCAGGTTCAGCCGTCGCAGGATCGGTGTGTCGCCATACCCGACAGTGGCCATGTCGAGCGTGATCAGCGGCGGTTTCAGTTCCGTTGGCTGGGGGAAGTCGAAGCTGAGGCTGGGATCTTCCATCAGCGCTGCGATCGGCTGCATCTTCTCCAGCATCTTGGCGCGCGATTGCGCCTGTTTCGCGGTCGAAGCGCGCGCGCTGTTGCGGCGGACATAGTCTTCCAGCTTGGCCCGCTGGGCATCCTGCGCCGCCTTGGCTGCGGCCAGCTGTGCGGCGCGCTCGGCCCGCTGCCGCTCGAAGCTGTCATAGGTGCCGGGATAAAGCGTCAGCTGGCCGCCCTGCAGGTGCAGGATGTGGTCGACTACATTGTTGAGCAGGTCGCGTTCGTGGCTGATGACTATCAGTGTAGCGGGATAGGACTTGAGGAAGCTCTCCAGCCATAGCGTCGCTTCGAGGTCGAGATGGTTGCTGGGCTCGTCCAGCAGCAGCACGTCGGGCCGCGAAAACAGCAACGCGCCAAGCGCCACACGCATCTTCCAGCCGCCCGAAAAACTGTCGAGCGGCCGTTCCTGCATGTCCTCGTCGAAGCCCAGGCCCAGCAGGATGCGCGAAGCGCGAGCGGGCGCAGTATAGGCATCGATCGCGATCAGCCGCTCATACAGGTCGCCCAGTCGGTCCGGGTCCTCACAGGTCTCGGCTTCGGCCATGAGGCTGGTACGCTCGACATCGGCTGCCAGCACCGTCTCGAGCGGTGTGGCGCTGCCATGCGGTGCTTCCTGCGCAATATAGCCAAGACGTGCGCGGCGTGGCTTTTCGATCTCGCCCTCATCGGGTTCGATCTCGCCGATCAGTGCCTTCATCAATGTCGATTTGCCGGCACCATTGCGTCCGATCAGGCCCACACGCGCACCCGGCGGCACGGAGGCGCTGGCATGACCCAGAATGGTGCGTCCGCCAAGGCGCACGGTGATGTTCCTGATCGTCAGCATGGCCGCGCGCCCTATCAGGGACTGCAGTGGAATTCTAATGGCAAAGCATGCAGCGGCATCAAGGGCGGGGTCATGGCGCGCCCGGACCCCAATGTATTCCGCATTTCTTGATCTTTCCTACTCCCGATCTGGCCTGCCATCGAATTGCGACCATGCAAGTGCTACCTGTCGAGCCCAGCCTTTCCCCGCCCTCCGAGCGCCGTGATCCACCCTCCTGGGTTTTTGCGAACAGGACAGTGTGTCAGGTGTGAGGGGTTAGGTGGATCTGGCCCGGCATCGGCATTTGACCCAGCGCAAGGATTGTATGTGCCGCTTACAATATTTCACCCTCACCAAGACGAATCAGATGGCGGCAATTGAATGGTCTGGCCGCCTTGAGGAGGGAGAGTAGCAATGGCTCAGATTGTTGGCGGTTTCGCCGTTTCCCATACGCCCACCATCGCCTTCGCGCAGGATGCGGGCAAGCAGGACGACCCGGTGTGGAAGCCGATTTTCGACGGTTTCGAACCGGTCAAGAAGTGGCTGGCGGACACCAAGCCCGACGTGATCATCTACGTCTACAACGATCACATGACCTCCTTCTGGATGCGGCACTACTCGCATTTCGCCATCGGCATTGGCGAAGAATATGCGGCAGCCGACGAAGGCGGCGGACCGCGCAAGATCCCGCCGATCAAGGGCGATCCCGATTTCGCGCAGCACCTCGCCTTCGGCATGGTCGCAGACGAGTTCGACCTGTCCTATTGGCAGGGCATGGGGCTCGACCACGGCGCATTCTCGCCGCTTTCGGTCCTGCTGCCGCATTCGGACGAGGAAGGCTGGCCGTGCAAGATCGTGCCGCTCCAGTGCGGCGTGCTCGAACTGCCGATCCCCAAGGCCAAGCGCTTCTGGGATTTCGGCCGGAGCCTGCGCCGTGCGATCCAGAACTATCCCGCCGATATCAAGGTGGCGATTGCCGGCACGGGCGGCCTCTCGCACCAGGTCCATGGCGAACGCTGCGGCTTCAACAATGTCGAGTGGGACCATGAGTTCATGGACCGCCTCGCCAACGATCCCGAAGGGCTGCTCGACATCCCCGTGGGCGAGCTGGTCAAGCTCGGCGGCATGGAAGGCGCCGAGATCGTGATGTGGATGCTGATGCGCGGCGCGCTGGCTCCCAAGGTGAACGAGCTGCATCGCAGCTTCTTCCTGCCCTCGATGACCTCGATTGCCTCGATGGTGTTCGAGGATGCGGAGGAAGACCCTTCGCCCGAGAGCAAGGAAGACTACGCCAAGCGCATCTATTGGGATGTCGCCCCGGCGCTCGACCTCGAGGGCACCTATCCCTTCACCATCACTCGCAGCGCCAAGGCGTGGCGGATCAACAATTTCCTCCACTCGATTGTCGAGCCGGACTTCCGCGAGCGGTTCAAGACTGATTTCGAGGCCTTGGCGGACGAATATGAGCTGACCGAGGAAGAGAAGACCATGATCCGCGATCTCGATTGGATCGGCATGATCCATTACGGCGTGATCTTCTTCAATCTGGAAAAGCTCGCCCCGGTCGTGGGCCTCGGCAATATCGACGTCTATGCGGCGATGAAGGGGATGAGCGTCCCCGAATTCCAGAAGACCCGCAATGCGGCGATCAACTACTCGGTCGAGGCGGAACCCGCCGACTGAACCGGGAAAAGCTAGGCAGGCGGGTTAATCGACGGGCAGGCCCAGCACGCGCGCCGGATTGTGCTTGAACATCAGGTCGAGCTCGTCCTCGGTGAAGCCCTCGGCGCGCAGCAGGTTTGCCGAAAGGACCAATGCGTCAGCATGGTTGGGCGTACCGACCAGCCCGCTATCGGTCGAGACGATGCAATGCTCGGGGCCAAGCGCGCGGATCATGGCGACCATGCCCGGGCGGCTGGCATCCGAATAGAGCGTGTTGGCGACGACCTCGGCAAAGCCGCCTAGTGCCACTGCTTCGCGCAGTTGCTCGATGCTTGGGTCGGTATATTGTGGGCCGAGGCCGGGATGGGTGACGATGATCTTCTCGATCCCGCGTTCGCGCGCTGCATGCATGATCTGCAGCATTTCGGCCGAGTTCACATGGCCGGTGGCGAGCGTCAGGTCGTATTCGGCAATCAGGTCGAGCACTTCGAGGACTTGCGGCAACAACTCGCCATCCTCGGACACGCGGACGAAGGGACGGGTGTCGCCATTGACCATCACCTCATGCTCGGAATCATGCGTCGGCATCCACACGACCTTGCCGTAATGTCCGTCCATCTCGGCAAAGACGCGCACCGCCATGGGGTTGATCCCGCCGACGCTGACATTGAGCGCGATTCCGCCGAACACTTCCAGATCGGGCGCAGCATATTTGCGCGTCAGATTGGCGATGGCCGCCGTCTCGGTCCAGTGACTCTTGATGACGATGGCGCGCATGCCGCGCTCCTGCGCGCGCGTGGCGATCTCGAAAGCGTCCCATTGCCGGTTATAGGTGTCGGGTCCGAAATGGGCGTGGATGTCCACCGCGCCATCGAGGATGCGGTCCTGCAGGTTCTGGTCTTCGGACGGTGTGGGATCGTAGCGGGAGAAGGCTGCCCATGCATTGCCGCCATTGTCGGGCACCGGCCTGACGACCGAGGGGATCGCGTCAGGTGCCCAACTGGTTGCCTCGCCATTTTCCTGCGCCAGCGCTGCGCCCGGCATGACTGCCAACAGCATGGCAAATCCCTTCAAGGCAAATTTCGATTTCATCGGCCGCTCTCCCAACAGTCCGGGAACGAGACTATCCGAGCGGCTGGCGCGGTCAATCGGTCAACTTGACCCTATCGGCGGGCTGGCTTTCCCGGCGCAGCGGCCAATCGATCGCATGGCTGCACCAAAGCGCCAACCAGATGAGCAGCGGTTGCGCCAGCATGCGCGGGACATGGTAGGCAAGGCCCCAGCCGCCATCCTAGCGTGCCAGGTCAAGCAGCATATGGTTCAGATTGGCCGGCCAGACGCACAGTGCGTAAAGCGCCAGGCCGATACCCGCCACCCGGCGCAACCTTTTCGACCAGGGTTGGAGCAATGCCGCTGCCCCGACGAGCTCGGCGATCCCCGTCCAGAGGACTACAGTATCTGGGAAGGGGACCCATCCCGGCATGATCCGCAAGAAGGGATCGGGTGCTGTCAGGTGGAAATAGCCTGCCACGACATACAAGCTTGCAAGCAGCAGGCGCGCGATGCCGCGAATCATTCGGATAGTCGGTCACTGCGGGAGGAACTGTGCGGTCCTGCAGGCGCAAAACCCTAGGAGCGGCTGCGAAGGACCTGCCATGCGCTTCCAGCCGGCAAGACAGGCAACCCCGCCGGCAAATCCCGTTCGATCCTGTGCGAAATTCTAGGATGCATCGCCTGCTGTCCTGGCAACCGGCTTTCCGGCAATATGGTGATTGTCGATGTTCCGCTTGCGGACCTTGAAACTGTAGAAGTTCCCAATTCGGGTGCGTTTCAGCTTCCTGATCAGGAATTCCAGCTTGCTTTCCGGGTTGATCGGCCAATCGAGGAGTTGCGGCCAGAGCTGCCGCACAACCTCTTCGTACAGCCTTCCGGAGACGCGCTCCTCAATAGGGACAGACTGCATAGCCTCAAGCAAGGCACGACAATTATGCGGGCCGAAGCTCTCGATCGCGAGGTCGTACTGGGCCTGATGGTGGGCCGCCCAGCGAGAAAGCCGGAACTCCGAGTAGAACAGATCGGACAGGGCATGATCGTACTCCCTGGCCTTGCTCGAAGCTTCCTCGAGCCAGTCCTGGGTTACCTGTCTTGCCAGGTTGTTGGAGTTCCAGATTGGAAGCAGCGCACCGAGATGATCCGCTGCCGGGACATTCAAATGCTGGAAAAGATTGTCAGCGCCTTGGTGACCGGTGGTTCTCCAGGAGTTTGCCGGGAGATGCTCCCACCATGCATTGGTAAGCCCTTCGCGATTGAGCGAGGAGATCGTCGTGTTGGCGCGGTAGACGCGTTGCAGCCAGGAGGGCAGCGGGGCAGAGGCATTGATGACATTATGCTTCAATCCGAAGTGCTTCAGCATCATACCCGGAATGCGAGTGTCGGCATGGATCCGGTAATTCTCGCCCGGTCGGTAGGTGGTATAGTAAAAGCAGTCTGCCGAGACATCCCGGGTGGCAGCAAAGATGATGCGAGAATCCTTTCCCGCAGTCATGGAGACGGATAGTGGCGAGCGAGCGGCGGCTGCGTTGACCATGCCCCTGAGATATTTGGCGGCCCGTTCCGACGCCGTCTTGATATCCATGACTGCGCGTGGACGACGCGGCCAATATCGCTCCATCGACGCCTGGTCCAAATCCAGCAGGTGATTGGCGACTAGCTGCCGGCAATCGCGAATTGCCGTGACATGGAAGGGAAGCCAGGTGTCCCTCGCATAATACTGGCATCTCACGAGTTCGGTAACCTCTTCCGCAACGGGGAGACCAAGCTCTTCGGCAAGCAATGAGGTATCCGATGCGCACCAGGTGCCTTCCGAAGTGCGGGTGAAGGCCGCCGTCCGGAAACCGCTGCAATCCTGCAGCAGGACTGTCCTGTCCGGTCCGGCGATCAGGAGAACCCAGCGTCCCCCAAGGTGTTCCGTCCTTTCAATGATCTCGGTCTCCGAGGAGCAATTGTCAGCCAGGGCCCTGGCAATGTCCGAGTTGCTTCGTGTCGGCTCGAGTGGATCGAGTATTTCCCCCAGGACTGCGACGCTGAGGAGTTCGCCCTCTGCCAGAGACACGCTCAGATCGGGGTGATGGGCCAGGTAGAGATGTTTGAATCCCTTCCTTGCAAAGGATGCCGGCGCCCGTTCGGCCTCACGAGGTCCCAGTAGATATTGGCGTCTGTGATGCAGGCGTTCGAAGGATTCTGGGTCATCGGACATGATGGCAGTCTTTCTGGTCAGAGCATTTTTCAGGTTTCTGGTACTTCGCGGTACACAAGAGGGATACCGTGGCCCATGGTTGCGAGGACAGCTTTCGCCCGGAATTTGAAGGTTATGAGGTGCTTGAGCCTGGAGCCCAGCCAGCTGCGGCGAGCGTGAAGCCCGCAAAGTCGAATCCCGGTGCGACCACGCAGGAGACCAGCGTATAGCCGTGCTCGCCGCCTTCTGCCGGCATGGCACCCTGCCATTCATGGGGCGCGATCACATGTTGCAGGTGCTCGCCTTCAGCGATGGCAGGTCCCAGACGCACGCTGCTCACCGGCCCGTCATCGCCCGGTGCCAGCCATAGGTCGAGCGAATCGCCCGCATGCCACAACCAGATTTCCGCTGCATCGACCTTGTGCCAGTGCGACTTCTGGCCGGCTTCGAGCAAGAAGTGGATCGAGGTGGCGATGGAACGTCCGTCAGATCCGGCTGCGCCGCGCCACAGCTCCTTGAACCAGCCGCCTTCGGGATGCGGCTGCAGCCCGAGTTGTTCGATAATCTCTCTTGCGTCGGTCATGTCCGAAGTCACTGCGGGCCGAGACCGAATTCCTGCCGCTCCCGATTGATATAGGGCCGGCACATCTCGCCGATCTTGAGGATATAGACCGCCACGGGCGAGAACCTCTCATACTGGTCCTCTTGGTATGCCGCCGTGATCTGAGCGGCGAGGACGGCAGCGGTAACACGGCTTTCGATGAGGCAGCGCGTCCGCCCGCGCTTGGCCAATGCTTCTGTCAGCGAGTCATCGACGAAGAAATAGTTCAGGCTGTCATTGAGGCCCTGGACGTAGGCGGCCTTTGCTTCAGGAGTGAGCGAAAGCCAGCCTCCGCGCGTATTGACGAATCCCTCGGCCTGCGCGGAAACAGCAAAGCCGAGACTAAGCAGCAATGCGATTGCCCATCTGAAGCCCCTGATAAATCCCATCTTTACTGTCCTTATTGACCCTGCGGCGCAAATATCGATCTTCACGGCATCCCACGTAGCGTGGCCCCATTTCAAGAAGTTGTTCTATTTCAATCCTTCCTTTCCCTCGTTCCTTGACAATGGTAAACACCGGGTCAACCTTACTGGTTACGTGATCTTTACGGGACGATTCGTTCTGCGGTAGGTTTTGGAACCGCCGAGTGGGGCGTAAGGTTCAGTAGGGACTACCGGATGGTGGCTTGGGGAAAATTGGGGAGACAGGGGCTTTAGCGAAATTTGATTTGCCGGAGCATTCGGCACGTCGGCCTTGGTAGCTGGGTCGTGTCATTTCTGCGCAAGATACCTCATCCATTGAGCGAGTTACGGGAAAGTGGGCCTTGGGGTCCGTGAATTTGGAGATTGAGATGAAGAGCGTCAAATTTAGCATCATGTGCGGTACGGCATTGTCGGTCATTGCCTTTGCTGCGCCGGCCAATGCGCAGATCACGATTGGTCCCGACCCAATCGAGGTGAATGACGGTGGTACGCCGAGCACTCCTAATGCGGGTGGCAACCTCAACACGAATGGCGAAAATATTACCATGGGTGGCGGCAATATCAGTACCCAAGGTGGTAACATCTTCACCTCCGGCGGCGACATTGGCACTAATGGCGGCGAGCTGTTCACTGGCGGTGGCAACTTTGGCACCAATGGTGGCAATATCGACTCCTCGGGTGGTTTCATTAGCAGCGACGGTGGCTATATCAGCACCTTGGGCGGTGAGCTGCGCACGGTCGGAGGCGATCTTAGCCTGGATGGCGGTTCCATTACCGCCGCGGACACGATTGGCGGTTCCGCTGGCAGTGTAACGATCCAGTCGAACACTCTTGGCACTGCCAGCACTCTCACTGTGTCGGATACCGGCATTACGTTGCATGGCGGCACCACTTCTACCGATGTCGTGATCGACAACAACGGTATTCTGGTGACCGATTCGACCAACGGCCAGACCTTCCAGCTGGATGATTCGGGCAACGGCACCTTCGCCGGCAACGTCGATGCAGTTGACGTCAATGCCAGCGGCAATGTCACGGCTACCGGAGATGTGTCGGGCACGAATGGCACCTTCACCGGCACGGTGAGCGGCGCTACCGGCAGCTTCACTACCGTTGATGCGACTACCGGCAACATCACCACGGTCAATTCGACCACCGGCAACATCACCACGGTCAATTCGACCACCGGTAACATCACCAACGTCAACTCGACCACCATCGTGAACAGCGGCAATGTCGGTACGGCAACCCTGACCACGACCGGCGATGCCAGCGTCGGCGGCGCTCTTGCTGTGACGGGTGCGACCACCACAAATGGTATCACCAACACCGGCGACATCGCTACCGACACGCTGACCACCACGGGTGACGTAAGCGTCGGCGGCGATCTCGACATGAACGGCAACGACATCAACAATGTCGGCACGATCAACGCCTCGACCGGCAATATCGGCACCGTCAACGCCGGCACGGTCAACACCAATACCGTGAACGCGGGTGCGGTGAATGCCACCACGGCGACGATCGGCACAGTGAACGCCACGACGGTCAATTCCGACACCGGCAATTTCGGTACGGTCAATGCGACCACCGGCAACATCGCAACCGTCAATGCCGATACGGTCAACTCGACCACTGCCAACCACGGCACGGTCAATGCCGATGTCGCGAATGTCGGCGTGGTGAACTCGACCACGGTGAATGCCTCGACCGGCAATATCACTACGGTCAACTCGACCACGATCAACAACACCGGCGATGCCACGATCGGTGGTGACCTCGGTGTGACCGGCACCACGACCACCACCAACTTGGTCGCAACCGACGCCACGGTGAACAACACGCTGACCGTTGGCGGCCTCACTTCGGCGAACGGCGGCATCGTGACGAACGGTGCATCCATCAATGCCGGTTCGGGTGCGATCTCGACCACCGGTGCAGTCAGCGCGGGCACTCTGGGTGTTACCGGCGGTGCCACGATTGGTGCCGACCTCGCTGTGGGCGGTAACATCTCGGCCGACGGTTCGGTCTCCTCGGTCGGCGGTTTCTCGACCACCGATGGCGACATTGTCACCGTCAATGGCGACGTTTCGGCTGGCGGTATCACGCTCGACAGCTCGACCGGTCGCGTCACCGGCGTTGCTGCCGGTGTGGACCCGACCGATGCGGTCAACCTCGGCCAGCTGAACTCGGCTGTGAGCACGCTCAACGCACGTATCGACGGTATCGAGAGCCGCGTTGTGGACCTCGAGTTCCAGAACAAGCAGGCCTTCCAGGGTATTGCGATGGCATTCGCCCAGAATGCTGCTCCGCTTAACCTCGACAATGGTGAAGGCGGTATCGCCCTCGGTGCCGGCGTCTTCGAAGGCGAATATGCCGGTTCGTTCCGTGCCGGCTTCGTCACCGAAAGCGGCTTCGGCATTGGCGCCAATGTCGGCTTCTCCGAAGATGCCGTTGGCGGCGGCGTGGGTGCCAGCATCAAGTTCTGATCCGCTCAGCGGTTCAGCTTTGAACAAACGGCCGGCGGTCCTCTTGCGAGGGCCGCCGGTTGTCTATTGGGGGAAGCGGCCTAACTGGAGTAGCTTGTCGCCGAAGGCAATTGCCGCGCCTGCCAAGTCTGAAGGATCCCCTGCGTGAAGAACAAGACCCTTGCCCTGATCGCCTTGGCCCTTGCCGTACCTGCACGGGCTGAAACGGCAGAGGAAGTCGCCGAGGCCGCGCTTGAGGCGATGCCGGTGTGGGACGGGCACAACGATGTTCCGATGCAGTTGCGCTTCCGTTTCGGAAACAGGATCGGTGGCTTCACCTTTGTCGATACATCCTTCACTGCCGATAACCCGCGTGGGGCCATGCAGACAGACCTTGTGCGGCTGCGCGAAGGGCATGTCGGTGCGCAATTCTGGTCGATCTTTGTGCCGACCTCCATGCCCGAGCCGGAAGCTGCGGTCGCAGCACTCGAGCAGATCGACGTAACCAAGCGGCTTGTGGCCGCCAATGCCGACGAGATGGCATTTGTGGCTACTGCAGACGAGGTCGCGGCGGCGATGTCACAAGGCAAGATTGCCTCGCTGATGGGTATCGAAGGTGGGCATCATATTGCCAACAGCCTCGCTGTGCTGCGGCAGATGTATGCGCTGGGCGTGCGCTACATGACGCTGACCCATTCGGCCAATGTGGCATGGGCAGACAGCGCTGACGGAGTGCCGGTAAACGGCGGCCTCTCCGACTTCGGACGCGATGTGGTGCGCGAGATGAACCGATTGGGCATGATCGTCGATCTCAGCCACGTCAGTGCAGACACCATGCGCGATGCGATCGAGACATCTGCCGCGCCGGTGATCTTCAGCCATTCGAGCGCTCGTGGGCTGGTCAACGAATCGCGTAATGTTCCAGATGATGTGCTGGTCAGCCTGAAGGACAATGGCGGCATCGTGATGGTGACCCCGGTCGCGGGCTATATCAGCACGGCGAAGAACGATTGGCTGGGGGATCGCGCAGGTGAGCAGGCGCGGCTGGAATGGCAATGGCAGGGCCAGCCCGACCGGGTGAGCGAAGGCATGCAGGCATGGCTGACTACTCATCCCGAGCCGGTCGCGACGGTAGCGGACCTTGCCGACCATATCGATCACATCCGCGCAGTGGCGGGAATCGATCACATCGGCATTGGCGGAGATTACGATGGCTGGACCGATTTCGCCGAGGGACTGGGCGATGTCTCAACCTATCCGGCCCTTTTCACCGAGCTGGCCCGGCGCGGCTACACGCAGGAAGAGCTCGAGAAGATCTCCGGTCGTAACATGATGCGCGTTCTGCGCGCGGTCGAAGCCTATGCAGCAAGCCAGGCGGGAATGCCGCCTGTCGAAAGCTCTAACAGCTGATCAGGCCGCGTGCTCGGGCAATCCGGTACGGTCCGTAGATGCAAGGTCTTCGAGTTCTTGCTCGGACATTGAATCGTACATTTCCTTCGAAGCGCCTTCGAGCTCGCTGACCTTTGCTTCGCCGCGCTTGGCTGCAAGCGCCGCACCGGCGGCCCTTTGCTGTGCTTTCGATTTAGCTGGCATGGCTCGTAATTTCCGGTTCAATCAGCTGATGGCTGGTACGATCCACACGGCGGACAGGATGGTGACCGCCAGTATCAGGCTGGCACCCAGCACCCAGCGCACCACTCCTTCCTTGGAGCCGGCGCTTGCCTCGGTTTCCTCGATGTGAACTTCGTCGCCTTTGCGTTCCATGATCATTGCTTTCGTAGAATCGACTTGGGTCATGCCAAATCTACGAAGCGCGCAGAGGAATGTTCCGCCTCCGGAGGACGGGCTTTGGTCTGTAGTGAGCCGGGATCAGTCGCGCAGCAGGTCGTTAATTCCGGTCTTGGAGCGCGTCTGCGCATCGACCGTTTTCACGATCACAGCGCAATAGAGGCTGGGTCCGGGCGATCCGTCGGGCAGCGGCTTACCGGGCATGGCGCCGGGCACGACGACTGCATAGGGTGGAACCTTGCCCATGTGCACTTCGCCGGTCGCTCGATCGACGATCTTGGTCGATGCGCCGAGATAGACTCCCATCGACAGCACCGCGCCTTCACCCACGATCACGCCCTCGGCAACTTCACTGCGGGCGCCGATAAAGGCCCCGTCGCCGATCACGACCGGTCCGGCCTGCATGGGTTCGAGCACGCCGCCGATTCCTGCACCGCCGGAAATGTGCACGTTCTTGCCGATCTGCGCGCAGGAGCCGACGGTGGCCCAGGTATCGACCATGGTCCCTTCATCGACATAGGCGCCGATATTCACGAAGCTGGGCATCAGCACCACGTTCTTGCCGATGAAGCTGCCCTGCCGAGCTACGGCGCCGGGAACTACGCGGAAGCCGGCTTCCCTGAAGCGGTTGGCGCCCCATCCGGCAAACTTGCTCGGGACCTTGTCGAAGCCGGGTGCGCCTGCTGCGCCGAAATCGACTACCTCATTGTCGTTGAGACGGAAGGAAAGCAGCACGGCCTTCTTGAGCCACTGATTGACGGTCCAGCCGCCATTGCCGTCGGGCTCGGCCACGCGGGCCGTGCCGCTGTCGAGCAGGGCCAAAGCCGCCTCGACATGCGCGCGCACATCGCTGCTCGCGGGCGTTACGCTGTCACGCGCTTCCCAAGCCTCTTCGATGGCGGTCTCAAGATCGGCACTCATTGGCGGCATCCCCTGCTTGTAACTTGCTGTCCAGCGCCGCTAGCTTGCCATTGGAGGCGGGGCAAGGGGAGAAGGGCGCTCGCTTCAGCTCATCAGGTCGCGGGCAAAGCCGATCAGCCCGGTCTGGCGCACACGTCTGAGGCGCTCGGCATGCAGGATCGTTTGCACCTTGGCGAAGCACGCCTCCACGTCGTCATTGACCACGACATAATCATAGCCGTCCCAATGGCTGATTTCCGAGCGTGCGCGGTCCATGCGTCCCTGGATTACCTCCTCGCTATCGGTCCCGCGCGACCGCAGGCGATGTTCGAGTTCGGCGATACTCGGAGGCAGGAGGAAGACCGAAACGACATCCGCACCGGCCCGCTGTGAGAGCTGTTGCGCGCCCTGCCAGTCGACATCGAAGAGGAAATCCTGCCCTTGCTCGAGGCCCTGCGTCACCTGCGCGCGCGGCGTGCCGTAGAGATTGCCGAACACTTCGGCCCATTCGAGAAAGGCATCCTCCGCCACGCGGGAGCGGAAGTTCTCGGTATCGGTGAAGTGATAGTCCTTGCCGTCGACCTCGCCGGGCCGGATGCCGCGCGTCGTAACGGAGACGGACATGGCGAGTCCGCCTTCCTCTGCTGTCAGCAGCTTGCGCGCAATCGTGGTCTTGCCAGCCCCCGAGGGAGAGGAAAGGATGAACATCAGTCCGCGGCGCGGGAGGTCTCTGGAATCGGCCATGAGCGCTTCTGGCGCATGGCGGCGTGCTTGATCAAGTGTCGGAGCTGTCGCTTTCCAGTGCTGCGGATCGCTTCCCCCTGGCGCGCCGCGCCTTCCCGCGTTCATACAGCGTCCTGGCGATCAATCCGGTGCCGACCAGCGCCGCGCCGGGGACCGAACTGGTGGCGACACGCGAAACAGCAACGGCCGTCAGCGTGCTGCTGGCGGACTTGTTGCGCATGACTTGTTGCGCAGTTTCCTTGCCGTAGCGTCCCTTGAGGATGCGCTTCTCCACAAAGCGACGCAGGAATGTTGTGCCGATGCGCATGACAAGGTCGGCCATCAGCAAGTTTGTTTCAGGATCGGTTGCCGGCTGCAGGGCAGTATCGGGGGCTGGCTCGACCTGGTTGCGACGCCGCTTGCCCCTTGCCATCGCCGTGCCGCCTATTTCTTGCGGCCGAAATCGACCGTCACGACATTGGAGCCATCATCGGCTCCTGCGCTCCCATCCGGTCCGGCACCCTCGGGTCCGTCATTTTCGGGATCGTCATGATCCGTCGGTTCGACATCGCTGGCTGCGGCCTGGAACTGCAGACCGAAATCGACAGCCGGGTCGACGAAAGCAGTGATGGCGGAGAAGGGGATAATCAGCTGGGCAGGGCGCTGGTTGAAGCTCAGCCCAACGGAAAAGCCGTGTTCGTCCACCTTCAAGTCCCAGAACTTGTTCTGCAGCACGATCGTCATCTCGTCCGGAAAACGCTCACGCAGGTCCTGGCGGATATCAACTCCCGGTGCGCCGGTCTTGAAGGTGATGTAGAAATGATGGTCGCCCGGCAAGGCACCGCCCTGCCGTTCGACTTCGCCAAGAACTCGGCCGACGACCGCGCGCAGGGCTTCCTGCACGATCTCGTCATAGGGTATCAGGCTGTCAGGCGTATCATCGCTCATATCACGCGCTAGGTGACTATCTGCAGGCCTTTGGTCAAGGCGCAAAGCGGCATTGATCCACCGCCATCCCTTGCGAAAGGCGCATCCGGGCCTATAGGCAATCACCATGAGAACGGGCCGGATAGAGCGAAAAACCGCCGAGACGGATATCCTTGTCGAGGTAAATCTCGACGGGGCGGGGAAATATGACATTTCCACGGGCATCGGCTTCCTCGACCACATGGTGGAGCAGTTTTCGCGCCACTCGTTAATCGATGTGACCTTGAAGGTGAACGGCGACCTGCATGTCGACCAGCACCACACGACCGAGGACAGCGCCATCGCGCTGGGCCAGGCATTGGCACAGGCGCTTGGCGACAAGGCGGGAATCGGTCGATATGGCGAGGCGCACTCGCCGATGGACGAGACCATGGCGCGCGTTGTGCTCGATATTTCGGGCAGGCCATTCCTCGTGTGGAAGGCGCGCTTCACGCAGGAAAAGCTCGGCGAATGGGATACCGAGCTGATTGAGCACTGGTTCCACTCGGTGGCGCAGGCCGCCGGGCTGACGCTGCATTGCCAGGTGCTTTACGGCTCGAACAACCACCATATCTGCGAGGCGCTCTACAAGGGTTTTGCCCGCGCCATGCGCGAAGCGGTCGAGCTCGACCCTCGCAAGGGCGGAGCGGTACCCTCCACAAAGGGACAATTGGGTGGGTAACCGCGTTGCGCTGATCGATTACGGCGCCGGCAACCTTCACTCCGTTCACAACGCGCTGAAGGCCGCAGGCAGTGAATTTATCACCGTTACAGACGATCCCGATCTCGTGCGCGGTGCGCAGCGCATTGTTCTGCCCGGCGTTGGCTCGTTTCGCGCCTGCTATGAGGGACTGACGGGCATTCCCGGCATGGTCGAGGCGCTTGAAGAGCGCGTGTTGAAGGATGGCGTGCCCTTCCTCGGCATCTGCGTCGGCCTGCAATTGCTGGCGACACGCGGGCTCGAACATGGCGAGACGCCTGGCCTTGGCTGGATCGAAGGCGATGTGACGCTGATCGAGCGCACCGATCCGGAGATCAAGGTGCCGCATATGGGCTGGAACGATGTCCAACTTACCCCGCACCACGGCGACCACGATCTGCTGGAGGAGGGCGAGGCCTATTTCCTCCATTCCTACCATTTCGTGCCTGCCAACGGGCATGATATAGCCGCGATGACCGACCATGGTGGTGGCCTGGTGGCGGCCATTGCGCGCGACAATATTATCGGCGTGCAGTTCCACCCGGAGAAGAGCCAGCGATACGGGCTGGACCTGCTGGCACGCTTCCTTGAATGGAATCCCACATGATCATTTTTCCGGCGATCGACCTCAAGGGCGGCGAAGTCGTGCGCCTTGCGGAAGGCGACATGGATCGCGCCACCGTCTATGGCGACAATCCGGCCGCGCAGGCGCTGATCTTCGCCGAGGCCGGAGCGCAGCACCTGCATGTCGTCGATCTCGACGGGAGCTTTGCCGGTCGCGCGGAAAATCGCGAGGCGGTGGAGGCCATCGTTGAGGCCTTTCCGGGCTACGTCCAGCTTGGCGGCGGCATTCGCGACGCAGCAGCGGTTGAGGGATGGTTCAACCTTGGCGTGGCGCGCGTGGTCATGGGCTCGGCCGCGCTCAAGGATCCGGAATTCGTCAAGCAGATGGCGAAGGAATGGGAGAACGGCATCGTCGTCGCCGTCGATGCGCGCGATGGCATGGTGGCGACAGAGGGTTGGGCCGAAGTGTCGGACGTGCCTGTAGTCGACCTTGCCCGCCGGTTCGAGGATGCGGGCGTTGCCAGCCTGCTGTTCACCGATATCGGGCGCGACGGCTTGCTCAAGGGCTGCAATGTCGATGCGACGGTGGACCTAGCACGCAGTGTGGACATTCCGGTGATTGCCAGCGGCGGCGTGAAGGGGCTGGACGATATTCACATGCTGTCGATCCATGCGGACGAGGGGATCGAGGGCGTGATTACCGGCCGCGCGCTTTACGAAGGCAAGCTCGACCTTGCGACCGCGATTGCGATGGCGGAGCGCGCTTAACCCGATTTCAGCACTGGTCCGATAAAGAGGTCCGCAAGGAGGCTCCGATGTTCGGACTGTTCAAACGCAACAAGGCACCTGGCTGGTCGCTCGTGGTTGTCCCCGAGGGCGAGCACAAGACGCACGACGTCGAAGCGCGGCTCTATGCACCGGGAGCGAAGCGCGGCCAGTCCTCTGGCAAGCTGTCGCAGGATCGCTGGAGCCATGGGGTAGGGCGCTTCCGCATTCGCGCGCGCAAGCTCGATCCGCAAAACGATGGAACGGCGCGTCTCTATTGTGATGATACGCTCGTCTCCGAATTCGAGGTTTCGGGCAGCAGTTTCGAGTTCAGGTGGCGCGGCGATGTCACCGATGACATGCCCAAATTCGAGATCGGCCAGACAATCCGGCTCGAGGCCGGAAGCACGGTACTGACCGGAGTGGTCGAGCCCGACTGAATTCTCGCATTTGCGCCCGCGCTGTGGCAGGGGCGTGCGCATGACCGTTCGTATCCGCGTAATCCCCTGTCTCGACGTGGCCGATGGCCGCGTAGTCAAGGGCGTCAATTTCGTCGATCTCAAGGATGCCGGCGACCCGGTCGAGCAGGCGCAGGCCTATGACGCCGCCGGGGCGGACGAGCTGTGCTTCCTCGACATTTCTGCCAGCCATGAAGGGCGCGGGACTTTGCTCGATATCGTCCGGCGCACGGCGGAAGTCTGCTTCATGCCCGTCACCGTGGGCGGCGGCGTGCGCACGGTCGAGGATGCGCGCGCGCTGCTGCTGGCAGGAGCGGACAAGGTGGCGGTCAATTCCGCCGCCGTGTCGCGACCCGAAGTGATCACCGAAATTGCCGAGCGCATGGGCAGCCAGTGCATCGTCGCCAGCGTCGATGCGCGCTGGGTGCACGATCACTGGGAAATCTTCACGCATGGCGGCAGGCGCGCGACCGGCATCGACGCCGTGGAGCATGCGGTGCGCATGGCCGAAATGGGCGCAGGCGAATTGCTCGTCACCAGCATGGATGGAGACGGGACGCAGAAGGGCTACGACCTCAAGCTCACCCGCACGATTGCCGATGCGGTTTCGGTGCCGGTGATCGCCAGCGGCGGCGTCGGTACGCTCGATCACCTGGTGGAAGGCGTGACCGAAGGTCATGCCAGTGCGGTGCTGGCTGCCAGCATCTTCCATTTCGGAACCTATTCGATTGCCAATGCGCATGATGCGCTGCGCGCCGCCGGTTTACCCGCGCGCAGCGTCTAGTCCCATCGCGGGACGTTAACACACTCCCGATTGCGGGGATCGCGCGCGAGGCAGATGGGCTGTGCCATGCTTACGCGCATCCTCCTCATACTTGCCCTCAGCCTCGTTATCGTGAACGCACCGGCTGCGGCGGCGGGAAGCGCGCAGGTTCCCGAAGGTTCATCCATGACCCTGTTCGCGCTCGGCCTTGCCGGAGTGATGATCGGCCGCCGTTTCGCCCGACGTCGTCGCTAAGGCGGCTTGACTGGCGCGCGCAGGCTGCGCATCCCCAAGCCCATGGATATTCTTGAGCATCTCGAACAGGTCATCGCCGAGAGGCGCAATGCCTCGCCCGATGAAAGCTATGTCGCCAAGCTCAATGCGCGCGGCATGCCTGTAATCGCCCGCAAGCTGGGTGAAGAGGGTGTCGAAGCGGCTATTGCTACGCTTTCGGGCAGCGATGAGGAATTGGTGGGCGAGGGTGCCGACATCCTCTTCCACCTGATGGTGGCGCTACAGGCGCGTGGTATTGCCTTTGCCGATGTGCTGGCAGAGCTGGAGAAGCGCGAGGGCGTTTCCGGTCTCGTCGAAAAGGCGAGCAGGAGCGAATGATGGAAGCAGTGGATGCCAGCCAGCCCTACGATCGCGACAATATCTTCGCCAAGATCCTGCGTGGCGAGATCCCTTGCGACAAGGTCTATGAGGACGAGTTTGCTCTCGCATTCAATGATATCGCTCCGCAGGCACCGGTGCATGTGCTGGTGATTCCCAAGGGCGAATATGTCAGCTGGGACGACTTCTCCGCCAAGGCATCGGATGCGGAAGTTGGCGGTTTCGTGCGTGCCGTCGGTATTATTGCGCGCGAGCTTGGCCTGGTCGAGCCCGGCTATAGGCTGCTCTGCAATCTCGGCGCGGATGGCGGCCAGATCGTGCCGCATGTCCATGTACATCTGTGCGGCGGAAAGTCCCTGGGGCGGATGATTTCGGGTTGAACCGAGTCAGTCCCCCGTCAATCTGTGGGTGACGGCCTTCCCGCCGAGTCCTGTGCCCGCTAGAAGCGGTAGGGGATGGAGAGTGAATTGCAGCCGAGCAGCGGAATTTTCGAGGGGCATTGCCACCTCTTCCCGGTGCGCGTCTATTACGAGGACACCGATCTGTCGGGCCTCGTCTATCATGCCAATTACCTGAAGTTCTGCGAGCGCGCCCGCTCGGACCTGTTGCGGCTCCTCGGCATCGACCAGCGTAAGGCGCATGAGGACGGCGTTGGAAATTATGCGGTAGCCGAGGCCAATCTGCGCTATTTTATTCCTGCGCGCCTCGATGATTCACTCACCGTTCAAACAGAATGTGTGGAACTGAAGGCTGCAAGCGTCCGTTTGCGGCAGCGCCTGATGCGTGGAGGGGATCTCTTGGTGGAAGTGACTGTTCGCGTCGGTTTCATCGCGCCTTCCGGCAGGCCGCGTCGCCAGCCCGACGAATGGCGCAAAGCCTTTGACGATTTCTTTGTGAAAGACCCTGAATGACTTCGCTCGATTTCCTGGCCGCAGCGGGCGCCAGCGCCCCGACCCGGCTCGATCCCATGCAATTGTTCCTCGATGCCGACATCGTCGTGCAGATCGTGATTGCCGGCCTGCTGCTGGCTTCGGTCTGGGTGTGGATGATCATCATCGCTTTCTCACTGCGAATGGCCAATGTGCGCGGAAGGTCGAACAAGTTCGAGCAGGATTTCTGGACTTTGGACGAGCCCGAGGCACTGCTTCAGCGCAGCAAGGCTGATTCGCCCTCGGGTCGCGTGGCAGCTGCTGGCTTTTCGGAATGGCGCCGTTCGGCCAAGGCCGGGATCAGGGATCGCCAAGCCGCCATGGCCAGGATTGGCCAGGCGATGGAAGACCAGGTTGCGGCGGAAGCGGACAAGCTCGCAAACCGGCTCAATTTCCTGGCGACCACGGGGTCCGTTGCCCCCTTTGTGGGCCTTTTCGGCACCGTTTGGGGCATCATGAACAGCTTCTTCCAGATCGGGACGCAGCAGAATTCCTCACTCGCCGTGGTCGCTCCGGGCATCTCGGAGGCGCTGTTCGCCACGGCCATCGGCCTGTTCGCGGCAATCCCCGCGGTCATTGCCTATAACCGCTTCTCCAACGCGGTGAACGGTTTCGAGGCAAAGCTGCAGCGCTTCGCCGATCGCGTGCATGCCAATGTCAGCCGCGAAATGGAGCAGGCGTGATGTTCGGCCTTCGCTTTGCTCCGGCAGTTGCGGCACCACCCCACGCCCCCACCCGGCCTCCCAAACAGGGTAGGCTCCTGGGTGGCCGGGTGGGGGTGCGGGCCGGTGCCGTTCCCGACCGTGAGGTCGGATAGATGGCGATGGGAGTTATGAAATCCTCCCGCAGCGGTCGATCGAGCCGCCGCGCGCCCATGGCCGAGATCAACGTAACGCCCTTCGTGGACGTGATGCTGGTGCTGCTGATCATCTTCATGGTCACGGCGCCGCTGCTGGCCAGTGGTGTGCCCGTCGAACTGCCGGAAAGCAGAGCAAACCCGCTCGACCAGACGCCTGACCAGCTTACCATTTCGATCGACCGCGATGGCTATATCTTCATCGATGACGATTTGGTCGGAGAAGGCGAGCTCGACGATCGCTTGCTCGAGATAGGGTCGGCTGCACAGGGCGAGTTGCCATTGGTCACCTTGCGCGGCGATGCGCAGAACAATTACGGCCGTGTGATGGCAGTGATGGGGGAATTGAATCGTGCCGGATTCAATTCAATCTCGCTGGTCACCAACAGTTCAGCCAACGAGCCCTAGGCGCGCAATTCCAATGGGCCCCATCGCCAACCTTGCGCGTGAAGAGAAGCTCGGCCTTGCGGTCGCGGCTTTCGCGCATATTGCGTTGTTCGCGGCGCTGATCCTCAAGGATGACAGCCATCCGGCATACGAAATGTCCGAGCGGATCAATGTCAGCCTGGCGACCGAGGTAAGTCTCGAATCGACTGCGCCCGATCCTTCGAGCAATCCTGCGGCTTCTGCTGCGCCCGAACTGTCGGAGGAACCGCAACCCGATCCAGCCCCGGTTGTGGAGCAGCAGGTGACCCAGCCGGTTGCGGAGCAACCGCGGCCGCCCGTGCAGGAGCGCTCGCAAGTGGCGCAGCCCACTGTCGAGCGACCGCAGCAGCCGGCGCCGCGCCAGACGCAGGCTCCCGCGCCGAGAGAGCAATCCTCGGGCACGCGGCTCAATGAGCGTTTCCTCGAGGGCATGAGCGATGGCGACGGGCGCGAAGGCGATCCCGGCGACCGGCCCAATCCGCAGCAGCAGCAGAGCATTCTTGCTGCCATCGTGCGCCAGTTGAAGCCGCACTGGAACCCGCCTTCCGGCCTCGAGGTCGATCGCCTGCAGACCGTGGTGCGTTTCCGCCTCAATCGCGACGGTTCGCTCAACGGCAATCCCGAAGTGCTGCGCACGGACGGACAGACGAGTTCGAACCGGGCGCAGGTCAGGCGTCACCAGGAACAGGCCGTGCGTGCCGTTCGCCTGGCTGCGCCCTTCAATTTGCCTGAGCGCTTCTATTCTGGCTGGCGCACTGTAGAAATGGACTTCAATCAGGACCTGGCTCGATGAATCTCAGACAATCCCTTTCCGCTTTGTTCGCCATTGCAATGCTGGCTGCCGGCGGCCCAGCTCTTGCGCAGGATGAAGCTATCTCGCTCGATCCCTCTTCGCTCGACGCGGAAGGCAATGCGACTGCCGATGCGGGCGAGGAGAGCGTGCTGCGCGGGACCGTAACAGCCGACGCCTGGCAGGACCTCGGCATTGCGATTGCCAGTTTTGCGACCAACCAGGATGTGCCGACGCCGGCCAATGCCGATGGCACTGCCTCCCTCGGGCATGAGCTGGCGCGCGTGGTCTTTGCCGATCTGCGCAATAACGGGCTGTTTCGCCCGGTCGGGCCGGATGCCCTGCCGCGTCCTTCCTATGCCCAGATAACCGCGCCGAGCTGGCGCACTTGGCAGAGCCAGTCTGCAGAAATGCTCGTCCATGGCTATGTCCGCGCGAACAATGACGGGAGGCTGACCGTCGGTTGCTATCTCTACGACGTGATCCTGGAGGAAGAGCTGGTCCGCGAAGGCTGGATCGTTTCGCCAGCCGAGTGGCGCCGTGCGGCGCATAAATGCGCTGATCTCGTCTATTCGCGCCTGTCGGGGGAAAGTCCCTTCTTCGACAGTCGCATCGCCTATATTGCCGAGACGGGCCCCAAGGAACGCCGTATCAAGCGGCTCGCCATCATGGATAGCGACGGGGCCAACCACCGCTTCATCACCAACGGCCAGTCGACCGCGCTGACCCCGCGCTATTCACCCGACTATTCGCGCATCGCCTACCTGTCCTATGTCGACGGCAATCCGCGCATCTATGTCTATGACATCGGGACTGGCCAGCAGACGCTGGTGACGCAAAGCTCCAACCCCACTTTCGCCCCGCGCTGGAGTCCGGATGGCCGCTATTTGCTCTATTCCATGGCCGTAGCCGGGAATACGGATATCTACCGCGTGCCTTCGGCTGGCGGTGCCTCGATCCGGCTGACCAGCAGCCCGGCGATCGAGGTTGGCGGTTCCTATTCGCCCGACGGGACGCAGATCGTCTTCGAAAGCGACCAGTCGGGCACGCAGCAGTGCTACACGATGAATGCCGACGGTTCGAACCAGCGGCGGATCAGCTTCTTCGGCGGCCGATGCGCCACGCCCGAATGGAGCCCGCGCGGCGACCAGATTGCATTCACCCATATTGTGGGCGACTTTCATATCGCGGTGATGGACACCAATGGGCGCAACATGCGCACCCTGACCAATGGCTGGCAGGACGAAGCGCCGACTTGGGCGCCCAATGGTCGCATCATCCAGTTCTTCCGATCCGAGCGTAACACGGGTAATGCTTCAATCTGGCAGGTCGACCTGACCGGCGAGAACGAACGCCGTCTCAACACGCCGGTAGGGGCTTCAGATCCGGCCTGGGGACCGGTTCTGCCGTAATTGCGTTTATTCCCTATCGGGCTGAAACCCGACACTCGTTTGAGGAGGATTCTGGAATGCAACGTTATGCCGTCATCCTTGCCGCCACCAGTGTTCTGGCGTTGGCGGCCTGTAAGAAGGAACCACCGGAGACTCTGCCTCCGGCACCGGTCGCCTCTGCTCCTGCCCCGTCGACCCCTGCTCCGACCCCGGCGCCGAGGCCCACCGGACCACAGCCCGGCAGCCAGGCTCACTTCGCTTCGGCAATGGCCGGTCGCGACGTGATCTTCTTCGACACCGACAAGTACAATATCGACAGCGAAGACGCTGTGGCACTGCGTGCCCAGGCCGAATACATGCTGCAATATACGAGCGCGGGTGCAACGATCGAAGGCCATGCCGACGAACGCGGCACGCGCGAATACAATCTTGCCCTCGGCGAACGCCGGGCCAATGCTGCCAAGAACTACCTTGTCAGTCTTGGTGTGGCGGAAAGCCGCCTGCGCACGGTCAGCTACGGTGAGGAACGTCCGGCAGCCACCGGTTCGAACGAGCAGGCCTGGGCGCGCAACCGCCGAGCGGTTACGGTGATGATCGACTGATCAGTCGGCGACCAGAGAAATAGCCGGGATAGCCTGGCCAAAGGCGGGCGCGGAGGCATGAGCTTTCGCGCCCGTTCCCATTGCATGCTGGACATCGTGCCGGTCCGCAGTGCTGGACAGCGCAAAGGCTGCCATGGCGAAGACGGAAAAAGCGGCTGCGATAGACAGTTGCTTGCTCATGACAGTGCAACTAGGCACTGCGTTTCGTTTTGCAATGCAACATGTGTAAGGAATTGTATCGTTTCGGCGAAAACCTTCACAGTGGTTTGAGTAGGCGCGGGCAGGCCTTATACTGCCTGAATAGTGAAAGGCAGGCAGGTTTGATGGCGCGTTCGCGGCGTTCCGACAATTGGGGTTTCCCGCGCTGGGGCGGATACGAATCCAGCCGTGAGGCAGTCAATGTGCGTATCTGCGATCGTCATGGCTGCAACGAGAAGGGCGATTGCCCCGCTCCCAAATCGCCCAACAGCAAGGAACGTTGGTATTTCTGCGAAAAGCATGCCGCGGAATACAACAAGGGCTGGGACTATTTCGAAGGCCTCGACAAGGAAGAAGCTGCCAACCGCGCCAAGGCCGAGCGCAGCGAGAATGCCGGCTATGCAGAAGCGCAGCATTATGGCTGGGGTGGCGGCGGCGATGGCAGCCGCAGCGCCGACGAGATGCGCGCGCTCGAAGTGCTTGAGCTGGAAGTCGATGCGAGTTTTGACGACGTGAAGAAGGCTTGGCGCGCAAAGGCCAAGGAAGTTCACCCCGATGTCCGTCCGGGCGATGAAGAGGCGGCCAAGGCCTTCCAGGCGTATCAGCTTGCCTATGAGGTCCTGCGCCAGGCCGAAGAACGCCGCGAGTGGAAGGGATGATCCGCCCTTTGCTGGCGGTCGCCGCGCTCGCTTGCGCTGTTCCTCTTGCTGCTCAGGACGATGGTGCCCCGATCGCGATCGGCAAGCAGGGCAGTTTCGCAGTAGGTGGCAGGATCGTTGTGAATGACGAAGGTGCCACGCAATCCTGTGGGCACGGGTATGTCGAATACCAGATTCCCGCCTATCCGCGGGATAACAAGCTGTTCTTCTGGCACTCCTCGAGCCCGTTCGTATGGCAGAACAACTGGGAAGGCGACGAGGGATTCCAGAGCCTGTTCCTGAGGCGGGGCTACACAACTTTCTTGTGGGACGGACCAGGCGTGGGCCGCGCAAACTGGGGTTGTGAAGAGCAAAGCTACAGCCCGTCCGCCGGTCGCGACCAGCAGAACTTCACGTCCTGGCGCTTGGGTCCCGATTGGCTGGACTGGTTCGATGGTATCCAGTTCCCCACCGACAACGCTTTCGCCATCAACCAGGCAATGCGCGCGCGCTATAATGAATTCGACACGATGGACGCCATCAGGATCGAGGCTGAAGCAGCTGCCGAGGCATTCGACCAGGTCGATGGCGCGATCGCTGTCACCTCCTCCGCGGGAGGCTTGCGGGCGTTGCTCGCGGCGACGCAGAGCGACAACGTCCGAGCCATCATCGCCTATGAAAATCCGGGTTACCTCTTTCCCGAAGGCGAGGGGCCCGATGGGCCGGACACGCCCTTCGGCCCGCTGCATGTTAGCGAAGAAGAATTTGCCCGGCTGCTGGCCATCCCCATGCAGTTCGTCTGGGGTGACAATATCGAAGGCCACGCCATCTGGCGCAGCAAGCTCGAGGAATGCCGGCAATTCGTCGATCTCGTCAACGCACGGGGCGGTAAAGCCGAAATCCTGCTATTGCCGGAAGTTGGCCTCACCGGAAATACGCACATGCCCTTTGCCGATCTCAACCATCGGGATGTGGCTAGGCTGATGGACGACTTCCTTGCCCGGCACGGACTGGATAGCCGTTAATCAGGGTACGACAGCGGTCTGCTGGCCAAGGAAGCTTCCCAGGAACTTTCTGCCGTCGTCATGTACAACGCGGAAAAGGATGACCATTTCTTCACGGTCCGGCCCCGCCAGGGTGCCCACGATCTGGCCGCTGAAACCAGATGCCGCGTCTTCGGCAGTTCCCGCAAAGGCTCCGGTGGCCGCCAATGTCGCCTCGAAGTCGAGTGTTGCGACGGTTGTCGGCGTTCCACCGATATCCACGACGACCGGGACCGAGCCGGTCAGTTCAGGTCCGGCAGTGCCAGGGGTAACGGTAAAAGTCGGCGATGGCTGGGTGATTGAATCGAACGTGGTCGTCCCCGAAGTGCCGCCTGCAATCTCTGCATCACCGGTATAGGCGAGCGTTGTGTCGATGGCCTCTTCGGTCTCCACCGGCTTGACGAATAGCAGGACTCGGCGGCTCCGAAGTTCGCCCGGAATGGTTTCGCGGATGAAGGGATCTGTCTTTTCCAGCTGAACCCGCAAAAGGTTCTCGAATGGCGTTTCCATGATCAGCCTGCCAGAGGCGTTCTCATAGACGCGCTCTGTCGGAGAAACGCTGACCCGGTCGGTGCCAAGGAATTCCAGGATGTCCTCGGTGGTGACGAAGCGGTAAAGCACGGCTTCGGGGTCCAGTTCGAACGCCACCGCGCCCAGGTCGTTGATGATCCTGCCGTCGCTGAAAACCTCGTCACCCCCGGTGCCGGGGGTGAAATAGGCGTAAATATACATCCGCACCGTGCTGACCTCGAATTCTTCGGTGAAATCGAAGGTTACGTCTGCAGGAGTAGGAGTTTCCGTCGGTGTCGGAGTAGGTGTCTCGGTCGGTGTCGGGTCGGGCGTGTTGTTGCCACCGCCACAGGATGCGAGGAGGGAACAGCACGCTGCGGCGCCGAGCAAATAGCGAAGTTTCGAAGACACTGAATTTCCGTTCTTTATGGTTTCGTGTGCGGTCTGCGCGGAATGGATGCTGTCATAACGGCACTGTCCGAAGCGGGGCAAGGCGTTTTCGCCGAATTGCCCCAGCGGGATGAACGCCAACTGAAGTCGCGGACGGACCTTGTGCACATCAGCTCAGAACAAGGTCGCCATCGCCCAGCAGGCGCCGACCACGAGGAAGATGCCTGTTACATCGATAAGCAACCCCGCGCCGACCATACGCGGCAGCGAAATGCGCCCCGTTGCCCAGGCGATGGCATTCGGGCCTGTTCCTGCGGGCAGCATGAAGCCCCAGCTGGCGGCCATGGCCGCAGGCATGGCCAGCAGCAGTGGATCTCCGCCCAGCGCAATCGCAAGGCTGGCCACTACGGGCATGATCCCGCTTGCCGTGGCGACATTGCTGGCAAATTCGGTGACCAGGACCACCATGGCGACCACCGCCAGGGCAACCAGCAGCAGGGGGACATTGGCCAGTGGCAGCAGCGCCTGACCCAGCCATTCGGCAAGGCCCGTCCGCGTCATGGCGCCCGCCAGAGCCAGTCCGCCGCCGAACATCATGATCACGCCCCAGGGGGCGCAATTGGCTTCGCGCCAGTTGAGCAGCCGTCTGCCCGTGCCGTCGGGAAGGATGAACAGGGCAAAGCCGGCAATTATCGCGATGGTCCCGTCTGTCAGGGAATTCGCGGGCAGGTAGGGAGTAAGCAGCGGCCGCAACATCCAGGCCGTGAAAGTAACCGCAATTACGGGAATCAGGCGCCTTTCCGCCACGGTCCAGGGGCCATGCGGGTCAATTGCCTCGCGCGCGGCGGCTGTATCGAATGGATGGCTTGCCACCTGCTGCACCTTGCCGAGGACGAAAGCGGCAATGGGAATCCCTATTAGGACGATGGGCACGCCGAAAACGGCCCATTTGGCAAAGCTGATTTCCACCCCGATGGTTTCGTCCAGCAGGGCAACGGCGATGGCATTGGTGGGAGAACCGATGATCGTGCCGAGCCCGCCAATACTTGCCGCAAAGGCGATACCCATGGGCAGGGCGCCTGAGAGGCCAAGCTTGTCGCTGTCTTCATCACCGCCCAAGGCTCCGCCACCTGCGAGCACCGCCAACGCCATCGGCATCATGATCAGCGCGGTCGACGTGTTGGATATGATGTTGGAGAGGATCGCCGCGGCGATCATGAAGGCGAGCAAGATGCCCATCGCGCCGCCGCGGTCCCCGATCAGCCTGAGAATGAACAGGGCGAGGCGCTTGTGCAGCCCGGTGCGCTCGATGGCCAGGGCAATGAAGGCACCGCCCAGCAGCAGGAAGAGAATCGGCGAATAGTAATCGCTGGCAACTTCGTCGGCGCTCCCCGCCCCGAAGAATGGCAGGACGGCGAAAGGCAGCAGTGCGGTGGCCGTGAGCGGTATGGCTTGCGTCATCCACCAGGCGGCCATCCACACGACCATACCGGCCACATGCCATGCCGCCTGCGGCATTGCTTGCGGCGCAGGAAAGATGATCGTGGCGGCAAAGCCCGCCAATCCGACCCAGAATCCGATGCGGCTGGCCGTCATGTCCGGCTCTTGTCCTTCTCTCCCATTGGCCTACGATCCTAGCTGTTGTGGAGCATCGAGCAAGGAGAGTGTCATGCCAAACGGCCAGGTTCTGGGGATTGGCGGGGTCTTCCTGCGCTCGGCCGATCCCGTACGGTTGGCGGCTTGGTATCGCATCCATCTTGGCTTCACGGCCACCGCGACGGTGGAACCACCCGAAGACGGCAATTATGTCTGGATGCAGGAGGCGGGGCCGACAGTCTTCTCGATCTTTCCCACCGATGACGATTACTGGCCGGAGGAACGGCAGGTTATGCTCAATCTGCGCGTATCGGGAATCGAGGCGCTGACCGAGCGGCTGCAACTTGCCGGAATCGAGGTCATCACCAAGCCTGAATGGAACATGCCCGGGGTCGGGCGTTTCGCGCGGATCCATGACCCGGACGGCAATCCGATCGAATTGTGGGAGCCTGCGGGCTAGCCCCAAACGAATGGGGCGCAGCCTCGCGGCCACGCCCCTTTGGTGATCTTGCGATGTGGTGCGCGCTTACTTGGGCGCGATGACCATCAGCATCTGCCGGCCTTCGAGGCGCGGGAATGCTTCCACCTTGGCGATCTCGGCAACGTCTTCCTGAACCCGCTTGAGCAGGTCCATGCCAAGGTGCTGGTGCGCCATTTCGCGTCCGCGGAAGCGCAGGGTGACCTTCACCTTGTCGCCGTTCTCGATGAACTTGTTCATTGCCCGCATCTTCACGTCGTAATCGTGATCGTCGATGTTCGGACGCATCTTGATCTCTTTGATGTCCTGCGTCTTCTGACTCTTGCGTGCGAGGTTGGCTTTCTTCTGCGCCTCGTAGCGATATTTGCCGACATCCAGGAACTTGCACACGGGCGGGTCTGCATTGGGCGAGACTTCGACCAGGTTCAGCCCTGCATCGGCTGCCTGTTCGATCGCTTCCTCAGTGTACAAGACGCCGATATTCTCGCCATTCTCGTCAATGACGCGAACTTTTTCGGCCTGGATCATATTGTCGTAACGCGGGCCGGACTTGACCGGCGGTGCCATCATGCGGCGGGGTGGACGTGGTATGGGCTATGCTCCTGTAGCTTCGATTTGAGGGCCCCATGTAGAGCCTAATCCGGCCTTGCGCTAGGGGGTCCGAGCGCTAGGCCGCACTTCGCCACAAATGAAAGCGGGCAAGCCTTTTCCCGGCGGGGACAATGGCATCCACCGCCCGCGCGGGCTGCAGCGCATCGAGGATTGCCGGATCGGCTGCGTTCATTCCGCCGGTCAGCGCACCGAAGGCCGGCAGGATCATCCTGCCCGAGCCGCTCTCACCTTCGCTCACCACGGTGCATGGACGGCGGATATGCCTGTCGTGCATCTTGACCTGCAGGCGCGGGTGGAAATGGCCGGAAAGCTCCGGCCGGGTCTCTCCTTTCAACGCCTGGTGGCGCAGGACCGCGCCCGCTACGTGCAGTTCCTCGACGAATGTCCCGCCGCATTGCGCCCGGCCTTTGTTGTCCTGGCCCTCGTCATGATTGCCGGTGACCCACACCCAGTCGAGCGCCGTGGTCAGTGCATGGAGCATCCCTGCTGCATGCGCTTCCAGCCGCGCGGGTCCTTCCCCGTCATGGAAATTGTCCCCCAGAGTATAGACCCGGCGCGCGCCGGTTTCTTTCACGGCGGCCGCCAGCCTTTCGAGCGTTTCGCGGCTGTCATAGGGCGGCAGGAACTGCCCGCCACGCGCATAGGAGCTGGCCTTTTCCAGATGCAGGTCCGCCACCAGCAGCGCATTCTCACGCGGCCAGAACAGCGCGCGATCTCCGGCAAGGCGGAATTCCTGGCCGCAAAAGAGGAATGCGAACGAAACGGGAACCATTGGCTTCACTTGCCGCGTGGCAAAGGCTTTGGCAAGGGGGCTTTCGTACGAGGAGATTGAGATGACTGACTGGAGCGCACAGACCGGGCTCGCCCGCGAATGGTTCGAAAGCCTGCGCGACCGAATCTGCGCCGAGTTCGAGGCGATCGAGCGCGAGGCCGGATCGGATGCGTCGTTCGAATACACGCCCTGGGACCGCGATACGGATGACGGCTCCGAAGGTGGCGGCGGCGTGCGCGGCGTGATGAAGGGCAAGGTGTTCGAGAAGGTCGGCGTCAATGTCTCGACCGTTTCGGGCGAATTTGCTCCGCAGTTTGCTGCCACGATCAACGGCGCGGACGAAGACAATCGCAGCTTTACCGCCACGGGTATCTCGCTGGTCGCGCATATGGCCAACCCGCACGTTCCCGCCGTCCATATGAACACGCGTTTCCTGACAACGCAGGCGGCCTGGTTCGGCGGCGGTGCGGACCTCAACCCGCCGATCCCGTACGAAGAAGATACAGAGGCCTTCCACGCCCGATTCCGTGCGGCCTGTGCAGCGCATAACCCGACCTATTACGACAAGTTCAAGAAGTGGGCGGATGACTACTTCTTCATCCCCCACCGCAATGTCGCGCGCGGCGTGGGCGGCATCTTCTACGACCATCTCGAATGTGCGGACGAGGCGCAGTTCGAGCGCAACTTCGCCTTCACCAGGGATGTGGGCGAGGCATTCCTCGATTCCTTCCCGGCCATCGTGCGCAAGCGCATGGGACAGGAATGGAGCGAAGAGGAAAAGAAGCAGCAGCTCGAATGGCGCGGGCGTTATGTCGAGTTCAACCTCGTCTATGACCGGGGCACGCTGTTCGGTCTCAAGACTGGCGGCAATATCGATGCCATCCTGATGAGCCTGCCGCCCGAAGTGACTTGGAGTTAGGCTCAGGTCCTGAGCTGAGACCTGCTTCCCGGCAGTAGCTAAGGCACCATGTCCTGCGTTTCATGGTGGCGTTTCCAGTTAAGGAAATGCGCGACCACGACAAGGGACGCGCCCATAACTGTGAACAGCGTTTCCTTGAGGTCATTTCCGACGAGCGTGCCCAACGCAATCAGGGCCAAGCCGATTGCGCCAAGGATCGCGGGGCGGACGAGGCGATGGCGGAGATAGCCACGAAGCAATGCGATGCCGGTGACCGGCAGGGCAATTCCGAGCAAGACAGGGTGTGCCCATTCCTCCAAGGGCAGGCCCAAAGCGAGGAATGGCAGCAATGCGGTCGCGATCGGCAGGGCCAGGCAGTGAATGACGCAAATGCCCGAGATGATCATTCCCCATCGGTCGAGGCCCGATATGGCCGCCTTGCCGTGCGCTTCCTGCAAACGATCCTCGTCCCCGGTTCGCTTGGGCCAATTCGTCACTCTTGATCTCCCTGGATGATCTGACCGCACGGAAAGGGACGGAACGAACTGTCATTGCGACGAGCTGGCGCCGGTGGGTCTACATTAATGATATAATATATCATAAGGTCGAGGCGTTGGGTTTCAAGGTGTGCGGAGGGAATCTTGTCCAGGTTTCGTTTTCCTGTTTGGCGGGATGGCAGGAGTGTCCTGCGCCGGATCCTGTCCGGAATTGTCCTGTTCTCGATATCGCTACCGGTTACGGCTCATGCGCGGCTGCAATGCGTTCCCTATGCACGTGAAGTGTCTGGCATCGAGATCTTTGGCGATGCGCACACTTGGTGGGCAAAGGCGAGTGAGCGTTATGAGCGCGGATCGGAACCTCGGATCGGCGCGGTAATGTCCTTCAGCTCCACCTTGGCCATGCCGGTCGGTCACGTGGCGGTTGTGAGCGCCATCGTCGATAATCGCCGGGTTCTGATCGACCACGCAAACTGGTCCGCTCCCGGAATGATCGAGGATGACGTGCTCGTGCAGGACGTTTCGGCCGCCGGGGACTGGAGCGCGGTGCGTGTCTGGTATGGCCCCATTGCCGCGCTCGGTGCGCGCAGCAATCCTGTCAACGGCTTCATCTATCGCGATCCCGTATCCGCATCTGACGCTGGTCCGGTGCTTGCCATCCATGACCGAGCGCATTTGACCGATTCTGCTGTGCTCCAGCCAGTGCGTTAAGGCGCAATCCTTTCTAGCGGTGCTATGTACCAGTTTTGCAGATTGGGCGGACAACCTGCATTTCACGGCTTGCCCCGAGGCAAGGATGGCGGACTCTCCTCTCTTGTAGGCTCGGCCATACGCCAGCGCCGGTTTCGTGTACCCGAGTTCGCGCAGCAAAATTATCCTGAGGAGTGTCAACTTCGCACACTCTCCGCAAGTTCATGAAAAAGAATGTAAAATTCTGAAATTCAGCAAGCGCTACGATGTCAATTTCGTCAGCTTCGTCGCATGACCCCTTTGTCGGCGAATTTCCTTGCGTGTCATTGGGGATGCAACACACTATCTTGGCAGGATGCTGAGGCAGTACGAACTGGTCGAGCGGGTCAAGGAATACGATCCGGACGCCGATGAGGCGCTGCTCAACCGTGCCTATGTCTACACCGTGCAGAAGCACGGGGCGCAGAAGCGCGCCAGCGGCGATCCCTATTTCAGCCACCCGGTCGAAGTTGCCGGGCTGATGACCGATCTCAAGCTCGACCAGGAAACGATCATGACCGCGCTGCTCCACGATACGGTGGAGGATACGCTGGCGACGATCGAGGATATCGAGGACAATTTCGGCCCCGAAGTCGCGCGGCTGGTCGATGGCGTGACCAAGCTCTCCAAGATCGAGCAGATGCCCGAGAACGAGCGTGCAGCCGAGAATTTGCGCAAGTTCCTGCTGGCGATGAGCGAGGATTTGCGTGTCCTGCTCGTCAAGCTGGCGGACCGGCTGCACAATATGCGCACGCTTCACTTCATCAAGAATGAGGACAAGCGTCGCCGCATCGCGCGCGAGACCATGGATATCTACGCCCCTCTGGCCGAGCGCGTGGGCATGTACGAATATATGCGCGAGATGCAGCTTCTGGCATTCGAGCAGCTCGAGCCGGAAGCTTACGCCACCATCACCGCGCGGTTGGAGCAGATCCGCTCAAGCGAGGGCGGGCAGGTTGATGCTATCGCGCTCAAGATCAAGCAGGCACTGGCCGAAGCGGGCGTACAGGTCGAGGTTTGGGGTCGCGAAAAACATCCGTATTCGATCTGGCGCAAGATGGCCGAGCGGCACATGCCCTTCGAGCAGGTGACCGACATCATGGCTTTCCGTGTGCTGACCGACAGCGTGGAGGATTGTTACCGTGCGCTCGGCGTGTTGCACACGGCCTGGAAGATGGTTCCGGGGCGCTTCAAGGATTACATCTCTACGCCCAAGACCAATGGCTATCGGTCCCTGCACACCACGCTGATCCATGCCGGCTCGATGCGCGTCGAAGTACAAATCCGCACGCACGAGATGCACCGGACCAACGAGTTCGGCCTCGCTGCGCATTGGGCCTACAAACAGGAAGGCCGCCCCGATGGCGAGGTCGGCTGGCTGCGGGACTTGATCGAGATCGTCGATGCCAGCCACGACGCCGAGGAACTGCTCGAGCATACCAAGCTGGCAGTCTACCAGAACCGCATCTTCGCCTTTACGCCCAAGGGTGCGCTGTTCCAGTTGCCCAAGGGCGCGACCCCGGTCGATTTCGCCTTTGCCGTGCATACCGATCTCGGCGCGCAGACGGTGGGCGCCAAGATCAACGGCCGGCATATGCCGCTGCGTACGCAGCTGGGCAATGGCGACGTGGTTGAGATCATCAAGGGCGCCCATGCCCAGCCACAATTGTCCTGGCTCGGCTTCGTGGTGACGGGCAAGGCCCGCGCGGCAATCCGCCGCGCCGTGCGCCTCAAGGAACGCAGCGAAATCGCCGAGATCGGCACCAAGCTGTTCGAAGAGATCAGCGAGCGCCTGCCGACAAAGGTTGGCAAGAAGGCGATCAAGGCCGCGCTAGAGCGCCTCGATTTTGAGGACGAGGAAGACATGATGTTCGCCATAGGATCGGCCAAGCTGACCGATCGCGAAGTCATGGAAGCGCTTGTTCCCGGCAGCACCAGCGATCTACCGGCCGAGCCTGCACAGGGTCGTGCCATCAGTATCAAGGGGCTGACACCGGGCATGGGCTTTGCCCTGGCCGATTGCTGCCACCCGCTGCCGGGGGACCGGATCGTGGGCCTCAAGCGCAAGGGCAAAGGTGTGGAGGTGCATTCGATCGACTGCCTCGAACTCGCCAATGGCGAGGATGTCGACTGGGTCGATCTGTCATGGGGCGAACATTCGCACGGAGCGGTCGGCCGATTGAGCGTTGTGCTCTACAACCGCCCCGGCACGCTGGCGGACATGGCTGCCATTTTCGCCAGAAACAGCGCCAATGTGATGAACCTCGAGCTCAGCCAGCGCGACGATCCTTTCCATACTTACGAGATCGACCTGGAGGTGCAGGACCTCGCGCACCTTACGCGCATCCTGAGTTCGCTCCGGGCGAGCGATGCCATCGCCCAAGCGGACAGGGTTTAGAGCAGTTTTAGAGAAACCTCGGTCTCGACGCCCTCGGCAAGACCCTCCGCCTTGCGTACGGCGGCCTTGAGCGGGAGGATAAAGCCGCCCGAGGACTGGCTGGGAAAGACCGAAGTCGACCACTCGGTTTCGCCGATCCGGGCCTTGACCTTGACCGAGCCGAAACCTCGTCCGGCACCCAGTTCGAGCCGCCGCATCGCCTCATGCGCGGCAATAGCTTCGCCCGCCTCGCCATCGATTGTGAGGAAATGCCAGCTCGCCGGGCTGGTGCCGTTCGACCATATCCAGATCGTGCCGCGATGCGTGACGGTGTCGCTCACAGCAGGGTAAGCTCGGCGGTGACCTTGCCGCCTTCTTCCAGTCTCTCGGCGCGGCGGACCGCAGCCTTGACCGGCAGAAACCAGCCGTATTCTTCGGGGAAAAGGCTGGTCGACCACTCGGTCTCGCCGATCCGCGCCTCGACCTTGACCGAGCCGAAGCCGCGCCTTTTGCCGCTGGTGATCCGGCTGTGCAGTTCGTGCGTGCTGACCTGCTTTGCGTCGTCGCCCTCGATCCTGAGATAGGTGGCCAGCATACCACTATCGTTGCGCCAGCCCAGAAGCTCGCCCGAGACGTTCAAGATATCGCCCTGCATCATTCTTCCTCCACGGAGCGGATGGGGACTTGCACGTTGCACACATCCACCCCGCCAGCGGGCACGGTGTAGAACTCGTCACTCCGATTGGCGCGGATTTCGACATAGCGGGCGAAGCTCTCACTCTCGGTGGCAAGATATTCGTAGCGCGGCGGAGGGAATTGCTCGACTTCGCTGCCCAATCTCACAGAGATGATCGGCGTGTCCTCGGCCCGGTTGGCATAAACCCCGGCATCGCCCGTCCCTCGCCTCAGTGTCGAGAGATGCTCCATCCCGTCGATCACCCGGCCCACCACCGCGATATTGCGGTCGAGCTGGCGCGGTGCATGGCCGATCACCGCATAGAGCTCGCTGCCCGTGCCGGTGGTTTCGATATCGCGCGCCACGCCGACCGAGCCATAGCAATGTGTTGGCCAAATATTGAAGTCGATTGGCTCCTTTGTGCGTGCCTCCAGTTCCTCCAGGTTTCTGGGTGGAGGACCGCTCGGGTGGGCCGCGACGGGCAAACCGCGCGAGAAGCCTGACACGCCGCCGATCCAGACACCCGGATCAGAGAACGCCGATTCATCACCAGTATATGGATCGGGTATCGGCAAGGGATAGAATTTGGGTTCGAAGCTCGCGGGATCGCTCGCCGACTTTGCGTGTGCCTGCGAAATGTACTCGAGGCCCTCCGTGTCGATGAGCGTCTCCGGCAGTGGCCTCGGATCCATCCCCAGTTCGGGATCGCCGCCGCCCCATTGCACCACCCAATTGTCGACTGCGCGGTAGACGCTGGTCCCATCCCACCAATGAGCTTGCGCCAGCGTGCGTATATTCTCCACCCAGGGCTGGCTGAAGGGCGCGGGCAAAAGCTGGATCACCACGCGCCGCTCGGACCCGTCGGCTTCCGGCTGGAGTCGCATGACCAGCAAGTCCTCCGGCGCGATTTCTACCCATTCATCGGGCGAGGATGCTTCGACCACCGAAGCGGGCGTGACCGGCTCTTCCTCCTGCGCCGCAGCGGGCAGGGCGAGCAACAGGGCGACGAGCGGCAAGGCAAGCAATCTCATTCCACCATCTCCTCCAGCGCATGCATCGCCTCGTCCGACAGGCCGAAATGGTGTCCGATCTCGTGAATGGTCACATGGGCGACGAGGTGCTCGAGCGTCTCGTCCCCGCGCTCGCACCATTCGAGCAGGATCGGAACCCGGAACAGGCGGATGCGATCGGGCATGGTTCCCGAATGCTCGACGCTCTTCATATCGAGCGGAAGACCCTCATAGATGCCGGTCAGTTCGAAGGCGTTCTCGATCTCCATGGCATCGAGAAGTTCGTCTTCCGCGAAGTCCTCTACTTGCAGGATCACGTCGCCCAGATGGGCGCGGAATTGCTCGGGCAGGAGGGCGATGGCCTTGCGCGCCATCGCTTCCATTTCCTCCGCCGTGGGAGCATCGCCGAATATGCGTGCCATTTGTATGAATTAGGGCGCGCTGCGGCGCTTGTCATCCGTGGGATGTGCGGCTAGACGCGCCGCTCTGCCAAATCAGGCATGCGGAGCGGTGGCCGAGTGGTCGAAGGCGCACGCCTGGAAAGTGTGTATACGGTAACCCCGTATCGAGGGTTCGAATCCCTCCCGCTCCGCCACTTACCTGTGACTTCGCGACATCTGAGAAGCTGCTGTGCGAAATCCCGCAATTTTGCGGCATTTGCGCCGTAGACGGTAGCGCAGAGAGGAATCGGTCAGAGCAAACTGGAAGAGCGGCAAAACCCTTAGCCTGAATTGCGGGCGTCAGCCGCCGAGGCCTTCCCTGCTTACTGTTATGCGGGCCTGCAGATCCGTCGGAAGGATGACCGGCCCGACCGGCGCATCGGCTACCAGCTTGACCCAGATTGTATCACCGTTGCTAAACCATGAGGTCTCGTTCGCTGTTCGCAATGCACTCATGCTGGTCGCTTCGGTTCCGGAAGCTGCACTGGTGAAGCCCGGCAGCTCGAAGATTACCCATGAGCCTTCGTCCATCTCACTAAAACTGAGAGTAACTTCCTCTCTTTCGGTCTTCACCTCGATCTCGGTGCCGGCGCGCACAGTGCTTTGGTTGGAAGTGATCTGAAACTCTCTGCCATCCCGAACGAGCGCGATGGGCGGCTGCGGAGCACGAGGTGCGAACGTCGCGCCAGGAGTAGCCCTCTCGGCAGGAGCGGCGGGAGTGTATGGCGCATCCGGAGTGTTCGCCATGAACAAGGAGAAGCGGGCGGTCCGCGAGCTAAGATCGAGTCCGGGCGGAATTTCTCCGAGGCCTTCCGAGAGCCACAGTCGACCGATATCGCCGGTGCAGACAGAGGCGTTCCAGCTGGGACGGATCTGGCAGCTCTCGTCGGTGACGACGCTATTGTTCTCGCCGTCATGGAGCAGGATGTGCGAATCCGGGATGCCCGTCACCGAGCCATCCAGATCGTGGATCGTTAGCGTCCGATAACCTGCCGCACCCCTGTTGTCGTTGTCGAACCGGGGCTCGATGTTCGGAAAATAGACTGGCTTGGCGTCGACGAATTCTGCGCCGCTGATGGAGCTTCTGGTGCTGACCCCGGAGCTTGAGAACAGCAGGTAGGATAGCGCGCCCGTCTTGCGCAGATCGTTGTCCTGGAAATTGACGAATGTCGTGTTCACCACCTCGTCGCGGTAATCGTAATATTCGTATCCGCGGATAGGGAAATCAGGGATCAGCGGCTTGGGCAGGCTGCGGCCATAGGCCAGCTCCTCCGCCGTGGCCGGGTTGCCGATATTGTCGGTCTCACCCACCACCAGCGAATTGATCAGTCGGGAGTTGAACGGTGAATTGCCGATGTCGCCGGAAGCTTGCGTCATGCCAATGGCATTGTCGGCGAACTTCGCATTGCTGTATATATAAAGTTCACCCCGGCCCCAGAGACCACCGTTGCGGTTCTTGTAGCTGGTCAGGTCCTCGAAGTGCGATTCCATTGGCTCGCTGTCCAAGTCGTTCGGATCTTCCAGCGGCAGAAAGGGGACGCCGGTCAGACCGAAGGTATTGTCCCGGTAGAAATTCCGATCGAACATGAAGCCATCGAAGTTGGAATGTGCCGTGTTGCCCCTGAATGTGCGCAACGGCGTGCGGCGCGGCCATGTCTCGGCGGCGATCTCCGTATCCAGGAAGGCGCCGTTGGGATGCTCCGGTACGGACAGCCAGAAACCGGTCGAGTCCGACCCTGCTGCAACATTATCGATGTAGCTATTGTCGGGGTTTGTGATCCAGAAGGACGCAACCGTATTGTCCGAAGGCAACAGCGCGTTCCCGCCAAAGAAGCTGGCCTCCCGGGCGGACATACCTTCTGGCACCACATAGTTTCGCTCTGCGTTGGCAGCGAGGTTCGTGGGCAAGCAGTCCAGCGTCGGATGGCACTTAGTCTGGATGGCGAGGTTCCGGACGAATTCGTTCCCCGTCTCGATCCCGTCTTCCATGAAGAAGCAATGGCCCACCGTGTTGAAGGTCACATTGCCTTCGATCCTGAGGTCGTTCGTGCCATGCACCGTCACGCAGCGGTTGAACGTGTCGTGGATCGAGGTGTTGCGGACATATTGCCCTGCGCCTTCGCCCAGAATGTGGAAATGGATCGGATAGCGCGCGAGCGTCAGGTGCTGGCCCATGCGGTTGAGCTCGACACCGTCGATATACAATTCAGAGCCGCCCATCGCCATGATGTGGCCGCCGAAATAGCTTTCCGCGGCGTCTTCGGAGGCCTGGATGCGGATATTGCGGGTCAGCATGCCGACCTCGCCGCGTTCATCGACGCCGAAAGTGATTTCGCCGAAATGCATATATTGCAGCGGCTCTACGAAACTGATCGTGTTGCCGCTCACTGAAGTGATGGTGCGGCGCTCCGCCTGGCGCGGATTGTAGTCGGTCGAGGCGAGGACGATCTCGTCTCCCGCTTGCCATCCGCTCGCGTCCAGCACGGAAATGCTGGTCGAGCCACGCTCTGCGGTAGCAGAAAGCTTGGTCCAGCTATGCTCGCGATTGCCATGCATGTTCAGAGTGCCGCCCATCAGCATGATGCCCCGGTCACCCATCGTATTGATGTCCTCGCCCGGCACATTGTCGGTCAGCGTAATCGAGGCATTGTGCTGGTGGGGATTGGCTTCGGTGCCGATGGTCAGCGAACCGCCCGGAACATAGATCCACTCGCTCTCCAGCGCGATGTCGCGCTCATCGGAGAAGGTCAGGCTGCCCTGCACGGTCAGGCTGCGCAGGCCCGGCGCGTCCATATCGAGCACGACATCCATGTCGCGGGTGATTTCGACCGCATCGCCTTCGCCCGGCACCTCGCCCGAAGGCCAGGTGTTCGGATCGGACCACATCGACTGGGCATGCGCGGCATTCACGGCACCTAGCAGGCAGGTTGCTGGAAGGAGCGAGGAGGCGAGGAGCAGGCGAGGCTGCATGCGCATGTTGTATTTCTCCCAATCGGGATCGTGAGTCCCAAATCCACTTTCACACGAAGATTTGCAGGTCGATGGCGTGCTTGACAAGTATGCTGGGCGGCATGGCGACGCGATCCATTCCTGGATCAGGTGCGTCGGCCTAGCACTGGCTCCCGCTCGGTCAGCTGCCAAGCCCTTCCAGGTTGACCGTAATGCTGGCCTGGAGATCGAGGCCACGGACCGGAACGATGGGGGGATCGGTCACCACCAGCTTGACCCAAAGGCCGTCCTCATCCCGGAACCAGGAGGTCTCCTCAGCTGCGCGCAGGGCCTCCATGCTGCCCTGTTCCGTCCCGGAAGCTGCGCTGGCGAAGCCCGGCAGTTCGAATATCACCCATGAGTGCTGGTCCATTTCGGCAATGCTTAGCGTGACCTCCTGCCTTTCAGTCTTCACCTCCATCTCCGTGCCCGACTTCACATTGCTCAAATTGCCGGTGATGCGGAACTCGGTGCCATTACGGATCAGCGCGATGGGCGGCTCCGGAGCGGGTGGCGGTGGAGGCGGCGGAGGCGGAGCCGCGGAAGTAGCCCGAGGTGGTGCAATGGCCGCAGCGACCAGAGCGATCCTTCGGGTCCGCGTGCTGATATCGAGATTGCCCGGGAGTTCTCCCCTATCGGTCGAGAGGTTTAACCGACCGATATCGCCGGTGCAGACCGAGGCGTTCCAGCTGGGACGGATCTGGCAGCTCTCGTCGGTGACGACGCTGTTGTTCTCGCCATCGTGGAGCAAGACATGGGCATCGGGGATGCCCGTCACCGAACCGTCGATATCGTAGATCGACAGCGTGCGGTAACCCGCGCCGCCGCGGTTATCATTGTCGAAGCGGGGATCGATATTCGGGAAGTAGACCGGCTTGGCGTTGACGAAACGCGCACCTTCGACAGAGCTTGCGGTGGAGACGCCGGAGCTGGTGTACAGCAGCCATGACAGCGCACCGGTCTTGCGCAGCTCGTTGTCCTGGTAATTCACGAAAGTCGGGTTCACGATCTCGTCGCGGTAATCATAGAACTCGTAGCCGCGGATCGGGAAATCGGGGATCAGGGGCTTGGGCAGGCTGCGACCGTATGCGATCTCCTCCGGCGTCGTGGGATTGCCCACATTGTCGCTCTCGCCCACGAACAACGAATCCTGCACGCGCGAGGTAAACTCTTCGGTGCCGAAATCACCCGATGCCTGCGTCATGCCGATGGCATTGTCGGCGAGCCTGATATTGCGGAACAGGAATAGCTCCCCGCGGCCCCAGACGCCGCCATTGCGGTTCTTGTAGCTGGTCAGGTCGTCGAAATGCGTTTCGACCGCCTCGCTCTCCATGTCGGCAGGGTTTGACAGCGCCAGGAGCGCGCTGCCGCCCAGGGCGAAGGTGTTGTCTTCATTGATGTTCCGGTCGAACATGAAGCCATCGAAGTTGGAATGCGCCACATTGCCCCTGAAGGCGCGCAGCGGCGTCAGGCGCGGCCAGGTATTGGCGGCAATTTCGGTGCCGAGAAACTGACCGTTGGGGTGCATCGGCAGAGACAACCAGAATCCGGTGGAATCGGACCCCGCCGCCACATTGTCGATGTAGCTATTGTCCGGATTGGTGATCCAGAAGGACGCGGCCGTATTGTCTGAAGGCAGCAGCGTGTTCCCGCCGTGAAAGCTGGCTTGGCTGTAGGCCGCGCGATTTTCCTGCCTCAGGGGCCTCTCCGCGTTGGCACCCAGATCGGTGGGCACGCAGTCCAATGTCGGATGGCACTTGGTCTGGATCGCCAGATTACGGATGAACTCGTTTCCGTGCTCGATCCCGTCTTCCATGAAGAAGCAGTGGCCGACCGTGTTGAAGGTGACGTTGTTCTCGACCCGGAGGTTGTTCGTCCCGTGCACCGTCACGCAGCGGTTGAAGGTGTCGTGGATAGCGGCGTTGCGGACATACATGCCCGCGCCTTCGTCGAGCATGTGGAAATGGATCGGGTAGCGCGCCAGCGTCAGATGCTGGCCCATGCGGTTGAGCTCGACGCTGTCGACGAACATGCGCGAGCCGCCCATCGCCATGATGTGCCCGCCGAAATAACTCTCTGCTGCGTCTTCCGATGCTTGGATGACAATGTTGCGGGTCAGCATCCCGACCTCGCCGCGCTCATCGACGCCGAAGGTTATCTCGCCGAAATGCATATAATCGAGCGGCTCGGCGAAACTGATCCTGTTGTCGCTTACGCTGGTGATGGTGCGCCGTTCGGCCTGGCGCGGATTATAGTCGGTCGAGGCGAGCACGATCTCATCGCCCACGTGCCATTCCGACGCATCGAGGACCTCGATGCTGGTCGCGCCGCGCTCGGCAGTGGCAGCAAGCTTGGTCCAGCTGTGGGTGCTCGTGCCGTGCAGGTTGAGCGTTCCGCGCAGCAATATGATGCCCCGATCGCCCATGGTATTAATGTCCTCGCCCTCTACATTATCGGTGAGGGTGATAGTCGCGTCGTGCTGGTAGGGGTTCGCCTCGGTGCCGATTTGCAACTTGCCGCCCGGCACGTAAATCCACTCGCTTTCGAGGCTGATGTCACGCTCGTCCGAAAAGCTTAGCTTTCCCTGGATAGTGAGGCTACGCAGGCCCGGCGCATCCTGATCGAGCACCACGTCCATGTCGGGAGTGATCTCCACTGCGTCGCCCGCTGCAGGCACCTGTCCGCCCGGCCAGGTCGCCGGATCTGACCAGAGCGATTGTGCATTGGCGGCAGAGCCCGCTCCCAACAGGGCTGCGATCGACAAGAGCAGCGTGGTTCTGAGCGAGCGGGACTGCAAGTGCACGGCTGTTTCCTCTTCCGCAGGTTCACCGTCCTGCTCTGGTGTTTTCCCTATAGGTTTGCCGACAGGAAGCCAGTTTGCCAAGTGCACCAGCCACATGTCCATTCCCGGCTTTTCAGAGCAATAAGGGGGGCTAGACGTCTGTTGCACTGATTAGCAGTTCCGGCACCCAGTCTTTAACTTTCCCGACACCAAAGAAGCCGTGCGGAAAACCGCACAATTTTGCCAATTATTGGCTCAAGCTTGAGGCTGAAATGCTCGGCAGGGAATGCGTGAATTTCGGATGAAGTCGCCCAGCAGGGCCTAGCGTGTGCCGTTGACTTCGAGTTCTAGAGCGAAGTCGGGTTTGGCAGTCCGTCATATACTGACTCTGCATCGAAGGCGCACTCATGCTCGGTCCGTGTCAGACGTGCAGGCGCGGAAGCAGGCAATGCAGCAAGATCGATCTCACGGTAGAAGCACGACCGGAAGCCGACGTGACAACTGCCCGGTCCATCGAGCCGGACCACGAGGATGATCGCATCCTGATCGTCGTCGACGAGAATTCGTTCGACGGTTTGAGTGAACCCGCTGTGTTCTCCCTTGTGCCAAAGTGCCTCTCGGCTGCGCGACCAGAAGTGCGCATGCCCCGTCCTCAATGTCAGTTCCAATGCCTCGGTATTCATATAGCCGAGCATGAGAATCGAATTATCCTCGATGTTCGTCACCACCGCAGGAAGTAGTCCGGCAGCGTCAAAGCGCGGGGCGAAATCGTTTCCCAGTTCTACCTGCTCAACGCTTTGGCGAGCGGCAAACAAATAGGGCGGAGAGGTGTCTGTCATGGGAATTTCCTCAGCTTCGTACAAATTCAATGCGCCCAAATTGTATTGGCATCCCGCGTATCTGGCTGTCGCGTGCTCCTGGCTCCATGATGTCCTTTGCATCACGCTGCGCCCCAGGACTGTGCTATCCGTTCGATGGCCCAAAACGCGCCTATCACTGCAATGCAAAGCGACGCGGGAACTACGACAATTGGCCGGTAGAGGTGCTCGACATGTTCACGTTTCAGCAGCCTCTGCAGCAACAAAGCCGGCACAAGTGCGAGCGCGATTACAGTTAGCTGTCCAAGTTCAACGCCGATGTTGAACGACAAGAGAGCGGGTGCGAAGTGCCCCTGGGGGAGGCCCAGTTCTAGCAGAACGCTTGCAAAGCCCAGGCCGTGAAACAGGCCGAAGGCGAACACCACGAACGGTCGCCACCGAGTCATGTTTTTGAAGAACAAGTTCTCAATCGCGACAAATGCAATGGAGAGAGCAATAAGCGGTTCGACGATGTCAGAAGGCGCTGTAACCAGTCCGGAGGCAGCCAATCCGAGGGTGATGGTGTGTGCGACGGTGAATGCGGTGATCTGGGCGATCAGTGAACGAAGGCGTGTCGAGGCGAGGAACAACGCCAGCACGAACAGAATGTGGTCAAGGCCCTTCGGCAAGATGTGTTCATATCCCAAGCGCACATAGAGGCTGACCGTGTCCCAGACTGTACGCTCTTCGGCTGTGGGCGGCACAGGCGGTAATACCGGCTGAGGTTCCATTACCGTGTTTGGTGTTGCGCTTTCTTCAACTTCGGACGGTGTTGGGGTTGCAGCAGGCGTGACAGCGACGGTCGCCATTGTTCTTTGAATCGGCATTGATTGCTCAGCGGAAGGAGTAGGCACCACGGCAATGGTTCCGCTCCTGGCCGGCGCTGGGTCTCGGACGGTCTCTTGCGCAATCGCTTCAATTGGCGAAGTTTCTTCCCCCAGCGATGTTTCTTCAGCCGTTGTTTCCTCAGCAGTCGTTTCCTCACCGGTCGAATCTTCCTCAACCGGAAGGACCGCCACCGGAGCCTCAGCAAAGACATCCACTGTCGAAGAATTCTCTTCCCAAGGTAAGCCCTCGGTTGTTGGTCTATTCGACCAAGGTGTGACCCCGCCAAAGCCTGAGAATTGGTTGCGCTGGCACGCCCACGGATCCAGCTCACACAGATCGTCAAGGGGATGTGCGGAAGCGTGAAAGGCCGTCAATAAGAACGCCGCCGCGACGCATGCAAAAGCAGCTCGCGACAAGCGGGCAAGGATTATCTGCACGGGCCACTTTGCGACCACAAAGAGTTTGTCCTTTCTGGGCTTGGGCTTGATCGCACGCAGCCTTGCAAGCGCACGCGATCCCTGTCAATGATATGATATATTATTAATTCTAGTTGCGAGAGGGCCCCCTCATTGACCATCGCCGCCAATCGCCTGCCTGTCACAGTTCTTTCCGGCTTCCTTGGAGCGGGCAAGACCACGCTGCTCAATCACATCCTTGCCAATCGTGAGGGCAAGCGCGTTGCCGTTATCGTCAATGATATGTCGGAGGTGAATATTGATGCGGACCTCGTCCGCGGCGGCGAGGCATCGCTGTCCCGATCCGAGGAAGCGCTCGTCGAAATGACCAATGGCTGTATCTGCTGCACCTTGCGCGACGACTTGCTGAAAGAAGTGCGTACGCTCGCCGAAGATGGACGTTTCGACTATCTTGTCATTGAGAGCACAGGTATCTCGGAACCGCTTCCAGTTGCCGCGACATTCTCCTTTCGCGATGAATTTGGCGAGAGCCTGGGCGATGTTTCCCGGATCGACACCATGGTTACGGTTGTTGATGCGGTGAACCTGCTTGCTGACTATTCCAGTTCCGACCTGCTGTCGGCACGTGGAGAAACTGCTGGCGAAGGCGACGACCGCAGCCTTGTGTCACTGCTTGTCGAGCAGATCGAATTTGCCGATGTGGTGATTGTCAATAAGGCCGGCGAGGTCAGTCCCGAAAAGCTCGCTACGGTCAAGAAGGTCGTAGCATCACTCAATGCCGATGCGCGCATTATCGAGGCCGATTACGGGAAGGTCGCTCTCGATCAGGTGCTGGATACCGGGCTTTACGATGAAGAGCAGTCAGAGCAGCACCCGCTTTGGCTGAAGGAGCTTTACGATTTTGCGAGCCATCGGCCCGAGACCGAGGAATATGGCGTCGAGAGCTTCGTCTATCGCGCGCGCCGACCGTTCGACCCGGAGAACTTCTATGCTTTTTTGGTCGGCGGAGACCTCGACAAGATCATTCGCGCGAAAGGCCATTTCTGGCTTGCGACACGTCCAGACTATCTTGGCGAGTTGGCGGTTGCAGGAACGCAAAAAAGCGTGAGCCTGATGGGTCGGTGGTGGGCTGCAGTGCCAAAGAATCGCTGGCCCGAGGACGGTTCCTTTGAGGAATTCGTGCTCAAGCATTGGGACGCGGATTGGGGCGACAGGCGGCAAGAAATCGTCTTCATCGGCATCGGCATGGAAGAAGCCGAACTCAAGGCGGCGCTGGATGAATGCCTGGTACCGGCAACCGGCTTTGCTCCCGAGGATTGGGCAGACATGCGCGATCCTTTCCCTGCTTGGGGAGAGCGGACAGCCGAATCTGCCTGATTCCGCCCGTACCGGGATTGCCGATCACCGCCGATCTGGCCTTTTTGCAGGACGCTTTGCCCGATCGGCAGATGAAGAGAATGATGGAAGGCGTCGAAGCTATCCTTGCGCCGACCAACGACGCGTTTCTTAAACCAAGGAGAATCTGACTTGTTTCCCGATAGTGTTCGCGATGGCGACAGAATCCCGGTAACAGTACTCACAGGATTTCTTGGCAGCGGAAAGACGACAGTCCTCAACCATCTCGTGCGCCAGCCTGAGATGGATCGCACGCTGGTTGTCATCAACGAATTTGGCTCAGTTGGCCTGGATCATGAGCTCATCGAGCGTTCGAACGAGGATCTGGTGGTCGAGATGATGGGAGGATGCCTTTGCTGCACGATCAGCGGCGATCTTCTCAAGACCTTGCGCGAGGCCACATGGCGTTTCGTCAGGGACGATGAAATGATGTTTGACAGGGTCGTCATAGAGACAACTGGCCTGGCTGATCCGGCGCCAATATTGCACACGCTGATGACCGATATCGTTCTGCACTCGCGCTATGAATTGCGCGGCGTAGTTTCCACTGTCGATGCGGCCAATGGGCTCCAGACGCTGGCGGCGCATGAAGAGTCGATCAAGCAGGTAGCCGTGGCCGATCACATTCTCCTGACCAAGACAGACATTGCAGAACCTGAAGAAACTGCCTGCCTGAGAAAGCGATTGCAGAACCTCAATCCGGGTGCGGCCATCGAAACGGTTGATCAAGGCCAAGTGAAAGCGAGCGATCTCTTCTCCATTGGCTTGTTCGATCCGACCAGGAAGACAGCTGATGTGGAAGCCTGGCTCAATGTCGAAGCCTATCGCGACCTGACGAAGTCGGATTCGCATGGTCACGGTCATCATCACCATGACCACGACCATTCGCATGATGACGTAAACCGCCATGACGAGCGCATTCGGGCAGTCTGTGTTACTTTCGATGAGCCGCTCAACGATTTGGCATTTGATCGCTGGATCAGCGTTTTGACGACCTTTACCGGCGAGAATCTCCTTCGATTGAAGGCTATTGTGAACATCGAAGGGGTAGGGCGCCCAATGGTGCTGCATGCAGTTCAACACATCATGCACATGCCTACCGAATTGGACGCATGGCCCAGTGAAGATCGGCGTACGCGCATGGTCTTGATTGTTCGCGACATGTCTGACGAAGATTTGCGCGCGACACTCAAGTTATTGACGGAAGGGGTCGGCAAATACCGTTTCGAAGGATTGCCTTTCGCCTCGGCCGACAAGGTCGCTGACAATGGCTGATGGTTCGCTACTATGCCGCCGATCCTGATCGGATGAAGAAAAGAAAAGTGGGAGGAATAGAATGTCGGGTAATGGTTGGAGGAGGTTCTCCTCGGTGTGTGCGGGTGCTCTGGCGTTGCTGGTCGGCGCGTCGGCCTGTACACAGGAGACAGCGGAAGCGCCGCCGAATATCCTCTTCGTCGTTCTCGACGATGTCGGCACCGATATGACCACCGGCGTGTTGCCGGGCGAGATCGACCGAATGCTGGCGCAATATGGGCCGGACGGTCTCAACCACCCGAATTTCGCGAATATCGATGGCGGTCCGGCATCGACGCCTGTCCTGGATTCGCTGGCTATGCAAAGCCTCGTGTTTGCCAATGCGTGGGCAGAGCCTTTCTGCTCACCAACACGCGCGGCAATGCTTACTGGCCTCTATCCGCAGCGCACCGATGTGCTCGACTATACCGGCTGGCTCTCGCAGAACCATCTCTCGCTGGTGACCCTGCTGAGCGAGCAGGATTACACCTCGGCAATCTTCGGAAAGTGGCACGTTGCCGGTCTCAACGATATCCGGCCGGACGCGCCACCACAGGAGGGTCCGCTCTATCCGGGCATGAAGCCGAAGGAAGCAGGCTTCGACCTGTTCCTCGGCGATATGAATGGCGCACTTCCGGACTATTGGGATTATGAGGTGTCGATCCAGGACGCCGATACGGCGCCTGCCGAATGGCGGGTTGAGACACAGACCGCTCGTTCGCTGGATGGCATCGAGTCCACCACCTTCGCGCCTGTCGTCAAAGTTGCCGATACGATCGATTGGATCACGCAGCAGGAAAGTGCGGATCCCGACAAACCTTGGTTTGCCTGGCTGGCCTTCAACATGGTGCATATCCTTCCCGCCCAGCCGCCAGTCATTGTTCCCAACCGGGATACGCTGAATGCGGAAGCCGCAGCGGAAATCGAAGCGTGCGGAGGCGAGTTCGGAAGCCACAATCTCGGCTCATGCTCGGCACCTGCGCTCAATCGTGCGATGATGAATGCTACCGACACGGTGCTGGGCAGGCTGCTTGCGGCCGTTGACGAGCTGGATCCGAATACAATCGTCATCGTGATCGGCGATAACGGCACGGGCCAATATGGCCGGCCGCAGGTGAATTTCCTCGACAATCTCTATTTGACCTATGAAGGGCGCGGCAAAGGGACAGGCTATGAAAGCGGCGTTCGAGTGCCACTGATGGTCCGCGGCCCGGGTATCGAGGCAGGGCGCAGTGATGCCATTGTCCATGCGGTGGACATGTTCTCTACGATCGCCGAGGTCGCTGGCGCCACACCGCCCATGAGCGTGCCCAACCGGGCCGGAGATGCGATGCTCCCGCTCGACTCCATGTCTCTGGTGCCGATCTTGTCCGGCAATGTGCAGGATGTTCGCGATCCCGACACCGGCTATGTGATTGCCCAGGGACGCACTCCATTGGCTGGCAATCGCGCTCAGGCTGCTATCCGCAACGCGACTTACAAATTGCTTTGCACCCGTTCGGACAATGACAGCAAGGAGAGCTGCCAGTTCTACAATCTCGTTGTCGACCCGCTGGAAGAGTTCCCGCTTCCCGCGCCGGCCAGTTGCGAGGCTGTTGCCGACGTTCCACCGAGCGCCGATGAGGCGTGGCATTACTGCCACCTGATGAATGTCATGCTGACCGAAACGGTGCTGGCCGAAAACCAGTCCTGAAGAAGAGTGGCCAAGAGGTCACGGGGACACCCAAGGGAGAGCTTACCACATGTCTGATAACAGCAGTTCCATGCAGGATGATCCCGCCTTCGAAGACTGGGGCGGGGAGATGGGAGAGCGTTGGCTCACTTATCTCGACCAGTTTGAGGGGATGATCGCTCCGGCAGGTGAAGCCGCATTGGCAAAGGCTTCAGCGCAGCCGGGTGAGCGTGTGCTTGATGTTGGCTGCGGTGGCGGTGCCAGTACACTCGCGCTTGCAGGTGCAGTTGGGCCGGACGGCCATGTAACCGGGTTGGATATCTCGCCGCAGCTTATCGAGCATGCGACGAAGCGTGGCCGCAATGCGGGCCTCGAAAACCTCTCCTGGATGGTTGCCGACGCGGAGACGGAAGAGCTGGAGCAGGGGGCTTATGATCTGGTGTTTTCCCGTTTCGGCATCATGTTCTTCCACGATTCCGAGGCCGCCTTTGCCAATATCTGCAAGGCCAATAAAGGCGGGCGTCTGTGTTGCGTCGTCTGGGGGCCTCCACCGGAGAATCCCTGGGTCCTGAAAATGGGGGAGATCGTCGCCTCGGTGGTCGAACAGCCCGAACCCGATCCAACTGCTCCCGGCCCGTTCCGATTTGCCAACCCCGAGACTTTTCGCGCCATTTTGGAGGGTGCCGGGTATCGCGAGGTTGCAATTGAACCATGGCACGGTCCGCAGCTTGTCGGCGGCAAAGGGGCTACGCCTTCCCATGCTGCCCGGTTCGCTATGGAGGCCTTCAATCTTGAAGAATCGGTCGCCGAAGCCGGTGATGAGGCCAAGCAGAAGGTCTTGCATGACCTTCAGGCCTTGTTTGCCGAGTATCATGGTGACGACGGAGTCTCGATGCCGGCGATGACCTGGTTGGTCTCGGCACAGGCCTGACTGCGGATTTCAGCCTGCCTGCTTGTTCCCCATTGCGATGATTGCCGGTGACGCCACAGCGATGACGTCTCCGTTCCGCGCCGCGAGCTCGTCCAGTTCAGCCAGCAGCTCCGCTTTCTGACTCTCGTCGAGTAAGGGCCAGATGGGACTGAACTGGAACAGCCGGTCGGGCTGTGCGAGCATTTCGCGTGTAATTCGGAAGTCACTCGTAACTTCGTGAAACCGAAGTGTGACCAGACCGGCCCGGCTGAGTGCAGCCTCAAATCTGTCCCGGTCTGTCCATTCGACCATGCCGGGCACAGTTTCGGGGATGTCGAGGTCGGGAAACTTCCACTCGGAAATGGTTGCCAGCAGAAGATTGGCTGCGGCCCCAGACGGTTCTTTCCAGGTTCCGATGCATGCCAGACCATCGGGCTTGAGTACCCGGACCATCTCCGAAAGGCCCCGGTTCCAGTCCTCGAACAGCATGATGCCGAACATGGAAAAGGCCGCATCAAAGTTGTTGTCTGGCAGGTCCAGAGCCTGTCCATTCATCACTCTTGCCTCGACACCGGGCAGGCCAAGTTCAACGATGGATTGGACCATTCCCTGCGAAAAGTCTGTTGCCAGTACCCGATTTCCGGAGGCCGCAACGAATTTGGTGAGCGCTCCACTGCCTGCGGCAATATCGAGCACATGCGCTTCTTGCGGGAGATCCGCCAGCATCCATGCCTTCTCGCTATAGAATGCGGTGAAGTCATTCACGATATCGCGATAATCGGCATTCCCGTCCCAGAAAGAGGGATCATTGAGCTTGCCGGGGGAGTCTGCCTGGCTCAAACGGGCCTCGCATTGTTGAGGACGTAGAAAATCCCGCTCTCATCCTCGCCGGTAAGCTCAAGCACACCTTCGACAACGATGACACGGTCGTCACTGAGACTGAATGGTCGGGTCGCCTTCACTTCGATGAACTGATTGGGTGCGGCGTGGAAATGGAATGGGCATCCGGGAGGGTAGCCCAGTAGTATGAAATGCGTCTGGCGTCGCCCTGGTTCGAAGGCATCCATCCAGCCGGCAACCCTGATACGTGTCCCTTCCAGGCGCCGGACCTGTTCGGTGAAAACGGGGCGAGAAATAATATAGCCTTCGGAATCGAAGCGCGTGATTTCGCTGGTCGCCTCCAGCACTTGCCAGGAGGTTCCACCCCTGGGCGTTGCGGCGGGTTGCCAGACATCGAGATCGGTCGGGAGAGCTACCTCATGTATCGCACCTGCCGGAGTGGACAGGCAAAGCGGCACTGCGAGAATTGCTGGCAGGATCTTTTTCATCAAGGAGATGTCCTTTCAGTTTCGCTGGAGGATTGACGCAAGATGCGAGCGGGAAACACGCAGGGCGGGAAGCAGGGCGGCCAATGTGCCGACGAGGATGGTCGCCAGAAAGATTATTGCTTCTGCCATACCGAGATTCCACGCCGAGATTCCCGCGGTTTCGAGAACCTGCCAAAGCTGGGCGCCGATCCACAAGATTGTATGGGCCGCGGCCACACCAAGGATGGCGGCAAGTCCGGAGCATAGGAGTCCTTCAAGCAGGACGGTGAGGAAGATGTCTCTCCTGCTTGCCCCCATAACGCGAAGGAGCGCGAGGTCCGGTTCGCGGCTGCGCATGGCAGACCACAGGCTGACAAACACCGCCAGCGCCCCGGCAAATGCCAGCAAGACTGCTAAGGCCACAATGCCCTTGATCGCGGGGTCAAAAAGTCCGAGCAGGCGGGTGCTTTCGCGCGCCGGTGAAGCGGCCTGGAGATTGGTGCCGCGGTTGATCGAAGGGGGAAGGCGTACGGCAGCCGCCGGATTTCGATAGCCAACCAGGATTGCGGTTATTTCCAGTTCAAGATCGTGTTCCGCAGCATCATGCGCATGCTCGTCATGATCTGCGTGATCATTTTCGTCGGCATGGTCTTCTTCATACTCATGGTCGACATGCGCTATACTGTGAACATCCCACACACTTTCCACGCTCGTGACGATCAGGCGATCTATGGGTTTTCCTGTGGGTGCAAGGATGCCAACGACCTCGAATGGAGTTGCGGTATGGCCCGCTTCGCCACTGTCCTCGGCAAGGCCGTGGCTGCCAATGAATTTCTGGCCGATTGTAGCGCCGGTTTCGCGAGCAACGTCGGCACCGAATACAGCTTCGAGCGAATGTTCGAACACCTGCCCTTGCGCGAGCCGGGCATCATAGAGATCGAGCAATGCAGGTTCGCTGCCAACGATACGATAGCCATCGAACTGGTCACCCAGGGCAAGCGGGATGGCGGAGGCGACCATCGGGTTCGCTCTCAGGCGCTCGAGTTCGGTGAGGGGGATGTTTCCCGTTGGCCGGTCAAGGTGATAGACGCTGGACAGGATCAGTTGCAGCGGCGATCCCTTGGCTCCCACCACCAGATCGATGCCCTCGGCCCCCTCCAAGAAGCGCTCCTCGCTCTGGCGGGTGAATTGCACCAGCAGGACAAGCATCGCCACGGGAATGGCAAGGAGCACCAGATTGAGGGTAGTGCTGAGGCGGTTCTGTCCGAGGAATGCCAGGACAATCCGGATCATCGCTCGCCACCATTCAGGTCCAACACCGTCGAGAAATGCGTCCGCAGCCTTGCGTCGTGAGTTGCCACCAGCAAGCTTGTTCCGTGATCCTTTGTCATCTGACGGAACAAGTTCGCTACCCGTTCGGCATTGGCATCGTCCAAGGCAGATGTGGGTTCATCGGCTAAGAGGAGATCGGGTTTCACGATGAGCGCTCGTGCAATTGCTGCGCGCTGGGCTTGCCCTTGGCTGAGTTGGTGAGGCTTGGCAGAGGCCTTGTCGACAATGTCCAACTCTTCAAGCAGGGCGGAAACCTCTGCTCTTGATACCGATCTGCCTGCCAGTCTGGCTGCCAGCTGCAGGTTTCCTAAAACGCTAAGTGCAGAAACAAGTCGCAAGGACTGGAAGATTATAGCCAGATGACGACGCCGAACGGCGTCCCGCTGCGGTTCGGATCCCGAGGAGATCAGCTCGCCGGCGATGCGGATGAAGCCGCTGCGTGGCTTGAGAAATCCGCAAACCAGATTGACCAGCGTGGATTTGCCCGAACCCGAAGGCCCGAGCAGCAGGCATTGCCCTTGCTCGGCTATGGTCATGCTGAAGTTCTGGAACACGTCTGGTCCGCCATAGTCGAAACTGACTTCTTCGATTTCCAGCGGGCTTGCCATTAGCTGGAGCTTTCCAAGACTGCTGCTTCTGTGCAGTCTCCACATTTGCCTCGTAGCTCAACAATTGTGCGACGCAGATCGAAGCCAGTTTCTTCGATAAGTTCGACGAAGCGGTCGATATAATCACCCACTTGCACCGTCCGGTATTCCCCGCAGGAACTGCAATAGACGATTGCATCGCCACCTTCTTCGCCGAGGCAGAAGGAATTCAGGCTTTCTATGCGCCGGACCAGGCGCCTTTCCTGCAGGTGAGAGAGGGCGCGATAGACCTGTTGTGGCGCAACACGTTCGCTATCCTTGGCCAGCAACTTCACCAGTTCATAGGCTGCAAGGGGGCGGTGATGTTCGCGCATGAGCGCCAAGACACTGGCAGCGATTGCATGTGCCGCTCGGCGCTGTCCGTGCGCCTGTCTTCGTTTCTCTGTCACTTGTGACACGATGCCCTTCCACGCAGATTCAATACATGCGCCCAGGCGAGCATCACTCCGCCGAATGTGGTGACCACCGGCTCAAGCGAACTGCCCTCCAGTGTCAATGCCATCGCCATGATGGCCAGTGCCGTCATGCCCAGCGCAAACGGGAGGGGGCGTTTGCGGCGCAGCGAATGCTGCCAAAGGACGAAGCCGGATAGAGGCAATGCAACGAGCAGAAACCAGAAGTGGAATGCCTCGGAAAGATCGAGCCACTCCGACAGGGCGGGCAAGAGCGCGATGATAACGGGCAAAGCCAAGCAGTGGACAATACACAGTGACGAACCGGCAATGGCCAGCTTGTCGAAGAAATTCGCCGCCCGCATATTGGCGCAGCTCATCGAACCGCCTCCGGAGTGGGAAATTGCGGCGTGTCGATCACCAGAACGAGCCGCTTGGCTTGCATGTCCTTTGCAGGCGGTGAGCGATGCAGGCAGGCTTTGTGACCTTGCGCAAAATTCTTGCCCTTGAACAGACCGATCCAGACCGTTTCCATGGACCACAAATTCTCAACTGCGGGCTCTGCATCCAGGTGGAGCACTTGCGTTGCCGGACCGGCATATGTGGTGATCAGGCGCAGGTCGGTGCAATCGGCATGAATTTTCCTGCAGGCATTTGAGGTCACCGCTTCGAGCCGGATCTGGACTTCCCTGACGCTCATCAGGCTGGCGAAACGCTGTGCAAGGTCATCGATGTCATGTGCCAGTGCCTGCGGCAATTGACCGAGTGCCTCCACCGCCGTCTTCGGCGTTCCTCTGCCAATCCGTTGGAATGGTGCATCGGACAGGAGCTTGGCAGCCACTCGTTCGAGATGGACAATGTCTCTCTGTTCAACCACGAGGGCGACCGTCGATCGGTCAATAGCTCTCCAATCTGAAGAACTCTCGACCAGAGCAATTCCGTGATGCGGCAGGGTCACGGCATCGGCTTGCTGATGCAATTCAGTCAGCACGCCGGAGGCAGTTTGGTGGCTCAAGGCAAATCCAGTGTATTTCTTTCGGACGGCTAAATTGGGGAGGCGCCTATCAGCACATCTCCTGACGAGTCAATGTGGTAATATATCATTACATAGACCCTGCGGTGAAAGGGGGTGATTTTGGGATGAAGAGCTTGCAGAAGTTCGCCTCGGTCCACGCCAACGTCCACAACCACTTCAATTCCGAACGCCTCCTCGTAGACCGTTAGACATTCAGGACTCGCCACTACGCCCCCTCATGTGGAGTGGCAAAACCTGATGGCCTGCGCTCGGGTGAGGGTGGGGCGAGCTCCGCTAATCGGAGACGAGTTGCCTTCAGACTGACAGCACCGCCACTTACCTGTGACTTTCCCGACATGTGAGAAGCTGCTGCGCGAAACCGCGAGCCAGTAGCGTGACGCAACATTAACGAATGCTAATGAAACCGTCCAAAAACTGAAACTCGACACACGTAGGCCGCCCTCGTTGCACTGCAGCAAATGAGGTCTTCGTGAAGCGCTTTTCCTTCCTTCTTGCGGGAGCCGTACTCGGCATGGCGATGCCCGTTGCGGCCCATGACGGCGAAGGGCAGACTCATGCCCATCGGGTGGCTGTGACGCAGCTGCCCAATGGCTACAGGCTGCTGGTGTCGGGCCTGTTGGATGATCGGGACGACGTCCGGTTTGCCCTGTGGCGGGCGATATTGGGTGCGCTCTTGTTGGCAGTGCTTCTCGCGATTGGAGGGAGCTTGGCAATTAGGCGACACCTCAACCGGATGGTTGAAGTCGTGGCGCGTGCGGCAAACAACATCGCTGACGGCAACCTCACCCGGCGCCCCCCAAGGGACTTTTCCGCCGATCCGCTGGACCGCGTGTCGGCCTCGCTGAACCGCATTCTCGAACGTATCGAAGCCCTGATCGAAGAGAATCGTACGATGACCGATGCGCTTGCGCACGACTTGCGATCACCCTTGACCAGGATCTCCGCCAACCTGGATCATGCAGCCAACAACTCTGCTAGCAAAGACTTGCAGGACAGCATTCCTTCGATTGAACAGGAAGTCGCCCTGATGCTGCGCATGATCGACGACACACTGGAAATCAGCAGGGCCAAGGCAGGGATGGGGCGGGAGAACTTCGAGTTCATCGATCTGGCAGAAATCCTTGAAAGCCTCCACGAGATGTACCTGCCGCTCGCCGAAATGCAGGGCGTCGCTCTTACCCTCGATTGCGAACGGGGCCTGATGGTCCACTGCAACAAGGGACTGGTTGCGCGGTCGATCGCCAATTTGATCGACAACGCCTTCAAGCATGGGATGTGCGGTAAGGAAATCGCTCTAAGTGGCCATGCCGAAGGGATGCAGGTCGTCGTCTCCGTGGCAGACAGGGGAAAAGGCATTCCCGTCGAGCGATATGCCGATGTGATGCAGAAATTCCGCCGTCTGTCTTCGGCCCGCACGCTGCCGGGCATGGGGGTCGGTCTGGCCCTGGTCACGGCCATTGCGAAATTGCACAATGGCGAGTTGCAGCTCGATGACAACCGGCCTGGCTTGGTGGCACGGTTGATCCTGAAAGCGGTGCCGATCGAGCATGGCGCTGGCGATTGGCCCAAAGCGGTGCCGGCCTGAGATCAATTCCTATTATCTACGAAGGCTGGGGTTGCTCTTGGGACGCATTTCAAATGTCGGGCTTCTGCGCTCACGCTGCCCGAACCAGACGCCCAAGGCTAGATCAACATATAAGGTCCGTGGATGCAGGTTGATGCTAGAAGCCGAGCACAAGGACAAGAAAACTACGCGCGAAAAAAATCTGTGCTGATACAGTCCTGAAACAGGTACGAAATCGCCCGGATTCAGGAGAGGCCTAGAACTGCTTCGGTCACTCACCGGAGATAGTAATGCCCCCCTCATTGCACGACCGGCCACTTGTTCTCGACGAACATGATCGCGGCCTCGCCTATGACCTCGAAACAGCGCGCATCCTCAGTCGCCGCCGCGCATTGGGCCTGCTCGGCCTTGCCGGCGGAGCGCTTTCGCTGGCTGGCTGTGGCCCGGAGAGCCTGGGCTCGACCAACAATTCTTCTTCGTCGTCCTCGTCGAGCTCTTCCGGCTCGTCTTCTTCTTCCAGTTCCTCTTCCTCCAGCAGCAGCAACGGCAGCTGCGTCCAATATGCGCAGGAGACCAACGGCCCCTATCCCGCTGACGGTACCAACCAGTCACGCGGGACGACTTCCAACGTCCTGACCATCCAGTCCTTCCAGCGGCAGGATATCCGTTCCAGCTTGATCGGCAGCACTACGGAGGCGCCAGGCGTCCAGCTCGACCTCACCCTCCAGCTCGCCGATGTGAATTCGAACTGCGCTGCGCTTGCGGGCTACGCGGTCTATATGTGGCACTGTGACGCGGAGGGTCATTATTCGCTCTACGACCTGCCTGCGGAAGACTATTTGCGCGGCATCCAGGTCAGCGATGCGGAAGGGAAGGTGACTTTCACCACCATCGTGCCCGGATGCTATTCCGGACGCTATCCGCATATCCACTTCGAGGTCTTCTCGAGCCTCGCCAATGCCACGAACGCCAATTACGCGGTGCTGATCTCGCAGCTCGCTATTGCCGAGGAGGTCTGCGAGGCAGTCTATGCCGATACCGGGACCTATGGCAGCAGCCTCACGCGCTTCCGCCAGACCTCCATCGCGGGTGACGGCATCTTCCGCGACAACAGCTCGGACCAGAACGAAGCCATGACGCCTGCCCTCAGCGGCAACGCGGCCGCTGGCTATACCGGAACTGCGACGGTCGGGATTGCGACCTGAGCAGGTGCAACCGGCTGCAGGGCTCCCAAATCCCCCCTCTCCTGCAGCCGGTTGCATATCTTGCCACGCCACACGACATTCAGCCCCATGAGCAGCAAGACAATCCTGGTGGTCGACGACGATGCCGATCTGCGCCGCCTGATCGCGGAGTTCCTTTCCGATCACGGTTTCAGCGTGCGCCAGGCCGATGGTGCGGAAGAGATGCGCCGTCAGTTCAGCACCGCTCGGCCCGACCTGATTGTCCTGGACCTGATGATGCCGCGTGAGGACGGGCTGGCGGCCATGCGTTCGCTCGATGGCTCCACGCGTCCGCCGATCATCATGCTGTCCGCTATGGGTAGCGACAGCGACCGTATTATCGGCCTCGAACTGGGCGCCGACGATTACGTCGCCAAGCCGTGCAATCCGCGCGAACTACTTGCCCGCGTGCGCGCAGTGCTGCGCAGGGCGAAGGTGGAGCAGTGCGAACATATCCGCTTCGGCGGCTGGGATATGGATCTGGGAACGCGCGAACTGCATGCGCCCTGCGGCACCCAGGTTGGCGTCACTCCAAAGGAATGGCGGTTGCTCGAAGCGATGGCGGCTTCGGGGAGGCGAGTTCTCTCACGCGACGAACTGATGACCCGAATCGGCGGCGAGGAGGAAGACACTTTCGATCGCGCGATCGATATCGGCATCAGCCGCTTGCGCCGCAAGCTGGCCGAGCACGATCACCGTGAGATCATCCGTACCGTGCGCGGCCAGGGCTATGGCATTGCTCTCGATGTGACGCGGGCCTGAGCCGATGTTGCGCCGCTGGCCCATTGCGATCCAGGTCATGGCATTGGTGGCGCTTGCCATCCTCGTTTCCGCAGGCGCGATGATTGCGATCACTCTTGGCGGCCCACCGCCGCGCCAGCCGCCGCTCAAGCTCGAACAGCTGGCGGAGGCGATGACTATTCCGCGCCTGACAGAATTCGTGTTCGAGGATCCTCGCCAGACGGACAATGTGGACGGGGCAGTCGACGAGATGGTCGAATTGCCGCGCGTTACCGAGCGTCTGGCTCCGCTGCTCGATGTCCCGGTGGAAGAATTGCGCTTCTACTCCGAACAGCCGCAGAGCCTGCGCGACGACATGCTGTTCGGCGACTTCATCGTTGCGCGCGCGCTTGGCGACGGTGGCTGGGAGCTGCTCGAACGCGGGCCGGACCAGTCACTCAGGCGTTGGCAGATACTGACGATTTCGACGATTGTCGGCGTGCTCATCGTGCTGCTCTTACTTGCCTGGCTTGCCGCGCGCAGGATCACCCGGCCGATCCAGGACCTCGCTCTGGCTGCACGGTCGAGCCGCGCCGGTATGCCGTGGCGTTCCACCGTCGGCGACGGCCCGCCCGAAGTGCTCGACGCGGTGAGCGCGCTGGACGAGATGCACGCCCGAAATCTCGAACATTCGCGCCAGCGGATGACCATGCTGGCGGCAATTTCGCACGATATCGGCACGCCATTGGCGCGCCTTGCCTTCCGTATCGAAGGCTTGCCCGATCGCCAACGCGACGCTGCCATGGCCGATGTCGAGACCATGCGCCGGCTGTTGACCGATTCACTTACCTTGGCCAAGGGCTGGACGGGAAAGGTCGAGACCTGCAACCTGTCGGAGATCTGCAGCGAACTGGCAGCGCGCGAGAGGGAGACTGGCAACAATGTCGAGTTTGCCAGCTCCGGCCCGGTTTTCCTGACCGGCAACCCGCTCTCGCTGCAACGCATGGTGCAGAACCTGCTCGACAATGCCTTGCGCTATGGCGGCAGTGCGCGCCTGAGCGTGGATTGGGACGACCAATTCATCCGCCTTTCGGTAGAGGACGATGGTCCCGGCTTCCCCGACATTGCCAGCGAGGAATTGCTGCGTCCCTTTGTGCGCGGTGAAGCATCGCGTAACATGGCCAGCGGCGGAAGCGGACTGGGCCTGGCGATCGTTGCGCAGGTCGTCGCGCAACATGGCGGTACGATCGAACTGGGCAAAGGAGTGGGCGGTGCCCGAGTGACGATACTTCTTCCAACTCGAAGATAACCGAAAATGGCGATGTCGGCCTTCTCAGAGAAAACGTGCTTCATTGCTGATTGGTCGGCGGATGTCAGGTCCGCATGGTCCTTCGTTTCAGCCAGCCCATATCGAGATAACCGCTCCCTACTAGAGCTCAGCCCTTAAGCCATGTTCATGATATGCCCGTTGGCTTCCCAGAAGCTGGCGTTGAAGAGCTTTGCGGCAGGAGTGGCAACTAGTCTAGTTCGTTGAGCCATAAGCAGATGATCTGCAACCCCCCTAGTGGTGGTCATTGTGCATGGGTGCAACAATCTAGCGCTTCAGCTTGCGCTTGAGCCAGACATAGATGCCGCTGACGCTGAGGAAGGCGAGGAAGAACCCGCTCAGGAAAGTGAGCCATTGCCAGATTGGCCCACCGATCGATGCGGCGTGGATGCCGTCCATTGCATAGGCCACCTTGGTCGCGGTTCCGGCGCTGTCGTTGCGAAGGTCTACGACGACCTCTCCACCGGCATGGGGAACCAGCACTTCGGCTGGTCCCTGTTCGCCGATGATCATCAACTGCCAATTGCCAGTCGCATTCGCGGGCGCCTGGATCGAGGCTGGCCGACCAGGATAGGTCGATTGCGCCCGTGCCAGCGCATTCTCCCATTGCGCGCCGGACAAGATGACCGGTGCCGAGGGCGGGGAGGACGGTTGAGGCGCAGCGACACGCGGCGCGTCATGCTCATCCACCACCTCCGTGCCGCCCGGTTCGACAATGGCGGCAAAGAATGTCGGGAAGCTGATCCATGCGCCGGTAAACGCCTCCACGATCAGGACGACAGACAAGAGCACGCCCGATTGGCGGTGGATGTTGAGCATCTTGCCTTCCCATTTGCGCCATTTCAGCGCGGCAAGAATCTTCCTGCGTCCCGGCCACCAGATGACGAGACCGGTCACGGCAGAGACGATCAGGAACAGTCCCATGAATCCCACGACAGGGCGCCCCACACCGCTGAGCAGCAGATGGCCGTGGATCGCATGCATGAACCACATGAAGTCGCCCGTGCTTCGCTTGGTGTCGAGCATTTCGCCGGAGACCGGATCGACATAGGCTGCCATGCGGGTTGGCGGGCCAAGCCCCATATTGGGCGGTCCGACCGGAGCGGTACCGAACATCATCGGATAACCGGGTTCGCCGATCAACGCGGCGGTGACAGGTCCGTACTCGGCCAGGCCGGCAATCGCGGAATCGACATGCCGCGCCTCGATCAGCGCCGGATCTGCTTCTGCCGCAACCGCACGCTGCGGATTGAGGAAAAGCTCTGTGTCCTCCGGCCAGACCAATACCGAGCCGGTCACGCCTAGCAGCGCCATCGGGATTAGCAGGGCAATGCCCAGCCAGCGATGGACGAACAGCCAGACCTGCCGTGCCTTCGCCTTGGGCGAGATATAGGGCCTGGTTCCGGAGGTCACGCTTGCCATGGCCGGTCGCTCAGAAACGGATCGCCGTGGTGATCTTGAAATTGCGGCCCGGCTCCACATCGTTCAGCACCAGAGGGCCGAAGACGGGGTGGAAGGTTTCGCCGCTGCGCGAGGCGTGGCTGGTATAGGTTTCATCGAAGAGATTATCGATGCCAGCTGTCAGCGAGAGCCCTTCAATGCCGCCGACATCCTCCCAGCGACTGGAGAGGTTGACCACCGTATAGCCCGGCTTGACCGTGCCCGAGACGTCGGTCTTGTCGAATGTGTGCTGCACGTTGAGGCCGGCAAAAATCGTGCCGTCCGTGCTCGTCCAGCCAATTTCGCCGGTGAGCTTGTCACCGTTTTCCCGCAAGCTCTCTGCCAGGCTCGCTCCGGTGAGTTGCGATGTGTCGAGTTGCGAGCTGGAATAGCCAGCCAGCAGGTCGAACTGTCCCGCCTGCAAGTTCGCCGCAAGCTCGAAACCGTCGATCTGCGCTGTCCCCAGATTGGCATCCCACACCACGCCGGCCGCCGTGCCCGACGGGACCTCGCCGATATAGTTATCGATCGTCGTCTTGAAGTAACGGCCGGTCAGGCCCAGTCCGACACCGTCAAACACCTGGCGATAGGTTGCGCCTACCTCGAAATTGTTGCCCGTTTCGGGTTCGAGGGCCGGGTTGACGATCTTCACCCCGGCATTGCCGCCAAAGGGTTCGGCCAGCTCGGGGCCGCGGAACAGGGTGGTATAGCTGATGAAAAGCTGCAGGGCTTCGACCGGATTGATCTCGCCCGCAATACCCCAGGTCAGCTCGTCCCAGCTGCCGCTATCGCCCGTGGTTTCATATTCCAGCGAATAGTCGTTGAAACGAAGGCCGGGCCGGACATGGAGCATGCCGTCGAGTAGCGCGATATCGTCCTCGACGAACAGGGCGAGGCTTTCTGCGTTCTGGAACTCGGGTGCAGCGGCACCGGCTACGTCGGAAATATACTCGAATTCCTGCGAGAAATATTCCGCGCCCCAGGTGAAGGTCTGGCTGGTCGAGCCGTGGTCGATGAAGGACTGCGCCATCAGGTTGGCGCCCCAATTGTCCGCCGTCACCTGCCGGTCTGTCAGGATACCGCGGGGAATGCCCGGATCGCTCTCGTCGCGATAGAGCTTCAGATCGTTGGTGAAGACGGTGAGCGACAGGTCGAGCGCTTCTCCGAAATAGCCATCGTAGCCGAGATTGATGGTCTCGCGCTCATACTCGGTAGGCAGCAGGATGTTGCCGGTGATCGCCTCATTGGTCAGCACGCCCATATCGGGGCGCTGCGTGTAGTCGCCTTCATCCCAATAGCGATCATAGGAAGCCCGCAGGGAGTGGTTTGCGTCCAGCGCATATTCGGCCTTGAGCAGGATATCTTGCGTCCGCCCGTCGCTGCCGATTGTCGCGCGGCCGGAGCCATCCTCGAAATTGCCGCGATCGACATGGCTGTAATAGCCGAGCAGGTCGAGCCCGCCCGCCGTGCCGTAAAGCGTGACAGAACCGGCCCATAGATCATTGCTGTTCCAGCTGCCCGACAGGCGGCCGCCCACCGATTTGCCGGGATCGAGCAGGTTTGCCGCATCCTTTGTTTCGAAACGGATCGCACCGCCCAGGCCGCCATGGGTTACACTGTTCGTGCCGAGCTGGATGTCGGCAGACTTCAGGATATCCGGATTGACCAGCAAATTGCCGATATGGTGGTAGATGTAGTTCGTCTGTAGCGCGCCATCGATATAGACATTGAGGTCGCGGTCATCGAGGCCGCGGAAGTTGATCCGCGTATTGACCGAGTGGGTGCCGCCCACATCGACGCCGGGAATGGGGCGCAAAAGATCCGAAAGGTGGTCCGCCTGGCGGATCGCAATGTCCTCGTCACCCAGCACAAGATTATCCGAGGTGACCTGCGTTCCCCAGACAACGATTGTGGTGTCATCCGCGCCCTGGTCTTCCTGCGCATGGGTGGCCGGCGCAAGGCACAGGGTTGTTCCGAGAATCGAGACGGTGGCGAAAAGCCGGGTACGGATAGACAAGATGATGCTCCCTCATTGCGAGTCGTTCGCATGTTGTGGAGGGCATCTATTGCGACGCACTAGCATTAGCAAGAATCTTTGCCTTTCTCGAGGCACTGTCAAAGCAAGCTGGCTGAGCGGGCAGGGCTCATGGCCTGAATTGCGGACGCAGGAAGGGCGAATTCTGCTATGCAGTAAACAGTTGCAGTTGGACTGACAGCTCCCTGCCTGCGTGATCGCAGATTTCGATGGCCGTTTTCAAATTCGAGTACCCAGTTTGTGAGTGGTTCTCCCTCTACATGTTTGGCGACCCTGATCGTTACGAATAGCGGGGCGCCGGGAGATCAGGGGGAGTATACATGATCGGCTTCAATCGTCCGTGTTCGTCGGCGCGCAAGGCCCTGCGCGTCAGTCTCGTTTGCATGACCAGCATTGCCGCTATCGGTGCGGCCACGGCGCCTGTCACGGCAATTGGTCAGGATGGATCGAGTCAGCAGCAAGGCATTTCGATCAACATACCGCGCCAGTCGATGGCGGATGCCCTGCGAACATTTGCGCGACAGGTCGGCAAGCAAATTGTCTTCTATTCCAACGATGCAGAAGATCTCACCGCAGGACCCATTTCGGGCACCTTCTCGGAGCAGGAAGCGCTACGTCGTATCCTTGGCGAGTCTGGACTCGACTTCGTTTACGTCAATGACCGCACCATCGGCATTGGCCGCCGCGACGCACAGGGTCGGCTGATTGCCGCCAGTGCGCAGAACGACGACCTGCCCATGGATGCCGACGATGTCATCGTCGTTACTGGCCGCTTGCTCGATGCGGAGCTGTCGATCGAGGCGAAACGCGAGGCCGACCAGATCGTCGATGTGCTGTCGGCCGACCAGGCCAACCAGTTGCCGGACCAGAACGTCGCGGAATCGCTCTCGCGTATTGCAGGCGTTTCGGTGATCCGCAGCAATGAAACCGGCGACGGCAACTACATTTCTATCCGCGGCCTCGATTCAGCACTCTCGAACATCCAGTTCAATGGTGTGAATACCGGTCAGACAGGTGGTGCGCGCCGCTACACGCCGAACCGCAGTGTTCCGCTGGAAGGCATCACTGCAGACAACATCAAGGAAATTCGCGTAGCCAAATCGCTGCTCCCTTTTGACGAAGGCGAAGGCATTGGCGGTTCGGTCAATATCATCGCCAGGACGCCGCTCGATGGTGACCGTGATCACTTCAATGTCGACGTCTCGGGTCGCTATGGTGAGTTTGCTGACCGGCTGGGTTTCGACGCGGGTCTCAACTTCACCAAGATCTTCAGCGACAGCTTCGGCATCAATGTCGCTGCGTCATTTCGTCGCCGCAACATCCACAATTATGAAATCGGTGCAGGTGAAATCCTTCTGGGCAGTATCGACAGCGTGCGCGATGCTCAGGGCAACACGTTGACTGGCGCGGACCTGTTTGCTCTCGGTCTCGACGATCAGGACGATTTTCGCGATTTCGAACCGGGCCAGTTCACGGCCGACCAGGTCATTTTCGATTCCTGGGGCTACCAGATCCAGGAACAGGTTCGCGATACCTACTCGGCTTCGGGTGCAATCGACTGGCGGCCTGCCGAACATACTTTGCTGACGTTGAGTGGGCGCTACAGCCGCACCGAAATCGACGGCAAGGAATGGGAAGTCGGTTTTGACCAGGACGATACCGGGTTTGACCTGGTTGGCAATTCGCTGGTGGCCACACTGGGCGATCTCGAACTGGACTACAATGCCCAGCTCGAACAGTCGGTCGATACCAGTGGCCATGTCTTGCTCAAGGGCGTGACTGATCTCGACCGATTTCAGTTCAACTACCAAGCCAGCTATTCGAAAGCGCGGACGTCCAACCCGCAAACCGACCTTGTGTTCGATACCGATACCGAGTTCGACGATGCAGACGACAATCTGGACTACCAGCCATACACTTTTGTCGACACCTACTTTCCGGTGCCCAATCCGGACATCTTGAACAATGCTGCTTTCGCAGCAGGGCTCAGGAATATCCCAAGCATTGAGATGATCGATCCATTTGGCTTGCGCCTGTTCGACATCACCATCGAGAACACACGTTATGCTGCCGAAGGCGACATGCGTTTCTATGCCGATGCCGAGATGCTTGGCGGCGTGCTGACCGAGATCCGCGTGGGCGGCAAGTTCGAGCGATCGGACGTCTACAACTTCTTCAACTACTACAGTTTCGGTGCAGCCGGCCTGAACCTAGACGGCACCTATAATTCCGACGGCGGCAATGCGACGGGCACCTTCCTGAGCGGATTTGACAGCCTGGACGTCGGGACGATCGGCTTCAGCCCGATCAACTCGCCACTCTCGGCCATTGGCATCGATACGATTCCGAAGTTCGGCGATGCCGCGTTCGAGACTTTCGGCGCCAATTATCGCGACACATTCCTGGCCTCGGGCGATCCGTTCGTGTTCGAACAATTCTTCGATGGCCGCGAGGATGTGACCGCTGGTTTCGCACAGTTCGATTATGAAAGCGGACCGTTCCGCCTGATCGCCGGCGCACGTATCGAACGCTACGACGGAACTTTCACCGCGCCGCTCACATTGCAGGGTCAGGTCACGCTGACATCGGAAGATGAAGATGTCGATGATCGTGGGCTGGAGCTGACCGAGCCAGGTGCACCGCAGACGGCCGTAACAACCACGTCGAGCAATACCGAAATCCTGCCGCGTATGGCGGCGACATTCGATGTTTCGGACAGCATTCGCTTGCGTTTCGGGGCTGGCTATTCGTTGGCCCGGCCGAGTTATAGTCAGCTCGGCAATGCATCCAGCGTCAACATTTCACTCACCGCGGAAGATCCCGATGGCGGGGTTATCCTACCCGGCGTGGAAACTACCGCGGAAGCAGTCGCCGCCGGCGGCCTCTCTCCCGATGAGATTAGCGATGTATTTGTCAGTGTTTCCAGCGGCAATCCGAACCTGGAGAATTCGCGTTCGCTCAACCTCGATGGGTCCATCGAATTCTATCCGATGCGCGGTACAGCCATTACGCTGGGCCTGTTCTACAAGCGAATCAACAACTTCATCTTCCTCGGCTCCGAGTCTGACGAAAGCGATGTCGATGTGGAGTTTGTGGAGTCGCTGCTTAGTGCAGATGGTCTGGCGCTACTCAATTCCTTCGGTGGTGTCGAAGCCCTGATCGGAGACCAGTTCAACTCGACCCTGTCGATCTCGCGCCCCGAGAATGGTGGTTCTGCCACGCTCAAAGGCCTTGAATTCGGCGTCAGTCACCGGATGAGCTGGGCACCAGGTTTGCTGCGGCATGTGGGCTTCAATGGAAACATTACCTACACGGACAGCAGCGCGCAATTCGTCGTCGACCAGGGCCTGGATCCGGACGAAGCACTCGTCCTCCTGGGATACTACGCTGCGGGCGACCAGCTGATTCGGGATTCGGCATTCTTCCGTGCGCCGGACATCAGCTCCAATGGTTCGGTCTACTACGATGACGGCCATTTCGAGACTGCCCTGTCGGTCAGCTACCAGTCGGAATCGTTCAACTCCGCGGGTGATTTCGGCCTTGACGAGTATACCGGAGCCTATACCCAACTCGATCTGTTCGTAGGCTATACCTTTGATGTGGGAGCTGGCGAAATCCAGCTGTTTGGTGAGGTGGCGGACCTGCTCGATTCAGGGGTCAAGGCAACCGACCTGAAGACCATCGGACGCTCACGAACAGCCTTCAATGATGCCTCGTTCAACGGACGTGAGTTCCGCTTCGGACTCCGCGGCCGCTTCTAAGGCCAGTACTATTGGTGGCCGGCGTGCTCCACTCGGGCCGGCCGCCAACGCCCTTTACAGATATCCGCGGGTGCTTGGGGCTTCGTCATACGGCGGAGCCCCATTCTCGCGTGGAGACGGGGCACCACAGGCGGACATGATGCCCGCCAGACTTGGTGCAATCTTCTATTGGTCGGCTTGGCCGAGAATGACTTTTGTCGCGTCGGAGCGGTCAACATTGAAACGACCGGTCAGTTCCAGGAAGGCGATGAATGAATCGGGATCGTCTGCGTCGAACACCCCCGAGAACTCGCTCTGCGCGAGCATCGGATCGGCAACTTCGATCTGGACCTTGTTATACCGGTTGAACTTCTCGGCGATCATGTCGAGTGTGTCACCATCGAAGGTCAATTCGCGGTTGCGCCAAGAAGTGATGCCTTCGAGATTGGCGATCGTCACCGTGGGAATGGTTGTCAGGGGTGCGACTCTGGCCGACTGTCCGGCAGCCAGAATTACCGGCGCCACCTCAGCAGGTCCCTGATCAAAATCGGCCGAAGCCAGCCGTGTTGCGCCATCATCGTTCTTCACAAGTACGCGCCCTTCGACGACAGTGACTTTGACGTTGTCGCCTGTGCGTTCGACGTTGAATATGGTCCCAACGGCCTGTGCGATCGTATCACCTGCCATTACCCGGAAGGGCCGCTTCTCATCGTGCGCGACCTCGAACAGCGCTTCGCCGCTTACCAGTTCGATTTTGCGAGCTTGCTCTTCGAATTCGACACGAATGGCGGACAGGGCATTGAGGTGCACGATCGAACCGTCATCGAGGACGACAGATCGCTGTTCGCCAATTCCCGTCGAAAGCAGGCTTTCCTGGTCTGCGGTTGCAGCGAACACGCTCGAGCCTGCCTGGCCTTGGTCGCGCTCGATCCTGCCGACGGCAAATACCGTGCCGACAAGCGCGATCCCGGCCAGCGAGGCCGCCAGAACGGGGCGTTTCCAGGTTCGGTTTCGTTCGTGCAGCGGGAGGGCATGCATCGGCGCTGCGTTTGGCGTCTTTGTTGGGCGATGCTTGAACAGATGCAGGACATCCGGATCTTCCCCGTGAAGTAGTCCCTCAATGCATAACGCATCGCTTGCCTCGGCCTGGCTCATGCCGCCTAGCAGTGAGGCGGCGAGGAGCAGTTCCTCCACATGTGTGGGCGATGCCGTCAGCCAGCGCGCCAATTCCTTGCGTTGGGCAAGTTCGAGCGAGCCTCCATCGATCAAGACCGCCCATGCGGCTGCTTCCTCTGCAATCTGCGGATTTGGAATGGGATTAGCCATCATACTTCTCCGCCCAGATCGTGCGGCAGCGTAATACCGCCCGTGTCAGGTATTTTTGTACCGTATGCGGGGAAATGGAGAGCTGCTCGGCAATCTCATTGTGAGAAAAGCCGTCGCGCTTTCGCATCAGCAGTATGGTTCGGTACAAAGGTGGCAGGTCGTCCAGGATTGCGTTGAGCTTCTTGACTTCACTGCGCGTTTCCAATTCGTCGGTAAATGCACCCTGGTCACCGCCTTCGAACAGATCGTGGTCAGCATCAAGCTCCATTACCGCGCCTTGCTGACGTTTGCGCAGCATGAATTCACCCAGCAGATTCGAGGCAATCCGGAAGAGATAGGAATCGGGCTGCCTGATAAGTTCGGGGTGCTTGACGCGACAAAGGCGGAAGTATGCTTCCTGGGCGAGATCATTGGCGTCCGCGAAGCTCTTCGTTCGCAGTTCGAGATAACGCACCAGCCTTGGACGGTAATCCTCCAGCTCGCCTTCGATCTGCGCGAGCGCGTCTTCTCCCGCGCGAGTTTTCGCGGATTGTTCGAGACGTCGGGATTCTTCCTGTGCCAAGCTGGCAAACTCCGATCGGTTCGCATCCAACAAGAGCGAACGAAATTCCAGGCCAACGGCCTGTCGACATGAGATACTCCTCTTGAAGAGTATCAAAGCTCCGCAAATTGGGTACAGCCCCGGCCAGAAAATTCTCGGGGGCACCGGCATGACGGCATGTGCCATCCAGAAATGTGTACCCGAAATCTCGCTGGTGAACCCTCTTCATCAATGGAGAAAATGCAGGCTGTGAGACCGCCATGGTCCGCCTGTTGCAGGGAGGGATCTTTTGGCCACCAGTCGCCGCCAGTTTATCGGCACAACAACCGGCGCCTTTGCCGCATTCATGGCGAGCGGTTGTGCGCACACACATTCATCTGTTGCAGACACATCGGTCGGCTACGGCCCCCTGATTCCCGATCCGGCCGGCCTGCTCGACTTGCCCGAAGGGTTTTCCTACCAGGTCATTTCCGCCCTTGGCGATCGCATGGATGATGGCGGCAGCGTTCCCGATCATGCTGACGGAATGGGATGCTTTGACCTTGACAATGGGCGGATCGCCCTTGTTCGCAATCATGAGCTGAATCCGGGGCAAGATGCAGGCGCACGTCTGACTAGCGGCTATGGCAAGGACCCGGATGGCAATTTCCTGCCTGGTGGCACCACGACGATCATACTGGATGCCGCGAGTTTGGAAGTGCTTCATCAGTTCCGGTCTCTTCAGGGGACGATGCGCAATTGTGCCGGCGGCGTGACGCCGTGGGGCAGCTGGCTCAGTTGCGAGGAGCCGAACATCTTTACATCCCGCTACCCGGAGCATGGCTTCGTCTTCGAGGTGCCAGCCAACGCCACACGTCCGGTAGAGCCTGTGCCCTATCGCGCCATGGGTCGTTTCAATCACGAGGCTGCTGCTGTCGATCCGGCGACTGGTTTCGTCTACATGACCGAAGACCAGACCGATGGCCTGCTCTATCGTTTCATTCCAAATACGCCGGGCAAGTTGGGCGACGGCGGAAAGCTGCAGGCACTGGAGGTCCTCGGAGTGCCGAACTCCGCCAATCGCGACGAACAGTCCATCAATGTCGATGCCTGGCATTCGATACGCTGGATCGACCTGGACAATGTCGAGGCGCCGGATGACGATTTGCGCCATCGCGGAGCGCTAGCAGGTGCGACAACCTTCTCACGGGGAGAGGGCCTGCACATGGGTGATGGAGAGATGTATTTCTGCTGCACATCCGGAGGGACGGCCGGTCTCGGGCAGATTTTTCGCTTGCTGCCCTCAGCCGGTACCGATGGCGGGCTGCAGCTCTTCTTCGAGAGCAAGTCCACCGACCAGTTGAACTTCGGCGACAACCTTACCGTGACGCCTGGCGGGCACCTCGTGGTGTGCGAGGACCAGTATACGCGCGAAGTGAGCAACCACTTGCGCTGGATCACGCCCGATGGCGATTCATTCCCGCTTGCCCTTAACCGGCTTCAGACAGAACTGGCCGGCGCCTGCTTTTCGCCGGACGGGCGAACCTTATTCGTCAATATTTTTAGTCCGACACGAACACTCGCCATCCAGGGGCCGTGGTTTGGGTAGTAGGCTTACCCCATGTTGCAGGGGCCAGAAGGCAAAACCTCCATGGCCTGTGCCACGGTGTCGGAGGTTCAAGCTCCGCCAATCGGAGACGAGTTAGCGTTAGACTGACAGCACCGCCACGCAATTCCTCACGGCAGTCCCGACACCGCGGCCGCGCTAGCGCCAACTTAGTGCTGGACGATCACGCGAGCGCATATTACGTACCACTCGATATGGAAAAGACTTCGACCCGAGGACGTCCGCGCGAGTTCGACACCGAACAGGCGCTCGCAGCGGCTCTGCGTGTGTTCTGGACCAAGGGCTATGAAGGCGCGTCGCTCACCGACTTGACCGATGCGATGGGCATTACCCGCCCCAGCCTTTATGCCGCGTTCGGCAACAAGGAAGCCTTGTTCCGCAAGGCGCTCGACCTCTACGGCGAAGAAAAGCTTGCCTATGTCGGCCGGGCGCTCGCCGCCGAAACTGCACGCGGCGTGGCCAGCAACCTCCTCTACGGTGCGATCGACACGGTCACCGGCGATGAATGTCGCGGCTGCATGGGGGTAATGGCATCGGTCTCTTGCCAGAGCGCGGAGGAATCCATCCGCGAGGACGTTTCGAACCGCACCGAATCATCGCGTAAAGCGCTGGTTGCACGCATGGAGCAGGCCATTGCGGACGGCGATTTTGCCGCGCCGGTCGAGGCGGAGACGATCACGCGTTATCTCCTTGCCGTGCTCCAGGGCATGGCCGTTCAGGCAGGTGCCGGTGCAAACCGGGAGCAATTACAGCAAGTTGCGGAAGCTACACTGGCAATCTGGCCCTCGCGCTGAGCGAGATTTTGCTGCGCTGCAGAAAAAAATATCGAGCGGTATAAAATTATTGCTTGACCTGAATGCCAGATTACATACTTAGCGGTACAGAAAGTGGGCCGGGTCGGTGGTTGATACCTCCGGCCAGGATTGGATGGCGGCGCCCCGCGCAGCCGTGCTGCTCCGGCCATGACTGCAAACAACCTGACCTGTGAGCGCCTCGCTTCCGGGAACGGAATCATTCGCCCGGTTTGGGGGTGGGGGATACGAGTATGTTCGATACGCCTTTTGATACCCGAGACGATCGTCTGCACGAGCCGGAATCCTCGGACTTCTATGAAGTTGACGTCGCGCATGAGGAGCCTGGCGAGCCGGAAGAAAAGCAGCCGCGCAGTCGGCGCTGGATCGCACTGACTGCCATCATTCTGGTGCTCGCCCTTGCGTGGTACTTCCTGCGGGGCTCGGAGGCGGCTCCCGCTGCCCCACCGGCTCCTTCGGTCACGGTCGCGACGCCGCTGCAAAGGGAAGTCACCGAATGGGACGAATTCATCGGTCGATTCGAGGCCAGCCGCAGTGTCGAGGTGCGTCCGCGCGTTTCCGGACAAGTCACGGCGGTCCACTTCACCGACGGGCAGTTCGTCCGCGCCGGTGATCTCCTTTTCACGATCGATCCGCGTCCCTATCGCGCCAGCCTGGCCGAAGCGCAGGCCCGCGTGGCCAGCGCGTCGAGCGCGCTCGAATTGTCGCGCAGCAATCTCGACCGCGCGCAGAGGCTGGTCGAAGACGATGCGATTGCCGGCACCGAGATCGACCGCTTGCAGGCCGAAGTACGGGCCAATGAAGCGGCACTTGCCGCAGCGCAGGCACAGGTCAATTCGCGCAGTCTCGATGTCGAGTTCACGGCGGTTCGCGCGCCGATTTCGGGCCGCATTTCAGACCGCCGGGTCGATCCTGGCAATCTCGTCGCGGCGGGCAACGGCCAGTCCGCAACCTTGCTGACGACCATCAATTCCGTGGACCCGATCTATTTCAGCTTCGATGGTTCGGAAGGTATGTTCCTCAAGGCGCGCCGCGAGGGTCTGGACAAGGCCGCGCCGGTCGAGATCCGCTTGCAGGACGAGGCGGATTATCGCTGGACCGGCTCGCTCGACTTCACGGACAATGCGCTGGACGAGCGTTCGGGCACGATCCGCGCCCGCGCTGTGATCGCAAATCCCGACGGTTTCCTTGCACCCGGATTGTTCGGCAATATGCGCATGGCGACAGGCGGTACGAGCGAAGCCCTACTGGTACCTGATACTGCTGTTACTACCGACCAGACGCGCAAACTGCTGCTGGTGGTCGACGAGGAAGGCACGGTGGCTGCACGCGAAGTGGAGCTCGGACCGTTGGCAAATGGCCTGCGCGTTATCCGCAGCGGATTGGAACCGACCGACCGCGTGGTGATCCAGGGCGTGCAGATGGCGATCCCCGGGCAGAAGGTCCGACCGGAGGAGGGACAGATTGCCGCCGCCAGTCGAACAAGCCGGCCCCAGGCCGAACGCGAAGCCGCGCTCGCCGCCAGCGCCACCATCGTCGACTGACCCCTACTTCTTGACAGGAGCATCTCATGCGCCTTTCCCGCTTCTTCATCGACCGGCCGATCTTCGCCGGGGTCATCGCGATCATCATCACGCTGGTGGGTGCGATCTCCTATTTCTTCCTGCCGGTGAGCCAGTATCCGGAGGTCGTGCCGCCCACGGTGACGGTCACCGCGACTTATCCCGGTGCCTCTGCCGAGACGGTGGCAGACACGGTCGCCAATCCGATCGAGCAGGAGATCAACGGCGTCGACGGGATGCTGTACCTCTCAAGCCAGTCGACCGGTGACGGCCGCGTCACGATTACCGTGACATTCGAGCCCGGTACCGACCTCGACCAAGCCCAGGTACTGGTGCAGAACCGCGTCGCCATTGCGGAACCTCGCCTGCCCGAAGAAGTCCGTCGTCTAGGCATCGTGACCGCCAAGACCACGCCGGACTTCCAGCTGGTTGTGAACCTCATTTCGCCGGACGGATCGCTCGGCCGCGAGTACATATCCAATTACGCGCAGACGCGGATCAAGGACCGGCTGGCGCGTATCGAAGGCGTTGGTGCAGTCCAGTTGTTCGGTAGCCGCGAACTGGCCATGCGGGTGTGGATCGATCCGGGCCGTGCTGCCGCGCTCGATTTGACCGCCGGTGACATCGTTGGCGCACTGCGCGCGCAGAATGTGCAAGTCGCCGCCGGTACGCTGGGCCAGCAGCCCAGTCCCGACAGTGCCTTCCAGGTCAATGTCGAGACGCAGGGCCGCTTTACCGATCCGCAGCAATTCGAGAACGTCGTCATTCGCACCGACGAGGATGGCAGGCAGGTCCGCGTTGGCGATGTTGCCCGCGTCGAGATCGGGGCGCAGGACTATTCCACCTCGGCCTATCTCGGCGAGATGGACTCGGTCATCATTCCGGTGCTGCAGGAACCCGGTTCGAACGCGCTGGCCTCCGCCGAGGAAGTGCAGGCGGTGATGGAAGAGCTCTCTGCCGACTTCCCGGCCGGGCTCGAATATCGCATCGTCTACAATCCAACCGAATTCATCTCCGAAAGCATCGATGAGGTCATCAAGACGCTGATCGAGGCGATTATCCTGGTGGTGATCGTGATCGTGGTGTTCCTTCAAAAATGGCGCGCTTCGATCATTCCGGTCTTGGCTATCCCAGTATCTCTGGTGGGTACTTTCGCCGTCCTCTCGGTGCTCGGCTATTCGTTGAACAACCTATCGCTCTTCGGCCTTGTGCTGGCCATTGGCATCGTCGTCGATGACGCGATCGTGGTGGTCGAGAATGTCGAGCGCAATCTCGAGGAAGGCATGTCCCCGCTCGAGGCCGCGCGCTTCTCGATGGACGAGGTTGGCAGTGCGCTGATCGCGATCGTGCTGGTGCTATGTGCCGTATTCGTGCCGACGCTGTTCATCGGTGGGCTGTCGGGCGCCTTTTACCAGCAGTTTGCGGTGACGATTTCGGCTGCGACTGTCATTTCGCTCATCGTATCGCTGACGCTGTCGCCCGCGCTTTCGGCACTGCTCCTGCGCAAGCATGAGCATGTGGAGCAGGATGCACCGCGCTGGCGCCAGTTGCTTGAGCGGGCGGGTCAGGCCTTCAATCGCGGCTTCGATCGTTTCAGCAATTCCTATGGCAATTGGACCGCGCGGCTGGTGCGCATGCCGCGCCGGATGATGCTGATCTATGCCGGGCTGATCGGCCTGACGGGTTTCGCCATCGCGTCCACGCCCGCCGGCTTCATCCCGCAACAGGACCAGGGTTACTTCCTTACCGTTATCCAGCTCCCGCCCGGTTCCTCCACCGCGCGCACCGATGCGGTAATGAAGAAGGTCGCCGAGCGCATGCTGCCCATTGACGGCATCGAGGACACCGTCATGCTGTCCGGCTTCGACGGCACTTCGGAAACGCAAAGCGCCAGTGCGGCTGCGGCCTATTGGGTGCTCGACGATTTCAAGGATCGCGCCGCCGCGGGCCAGACAATCGACGCGCTGATGGCAGAGGCGCAGGCGGCGACCGCCGATATTACCGAAGCGCGGCTGATGATCGTCAAGCCGCCCGTCATCCGCGGCATTGGTTCGGCAGGCGGCTTCCGCATGATGATCGAGGATCGCAATGGCGAAGGCTACCAAGCGCTGCAGCAGATGGCCTATGCCGTGATCGCCGAGGCGAACCAGCGCGAAGGGCTGGCCGGGGTCTATACATTCTTCGACACCGGCACGCCGCGTATTCGCGCCGATATCGATCGCGACAAGGCGCAGATCCTCGGCGTATCGCCCTCCAGCATTTTCGAGACGCTGCAAGTTTATCTTGGCAGCGCCTTCGTAAACGACTTCAACCTGTTGGGTCGTACTTACCGTGTGACCGCGCAGGCGGATGCGCAGTATCGCGATGATGCTTCGGACATTGCAGCGCTTTACACCCGCTCGAATAGCGGGGCGATGGTCCCGCTGGGTTCGGTCGCGACGCTGAGCGATACGACCGGGCCCTATCGCGTTACGCGCTACAACCTCGTGCCGGCCGTTGCCGTCGATGGCGATACGGCGCCGGGATATTCTTCCGGCCAGTCGCTGCAGACGATGGAAGCCGTTGCCGAAGAGATCCTGCCGCGCAGTTTCGATACCGAATGGACCGGGATTGCCTTCCAGCAGGATACGGCCGGCAATACCGCGGTCCTGGTCTTCGGCCTCGCCGTGCTGCTCGTCTTTCTCGTCCTAGCCGCACAATATGAGAGCCTGATCATGCCGCTTGCGATCATATTGATCGTGCCGATGTGCCTGCTTGCGGCGATGATCGGTGTGAACCTGCGCGGCATGGACAACAATGTGCTGACGCAGATCGGACTGGTCGTATTGATTGCACTGGCAGCAAAGAACGCGATCCTGATCGTCGAATTTGCTCGCCAGGGAGAGGAGCAGGATGGCCTGTCGCCGATCGATGCAGCAGTGCATGCGGCGCGGACCCGACTTCGCCCGATACTGATGACCAGCTTCGCCTTCATCCTCGGTTCTGTGCCGCTGGTGATCGCCACGGGCGCCGGTGCCGAGCTGCGCCAGGCGCTGGGCACGGCGGTGTGCTTCGGCATGCTGGGTGTGACCGGCTTCGGCCTCATTTTCACCCCGACTTTCTACGTGGTCTGCCGCGCCTTGGGCGACCGGATCGACAGCTGGCGCGGCAAGGGCGCAAACCGCCTGCCTCCGCAGTCCGATCCGCACCTGATCCCCGCGGAATAGGAGAACATCCCCATGTCCATCCGCTCATACGCATTCGCCTCGCTTTCCGCGCTCGCCCTGATGGGGTGCGCGGCGGGGCCGGATTACGTCGCCCCCACCCCCCCACCCCAAGCGACGACCGGCCCCTTCATTTCCGCGGAAGAGGGCGTCGTCACCGCGACGCCGCTGCCCGCCGACTGGTGGCGTCTCTATGACGACCCCGTCCTCGACGGGCTGGTCGCAGATGCGTTCGCCGCCAATACCGATATCCGCCAGGCGACAGCGCGGATCGCCCGTGCTCGTGCCGGACTGCGCGGCGCCGGCGCAGGCCGGTTGCCGCAGACCGGCTTCGGCGCGAGCGGGAGCTATGACCGCGTCTCCGAGAGCGAAGTCCCCGTCGGCGTAGACCGGGACGGATCGGTATTCGATGCCGGACTTTCCGTCTCTTACGAAGTCGATCTGTTCGGCAGGGTGGGGCGCGGCGTAGAGGCGGCACGCGCTGATCTTGAAAGCGCGCAGGCCGATGCCGACGCCGTTCGCGTCATCGTGGTCGCGGATACGACCCGCGCTTACGCCGATGCAGCAAGCGCCGCCGCGCAGATCGATGTCGCGGAGACAGCCCTCGCCTTGCTTGATGAGTCCCTGCGGCTGACCCGTCGCCGGCACGAGGCCGGGCTGGAAAACGGTCTGGCCGTTCCACGGATCGAAACGCTACGCCAGCAGCGCGCGGCAACGATCCCGGCGCTGGAAGCACAGCGGGCCGCAGCGCTGTTTGCGCTTGCCACGTTGACCGGACGTACGCCGTCCGAACTGCCCGAGATTGCCGGCCAGCGTAGTGTGGCGCTGGAGATCACCGAGCCCCTTCCCGTGGGTGACGGTGCGGCCCTGCTGGCCCGGCGTCCGGATATTCGCGCGGCAGAAAGGCGGCTTGCTGCCGATACGGCGCGGATCGGAGTTGCTACTGCCGACCTCTATCCCCGCATCACGCTCGGCGGATCGGTCGGCGCGACCGGACCGAATCTGGGCGATTTGTTTGCCGGCGGCCCCTTCCGCTTCCTCGTCGGTCCGCTGATCGACTGGGCCTTCCCCAATTCCGAGCCCGTTCGCGCACGGATCGACGCCGCCGAGGCTGGCGCCAACGAATCCCTTGCGGCTTTCGATGGAGCAGTCCTCACTGCCTTGCAGGAAGCCGAGACGGCCCTGTCGCATTACGCGCGTGCGCTCGAACAGCGGCAGAGCCTGCAGGCGGCCAAGGATGCTGCCGAACGCGCCGCCACCATTACCCGCGCACGCCAGCGCGAGGGGGTCGTGAACTCGCTCGACCTGCTCGATGCCGAACGCACGCTTGCAGAAGCGACGGCCCAGCTTGCCGAGCAGGACGCGCAGGTTTCCCGCCGTCAGATCGATGTCTTCCGCGCGCTGGGCGGGAGCTGGAGCACCGCGCAGGATGGCTGACCTGAGGCGCGGGCTCTGTCAGGGTGAATGTACCCGATTGGCGTTGGAACTGGTGAGGGTAGGTCAAACTCTGCCAAGTGGAGACGCGCTGCCTTCAGACTAACAGCTTCCAATGGCAGGTGGCATCGGATGGTGGGCCAAATGCTCTTCTATGTGCAAGATTTGACCCGTTTTGCGGGCCGTTGGATCTGGCTGGCAGCAGTACTGGTCCTGCTGGGGGCACTGTTGGACGGCATCGGGATCGTTGCGCTGATTCCTCTGTTTTCCTTCGTGGTTGAAGGCGACGACGGTGGAACGGGTGGCCAGGTACTGGGGCGCCTCGAGATAGTAGGGCTGACTTCTCCTTTCGCACTGGCATTGGCGATATCGGCGGCATTCTTGCTGCTCGTCATTCAACGCGGAGCCCTTCAGCGATGGCGCGACATCTATCTGAGGCGTCTCTCCCAAGAATATGTCGACGATTGGCGCGACCGGATGTTCACCTCAATGATGGCCGCACTATGGCATGCGATTTTCGGGCAGCGTCGTACCGATCTCGAACTTGCGATCACCAATGATGTTTCGCGCCTTGCGGCCGGCAATGACAGGATCCTACGGACGTCGGTGCAGGTGGCAATGGTGTTGGTGCAACTCGCGATTCTGGCCAGCCTTTCTCTAACTATGTTGGCATTTGCTTTTGGTCTCTTTGCGCTGGTCTTGTTGATTGGCTTTCCGATTATCCGGCAGGCGTTGGGTATCGGCACCGAAATGACCGGAAAGGGGCGGCAAATACACCGCGTATTGGGCAATTTTCTTGCCAGCCAGAAACTTGCCCGTTTGAACAATGCACAGGACCTTTTCGCCCTGCGGTTCAAACAGGCGAAAGCCGCGGCAAGAGAGATGCAACTCAGGTTCGTCGCCTCGCAGTCAACGTCGCGCATGATGATACAGTTCGTCATCGCCTTGGCGATTTCTTCCATCCTTCTTGTGGGGTATTTCGGCTTCGACGTGCCATTGGCAATCCTGCTTGTGATCGTCGTTATCGTTGCGCGTATTGCACTGACAGCGCAGCAGACTATGCAGGCAGCACAATCGACCGCCAACATGCTTCCAGCACTTGCATCGCTACAAGAAACCATGGCTTCGCTTACGCAAGATCAGGCTGTGCCCGTTCGGTCAGGCGGGGTTGGCCAAGAATGCGGGGCAAGGGTCCTGCAGCTCTTGAAGCGGAAAACCTTTGGTTCGCACATGAGCAAGGCCAATGGATACTGCAGGGAGTGAATTTTTCGATTTTACCAGGTGAAACTGCCCAGCTTGATGGTCCATCGGGTGTCGGCAAGACTACTCTGTTCGAGATCATTACCGGTCTATTGCCAGAAGCTCGCGGCGCCGTACGGGTCGATGGCAAGATCCTGTGTGCAACTGACGACTGGCAAGCCTGGCGCGCGCAAGTGGCCTGTCTCCCTCAGGACCCCTTTCTCTTTGATGCGACAATCAAAGAGAATCTTTCGTGGTTTCAATCTGATGCGGAAGAAATCGATATCGAGGGGGCGCTTGCTGTGGCGGGCGCAAACGAGATTGTTACGAGGCTTCCAAATGGTCTCAACACCCGTGTGGGTGAACGGGTCAGACTTTGTCCGGCGGAGAGCGGCAACGGATTTGTCTGGCGCGTGCACTTCTTCGTAAGCCGAGGCTCCTGCTCCTCGACGAGGCGCTTAGCGCCTTGGATGAAGCGAGTTCTACGGAGGTGTTCGGGCGCTTGGAGGAATTGCCGTCTCGTCCAACGGTGCTGTACGTCTCGCATCGGCCAAGGAGTGGCAGTGTCCTGCACAAGCGCATCGAGTTGGCGCATGTTGAGGTGCGGAAGATGCCGACGCAGAGGTACTAGAGCAATTCGCGCTGCAAATCGCCGAGGCGGATCGACACATCGGGTTTGGCGCTCGAAGGCAGCAATGCGGGGAGTGGCAATTGGCTGGCGATGGCTAAGCCATTTGCGCACTAGGCGCTGCTCACGCTCGAATGCTTGCAGTGTGTTGAGTGCTCGTCTTTTTTCAATGTCGAGACTTCACGTTTGACTGCCAGCGCCCTAACGCAAGGAAATCGATGAGTATGTGCTGCCCCGTGGATATCGCGGCCAGTTGGACCGCCATCGTGTTCGGAACGGGGGAACAAACAACACATGGATCGTGCATTTCAGCTTTTGCTCGCCTGTGCCGAATGGCCCCGCGGCGAGAGCAGAAATATTGCGATCCGCAATGCTGCGTCTGCACTCGATGGTCGGTGGGAGCAATTTGTTGTCCAAGTCACTCGCCATCGCATGGCTCCGATTGCGCTTGATGGATTGACTTGTGCCGGCATCCAAGCGCCTCAGGAAATCCGGGGGCAGGCCCACCTCTGCGCTGCCCATTCCCTTGTGCTTGCAGCAGAGGGGGGCGCCTGATTGCTGTGCTTGAGAATCAGGGCATTTGCGGCATTATGCTGAAAGGGCCGCTGCTTAGCCAGCAACTCCACCAAAGCGCAGCTCTTCCTCTGCCCTGACAATAACGAGGCGCTGGATGATGCTGGTGCGATAGCTGGGCGAGAGCACCGTATCCACAGCGATGAAGCTGGCGAGGCCGCTTTCATGAGTCAGGTCGAGACGGACATATCCCTGGTGCATATTGTCGGTCCACACGACCTCGGGGATGTGCTGCTCAAAGGCCCGGTCGAGTCCTTCGGCCACGTCGAGGCCGTAGCCACTGTCGACAAAATCGCCCGGTGAGGAGATGCCTGCCGTACCCAGTTCAAGGCCAGCGGGGCGGCCTTCGTCGTCGGCCAGGCGATTGGCCCAGAAGCTGTGGCTGTCGCCGGTGAGGAAGACAAGGTCGGTCGCACCAGACTCGCGTGCAAGGTCATACAGCCGTTCGCGCGCCCACGGATAGCCGTCCCAAGTATCGGGATAGAAGGGCAGGTTGTAGCGGCCCTTCAGCGCGATGCCCTGCGCAGCCTGCAGCGCGTTATCCTCGTAGGGAGGTTCTTCGGCAAAAGGATCGGGCAGCACGCCGAGAGCGACGACATCGGGCACGTCGGTCTTGGCGATCGGCATGGGGTTGCCGATCAGGCGCCATGGCTGGCCGGCGGATTTCGAGGCGGTCCAGCTGCGCGCGAGCTCTTCTTCCAGCTCCGGCGCGAGCATAGCACGCCCCTGCTCGTTCAGCGCTCGCTGCAGGCTCTCCAGCACGCCATCCTCACCAATCCGCGCAGCATAGGCGGCGTAGTCGATCTGTTCGGCCCGGGCCGTGTGGCGCGTTTCCAGCGTGTTGAGCGTAGCGAGATTGCCGAAGCTGTAGCTGCGCCAGAACTGCATGCGACTTCGCCTGTCCGCAAGCCATTCCGGTTCGCGCACCGGCATATATTCGAAATAGGCCTGGATCGAGGCTCGGCGCCGCACCTCCCAGTCGCCTTCGGTTTCGGGCTGGTGGTTCTGCGCGCCGCCCTTCCACGGGTTGTTGGCGCTTTCGTGGTCGTCCCAGCAGGCGAGCAGCGTATGTGCTGCGTGCATCGCCTTGGCTCCATAGTCAGTCTTATATTGCGCATGCCGCATGCGGTAATCGCTCAGCGTGGTGATCTCATGCGCGGGTTCGTGCCGCCGGCCAATGGTCTGCGCGATACTGTCGCCCCAGCCATCATGTCCATATTCGTAAATGTAATCGCCCGTGTGCAGCACGAAATCGACCGCCGCGTCATGGGCTATCGCATCATAGGCGTTGAAGAAGCCGAAGGCGTAATTGGAGCACGATGCGAGCGCGATGGAGAGGCGCTCGAGCGATTCGGCAGGCAGCGTGCGGGCGCGCCCTGTCGGCGAGACGACATCGCCGAGCATGAAACGGTAGTAATAGGCCTTGCCTGGCTCCAGCCCTTGGGCGAGCAGCTTGACCGTATGATCGCGATCGGGACCTGTGGCCTGTTCACCCTGGTCGATGATCGTGGAAAAGTTCACGTCTGGGGCGACTTGCCAGCGGATAGTCTTGTCGCCTTCTGCCGTAACGCGGGTCCAAAGGACGACGCTTGTCTGGTCGGGGTCGCCACTGGCGACACCATGGCGGAAGACGGGATTTTCGGGAAGCGGATGGGCCCGCAAGGGCATGGCCGAAATGGCGACGCCAGAGGCAAGGCCGGCCAGCGTCATGCGGCGGGTCACACTGAGGGCTACGGGCTTGTCTGAATGCGGCATATCCACCTCTTGTCGCGTCATGCGATTGCAGTTCCGGGAATGTCAGGATGCGGAAGGGGGCCGGTCGCAAGACCGGCCCCGCCCCCGTTGGACCTCTGATCAGAAGTCGATCGTTGCAGTGAACACCACGGTGCGCGGAGCACCGATCCAGGCACCCCCGCCGGAGATGCCGCCAAGGTAATCTTCGTCGAAGAGGTTGTTGATCACCAGGCTCAAATCGACAGCGTCAAGCGTGTCGCTGATCATTTCACCGTTCACGCCGACATAGGCATCGGCGGTGAAGTAATCGGGCGCGATAAAGGTGTTGGTCACGTTCACAGGGCGCTCGTCGGTGAACTTGCCCGAGATCCCGGCGCGGAACCAGTTGTCCTGGTAGTCTGCCGCGATGACATACATGTTCTCGGGAATGCCGGTGACCTTGTTGCCTGGGACCAGGCCCAGGGCCGTGTCGGCCTGGGTGTCACCCGAACCGCGATAGGTCGCATCGATATAGGTATACGAGCCCATCAACGTCAGGTTCTCGAGCACTTCAACATTGACCAGCAGTTCGAAACCTTCGGAGTCGATACCACCAACATTGGCGTAGGTGCCGTTGGTGCCGATCAGATAGTCCGGACCGGCATTGGAGTTAGCCGCGAAGAACTGCACGCGGTTGTCGAACGTGGTGTTGAAGTAGGTGGCCGAGGCCTGGAGCATGCCATTGTTGTAACGGATACCGCCTTCCCAGTTTTCGCTGGTTTCCGGCGAGAGGCCGCTGGCATCGGCTGTCGGACGTTCAAGGATGGCATCGCCCAGCGCCTTGTAGTTCTCGGCATAGCCGGCGAAGAGGTTAAGATCTTCAATCGGCTCGAGCTGGATACCACCGGAGAACAGCACGTCCGAATTGGTGTTCAGGCTGGCATTCGGGGTAGCCCCGAACAGATCGTTGCGATCCACATCGTTGTGGAACTGCTTGATGCCCAGGTTCACGGTAACCGGACCAACCGAAACCGCGTCCTCGATCCACCACTTGAAAGTGCTCTGCGGATATTCACGGTCATACTGCACCCAATAGGCCGGATATTCGAATTCATAGCCGATGCGGGTGTCGGTAATCTGGTGCCAGTCACGATATTCGGCACGTTCAGCGTCTTCGTACCAGATGCCGGCGCGAAGCGTATTGTCGATATTGCCGCCGAAAGAGGCGCTCCATTCGAGGTCGGTGGTGAAGCCGTAACGGTCCTTCTCGTAGTGGGTGTGGCGATAGGACTGCACGCCCAGCGCTCCGGCCGCATAGCAGGTGGGATCATACTCGGGACCAGCCCCGCCATAAGGGAAGGTAATGGTCGAAACGCAGCCATCGATCGGCGAGGTGGCAGCGCCATCGGTGCCGATGAAGTAGATCCGGCCGAGCGCATCACCGCCAAAGACCGTGCCGTTGCCGAAGATTTCGCTTTCGGAGCCGCCAAGGTCATCGGTCACATCGACGATGTAAGGCGGAACCCAGTCACCACGGCCTTTGTTGTGATGGTAGTATCCGGCAGCGCGCACGTTGACTCCTTGGGCCAGTTCGGCGTCGACCTTGAGATATGCGAAAGTGTTCTGGCGCAGCGTCGACCAGCCCTTGCGATACAACTGATCGATATAGGGGATGCCGGTCCATTCGGCGGTCAGCTGGTCCCAGTCGGGATTGGCGTTGTAGTCCGCGATCGAGAACAGGCGCTGATAGTTGTCTTCATGCGTGTCGTCGTAGCTTGCATAGCCGGTCAGCGAGACATTGCCGAAATCGGCGATGAACTTGCCGGCAAAGTGATCGCGCTCGTTTTCCGCGGAAGCATTGACGTGGTCGGTAGCTTCCTGGTGCGAAGCGGAGACCCAGGCGCGGAAGCCGCCAAGGTCACCGGTGTCGAAACGGACATAGGCGCGCATGGCGTCGAATTCGCCGGCGGAACCGGAGAATCGGATGCGACGCTCACGGGTGGGGTCATCGGTCAGGAAGTCGATCGTGCCGCCCAGCGCTTCGTTGGAGAGCGAGCCGATGTCGGCGGTGCCCTGGTTCACGACGATGCCGCCGATATTGGCCGTATCGATATAGCGGTTGACCTTGGAGCCGCCGCCATAGTTGGAGTTGCCGTTCGGCAGGCCGTCAATGGTCTGGCCGATTTCCTGCGTGTCGAGATTGGTCTGGAAACCGCGTACGGAGATGGCGGTCGACCAGTCGTCGAATCCGAAGGTATCGCCTTCCTGCACGTTCACGCCGGGTAGGTTGTCGATCTGAGCGAGCGGGCTGGTGATCGGAGTCTGCTGCGACACCATGGGTTCGGTTACCTGGCTGTTGTTGTAGGAAGTGGCAGTGCCGGTAACGATGATGGTGTCGGCCATAGCCTCTTCCTGAGCCATCGCCGGCACGGAACAGAGCAGCGCCGTGATGCTGCAGGCGAGATAGAGACATGTCTTGGTATTATGGTTCTTCATGGAGACCCCCTTGGTTGAAACCGAGGGCCCATTTGACGAGTCATGTTGAGTTGTGATGTCGATTTGGCGACACCCATATTGCACTTTCCGAACCGAATTGTGTTCGAAAAACTGCCTGTGTTGCGATTTTTGCACGTACTCCCGAGCTAAGCGAGAGTCCTGTCCAGCACGCTTGTCACAGGCCTTGACTAACGCGTGTCACGAATTGGGGCTGGAACAGCAATGCTGCGTTGCAGCAATGCAACGCTGAAGCGATGTACGTATAATTCAGCTGAGAATTGTTGGCACCGTCAAGGCAAACTGGCTGAGCGGATAGGGCAGGTCTGGCCGAGTTGCCGTTAGACTGGCTACACCAAACGAAACGCTATCTTCCGAGAAATTGCGCCGGGCACACAAGGGAATTCGGCCATTTGACCGGACGATGACTCTCTCCCCATTTGTGTCACATGAGCTTCATGGGTTGAACGCATAAGTCGCTCGCAGCCGCCGATTCTCCGAAGGAATGGCGGCGTGCAGATCCTGCAATGGGGGAAGGAGCGCCGGGGCTACCCGCCTGGCTGATTTGTCCGACGATGAGGAAGCAAACACCTCGGCTGATGGCTGCGCTGGCCTGTTCGGTCCTGGCATTGTTGGTGCCCGGAGTCCCGCACGCTCAGCAGGCCTATGGCCCGCCTCGTCATGAGGCAGAGCTAAACCGCGCTCCGGTTCCGCCCGCCATTCCCAATCCTCTGGACCTTGCCGCCACTGTTGCAGCCGACACCCATCCGCTCGTCGCCGCAGCAGAGGCCGAAGGACGTGCGTTGGAAGCCGAATATCGCGGCGCACGGTGGCTGCGTTTTCCCAATCTGACTGTCGAGGCGTTGGGTGCGACGGGCGGCTCCAACGCTGCGGACGCGGACGGGCTCGCGCTTAATGCCGCGATAGAGCAGCCGATCTGGTCCGGCGGCCGCCTGTCCGGTGCAATCGACAGCGCCCGCTACAGCCGCGATGCCGGGTTCGACCGGGTGATCGAGGCCCGGCTTGGTGTAATCCTCGATGTGACCGCAGCCTATTACGACTTCGTCCTGTCGGCGGAACGCGCCATGGTCCTGCAGGACAGCCTCGAACAGCATGGCGAATTGCTGGAGGCGATCCAGCGCCGAGTCGATCAGGAAATATCGCCACAGGCGGACCTGACACTCGGCAAGTCACGCACCGCGCAGGTGCGGCTTGAACTCGCCACGGCGGAAGAACTGCGCGAAAGCGCGCGACTGCGCCTGCTCGAACTGACCGGCGGGCTGGAGGTGGACCCGACCCTGCCACCGCCCGGAATGGTCGAGATGCTGCCGGCAGAAGAAGTGGCACTGGGGGAGGCGCTTGCCTGCAGTCCCACGCTTGGTGCGCTGACCAGTCTCGTCGATGTGGCGGAAGCAGACAGGGCTGCAGCGCGTGGAAACCTGTTCCCGCAATTGTTGCTGCAACTTTCGCAAAACGAGATCACCGGCGCCCGAGCCGCCGTGGTACTTCGCGCGCAGACCGGCAACGGTCTGTCGCAACTAAGGGCAATCGATAGCGCCGATGCGCGGATACAGCGCGCGCTGGCCGATTTTGGCGAGGCCGAACGGCGCCTACGCGAGGAACTGCGGCGCGAATACATCCTTGTGCGCGCCTCGCGCCAGCGGATCGAGGCGGGGGTCATTGCCGCCGATACATCCGAGGAGATCATCGAAAGCTACCAGCGCCAGTTCATCGCCGGACGCCGCAGCTGGCTCGATGTCATGAACGCCGTGCGCGAGGCTTCCAGTGCCCGACTGTCGGAGACGGATGCTCGTGTTTCCACTGCCTCGGGAACGGCCCGCATCCTCGCATTGTCCTGCCGCTGGTCGCCGGGAACGGCCTCTGGAGACGCTGAATCATGAGCGCCAATGTCGAACGCGCTGTCGAGGTTTTTGCGCGCGCCGCTGGCAAGCCGCTTGCGCCCTTGTGGAATGCGGAGCTGCGCGAGGTCGAGCTTGCCGACGGGGTCGAGGCGTTGGCTAGTCTTTCCGGTGTGCTGGGCTGGACCCCGCCGCGCCGCATTTCGGGCCGTCCCCGCGCGGACCAGTTCCCGCTGCTGGTGCACGACGACACGATAGGCTGGGCGGTCGCGCGGCAATGGGACAGCGAGGCTGCGATGCAGCTTGCCGGAGAGCGTGCCGTGCTGCCTTACGATCCTGAACAGCATTTCTACACGATCGACCTGCCCGATCCGCTCGAAGATGACGGCGGCAAGGCCATCGACGTATTCTGGCGCGCCATTCGCAAGCGCAAGAACGCACTGATCATGGCCGGGCTGGCGACCGTTTTCGCCAATGTCCTCACCCTGGCGACGTCGCTCTATTCGATGCAGTTGTATGACCGGGTCATACCGCTGGCGAGTTTCGACACGCTCATCGTGTTGACCGTCGGTGTCGCATTCGCGCTGCTGCTCGACCTTTCGTTGCGTTCCTTGCGTGCACTGCTGATCGAGCGCGAGGCGCAGGATATCGATGCGGAGGTGAGCGAATTCTTCTTTGCCCGCGCACAGGCGATCCGGCTCGATGCCCGTCCGCCGGGTATCGGCACCATGGCAGCTCAATTGCGCGGACAGGAACAGATCCGCCAGGTGCTATCCTCGAGTTCGATCTTCATGCTGGCCGACTTGCCCTTCGCTGTGTTCTTTATCTTCGTGATTGCCGCAATCGGCGGACCGCTGGCATGGATTCCCGTGGTCAGCCTGCCCATCGCCATCGGCCTTGCCCTTATGCTGGGCAGGATCATCCGCAAGGGGGCCGATCGTGCGCAGGTCAGCGGCAATCGCAAGAATGGCATGCTGGTCGAATCTCTTGATGCATCGGAAACGGTGAAGGCCAATCGCGGAAGCTGGTTCATGATGGGCCGCTGGAACCGCCTGATCCGCGAAATCCACCACTATGAAGACCCGGTGAAGCGCGCCTCTGCGGTTGCCGGGTCGCTCTTCTCGACGCTTCAACAGTTTGCCTACATCTCCATGATGGGCTTCGGCGCCTACCTTGCGGCAACCGGAAACCTGACCACGGGCGCGCTGCTCGCCTGTTCGATCATCGCCGGACGCATTAACGGCCCGCTCGTCGCCCAATTGCCCAGTCTTATCGTGCAATGGAGCTATGCGCGGTCCTCGCTCAAGGCGCTCGATATGATCATGCAATTACCGCTCGACCCGTCATCTTCTGCCGGCGCCCTGCGCCCGGACCGTCTGGAAGGCGCGATCGAGCTCAGGCAGGTGGGTTTTGCCTATCATGGCGGCCGTGCAGCGCTGGAAATCGAAAGCCTGAAGATTGCGCCGGGCGAACGTGTGGCGGTGATCGGCGGTGTCGGCTCGGGCAAGTCGACCCTGTTGAAGATCATGGCAGGCCTCTACACGCCGCAATCGGGCAATGCGTTGGTTGGCGGGCTCGACCTGTCGCAGATCGCCGAGGACATCGCCCGCCGTCATATCGGCTATTTGCCGCAGGATTCGCGGCTGGTGAACGGGACGCTCCGCGACAATCTCGTTATGGGGCTGGGCGACGTTTCCGACGAACAGATCATGCAAGTTGCGCGCACCACCAGGCTTGATGCCATGATCGCCGCGCAGCAGGACGGCCTTTCCCGCCAGATCCAGGAAGGCGGAACCGGGCTCTCTGGCGGGCAGCGCAGCCTCGTCGGCCTCAATCGCCTGATCCATGCCGATCCCGAAATCTGGCTGCTCGACGAACCGAGCGCGGCGCTCGACAGCGCGACCGAGGCCGCAGTGCTCGATGCGATCGACATGGCCCTCGATCCCGATGACACGCTCGTGATGGTGACGCACAAGATGCAGTTGCTCGCCCGCTTCACGCGCATCGTGGTGATGACCGGCGGCAAGATTGTGCGCGACGGTCCGGCACAGGAAATCCTGCGCGAGATGGCACCGCGTCCCCGCAAGGGAGAGGACGGCGCGGCCAAGGCGAGGCTCGCCACGCAGGTGACCAGCAAGCTCAAGGCGAAGGGGGCATTGTGAAGCTCAGGCCGGCCTATTGGATTATCCTGACGATCAGTGTTGCGCTGGTCGCCTTTATCGCTTGGTCCAATTGGGCCGAGCTTGACCAGGTTACGCGCGCGCCGGGCCGGACCATTCCCTACGCGCGAGTGCAGATCGTGCAGAGCGAGGAGGGCGGTGCGATCAGCGCGATCCATGTGCGCGAAGGTGACCTGGTGACGCAGGGACAGGTGCTGGTCGAACTCGATACGGTGCAGCTGACCGCTGCGGTCGAAGAGGCGCGTGCCAAGGTCGCAGCTCTGCAAAGCCGCATGGCGCGCATCGATGCTGAGCTGTTCGATCGGCCGCTGAACTTCCCTGCCAGCCTTTCGGGCTTCCCCGAATTCGTCGCCAACCAGCGACAATTGTTTCTGCGCCGCCGAGCGGCGCTCGAATCAGAACTGAGCACGTTGGCGGACATGGTGGCGCTGCAGGAGGAAGAGCTGGAACTGAACCGGCCGCTGCTTGAAACCGGCGATGTGGCACGGTCCGAGGTGATCCGCATGCAGCGCGCCGTGGTCGAAACGCAGGGCCGCATCAGCAATATCCGCTCACGCTATATCCAGGACCTGCAGGCAGAATTCACCCAGACCGAGGAAGATTTGGTCTCCGCGCAGCAGCAACTGGCGCGGGCTGAGGATTCGCTGCGTACCGCCTCCATGGTCGCCCCGGCGGACGGTATCGTGAAGAATGTCCGTCTGACCACGGTTGGTGGCGTGCTGCGCCCGGGTGACGAGGTGCTGCAGATCGTCCCGACGGGAGAACGTCTGATTGTCGAGGCGCGCGTGCCACCGCGCGATATCGCGTTCGTCCAGACTGGCCAGAATGCCCGCGTCAATTTCGATGCCTATGACTCGGCGATCTACGGTTCGGGCGATGGCGAGGTCGTCTATCTCAGCCCCGACACGCTGACCGAACAGCGCGAGGACGGTTCTTCCGATACCTATTACCGTGTTAATCTCGAAGTCGACACGTCGCATATGCGGCCGCGGCACGAAGGCGAGGTGATCGACCTCCAGCCGGGCATGACGGCGACGGCGGAAATCCTCACCGGATCGCAGACCGTGTGGGAGTACATCACCAAGCCAATCCTGCGCACGACGCAGCAAAGCTTGCAGGAACGGTGACACAAGAGTCCCAACTCGAACACAAGTTGGTCGGATAAGCTACTCATAAGGTTCAAAAATCTGCCACGGCGTGGTCACCATGCCGTGCGATCCCCTGTCTATCGCAAGCCTGCAACCTGCGCAGGTTTGACACGCGATTCGCGAAGAGGGGAACGTTTCGATGTCTTTGATTATCCGCGTAACATCAGCCGACAACAGCAAAGTCTACACACAGAAACTCGAAGGCAATGAAGCGCGAATCGCGCTGCCCGAAGACGCCAAGATCGCCATTGTCGATGAGGTATCCGGCCAGGTCGTGCCGGTCATCCCGCGGATCACCTACAATGAAGATGGCGAGCAGTTGATTGCCTTCTCTGCGGAACATGATGGCGAGGAAATCGCCATTGTCGTCGAAAGCGAAATGGCCTGGCCGGCCGAAGCCCAGATCGACATCGCCGAAGGTCTCGAAACTTCGGAAATGCTCGCTGCCTCGGACGAAGTCGTGGCCGAGCGCGAGGGCAGCATTGCCGAGCGGGCGGAAGCATTCGGTGCTGGCTTCGGCGTACTCCCCTGGGTCGTAATCGGTGCTCTCGGCATTGGCGGCATCATCATCGCCGCGACGGACGATGACAACACGCCTCCTCCTCCGCCGCCTCCCCCACCGCCGCCTGCAGGCGACACCACTGCTCCCGATGCTCCGGAAAATATCGATCTCGCCGCAGTGGATGACAGCGGTGTGTCGGACAGCGACAACATTACCAGCCAGACCAATGGCTTGACCATCACCGGCACTGCCGAAGCCAATTCGGACATTGAGGTCTTCGTCGATGGCACGAGCGTTGTCACCTCGACCGCCGATGGCGACGGCAATTTCACCGTCGACCTGGCACTGTCGGAGGGCGCGAACGGCATCACCGTCACCGCGACCGACGCTGCCGGAAATATTTCGGCTGCCTCCACCGCGCTGAACGTGACCGTCGACATGACGATTGCCGCGCCCTCCGGTCTCGACCTGCTGGCTGCCGACGACGATGGCGCGTCGAACACCGACAATGTCGTCTCGACCGGCGAGAACCTGACCATTTCGGGTGTTGCCGAGGCAGGCAGCACAGTGACGCTGTCTGCCGGTGCCGCCGTGGTGGGTACTGCGGTTGCTGATGCCAGCGGCGCCTTCACCGCCGATGTCACCCTGCCTGCAGGCAGCAACGAAGTGACCGCCACTGCTACGGATATTGCCGGCAATACCTCGGCCGCCTCCGCTGCCCTGTCGATCACCGTGGATGATACTGCTCCGGCAGCGCCGACCAATCTGCGCCTCGACCCGGCCGATGACGATGGCTCGTCGAGCACGGACGGCGTTACCGACCGGCGGGATGATCTGACCATCCTCGGTTCCGCCGTGCCCGGCTCGACGGTCGAAATCTTCGCCGATGGCGACAGTCTCGGCACCACGACGGCCGATGCCAATGGCCATTTCAGCTTCACCGACGATGCGGAAGAAAGCGGTACTTTCGAAATCACCGCCGTGGCGATCGACCAGTTCGGCCGTGCCAGCGATCCGTCTGAGGCGCTCACCCTTTCCGTCGGCCAGCCCCCGCAGCTGCTCAACACCTCGATCGACGGTGCTGGCGACGTAGTCACGCTCTATTTCGACGAACGCCTCGACGAAAGCCTGGCAGACGACATCGCCGACGGCTTCGTGATTACCAATTTCGGCACCACTCCTGCCACGTCGGTCGATGTGCTGGGTGCCGACATCAATGGCAACCGGATCACGCTTTACCTGGCCGAGCCGATCTCGGCCGAGAACGGTCCGGCGGTGAGCTTCACCGGAGCGATCGCCGATGTTACCGGTAACGAGCTCAGCCAGATCTTCTTCACCGATATTACGAATGACATTTCGGCCGATCCGAGTGGTGGCCTAACCTTCGTGCAGAAGGGCCATATCGAACTCGACGGTGCGGAAATCGTAGCCTTCGATCCGGAGAGCAGTCGCCTTTTCGTCACTTCGGGTGACGGGCTGCAGGTGCTTTCGGTCGATGCCAATCTCAACTTCGAACTGCTCGGCATTGTCGAGCTTGGTACCAACAATGTCACCAGCGTCGCGGTCAAGAACGGCCTCGTCGCCGTGGCCGTGGTAGCCGATCCCTCGACCGATCCGGGCACAGTCTTCCTGCTCGATGCCGGTGCGGATGTCGGCACCGGCATGGTCCTGAACAGCATCACGGTCGGCTCTCTGCCGGACATGGTGACCTTCACGCCCGATGGGAACACGGTCCTGGTCGCCAATGAAGGTGAATCTACCACGCTTGACGATGTCGAAGAGGGTGCCGACTATGTGAACCCCGAAGGTTCGGTCAGCCTGATCGACGTTTCGGGCGGAGCGGCCGCTGCCAGCGTTCAGACCGCCGGATTCGCCGCATTTAATGACCGGATCGACGATCTGCGCGCCGAAGGCGTTCGCCTCTTCGCCGGCCTCGGCGACCTGGAGGACATCACGGTCGCACAGGATGTCGAGCCAGAATATATCGCTGTTTCTCCCGACGGTAAGACGGCGTTGATCACGCTACAGGAAGCCAATGCGGTAGCCGTGCTCGACATCGCCTCGGCGACCATCATCGATATACAGCCGCTCGGCCTCAAGCCGTGGCAGGACCTTCCGGCAGACTTCTCCGACCGCGATGGCGGCATCAACTTGGTCGACACGATCGAGAACAGCCCGACTGCCATGTTGCAGGGCCAGAATGGCTTCGTCGCGCAGGAAATCTTCACCGTCGGCGAGAGCCTGCCCAGCGATGGTGACGATTACACGCCCGTTGGCGTGCTCGACGGCCTCGGCGCATTCGAACTGGATGGTGACACGGTTCGTGTCTTCGCCAACCATGAGCTGACCTTCTTCGACGGCAACACCTATGAGCTTGGCAATGGTGCCGAATTGACCGGCGCCCGGATCAGCTTCTTCGACATCGACAAGGGTAGCCTCGAGATCGTCGATAGCGGCCTCGCCTATCACACCGTCTATAATGCGGCTGGCGAAGTCTATGACGGGACCAACACGCTCAACTCGACCGGCGGTGGTTTCTCGCGCTTCTGCTCGGCCAACCTCTTCGAAGCCGATACTTTCGGTGCCGGCAATGGCCTGGTCGACACGATCTTCTTCACCGGTGAAGAAGATGGTGGCTTCTTCAACCCGATCGGGGGCAATGAATGGGCGCTGGATGCCGAAACCGGCGAAATTTGGGCTATCCCCTTCATGGGCCACGGCGCATGGGAGAACATCACCCAGGTTGATACCGGCACGACGACCCACGTCGCTTTCATCCTCGCCGATGACAGCTCGCCCTTCAATTTCGACGATGACGAGCGTCTCGAAAGCGCGCCGCTCTACCTCTATGTCGGCGAGAAGGATACCAGCGAAGGCGCCAGCTTCCTTGGCCGCAACGGCCTTGATGGCGGTGACCTCTTTGTCTGGGTGCCCGATGCAGGTGCCGATGCCGATACGCCCAGCGAATTCACCGGCACAGGCAACAGCCAGGCTGGTACCTGGGTGCAGATCGACAATGCGCCGAACCTTGGCGAAGCCTCCGAAGACGGTTCAAGCGGGTTCGATGAGTTCGGGTTCCCGACACAGGGCAATCTGTGGAACCAGGCCGAGGAAGCTGGAGCTTTCCAGTTCTCGCGTCCGGAAGACGTCGCCACGAACCCGCATGATGGCAGTGAGTTCGTTCTTGCTTCCACCGGTCGCGAAGACGATTTCGATGGCGATGATCTCGTTGGCGAAATCTACACCATGGATATCGTTTTCGACTTCGACGGAGAGGGCAACTTCAACGGTGCGACAGGCGATCTCAACGTCCTCTATGACGGTGACAGCGATCCCTCGCAGACCCTGCGCTCGCCCGACAATCTCGACTGGGCCGATGACGGCCTGATCTATGTCCAGGAAGACCGCGCTGTAGGCGGCATCTTCGGTGATGGTGCAGTCAACCCGAACGAAGCCGGCATTGTCCGTCTCGATCCGGCGGTGGAAGGCGGCAATCCGCAGCGCATCGCCAATATCGATCCGTCGGTCACCCTGCCGGTTGGCGCTGTGGAGGAGAACCTCTTTTTCAACGGCCAGTACGATGTGGGCGACTGGGAAAGCTCGGGCATCCTCGACGTCTCGAGCCTGTTCGGTGCTGAGCCGGGTTCGCTGTTCCTTTCGACAGTCCAGGCACACGGTATCGATGACCAGGGTCGTTTCGAAGCAACCGAAGGCACGTTGGCGGAGCGCCTGACCGATGACGACCTGAAGGAAGGTGGCCAGCTGCTCTTCCTTGGCCAGCCCGAGTTGCTGCAGCGCGACAATGACGGGGTCTACGGTCAATACATGCCCGACTCGATCGCTTCTTTCACCGGTGGCGACGGCAAGACCTATTACGTCATCGCAAACGAAGGCGATGCACGTGACGACTTCATCGACGATGTCGATGGCCGTGGCGACGATCTGGACCTCGATCCGACTATCTTCCCCGATGCCGGCTGGATCCAGCGCGATGACATTCTGGGTCGCCTCGAAGTGACCACTTTCGAAGGTCTCAACGGCGACACGGACAATGATGGCGATGTCGACAAGATCCTCGCCTATGGCGCACGGTCCTTCTCGATCCTCGATGAGAATGGCAACATCATCTACGATAGCGGTTCGCATATCGAGGAATTCGTGGCGACCGGCGGCCTGTTCGACGAGGACGATGCCATTACCGGCCTCTTCGATGATGGCCGCTCGGATGCCAAGGGCCCCGAGCCGGAGGGTATCACCACCGGCGTTTACGGTGATCACGTGCTGGCCTTCGTCGCGCTGGAGCGCGGCGGTGGTGGGGTCATGGTCTATGACGTGACCGATCCGACTGAGGTCGAGTTCGTCACCTATATGCGCGACCTGCGCGATATCGCACCGGAAGGCCTGATCTACATTCCGGCAGCCGACAGCCCATCGGGCAAGCCGGTGCTTGTCGTCGCTTCGGAAGAAACCTCGACGCTGACCGGCTTCGAGATTGCCCCGGCCGAGACCTACACGCTGCAATTGCTGCACTTCGCCGATGCCGAGCTGAAGAGCCTGGGTATCGAAACCGCGCCGAACCTGGCTGCCCTTGTCGATGCCTTCGAGGACCTGTCCTCGAACTCGATTACGCTGGCTGGCGGCGACAATTACATTCCGGGCCTGTTCTTCACGGCGCAGAACGCGGATGCAGTTGAAGAGACGCTGGGTTTCAATGGCGGACCGAAGGTCGATATCGCCATCCACAACGCAATTGGCGTGCAGGCATCTACTATCGGCAATCACGAGTTCGACAAGGGCACCGGCACATTCGCGAGCGCCATTGCGGCTTCAGGTGCCTATGACGGTGCACTGTTCCCTTACCTCTCGGCGAACCTCGACTTCTCCGGCGACGCGAGCCTCAACGCCCTGTTCCAGGAGACACTCGGTGTCGGCGGCCTCGAACTGGCCAGCGAATTGTCCAACTCGATCGTGCCGAGCGCGGTCATCGAGGAAGGCGGCGAACTGATCGGCTTGGTCGGTGCGACCACGCAAGTCCTCTCGACGATTACTTCGCTGGGCAATGTCGAAGTGAAGGGACCAGACAGCAACGACATGGCCGCACTGGCAGCGATCCTGCAGCCTTATATCGACGACCTAGTCGATCAGGGCGTGAACAAGATCGTACTGATGAGCCACCTGCAGCAGCTCGAGCTCGAAATCGCGCTCGCGCCAATGCTAGAGGGTGTCGACATCATCCTGGGTGCTGGTTCCAACACCCTGCTCAGCGATGAAAATGACGAGTTGGTTGCCTTCCCGGGGCACCCGGCCACCAGCCAGGGCGACTATCCGATCGTCACTCAGGGTGCCGATGGTGCTACGACGGTCATCGTCAATACCGACAATGAGTACACCTATCTCGGCCGCCTGGTGGTGGACTTCGATGCCGAGGGCAACATCATTGCCGAAAGCCTGGAGGACTACACCTTCGTCAACGGCGCCTATGCGGCCACTGCGGAGAATGTCGCTGCTGCCTGGGGCGTGGATGTTGAGGATCTCGATGACACGGCCTTCGGTGAAGGCACTCGCGGCGCCGAGGTGCAGGAACTCATCGATGCAGTAAACGAAGTGCTGCTTGACCAGGGCAGCAATGTCTATGGGTATAGCGATGTCTATCTCGAAGGTGCCCGGGTCCCGGGTGTCCGTACCGAGGAAACCAATCTGGGCGACCTCACCGCTGACGCCAATGCCTATGCCGCGCGCGAGGCGCTCGGCCTCGACAATGACGAAGTGGTGGTCTCGTTCAAGAATGGGGGTGGTATCCGCGACTCGATTGGTGCTCTCGATACCGACTACGATACGGGCCTCACCTTCTTCGGACCCAATGAAGGCGGCGTGATTACCCAGCTTGATGTCGGTGCGGTGCTGGCTTTCAACAACGGCCTGATCGTATTCGACACCACGCCGCAGGGCCTGCTTAACATCCTAAATAGCCCGAACGTGTTCCAGGCTGCCAATGGCGGCTTCGGACAGGTCAGCGGATTGCAGGTGAGCTACGATCCGGATGCCCCGCAGGGTGACCGGGTGATCGACATCGCGCTGGTCGACGGCAATGGCGACAAGATCGCTTTGGTCGACGATGGCGAAGTTGTCGACGGAGCGCCTTCGACCATCACCATGGTCACGCTGGACTTCATCGCTGCCAATGACGGTGACGGTACGGAAATCGCCGAGAACGGCACCAATTTCCGCTACATCACCGTGGACGCTGAAGGGAACCTCGACGTATCGGGCGCGCTTGGCACGCTCGATCAGGGCGGCGGCGACCTGGTGGTCAATACGGGCGCATTCGTATCGGAAGGCGGCGAACAGAAGTTGGGTGAGCAACAGGCGCTGGCCGAATATCTCGGCGAATTCCATGGCACGCTGGAAGAGGCCTTCGACCAAGAGGACACACCGCAGGCCTTCGACGAGCGTATCCAGAACGTGGATGCGCGCGAAGATACCGTGCTCGATGGTGCGGAGCTCGTAATGGAGCTCTCCATTGCTCCGACCGACCTGCTCGGTTTCGAACGCATGACCTTCGAAGACACCTTCGCCTGATCGCAGCCAAGGCGATGGAAATGGGCTCCGGAGCTTCGGCTTCGGAGCCCATTGCTTTTCCGGGTCCGGCATGGGCGCCGTTATTACCAGCATCCGGTGACGAGTTACCTTCAGGCTGCCAGCATCCGTCGACCACCGTTGCAACAGTCTTTCGTGCCGCGATCAAGGCTGCGCGCGCACGCCTCCGTCATGCTTCCGAAAACCCATCTCGAGGAAACGGTCCAGCGTTGCTGGTCGCAGCTGGACCGGCTTTCCCCGCGATAGAACAGAGAAGAGGAAGGATGGAACTTATGAAATATGTGGTGTTGATCGGGGCCCTTGCCGCAAGCATTGCAGTGCCTGCCCAGGCACAGCAATTCTCGGGCTTTCGCATTGAGGCCCGCGGAGGCTGGGAAGAGGTCGAGGCAAAGGCGACCTATCCCAATCCCGATGACGACGACGATGTGGACGGTGACGAGTTCCTGTCCGGTTCGGAAAGTGACAGCGCAATCTCCTACGGGATCGAGCTTGGTTACGATGTAGATCTGGGCAGCAATGTCGTGCTGGGCGCCTATGCCGGCCTCGACTTCTCCGATGCCGGGCAGTGTTCCGAAGTGGTGGGTGACGACCTTGTCTGCGCCGATACTGGCCGGAACTTCACCATTGGCGTTCGCGCCGGCGTTCCGCTGGGTGACACCGCCCTGCTCTATGCCAAGGGCGGCTATTCCAATGGTCGGCTCGAAGCGAGTTACGATGAAGATTTAACCGATAATGACGATGCGACGCCGGGTGCGGTGGCGCAGGTCGAGGAGAATTTCGACGGCTACCATGTCGGTGGCGGTGTGGAATTCGCCCTGGGCGGTGGCCTCTATGCCAAGGCGGAGTATCTCTACACCGACTATGGCAGCAGGTCCTTCCTGCTGGACGAGATCGCCAGCGATCCAACCCTGCGTATCGGTTCCAACCGCCACCAGGCCACTGTCGGCGTCGGTATCCGGTTCTGAGGTGATGCGAGGAGGTGCCGCTTGCGGTTCTTCCTTGCTGCGCCGGAACGGTCTTGCGCCCGAACCGGTCAGGGACGGTGTCTCTGGTATGGCCCCCAAGCAGATCATGGAACCGTCCGGAAATGGCGATGTGCGGCACGGCGCTGGCACATCGCCATTTCCAACGTTATATGCCCGCCCGGGGCAGGGGTGCGACCGATCGGTTGCGCCTTCTTATCGTATATTGTCCGACCTTCAGCATCGAGCCAGTCCTGGTATTCCAAAGCCGCTACCCATGACAGGAACGCCCCCCGTATCGAGTGCGGGCCTTGAAGCCGCATTCCTGCAGAATCGCGAGCGCCTGCTGCGATTCCTGCTCGCCCGCGGTGTGGGCGATGCCGCAGAAGACGTGCTGCAGGAAATCTGGCTCAAGATTGCCGATGCAAGGCCCAGGCCGATCGCTTCGCCCCTTTCCTATCTCTATCGCACCGCCGACAGCCTGCTGATCGACCGCTACCGTTCGCGACGGCAAGCGGAGAAGCGCGATCGCGACTGGAGCGATATCCATGCGGATACGGTGACCGGGATTTCCGACATCCCATCGGCCGACAGGCAACTGGCGGGCAAGCAGCTCGCCCAGTTGGTCGAGGAATTACTGGATGGTCTCGAACCGCCCCGGGTCGGCCAGATATTCCGCCGCCATCGCGTGGACGGCATCCCGCAGCGCCAGGTGGCCGAGGAATTTGGCGTCAGCCTGAGCACGGTGGAAAGCGATTTGCGCAGCGCATACCGCGCGCTCACCGAATTTCGGGAGAAGATCGATGAGGTTTGAGGCGCTCGTCTCCGTCCTGTCTTGTGAAGTGACAGAACATGCCGACTGACAAGACCATCCAAGAGCAGGCGCTTGCCTGGGCAGTGAAGGCCGCCGACCCCGCATTCGAGCGATGGGAGGAATTTACACTTTGGCTGGAGAGCGATCCGGCGCATGCGCAGGCCTATAACGAAATCTCGGCCAGCGTAGCCGAGGCGACCGATGCCCTAGCGCAGGCCGAACAAGCATCACTGCCGGTCGCGAATGACGATGACATCCAGCCGATCAATTTCTCCCGCCGCTGGCTTGGTGGTGCCGTCGCTGCGGCGCTGGTGCTGGCTGTCACTTTCGGATTTGGCTTGGGCGATGGCAAACGCACCCTGCAGTCAGAACCGGGCGAAGTGCTTCTGGTCGAGCTGGAGGATGGTGGCTCTATCGAACTGGCTGGCGGTAGTAGGATAGAAATCGACGAGGACAATCCGCGTTTTGCCCAGCTCGAATATGGGCAGGCCATCTTCACAATCGTCCACGACGAGAGCGATCCCTTTGTCGTGCTCGCGGGTGGCCAGCGGCTGGTCGATGTCGGCACGGTATTCGATGTGAACCTGCGCGCCGACGGTCTGGTCTTGGGCGTGTCCGAAGGCGCGGTAATCTTCAATCCGGACAGGCAGGCCGTCACCGTCGAGCCAGGCCAGATGCTGTTCAATGCCACCGGCTCCGAAGAGGTCGAGATGACCGAGATCCTGCCTGAAATGGTCGGCGAGTGGCGCGAGGGCAGGCTGACCTTCGATCAGGTTTCCCTCGGCGTCGTGGCGTCCGAACTGACGCGTGCAACCGGCGTCGACTTCGCAGCTGCTAATGGTGGCGGCAGCGAAATTTCCGGCAGCATCATCTTCTCCAGCATCGCGGAAGATCCGGCCATGCTGGAGGACCTTCTTGGCGTCCGCGTCCGCCCGGACGGGCAGGGATGGGTGATCGAGGGACGCTGATCTTGCGCTTGCTGGCGACCATAATCGCATGCCTGCTTGCTGGCATCTCGATCTCGGCTTCGGCGCGGGAAGTGGCGGTGGACAGCCCCGCGGGGATGGCGGCGCGCGCCGCCATCGCGATTGCGCGGCAGACCGGTACCAGCATCGTCATTACAGACGGCGATCTTTCGCGGCGCCGCGTGCCGGCCATTCGCGGCCAGATGGATGCCGAAGCAGCCGTGCGCAGGCTCGCCAGCGCGATTGGTGGCGATATCGTTCGAGCAGGCGGTTCGGGCTGGCGGATTGTCGCCGCGCCATCACGCGGGCCACCGCGCCAAAGCGCCGCCTCGTCCCGGCGCGATCCCGCTCCATCGCTGCAAGCTACACCTCCACCGCCCCCTCCGCCGGTGGAAATCGTCGTTCTGGCGAGCAAACGGCAACTACCGCTGGACGATTATGCCGGGCAGGTCTCGATCATAGACGGACAGGATCTGGCATTCGGCGGCGTTGGCGGCACGGAGAGGATCGCCCAGCGCCTCTCCTCCCTGTCCTCGACCCATCTGGGGAGCGGTCGTAACAAGCTGTTCATTCGCGGTATCGCCGATTCCAGTTTCACCGGGCCGACCCAGGCGACGGTGGGTCAATACCTTGGTGACCTTCGGCTAAGCTACAATGCGCCCGATCCCGATTTGCGCTTGTCCGACCTCGAGCGTGTCGAGGTCCTCGAGGGCCCGCAGGGCACATTATACGGTGCGGGATCGCTGGGCGGGATTATCCGGCTGGTGCCCAATGCGCCCGAACTCGGCATTACCGAGGGATTGGTCCAGTTTGGCGGCGGCCTGACACAGCATGGCGCGGCCAGCGCAGACGTGAACGCCACCCTCAATTTCCCGCTCCTGCACGAGGACGTGGCACTGCGCGTGACTTTGGATGCATCGACGCAGGGCGGCTATATCGACAAGCCTTTGCTCGGTCTTGAGGACGTAAATCGCACCGATATCTATGGTGGGCGCGCCACTTTGCGCTTCGAACTTTCACCCGACTGGACGGTCGATTTGATGGGCGTGCGCCAGTCCAACCGTTCTGCCGACAGTCAATATGCCGACCGCTTTGGTCCGCCACTCCAGCGTTCTGCCACGGTCGAGGAAGGATCGGACGCGGACTATGCGCAGGCGCAGCTGGTGGTCAGCGGATGGATTGGCGATTTGCGTTTCCGGTCGAGTACCGGACTTGCTTGGCAGGACTTGCTCGAACGCTTCGATGCGACCCTCCCCGATGGCCCGGCACGCGTCTTCACGCAGTCGAACGATAGCGAAATCATCGCCAATGAAACACGCATCTGGCGTCCGATGGAAGGTCGCTGGGGCTGGCTCTTCGGCCTGAGCTACATTCACAACGAGACCGTTCTCAAACGGCAGCTCGACAGCGAACTCGAGAGGCTGACGCCGACGGGCGTGCGCAATGTGATCGACGAGGGAACGCTCTATGGCGAAGCCAGCTATCGCTTGCGACCAGGGCTGGTGGCCACGGCCGGCGGGCGTCTTACGCATACCAGGCTTGGGGGCGAGGGCGAGGATGTCGTTCCCCTGTTGGTCGCTCGCTTTGCCGATGTCACGGCGTCACGTGCGGAAACGGTATTCCTGCCATCGGCCTCGCTATTGGCGCAGATGGGGAGCGATACATCTCTCTTCCTGCGATACCAGGAGGGCTTTCGACCAGGCGGCCTGGCGATCGAGGGTCCGTTTGTCCGCCAGTTCGACAACGATCAGACCGCCACCTACGAACTCGGCCTTCGCCACGCAGGCGGTGGTCGCCGGCCTTTCGATTTCGATGCCAGCCTTTCCTACACGCGGTGGCAGGACATCCAGGCGGACTTCATCGACGGGTCGGGCCTGCCGAGCACGGCGAATATCGGCGATGGCACGATCTGGTCAGCCAGTTTCTCGACCGGGCTGGAGGTAACACGCGAATTGAGGCTGGAGGCCGGCGCGGTCATCAACAAGGGCAAGGTTGACGATCCCGATCCGCTTGCGCTGTCCCTCTTTACACAGATTGGTGAGCTTCCGCCCGAACTGGGACTGGATGACGGGCAAGTAGATTTTGCCGCCGGCCTGCGCCTGACGCAGGTTCCCAATGTCGCGCGCTTTGCCGGACGTGTGGGCTTCGAATATGAGAAGCCAATCAGCCGAAGTCTCGACCTGACGGCGCAAGGATGGGCCAGCTATGTCGGCAAATCGCGCCTCGGTATCGGTCCCGAACTGGGCGAATTGCAGGGCAATTATCTCGATAGCGGGCTGACGGTTCGTATCGGGGGCAGCCGCCAGGGTGTTTCCCTGGTACTGACCAACCTGTTCGATGTCGAAGGCAATCGCTTCGCACTGGGAACGCCATTCGTGATCGATCGCGAGCAGGTCACGCCGCTGCGTCCGCGCTCCATCAGGTTGGGCTTCGACGCCGCATTCTGAGAAATTTCCTGGGTGCGTCCAAGGCTCCCGACGCATGCCTCCGTCCTCCCATAAACATAGATTTTGGGAGCTCTTTTTCATGCGCCGTCACCTGCTTGCTTCTACCGCCCTTCTAGCCCTTGCCTCGCAAGCGCATGCCGAAGAGATCGATACGGAGGTGCAGGGTCCTGTCCGGACCTCCACTATCGACGATGGCGCACCCGATGCCATTGTCATCACCGAAGACGGATCGGTCGTTGCCGCTTCAGGCACCGCCGTCATCATGGACAGCAACCACGCTGTGTCCAATGACGGCGATATCGACGTCTCGGGCGGGAACGGGTCGATCGGCATATTGGCAGAGGCAGGTCCGTCCGGCGCCATCACCAACACGGGCAGTATTACCGTCGATGAGAGCTACACGCCAACGGATGCGGACAATGACGGCGATCTGGACGGGCCTTTCGCGCAAGGTTCCAACCGCTTCGGCATCCGCACTGATGGCGTGCATACAGGCGCCCTCTCGCAAGCGGGCTCGATCACCGTGCAGGGCAATGACTCCGCCGGCATCTGGCTTGGCGGTCTGCAGAGCGGCGATGTCGTCCATGATGGCATAACAAAGATCACGGGCGATAACAGCGTCGGCGTCAGGCTCGAAGATGTGACCGGCAATGTCAGGCTGGCAGGAACCGTCTCTGCTGCTGGCGAGAATTCGGTCGCGGCGCTGTTCGCTGGGGACATTGAGGGCGCCATAGTGGTGCAGGGCAATGTTAGCGCGACCGGCTATCGCTTCACCACCGCTCCGTCGGATGCTTCCGGTCTCGATGACGACGATTTGCTGCAAGGCGGCCCGGCGCTTGTCTTCGAAGGCGATGTGAGTGGCGGGATCGTCCTCGCCCGCGCGCCCAGCGGAAGCGATCCTGACGACGATGACGAAGACAATGACGGCATTCCCGATGCCGAGGAAGGCAATGCCAAGGTCACCAGCTATGGCGCCGCTCCGGCAATGCTGATCGGTTCGGCCGGCAACGACGTTGCGATTGGTCCGGTTGGCGGCGTGAACACAGCTTACGGATTGCAAATCCAGGGCGAAGTTAGGGGTGACGGCGTCTATGCGGGTGTCGATGGCAATGGTTTGCAGATTGGCGGACTGGGAAGCGATGTGTCGATTGCCAATGGCATCTTCCTGTCCGGGACCGTTGCTGCCAGTTCGCTGGATTCCAGCGCCACCGCACTGATGCTGGGTGACGGAGCTGCCACTTCGGTACTGCGCGTGTCGGGCCTGGTCGAAGCAAAGGGCGGCAATGCTGCCGATGCCATGACTACAGCCATCCTTATTGCGGAGGGCGCAAGCCTATCCACGATCCATAATAGTGGCACAATCAGTGCCGAGGCTGCGGGCGATGACGGCAATGCCATTGCCGTTCGCGATCTCAGCGGAACGCTCAACCTGATTGAAAACAGCGGCAGCATCCTGGCTTCGGGGGCGGAAGAAGGCTCGGGCCGCAACATCGCGATCGACCTTTCTGCCAATACGAGTGGCGTCATCATCCGCCAGACCCCCGCTTCCGGCACGGGCCCAAGCATTGTCGGCGATGTCTATCTGGGATCGGGCGACGACGAGTTCGACGTCGGGGACGGCCTGTTTGCCGGTAATGCCTTTCTCGGCGAAGGCGACAACTGGCTCAAGGTCTCCGGCGACGCTCGCCGTGTCGGCGATACCGAATTCGGTAGCGGTGACGATGTGGTAACCCTGCGCGGGACTTCGCGCTACGAGGGCAATATTGACTTCGGGGGAGGCAATGACGTGCTGACCTTGGCGCAGACGGCCAGTTTCGTTGGGGGGCTTGCCAACGCAGGTGGACTGGCGATCGACATCTACGGCGGATTGCTCGACCTGTCCGGAGCGGCCACGATCGCATCCCTCAATGTTAGCGATGAAGGGGTTCTGGTCGCAACGCTCGACAAGGATGCAAGCGAGGGCACTCTGTTCGACATAACGGGCACCGCCGCTTTTGAGGATGGTGCCCGACTGGCCGTCAGGCTCGGCGATATCGATGACGCAGAAGGTCGTTACACTGTTTTGCAGGCCGGAACGCTCGACTTGGAAGGTGAAATCGACCTTGTCGATGATCTAATTCCCTTCCTTTTCAGGGCTAGCCTTGCAGACGATGCCGCGCAGAACACGCTCGCTGTCGATATCGACAGGCGCACGGCGGAAGAGCTGGGCCTGAACACGTCTCAAGCGACGGCCTATGACGCGATCTTTGCTGCACTGGGCAATGATGAAGATATCGAGACGGCCTTCCTGGGTATCAGCGACGGCGACCAGTTCCGCGGCGTCGTGGGCCAATTGCTGCCCGATCACGCTGGCGGGACCTTCGAGGGTGTCAGTCTTGGCTTGCGCACATTGGCGCGGCAGGTGACCGATCCGACCAGCCCGGTCTACTCCTTCGGCGGGGTCGACGTCCTTCTGGGTGCAGCCGCTTGGTCAAGCGACAAGGATATCGGTTCGACTGCCCGCTACGACCTTGCTGGCCTTGGATTCACCGCCGCAGCCGAGATCGACAACAAGCTCGGTTCTTTTGGTGCCTCTGTGTCGTGGCTCTACAATGATCTCGACCAGGGCAGCGACCAGAATGTCGTGGAATCCGACACTTACGAGTTTGCGCTCTATTGGCGCGGCGAGTGGGACGGACTGTCTGCCTTTGGCCGTGGCTCCTACGGTTTCAGCGACTTCGATGGACGGCGCACCCTTCAAGGCACCAATGATGGCGAAGCCTTCGAGCGCAATGCAGTCGCCGACTGGGGCGGTTCGGTCATCACGGGCAGTGCGGGCGTGGCTTATGAAAGCGGGGGTCGGCATCTGTTTGTGCGACCGAGCGTGGTGATCGACTATGTCCGCCTCAACGAGGATGGCCACACCTCCGACGGTGGTGGGGCCAGTGTCGACCTCCGGGTCGAAGAGCGCCGCAGTGACGAGCTGACCCTAAATGGTGGTATGACGGTCGGCATCGACTTCATGGGCAATGGCTACAGTGATCGCTATTGGTTCCGCATCGAGAGCGAAGGTGGCTGGCGAGAAGTTGTCGGCGGAGAATTGGGCGCGACCACAGCACATTTCTTCGACGGAGAGAGCTTCACCCTGTCGCCCGAGCAGGACGGGTCCGGTTGGTATGGCCGCCTGCGTGCAATCGGTGGTGGCGATCTTTTCGAAATGGGTGGCGAGATCGGTGCCGAGGAGCGCCACGGCAATACCGCGCTCTCGCTGCGAGGTACTGTGCGCATGGGGTTTTGAAACTCTCGAAGGTCGGGGCTTCCCCCGGCCATTCTCGGCGCACAGTTGTTTGACGGGGGTGTCGGTGACAGAAGATCTTCGTTCGAGCGTGGTTTTGACATTTGCCACGAGACCGTACGGTTGTGGTGGTGCCGCGATGAGCCTTTGTTCGCTGCTGATATCGGCAGGCAACGATTGAACCGAATGCGTAGCGTTCGCCACTGGCGCTAACACGCAGATGATTCAACAATCGAGCTCAGAATTCACAGCTTAAGTTCCGACGAAGGGAACGTGTGACGCTCAGACTTCGACGAATGAAGTCGATACTGACGTTCACGCCAACGACCACAACCACTTCAACTCAGATCGCCACCCCACCGACCGCCAGACTTACAAGGACAATCGCTCCGCTTCATTGGTCGAGTTGGTAAACCTCTTGGCCTGATCGATTGCTTGGGTAAGGGCAGATCCTGCCAATTGGAGAGGAGTTAGGGTTTGGCTGACAGCACCGCCATCTAGCTTGTGAGTCTATTGCCAGGTGCACGGGCAGAGTCTTTGCGATCAGATTAGATTCTCAACCTTGCCCTTGTGCCTCGGCGTGTTCATCCAGCCATTGCAGGACTTTTCTGTCCTCGAAACGCCTCACTGCATGCTGCACGACCTTGTCGAGCGCTTCTTCCGAAAAGAATCCGCCGGGGATCAGACACCGTTCGACCAAAACCCGCTGAAATGCGGAGAATGTCTCGGCATCGGGGCGAGCCGGGTTGCACCAGAATGCGTCTAGGCCATCCTGGTGTGTCACGTCCTCGATATCGTAGACGGCCTGGCCGAGGACGACGACGGGAACGCCTGAAGCAAGCGCCAGGGTTCCGCTTGTGCTGTTAATGGTGACCATGCCCTTCGCACGGGCAGCCACCGGAACGATATCGCCCCATCCCAGGTAGTCAACGCGATCCTCCACGCCGAATCTTGCCGCAATTTCATGGCTTTGCCGCCGCCAGTTGCACACCCCATTGTCGAGCGGGTGCTCCTTGATCACCAAGCGCGTATGGGCGGGAGCATGTCGGGCGAAGGAGCCGATGACCGTTTCCAGCGCTTCATCCATGGATTCGAAATCGGAATGGAGTCTGATTTGCGCATCGGAAGGGAGTTGCAAGGGGAACAGGAAATATTCCGCTTCGGTTCGCTCGAGATGCTCGATCAGAGCCGTGGCCCGTGTGCGCTTTCCCCTTCCGCGCAACAGCTTTCGCGCCCAGCCATAGCCTTCGACCAGCGGGTGCCACGGGCGGTGATTATGCCAATGTGGATAATACCAGCGAGACAAGATGTCGGCCACGTTATAGGCGAGTCCCTCCGCGGCCCTGCGCCGGAAAGATGACGGAACTTGCTTGTGGGGGGACCTGGCGGGGAGGCTTGCCGCAGTCTTGCGATAGAAATTCGCATCGCTCGGGAGTGTGGAATGGCCGTTTACCCCACCGAGCTCAAGCGTAACCCAATCGGGCCTGATATAGCCTTCCTCGAAAACATGGACCGGTAATCCCGCCTCCCGGCAGATCTGCGTTGCGGCGAGGTGGTAGGATCGGCAATCGCCAAAAAGAACGACGTCGGTGATGCCCTTCTCGCGGATGATATCGCGCAATACCGAAGGCCATTCATCGAGCGATCCGCGATAGTCGATTCCTCCGGGAAGTCTCCAGAACAGCCGGTCCCCACCGTTGAAGTTGACCTTGTAAACCCGATGGCCCGAACGAATCAGTTCCTGCCCAAGGCGACGGAACAGGCGGCCCATCAGTCCTTGCAGCAACAGGACCACTCGTTGTGGCGAAGCGCGGCTCGATTCCTGTTCCAAATTCGGGGAAGTCACGGCAGAATTCTGGTTCAGTCCCAATGGCACGAAATTTCCATTAGAGCCGGTTGTTTCGCATAAAGGTCAGTCATTTGAGCCTTTAGTTAGTCGCCTCCCGACGCTAAGCCAAGAACAGGATCGAGGCTTATCCTAAGATTCGGGGATTTGCTTCAATGCCAACGATACGTGAGTTGGTGCCACTGCCCTAGCGACTTACCCCATCGAAGCATCTGAAGATAGTTAGCGAACCTTACGTGCTCCAATTCCTCCTGCCGGCTCTCCTGACCGTCCTGGGATCGCTCGCGATCGATGCGCTGGTCCGGCCATGGCTTGGCAGACTTCCCGTACCCGGACGAAGCGTGGCAGGCGCCTGCCTGGGGGCACTGATATCCCTTGCTGGCTTCGGCTTCTTTCTGGCAGTTAGTGGAAACCCGCATGCCTCGGCAGTTGGCGTCTTGCTCATTCATGTGGTCACCGCAATCGCCTCCAATGCAAAGCGCGCGGTTTTGGGCGAGCCCTTGGTGTTCTCTGATTTCGCCCTTGTCGGAGCCGTCTTCCAGCATCCGCAATTCTACCTGAGCGCACTCAAGATGTGGCAGATGCTGGTTGCTCTCGTGGCCCTAATTGCTCTTGCGGTCGCCATATCGCAGTTCTTCGTCATCGATATGCGTCCCCATCTGGTCGGTGTCGCGATCTTGCTGTCCGTCCTTGCACTCCTGTGGATCGGACTGAGAGTGAGACCGTTTCGTGACCTGGCTCAGGTGCCGGCATTGGCTGAGGATGTGAGGCAGCTCGGTCTCATGCCGACTCTCCTGCTCTACTGGCATCGCTGGCGAGAGAGTGTCGATCCACCCGCTCATCGCGGCTTGCCTGTCAAAGACAGTCTGGAAGGGGTCGAGGAAGAGACGCCCAGTCTCATCGTTGTGGTGCAATGCGAGTCCTTTGCCGACCCCGTTGAATTGTTCGGAGACAGGGACTTTTCCTTGCCCGGGCTGGAGGCCGCGCGCCGCCGCGCCTGGCAGTCAGGCAAATTGCTGGTCAATGGGTTCGGCGCTTACACGATGCGAACAGAGTACGGGGTAATGTTTGGTCGCAGCGAAGATGAACTCGGCTTTCGCTGTTTCGATCCGTTCCTCACGGCAATTGGCGAAGCTTCCTTCGCCCTGCCGCGGCAATTGGGGCTGGAGCGATGGAAGAGCATATTTGTCCATCCTCATGATTTGCGGTTCTACCGCCGCGACAAGGTTCTGCCCTCGGCCGGATTCGTGGAACTCGTTGGGGCGGACAGATTTCCCAATCCGGAAGGCGGTGGCGGAAGATATGTGCGCGACGAGGTGGTGGGGGAAAAGATTCTCAGCCTTGCAAGGGAAAGCAAGGACCCTGCACTTATCTATGCGGTAACCATGGAAAATCACGGGCCCTGGAATACTGGCCTGAAAGGAGGGGCGAAGCGTGCCATTGCGGAGTATAATCGCCTAGTCCGTGCAGGGGACGATATGCTCGCGCGCTTGTGTTCCGGCGTGGCTGACTTGGGCAAGCCTTCTATGCTGGTTTTCTTCGGCGACCATCGTCCCAGCATCCCTGATGTCTGCCTGCCGGGGGAGATACGCCATACTCCTTATGTAATCCTGAAATTCGACGGTAATGGCAGCCAATTGACCAAGCCAAGGTCCGTAAAGGACCTGACTCCAGCCCAGTTGCACCATGCGATACTTTCTGCAGCCAAATGCCCGAGTGCCGGTTTGGGCGAAGCCGAGGTGGACTGAATGCCTCGGCATTATTCATCTTGCGTAAACGGCAATAAATGCAGGAAAATCACAGTTCCGGAAAAAGAGTTTCGAAGGCGTGGTGCGTCTTGACAGACGAACCCCAGCAGCGCCAATTCAAGCCAATGACTGAATCCCAAGATCCAGAAGGCCGCATCAGGCTTTTTCAAAATGCATGGCTCGAGAAACTGACCGTAATTTCCATCAAGGGATTTGCGGTTACTTGGGTTGTGTTCCTGTTTGCGATGATTGCAAACTTCTGGGGTACTGTATCAATTCCATTCGCGCTCTCCTGCATATTCGCAGGAATAATCTGCTGGAGCTTGTTCGAATATTCTATTCATCGCTTCCTGTTTCACTCGAAGCTTAGCGGAGCCAAGTTCAAGGAACTGGCTTTTGTGTTGCACGGCAACCACCATGCTCAGCCGGATGATCCACTGCGAAACATGATGCCCCCCATAGTGACCGTGCCGGTCGCACTGGCTATCTGGGGCGGTCTTTACGCCTTGTTTCAGGAAGCCGGCTCCGGCGTCGCCCTCGGAATCATACTTGGGTATATCAGCTATGATCTGGTGCATTATGCATGCCATCAGTGGTCGATGCGTGGCAGGCTAGGCACTATTCTGAAGCAGCATCATATGCGCCACCACCATATCAATGCCGACAGCAATTATGCCATCACCGGCGTATTTTGGGATCGACTGTTCGGGACCAAGCTGAATTCGCTCAAGCGATAGGGTTTGCTGAGCAAAGCTGAAACCAAGTCCTTTGGCAGGAATAGGTGTCTACCGGCGGCCAAGATCCTGGATAATCTGGCAGGCTGAATCCAAATGATCGTGCCAGCTGGGCGCTCGCCAATCATGCAATCGTTCAAGCTGCGCCCTTCGCATTGGTCCTTCGCGGCAATAGTCCATTATTGCTCGTTTCCAGCCGGGCCCATCGAGGGGATCGAGGAAATCGGGTGCCTCCCTGCCGACTTCGCGGTGCGCGTCAATGTCACTGGCAATCACCGGAGTTCCCACTGAAAGGGCTTCGGCCACCGGCATTCCATAGCCCTCGGCGAAAGAAGGCATGAGCAGGGCCCGTGCATTGCGCAGGTACTCCCCCAATTTTTCGTCGGAGCAGCGATCGATCTCCACGACATGCTTCTTCAGTGATGGACTGCGATCAAGCAGGTCCAGGACCTGCTCGTTTTCCCAACCCCTGCGACCAACAATCTGCAGGCGCGGCATGTCGTCCTCGGCAAGCTCGTCTGCCAGCTGTCGCCAGAGATGAAGCAACAGCAAATGATTCTTGCGTGGTTCGATAGTGCCAAGACAGAGGAATGTCGGTCGCCGATCGCGTAAGTGGCCGAGCGATGCTTCGGCGATCGCTTCCGTACCCAGCAAATTGACATGGATCGGCGGCGCATCGCGCCCCTGATTGTCGAGCCACCGGCCAAGTGAAGCCGCAGTGGCTTGCGAATTGACGATGACGGCATCTGCCAGCTGGGCGACAGTCTCCATCCGTCTGCAGTGCAATTCCGCGCCACCGGGTCGCGCATATTCGGGGAATTCGATCGGGATAAGGTCGTGGACCATGCACAGGAAGCTGGCCTGTTCTCGTTTCAGAATCTTGTGAAGCAATTGGGTGCGAGTCAGGTGGTGGGGAGAAACCTGCACATAGACGCCGCCCGAACCTATTCCTGATTGAAGAGGCCTGAGAGCGGTCAACCAAGGTATCGCAGCCGTAATTGACGATTTGTGGGGCGTATCGCTTCCTGCCAGCGCCCAACGTCGTTCGAGTTCGTCGAGATAGGCGAGGGCAGCTTGGCGCCGCAGCCTGCCATAGAGCCCCGTCGGATGAACTGCCGCGAACGAGAGCTCCTGTCCAAATCGTTGCAGGAGTCCGCGCGCATAGGCCATTTCTACCCGATCGACACCGGTCGGGGTCGGATGGCGGATACGCGAAATCAGTCGCGATAGATCGAGTATGACACCGTTCATCAGCTTGACATCCGGACTGGCAATCGGCGCAGCTTTGCCATCATCCGGCCCTGCAATCGGCGAAGGGGTGCGATCCAACCCTGACGGTTTTTCACTTGGTCCTGCGCTATCCGCTTTACGAGGACTTCCGGCGGACATGGTAGCCTTGTCTCCGGATCGAGATAGCGCGGATAGGTTATCAGCACGCCGGCGATCAGCTCTTCGAGTGCGATTTCCCTGCCTCGCCGTTTACTTGCAGGAGCGAGATCCCTCGTCAGGCCCCAGCCAGCGTAGAAAGGGGTGCCGTGACAGGTCACCTCGCAACCCCGGAGAAGAGCTTCGAACCCGGTTAGCGATGTGTGCACATGGACCGCGTCCACGCGGTCGAGCAATTGCGCCATGCTGCCGTCACGAACGATGTGGTCCGCGAATTCCGTCGCAGCGTCATCGTCAATCGCTCCGATCCGGTGACCTGCATCGACATCCGGGTGCGGGCGCCACCAGATTTCGGCCTCGGGCTCCAATGCGCGTGCTTGCTTGAGCAGAGCTAGGTTCGAGGTGATGTTGTGCCCACCCGCCAGGAATGACATGTCGTCCTCTACCTGGCCTGCGACCAGCACCACCCTTCGTCCCTTGGCTGGTTTGGGCAATGACGGTTCTGCTCCCTTTGTTGCGGTATATTTGCTAATTCCCGCAGCGAGGATCGCATCGGCCAGGCGCCTGGCACGGGCCAACAGCTCCGGACCGAAATCGCTCTCGCGTAGAATAGTCTCCAGATCGCTTGGCGCCGAAGGATCGTAGTAGATCCCTTGCCAATCCACCACGACAGATGACGGAGGAATCAGATTGCTGCCGAGGCCGACGGATCGCACGAATCCGTCTTCGATCTTGACCACGGGAACGCCCTGCGATTGAGCCTCCGCAATGAATTCGGGCGAAACGCGGGATGGCCAGACGGCCAGCGCACCTTGCATCTTGCGTGCATGGGCGAGGGCGGCATCGGCGCGAGCAAATTTGGGCATTGGTTGGTCCGGCACTTGCAGGAACCGCGCGATCTCATCCCGCTTCCACCACGCCATGCCGCATGCCGCGACAATCGGCTTGCTTTTTGATCCCCGATTTCCGTCGATCGTTCGGCGCCATTCGGCAAGCAGCGCAATCGCTGACTTTCCCGTCAGCCAAGCGTCCTCGAATGGGTCGTGTAGCGGCTGCATGAGTGCGTTCATCGCCCGCCTGCACAATTGAGAAGGAGTCTCTTCCGGCGAGCCGAAGGGGCCGGCCGAAAGCACATGAACCGGCACGCCAAGGATGCAGGCGATAGCTATCCATTCATCGTCGCCATGGGCAATCAGCTCGCTCGCAGGTTCCAGTACCGACCAGGGATCGCAGTCCATGTACCATTCCGTCCGACCTTCGATGGCCAGCCTTTCCAGCTCGCCATTCAGGGTGTCATCGCGAGCAATCAACAAGGAGCGTTTGTGCGCCGCCTTGTTGTGCAGATATTCCCGGTCTGTTGCTGCGCGGGGACGCACGATCACTTCGGCGAGCACGTCCGCCGGGACAGGCTTGGCCCAGAAGCGTCCTCCAACCCTAGCTTCTCGCAAGGCCTCGAAAAGGCCTGCGCAATCTTCGGCTTCATGGGCTGCTCGCGGAGAGTGAGCCGGTGGCTCGACCAGGCCCTTGAAAGGGGGCGCGCGCAGGAGTGCCGGAATGACGGTGCTCACGGACGCCTGCCCCATTCGGCCAGTTCCAGGCGGCCATCAGAAGTGCGCTTGATGACGCCGTAGCCACCCGTCGGCAATTTCATGCTCGGAAGGTTTTCTGCAGCTGATTGCAGAGTCTTGTTGGCCAATAGAGCGAAGCGGCCCGCGCCATTACTGGTGACGAAGAGAATGGGGTCAGGTGATATCTCCTCCATCAGGATATGGCGCCAGGCTTCAAGTCGCATATCGGCGTCGACTTCCCAGCCCGGAGGAGCGATTGCGGACTTGTCCCATGCCGCCAGCGCTTTCGAACCGATGCGATCGAGCACTTGGTCCTCGGTCGCATTCTCGTCCGGTCCGTGATCGATCTCGCGCAGAAATTCCGATGTCTCCAATTCGGGCAGGGGGCCTTCCGTCTGGTCCAGAATGGCCTTGGCGGTTTGTTGCGTGCGAAGCAGTGGAGAGACAAGGGCCCGTGCGAAAGACCAGTTACGAGAGGCGAAGAGATGACCGAGTGCACGTGCCTGGGCGATGCCTTGCGCGGTCAAGGGAAGGTCAGTGCGGCTTCCAATTCGGCGGGCGGGTTGGCTGGCCTCGAATGTATTGCCGTGACGAACGATTACGAACATGTGCTCTTCTGACTGTGGCGCGATGCCTTCGCAAGACCTCGGATCAGGCAGCGAGCGGATCGCCAAGCCTCGCAATCGCCTCCTCTGCAAGGTCGAGGTCTGCAGGAGTGTCGATACCGGACAAAGCGTGGCTGGGCGGATCGACAGGCACGGTCATAATTGTCCTGCCGTGTTCAAGGAACCTGAGTTGTTCCAGTCCTTCCAGCATTTCATAGGTGCCCTGGCCCTTGGCAACAAACCAGTCGAGCGCTTCGCTCGTATAGGCATAAAGCCCAAGATGCTGCCAGACAGGCGACATGGACTGCTTGCGCAACGAATCCTCGTTGCGGATTGCCGGCAGGATCGATTTCGAAAACCACAATGCCCGGCCTTCCGGATCGCGCAGGCACGTGGTGCCACTGAAAGGTGCTGTGATCTTGTGTTTGCGGAGACGGTCAAGCCGATCCCAGTCCAGATGGTAGACGGGCGTGGCAACATCGACTGAGGAGTTGCGCAGCGTTTCGAGTACCCCCGCGATGACCTGAGGCGTGATGAAGGGAGCATCTCCCTGCAAGCAAACGACATTTTCCGGAAGGCGAGGCTGTTGCAGTACCGCAGCATGGGCACGTGCCGTGCCGCAATCAAGCGTTGTCTCTGTAAGCGCGACTTGGGCCCCCAACGCCTCGGCATGGTTGGCAATCCGTTCATCATCGGTCGCCACTACGACGGCACAATTCCCGCATAAGTCGGATGCCTTTTTGGCATTGGCATAAACACGATCGAGCATTGTCCTGCCGCCAAGCGTGAGCAAGGGCTTGCCGGGCAGGCGTGACGAACCGAAGCGCGCGGGTATGACGATCAGGTCGTTCAAGGATCCGGGGCCACGCGTCATGCGCGACCAAGCGATGCGCGGATACCGGACATCACACGCCCAGCCTGACGATGTCATGGATATGGATGATCCCGATCAAGCGCTCGGCATCGGTAACGAACAGAACCGAGACCGCATGCTTGTTCATCAATTCCAGCGCCTCGCTGCACAGCATGTCTGCGCAGGCGGTTACCGGCGTGTGAGACATATGCTTGGCAATTCCATCTTGCAGGTCATGGCTGGCAATGCAGCGTCGCAGGTCTCCGTCCGTGAATGCGCCGACAAGCTTGCCCTCGTCGTCAACCACTGCGGTGCATCCATAGCGCTTGCGGTTCATTTCGATCGTGGCGTCAACCAGCGATGCCTGGCGCGGAACGCTCGGTACCGCATTGCCGGTGCCCATCACTTCACCAACTGTGCTGAGAATCGTTCCGAGGCGGCCGCCCGGATGGAAAACGCGGAAATCCCCATGCGAGAATCCGCGCGCTTCGATCATGGCCATGGCGAGGGCGTCGCCAAGTACGACCTGCAATGTGGTCGACGTGGTTGGTGCGAGCTCGTTCGGGCACGCTTCGCGCGCCAGCGGCAAGGCCAAGCAGATATCGGCCGCCTTTCCTGCCTTGCTTTCGGGATATGCCGTCGCGACGATGAGCGGGACATTGTAGAGGCGGCAAAAATCAAAAATGTCACTCAATTCGCGTGTTTCGCCCGACCAGGTCAGGGCGAATACAACGTCGTCGCTGCCGATAATGCCAAGGTCTCCATGGCTGGCCTCTGCTGCATGGAGATAGAGCGCAGCCGTACCGGTCGAGCGCATGGTGGCAGCGATCTTGCGCGCCACATGTCCGCTCTTGCCCATACCGGTGAGGATGATGCGGCCTTTGGTATGGCCAAAGACATCGACCGCTCGGTCAAGCGCAGCGCCCAGCGGCCCGTGCTCGATTGCCTCGCGCAGCTCGACCATACCTTCGAGCTGGATATCAATGGTTTTCAGTATGGAGGATCCATTGATCCTGAGTACGACTTCCTTGTTCATTAGGGCATCAATCTTCCATGCAAACGAAACTCATCCCCAAAACCGGCAATGCGGCTTGGAGCAATGGCGACCACGGGTTCGGTTCAGAAAGTTAACACTGGCCCTATTGAGCTCTGACGAATAGTTAGGCGCATTCGCATTTTATTGCAATTGCGATACAAATTACGACAATTTGAATGGGGCGTGCGTCCCCACGGATGAATCGCTTATGAACCTTTGCAACCGGGACATTTCACGAAATAGCCCGCTCTTCCTTATTGCCGGACCTTGCGTGATCGAAGGTGAGGACCACACGCTTGCGGTCGCAGGGAAGCTTTCCCAGATTGCGAAAAAGCGAAACCTGCTGCTTATTTTCAAGAGTTCCTTCGACAAGGCCAACCGCAGTTCCGGCGATTCCTTTCGCGGCCCGGGAATGGAAGAGGGGCTGCGTATTCTGGAAAAGGTGCGCGCCGAAACCGGGTTGCCGGTAATTACCGATGTGCACGAGCCTGCTCAGGCCGGACCAGTCGCCGAAGTGGTCGATGTCCTGCAGACACCTGCCTTCCTGGCAAGGCAGACAGATTTTATCGCCGCGGTGGCGGCGACCGGTAAGCCGGTAAATATAAAGAAGGCGCAATTCATGGCTCCGGCCGATATGCAGCACGTGGTCGCCAAGGCCCGGAAAGCGGCAGAAGCTGCCGGACACGAAACGGACAATTTCCTGCTCTGCGAGCGCGGTACGTCTTTCGGCTACAATACCCTCGTGTCCGACCTGCGCGGATTGTCGATTATGGCTGAGACCGGGTGTCCGGTGGTCTACGATGCGACCCATTCGGTGCAGCAACCGGGCGGACTGGGCAGCAGATCGGGCGGCCAGAGCGAATATGTTCCGCTTCTGGCCAGGGCAGCCGTGGCGGCCGGGGTAGCCGGCATCTTCATGGAAACGCACCCGGATCCGGCAAATGCCTTGTCAGATGGACCCAACGCCCTGCCGCTTGACCGGTTCGAGGACTTGCTGGACCAGCTTCTCAGGATCGATGCTACCGTCAAGGAACGGGCATAGACCGTGAACAAACCGATGACGGTGGGCCAGCGATTGCGCTGGATTGCCTTGATGCCTGTCTGGACTTTGCAACTGGCGAGCTCGGCGAAGAGCTTCCTTGATCATCCGCTAATTGGTTCACGCCGCCTCAACCAGAGAGGTCTGCATCTGGCGCGCGTCAAGATAGCGGACAAATTGTGTCGGTTTCGTCGGAGACGCCTCGCGCGCCATGTCCCATTGGCGTGGCGCGAAGCCTTCGACCGAGATGGTTTCGTCGTAATCGAGAATGTCGTTCCGGTGGATGAATTTCCCGAATTGCGACGCGAGATCCTTGGCTACGAGGCCGATGCGCGCGAGATGCGGCAAGGCAATGCCATCACCAGGCGCATTGCTATCGATCCCGCTATGCTGGAAGCGATTCCCGCGTTGCAGCGATTATTGGCGCGTAGCGACATCAACGCCATGTTCCACTATGCCGCAAGCTACAAGACTACGCCGTTGCACTATATCCAGACGATTGTCAGCCAGAGCGGCGGCGAAGATGAGGACCCGCAGGAAACCGCTCATGCGGACAGTTTCCACGCATCGATGAAGGCTTGGCTGTTTCTCAACCCGGTTCGCCTGGAGGATGGTCCATTCACCTATGTTCGCGGATCACACCGCTTCACGCCGGCGAGACTGGATTGGGAATATCGGCGCAGCCTGCGCGATCCGCATGAAATCGACCGGCTATCGGCCCGCGGTTCGCCGCGCGTCGAGGACAGCGACCTGGTAGAGATGAATCTCGGTCCGGCGGAGGCACTGGCCGTCCCGGCGAATACCCTCGTGATTGCAGATACTGGCGGCTTTCATGCGCGCGGCGCTTCCGCACGGCCGGGCGAGCGCGTGGAGATTTGGTCCTATGCCAGACGCAATCCTTTCCTGCCCTGGCTTGGCGGTGACTTGTTGAGCCTGCCGGGCCTCGCCGAACGACGGGTAGGCTGGCTATGGGCTTTCCGGGACCGCCTGGAGGATAGGATCGGCCAGCCTTGGCAACCGGTCGGCAAGCGTCGGCCAGTCGAAAAGTTCGAGGAAGAAAACAGCGGTAGTTGAGCGCAGGGCCGGCTAGGGATTGTTGAGATTAATTGTTGAGATTATTGGCCACCGCGGTTGCCGTGACGATGGGACCGAATAGCTGTCCAATGGTCTGGATCAGTTCACGCGGCTGGTTGGCGGCGGCATTGCCGAAGTAGACAACGTCATCGTCCCACAACGCGAACCGCTGGGCCAGGAAGACCGTTTCCGAACGCATCATATTGAAATGATAGACGACGGGTTCATCCTTATTCTCTCCGGTGAAGCGGAAGACGAAGATCGATTCGGGGTCGCCCGAGCTCGATGCCGGACCTCCAGCTGCCGATATCGCTTCGACCACACTCATCGACTCGCGCAGGAACGTCATTTGTTGCACACGCCCCGATGCGCCGAGTACCGAGTACATCTTCGGCTTCAGCAATATCGTGAGACGATCTCCAGGGAAGGCGCGCGGGTCGCCATATGTGCCCGCAAGGATATCACTCAGGCGGACATTGGCTTCAGCTCCGGCGCGTTGCACGCGCAACATCAAGTCCTTGAGGTTGCCGCGATACCCGCCAGCCAGAGCTATCACATCGGTGATGCTCTCATCGTTGGTCTGAAGTACCAGGCGACCGGGTTGTGCGATCTCGCCACCTATTATCACCGTATTGGAGATGACCTGCTGGCGGCTGACCAGAACTTGCGGACTCTGCGATAGGTCTTGAAGACCTGCGCCAATCTGGTCCTGGATCTCGCCCACCGTCTTGCCAGACACGCTCAGCCGCCCGACATAGGGAATATCTATTTCGCCATTGTCGCTGACGCGGCTGGGCGGAAGCGTATTGACCCGGACTGACGGGTCGAAACCTCCGGTGCCGACTGCACCTGCGGGCATGTTCCCTCCGAACAGCGAAACCCCCGCCTCGAAGATACTGATATTCAGGATATCGCCAGGCCCGACCATGTCACTCGGCTGCACCACACCTGCCGGTAGGTCCCAGTCCAACATGTCGATGACTGGAGGCAGGGAGTCAGTGCTTTCGACCGATATGATCTCGATCTGCAGGCCCGATCCCACGTCGTATGCCTCACGTGCCGAGGACCTGATCTCTGATCCGGTCGGCCCGCTACTGGGAAGAGTGGAACAGGCAGATAGCGCAATAAGGGCCGCCGCGGCGGGGAAGAACTTCAGATACATGCTTGAAGACGAACCAATCTTTCTAGATGGAAGCCTCATTAACTCAGCATCCGGACAAGGACCAGCCCCCGATGGGCGAAACCTCACTTCTCGCCGAGACAAGTATTCTTGTTGAACGGCGCAATCGCCGGATAGCAGGCGCAGCGCCGGGTAAATGAGGGCAGAGGCCGACTTGAAGCAGCATGATGATCAATACATGGCTGCATGGCGCGATTTTCTGCTTTTACTGGTTTGTCGGCCCGACCGGTTGCTGGCTGTCCTCTGGTGGCGAATTTGTGGAAAGCGTCTGCGCGCGCGCTACAGGCTGCGCGATGCCATAGGGAGCCTGCCATTTGCCAACGCCCGGAGCATCGATCGCCTTGGGAAGGCCGACCTGGCCAGCTTGCGTGATCAAGGCACTCATGGTCGAGCGCCCACGTTTTGCGTCCATCTTCATCTGCCTGAAGGGTTGGATCCAGCAGCAGCGAAAAGGGCACTCACGTCAGCGCTGGTCCAAAGCCACACGCCCTTGCGTATCTTCCTGACGGGGGAGGTCCTCCCCAATCAATCTGCCAAGCACCGGATTATTGAGAAGATCGAAGGGCATTTCGACAGTACGAGCGCTGCTTTCTTGGAATGCCTTGCGCATGCGGCACTCGCCGACGCGGATTATCTTGTTCCTCTCAGCCCCCGGGCGGTTCTGCCGCGCCATGCAGTGGCCGGTTATGCTGCGAACACTTGCGACCTTGTTCGGGGCCAAGGCCTGCCGCTCCTTTACGGCGACCAGGATGAATCCGGCTTCAGGAGAATGGGGAAGAATCCTTGGCTGAAGCCCGATTGGGATCGGCGTATGTTCCTTTCGCAGGATTACCTGACCGCCGCCTGTGCTGTCCCGGTAATGTCAGCGCTGGATTATTTGGATGACCCAACAAGCCCGAAGCCTGTCAGCTTTTATGAGTTGCTCTTGCGTCTCGTCTCAGGCGAAGATGCTCTCCCGGTGCGACATGTTCTGAGGATTACGGCGCGAACGGCGCGGGATCGCTGGAAACAGCGTTCAAAGAAACGGGCTGCCGCTCTTGCCAATGTTCTCCCCTCCGGCACGGGGATCGCGGACGGTCCCTTCGGCACCATGCGCATTTGTTGGCCGCTGCCAGCCGATTTGCCCCTGGTCAGTATCCTGGTAGCGACGCGGGACAGGGTTGATTTGCTGCGGACCTGCATGGAAGGCCTGCTGCATGGGACCGACTATCCCAATCTCGAGATCGTCATTGCCGACAATGACAGCCGCGAACCGAGCACTCTGCAATACCTGGAAGAAGTGGTCGAAGACCCTCGCGTGCGCGTCGTCCGCTGGCCACACCCGTTCAACTATTCAGCGATCAACAATTTCGCCGCCGGCTTTGCCAATGGCCAACTGCTCTGCCTGCTCAACAACGATATCGAGATCGTTGAACCCGACTGGCTTACCGAAATGGTACGCGAGATTCTGCAGCCCGGAGTGGGCGCCGTAGGCGCGCGCCTGCTTTATCCCGATCGCTCCATCCAGCATGCCGGTGTCGCTATCGGCATTGGCAATGCAGCCGGCCATGCCCATCGCGCGCTACCTGAAGGCGCCCCGGGATATTTCGCCCAGGCCCTGATCGCGCGAGGGGCCAGTGCCGTGACCGGGGCGTGCCTTTTGGTCCAAAAACGCTCCTTTGAAGCAGTCGGTGGCCTGGATGAAGTGAGGCTGGCTGTCGCCTATAATGATGTCGATTTCTGTCTGAAGCTGCGAAAGCTCGGACTACGGAACATCTACACCCCGGCAGCAACACTGATCCATCATGAGAGCAAGTCGCGCGGGAGCGATTTCGCTCCCGAACATAACGAACGCTACATGCGTGAATTGGCCGTGTTCCAGGAGCGGTGGGGAACTAAACAGATAATCGATCCGTGGCATCACCCAAGGCTGGAACGGGGGAGTGAAGATTATCGGATTCAATCCTGCAACCAACCTCTTGCGGACGTGGGGTAGTGTCAGGATCTCGTTTGCCGACTTCACACGCCCGACTATCTTGGTCACCCTTTCTTATCCATCGGAGGATGGCACTTTCAGCCCAGACAACACTACATGACTACAACTAGCCAACAAGGTTGCGAGAGTTTCTTTTGGGCCCTAGTGCCAGCCACGAAGGTGGAAATATGACAAAAGTACTTAAAGAACAATCAGTCGCATTGGACAAGGCGGCTCGGGTGGGTGTGCTTGTACTTGGTATGCACCGTTCCGGGACTAGCGCTCTTGCGCGGGTGCTGAGCCTACTCGGGTGCGATTTGCCGAAGACCTTGATGCAAGAGAGTTCGACGAATGAGGCTGGCCATTGGGAATCAAACGTCCTGATGCAACTCAATGACGAAATTTTGGATTCCGCCGGTACGGATTGGCATGATTGGCTGAGCTTTAATCCGGGTTGGTATGCGTCCCCCAAGGTCGCCGAATTCAGGGAAAGGGGGCTGTTTGCGCTGCAGGAGGAGTTCAATGCCTCCCGCCTGTTTGTCCTCAAGGATCCACGCAATTGCCGATTCGCGCCTTTCTGGCTCGACGTTTTTGAAACCGCGGGCGTCCGGCCTGCTGTCATTTTGCCTGTCCGGAATCCGCTGGAGGTCGCGGAGTCGCTGGCCAAGCGCGATGGCATCAACCCGGCGCTTGGGCATCTCCTCTGGTTACGGCACGTATTGGAAGCCGAGGCGACAACACGCGGGCTCCAGCGTTTTCATTGTTCCTATGATGGGCTGCTCAACAGCTGGCCGCGCCTCATCTCCGCCATGCAGGAGAAACTGGGCATCTCTTGGCCCAGGTTTTCAACAAAGGTCAGTGAGGAAATCGATGCATTCCTGACAGATCGGCTACGCCACCACCGCGAGTCCCCGAAAAGCGTCTCCGACAACCCGCTCCTCTCCGCATGGCTTCGTGATACCTTTGCGATATTCCACCGTTGGTCGGAGGAAGGAGAGGCGAAGGATGATCATGCCACACTCGATCGCATCCGGGGCGAGCTTGATGTTGCCGCGCCTGCTTTCGCCAGCCTTATCTCCGCCGGGCGTCAGTCGGAGCAGAAGGCGAATGCACTCGATGCCAGGTTGAAGGAAGCCCAAGGCAAGCTTGGCGAAGCCGAGGCTGCGGTCGCGGCTCATGAGCAGCAGCTCCAGGACTCCGAGCGCCAACTTGAAGAAGTCCGCGCCGAGCTTTCCCATACCCAGAGTGCCCTTGCGCAGCGCAGCGCAGAGGCGGACGAAACTGCGGCTCAATTGAAGGAAACTGAGCGTCGCCTAGCGGCGGAGCTTGAGGCCGAACGCGTGCGATTGTCCGAGGCTGAGGCTTCCCGTCTCGTGGAGGCCGAACGCGCCAACCAACTTGCGGCCGAGCTGGAGCAAGTGAATTCGGAAAACCGTGAAACCGAGGACAGACTGACGGCTAATCTGGAGAAAGCGATTTCGGAAAAGCACGTGGCCGAGGACCGGCTGGCAGAACGCTTTTCCGAGATTGCTGTGATGACGCGTCTTATAGGCGAGACAGAAACAGCCGCCAAACTTTCGGAGGAACAGGCTGCCTGGTTGCGCGAAGTGTCTGCCGTGTTGATGAATGGCGCCGGATCGGAAACGCTGAAGGGCCGCTTGGCCGCGCTCCTTCCTGCGCCGATCCGTCTGAAGAAGCAAAAGGCAAGGTTGAAGAGGGAGGGTGTCTTTGACGCCGATGCTTATCTCGCGGCCCATGCCGACGTGGCAGAATCAGGAATTGATCCCCTGTGGCACTACATCAATCACGGTATTGGCGAAGGGCGCCAGCGAGGCTGAAACTAGCCGATCAGGATACGCAAGGAAGACTATGAAACGGGTCAGCAATAGCGATCTTGAGGCTCTGCGCCGTTCGGGCACCTTCGATGAAAAGTGGTATCTGGAGCAATATCCGGATGTGAAGATGCTCGGGATGGACCGGGGGAGTGAAGAATTTAGGCAATCTCCCATAGGTATGGACGCAGCTTGAGTTTGCGCGAATTAGAGCCTTAGATCGCGCCCTCTCACTACGATCTGGCGCAGGATGCGGTTCTGGCGGTGGGCGAAGATGAACGCGGTATCCGGAGTCTTCGTAACTGCGTCTTCGAGCTTCGTCTTGAATGCAAGCACGTCAGGGATGTGCTGTTCGAAGCGTTCGACAATGTCCGAACCATATTCGCGGAAATGGCCGTGACGGGTTTCGTCGGGATATCCCCAATCGACGGTCTTGCTCCGACGCTCGGGATCAGGAACAGTCAGGAAAACGATGCCGTCTTCCCTGACTACTCTCGTTAACTCTCGGAGCGCATTGCCATCCGAAGGAACATGTTCGAGCACGTGATTGCAGATCACCAGGTCGTATGATCCGGATTCCCGCTCGATCTGCTGCATATCGAGCGAATTGTGGCCTTCATAGACGCTGAACTCGTAGCTCCTGAACCATTCCGGCTTGACTGCAGGGTCCTTGGAAAACTGGAGAACTTCGAGTTCGCCAAACAGGTCAGGGTCAAGAATTCCGTCGAAGAACCCCCTGATTGCACGATGCCGTTCAAGTGACTGGCAGGTTTCACACCGTGGCGTGATCCCTGTTACCGCCATGCGGCCTCCGGGTCCCGCGCCGAAGCTCTCCCCGCCGCAGATGACGCATTTCGTCTTCGCCAATTTTTCGTCCATCGCGCTGGAATCCTAAATGAGGGCAACCCGATCGGTAACTCCGGCCCGGCCATCCCTGAAAGCGAGTTGCACAAGTTTCTCGAATTCTTCCAGTCGGTCTGGCGCTGCGCGGCCGATCTTGGCGAGCCATGCATCGGCGAACCTACGTGCTTCCCGTTCGCTTTTCGAAGTCTGCAACGGTGCGAAACGCCTTCCGAAATGGAGAGAATTCCGGATGAAGTAGTAAATGTAGTATCGGCTGGGTACGAGGCCATTTTCCGATCGCTTGTGATTCTCGATTATAAGGTCGGGGAAAACAATGGGGCGAGTGACCTGGCTCTTCTCTGCCATTTCGAGGAACCAATGGGTCTCTTCGAAATACAAAAAGTAGTCTTCCGGCAAATAGCCGGAGCGGCTGAGCGCCTTGGTGCGGCCGAAAATGTTGGCCCCGGTCAGATAATCGCACTGGAAAGCACTATCGGGAAGATCATCGACTGACTTTCCCATGTGCATGTGGCTCGGCGCAGCACCCTGCTCCAGATTGACCGATCCGCCACAAAAGAGAACCTTGGAAGGATCGTGTGCAGGCACGATTGTCGAGCCGAAGAAATCGCTTTCCGGCCACTCGCTTACCCTGGCACAGAGCTCGTTGAAATAGCCGTCTGGTACCACGATGTCCGGATTGACGATCCAGAAGTACTCCGAACCAAATTCACGACATAGGCGGAGACCGAAATTGTTGGCTGCAGCGTATCCGACATTTTCTTCCGATTGAACCGATACGCAGTCGGGAAATGCGCTCGCCAACGTCCAGATGTCGTCGATCCGCTCATTATTCGAGATCAACAGGATTCCGATCTTGTTGCTCTGTGCTTGCAGGCGCCTGATGCATTCGCGTGTGTCTTCGATGTTCTGGTAGTGAAGAACGATAGCGATACAGGACTTGTTCCTGAGCAGGTCTTCGTCGCCTCGAACGAACCATGTCCGAATGATGCCGTCGATGTCAGGCTGGACGACCCGCCCGAAATCCAGTCCTTCGATATGGCGCTGCAGCTTCGCTGCGGTCTCTTCCCAGCGACATGACTTTGCGGTTTCTTTGGCCGCCTTCCGCATGTTCTCGTGGGATGATCGCTCAAGTTGCCGAAATTGGGTCATGGCGGCCAGCAATCCACCCGTGTCATTCGGGTCGTATAGCAGGCCATTATATTCGTGCTCGACTATGTCCGCCAGGAGGCCAGAGCGCGGACAGATGACCGGTAGACCAAAGGAAAGCGCCAAGAAAACCGATCCCGACGTAAGTACCTTGCGATAGGGCAGGACCATAGCATCGGCGGCATTCAGATATATCTGCATCCTTTCATCGGGAACGTATCCCGGATGGAAAACCGCTTTGGGGCATCCCGCCAGCTCTTGCCTGACTTCATCCTCGGACAAGCCCAGAACCTTTCCGGCAATGACTAGCGAGCAATCCTCGTCGCTTGCCCGCAATGCCTGAAAGGCGGAAATTAGTTCCCCAATTCCCTTGTATCCCCTGACCTGTCCGAGGAAGAGAAATAGGGTGTCGTTTTCGTCGATCCCGAGTTCGGTGCGCGCTTGCTTGCTCGATACTTCGTCGGGAAGGGTGCCGATGTAACTGCCATGCTCGGCAACCACCATCTTCGAGGCTGGCAGTTCGTAGTGGGGCAATGTTGCATCGGATACGCTTGAGTGATGAACGTGTACCCAATCTGCGAGATCCGCGAGTTCGCGGTTTAAGTGCATTTCCTGCTCCGGGAACTTGGGCTCATGTGAAGTTACATTGTGAATCGTCCATATCACCCGTCCGCCGAGTGCCTTGAACAGACGGAGCTTTGCGATGAAGGCATCTACCGCTTCTTGTGCCGCTTCAGGGTTTGCTGAAGGTGCGAAGATCGGGTTCGTCCAATGGATGTGAAAGGTTACCGCGTCGTCTTCATAAACCGACCGGTGCAGCAAACGCAGGCAGTCGTCTATGTCCCCAGGACCGATGTCGGGGAATGTCATCGGCTCATAGAGCAGGTTCTGATAGGCATTTGCGACCGTATAGTCCGGGTAGAAGCGCAGGGCGAAATGCCTCGGGCTTGCGTGGAGCTCGGTTCTGCGCAAGGAAGCTAATGCTATGCCTGAGCCAGTATCCAGGCAATCGATACTGGTGTTGTGCACGTCGTGTTTTGAGCGGATAGCCTCGATTCGCCTCGATGCCTCTTCGTTCTGATACTCCGTGCGGGTGATCCTGCCGCCCGCTTCGCCATCGTAATACTCAACGCCGATAAATGGGGCATAGGAAACCCTGGCCCGCCCGGTCAGGCGCAAGATGAAATCCCAGTCGACAAATCGCCTTAGGCTGGTGTCGAAACGTTCCTCCCTACCTCCGGCGACGACCATGTCTCTGCGGTGCATGAAAGGGTTGAGATCAACATAGTTGGCTTTCAGGCAGGCTGACCAGACGAACACGTCACCACGGTAGCAGACGGTTTCGCCATTATCGTCGGTCGAGTGAATTCCGGAATAGGCTGCATCTAGCTCCTGAGTTTCCAGAAACACGATCATTGAGCGCAGGAACTTGGAACACCAGGAATTGTCGCTGTCCAGATATGCAATGTATTCACCGCTTGATCGCTCGATGCCAACATTCCTTGCGCCAGAAACACCAAGACGGTCGACGCGGACGTACTCGATACGCTTGTCGTCAAGGAAGGATGCAACTACTTCGCTTGTGTTGTCCTGGCTCCCGTCGTCGACAATCATGAGGCGCCAGTTCTCATGATTTTGCGCGATGACCGAGCGGATGGCTACCTCGATCTTGTCCCCACGATTGTAGGTCGGCATCACAATTGTCGTACAAATAGCGTCGAAGCGGTCCGGATTCTCGCTGTAGATATGGCCTATTTCGGTAAGGAAGTGGGCCTCGGTTTCTAGATCGAATTGCTTGTAGTGCCGCTTGATGCGGAAGGGGCCGCTCTCAATATAACTGGCGGGTGATTGCACTTTCCTGCGCCGGGTACGTCGGCCCTCAAGGTTCAGCGTTCGACCTTCTTCCTTGCCCCAGCGAAGGTAGTGGCCGAGCGGGTTTATTCTTTTGCTGGCGACATCGTGGTGCTTTTCTAGATATGCAAGTGTGCTGAATTTGGGCGATGGATCGCGGCCCAGCCGTGCCCCGATCCAGAGATAATGCTCAGCCGGATCGATCCCCAGCATGGCCACATCGGGATATCGCGACAGATACCACTCGGCATCGAACAAGTCCGAGGCCCTTACGGCGGCAAGCTCCTGCTCAGAAACTAAAGGCATGACAGAATCCGGAATTTCTCTCTGAGACCTACTTGCGGCTAGCGATCAAGAACATGTTGCTAGCCTTCAGCGACCATTCTTGCCAAGCGAAAGATTCGTCTTAACTCGCGAAAAAATGGACTGTTTTTTGGATCGTTTCGGTCTTGGGAGCGCTTCCCCCAAATACTTGTTCGGCCGCGGCTCGCCATCGTGGATAGCGACCAGATCTCTCGTTTGCAGCTGCCCGATGGCTTCGTCGGAAAAGGCCGGCGTATAGTAGATGCAGTCGTCGAAGAAGTAATGCGTGACCTGCGACCACCGCGTCAGCGTGGAGTCGGTTTGCTTGCTGCCACCATGCAATAGATTGGCGCACCAGATCAGCGTTTGTCCCTTGCGGGCAAGGAATGGCTCTTCGGTGGCGCCATTCACCTCGCACATGGCACGCCAAGCCGCGGCATAGGGCGTCTGGGCCGATTTGGAGTCGCTGCCGAAGCCACGTCGGCCGATCATCGCATTGCTGATGATGGGCCAGCGGTGCGATCCGGGGACATAAAAGAGGGGGCCGGCCTCGGCCGGTACGTCCTCCATCGCCAGCCAGACGCCGCACATGAAGCGTTCAGGAAGGCTGGAGAAGTGCACCGAATCCGAATGCGCAGCCTGTTGCGTGCCAACCGGAAAGTTCAGTGTCTGGAAGGGGAAGGCCGCGCGCCCGAAAAGCTTGCCGAGCAGGGCGAGTATCTCGGGATTTGCGGCAATGGCTTTCACATCTTCATCGAATTGCCAGGCATCCTGAATACGCCTCTTGCCGCGCGTCTTGTCGGCTGCGGGATTGTCGAAAGGGATGTTGTAGCGCGGGCCGAGATTGCGTTTGATCCGTTCGATACGCGCAACGATTTGCGGATCGGGAAAATCCAGTAATGCATAACCGTTTCGATTGAGATCGCGGGCTATGCGTTGTTCCGCTTCGGTCATATCCGCCAGTGTATCCTTGACGAAAATGGGCGATTCAATGCGCGGGACGCCGGGGAAGAGATCGTCGCTCATTGGTCCTTTACTCGTCTACAACTCCGGGCCTCACAGGTCTTCATAAATACTGATCGCCTCGTTCACGTCCTCATACATTGTCGCCACACCCTCGTGCAGCACGATGGCCCTGTTACAGTATTGCTTGACTGTCCCGAGACTGTGAGAGGCCAGCAGCAGGGCACGGTCCTGGCGCTTCTCGAAGAATTCTGCCTTGCACTTGTTCTGGAAGTTCTTGTCGCCAACCATGATGACTTCGTCGATCAGGTAGCACTCGAACTCGATCGCCAGCGACAGGGCGAAGGCAAGCCGGGCGCGCATGCCAGAGGAATAGATCTTTACCGGCATGCGCAACTGGCTGCCGAGCTCGGTGAACTCCTCGACAAAGTCTCGCATCTCGACATAGGACTTGTCGTAGATCCGGGCGATGAAACGTGCGTTGTCATAGCCCGTCAGGCTGCCCTGGAAGCCACCGTTAAATCCGAGCGGCCAAGAGCAGGTCATCTGACGCGTGATCTTGCCGGAGGTGGGCATCTCGACGCCACCGATCAGGCGGATCAGGGTCGATTTTCCGGCCCCGTTGCGCCCGAGAAGGCCAACGCGATCGCGCGGATTGATGGTAAAATCCACGCCCTTCAAGACAGGCTTGTTGACGGAGCCGCTGCGGTAGCTCTTGTGAAGGTCGCGGCAGTGGATCATGCGACTGCCAAAGTCCGCCGCACGCGGCGGCACAGAATGAGGCCGAACAGCAGGCAAATGAGCGAAATGCCCAGCGCTTTGAAAAGGTCGTAATAGGGCGTGACCGCATCACCAAACAGGCCGTAGCGCATCAGCTCCATGCCACTCACGAGGGGCGACCACATGAGCGCTTCGCGCAGACTTGGCGGTAGCCAGCTCGCCATGTTGAACACTCCGGAAAACGGGATGGAAATATAAACGCTTACCGGTACCAGTTTCTCGATAACGCTGGAGATCTCCGAGAGCGGCGCCAGCATCGTGCAAATTGCTAGCACGAAGAAGACGTAAATCGCCCAGCCGGCGACCAGCGACCCGATATCTGCCGGTATCGGAAAGTAACCGAGAAAATGCAGTACGATGCCGGCAAAGATATAAGCCATCATCGCGCCAATCGCTTCGATCGTGACGCGCACAAAAATGAAGTCCAGCACCTTTACCTGGCGATGATACAAGAGCGAGATGTTGGCCTGGAAGATCTTCGCCGAGCGACCGAATGAGTGACGCAGAAAAGTGAGTGGAATATACCCGCTGGCGACGAAGGCCATGACACCGATACCGTGATTTTCCGGTCCCCTCGCGTAAGCCCAGACGAGCCCGACCAGTCCGGCAAAGAGCAACGGTTCGACCATGATCCACAGGAAGCCGATATTATCGCGCCCAAAGCGCGTAACCAGCTCGCGTATCATCAGGGCCCTTACGACCTTGGTTTGTACTCTAAGTCCTTCGGCAAAGCGCGCCATGATCAGTCTTCGGGGGCGTGCTCGAGAATGCCGACTACCAGCATCCAGCCTACCAGATACAGGCAGAGCGTGCCGAACAGCACCGCCAGAATGCTCATTAGCCGGCTTGGCAGGATTGCATCGTCGGGAAGATTGGGTTCGACCACCCGTTCGAGGTAATACTGCTGCTGCAGGGCCTCGGCGCGCGCCTGTTCGAGCGTGGCATTTGCAGCGGTGAGCATTTGCGTGGCGAACTCCTGCTCAACCAGCAGATTCTCGTACTCGCTGAGTTTGGAAGCCAGACCATCGGGTGTTCCCACAGCGCGGCCCGTTTGCGAGGCGACCTGTTCGGCCAGCGCGATGGCGCGCTGTTCCATGGCGGGGATTGAAGGGTGGCGGGGCGTCGTTCGCCGGACTTCTGCCAGCCTTGCGCGCAATGCGGCTTCCTGCGCAATCAGATCATTCGAGACGGTCAGGACGCCCAGGCCCTGTTGTTCCGGATCGAGGATTTCCGATGCGTTGCGATAGGCACCAAGCGCAATGCGTGCGTCGCGCACGCGTTGCTGGGCGATCAATACTCTGTCCTCGGCTTCTTCAATGGCCTGCTCATTCACACGCTCGTTCAAGCGGTTGACGAGGGTTTCACCCAGATCGAGCAATCCGGCATTGAGCGCGCGGGCATCTTCTGGGGTGAAGGCATTCACCGTCAGCAGGGTCAGCCCGGTTTCCGCATCGGTGGCGGCGGTTACCTTCGAGGCATAGTATTCGTAGAGGTCTTCGAAGCTGTCGCTCTGATAGAACAGCGGAAAACGGCTGAAGTAATCGGCTTCGGAAGATGCGAAAGCGCCGCGAACATCGACCCGTTCCGAAAGGTCCGACAAAGCGCTTCGCGAGCGCAGATAGCCGATAATCTCTCTCGACTGTTCCGCGCCGCCCCCAAGGCCGGTGCTCTGGATCAGCGATGTGAGAGGAGAGCTGCTGCTCTGTTGGCGATCGGGGGCCTTGATTACGAAACGCGATTCCGAGACATACACGTCGCTGGCGATCAGACCGTAATAGAGCGAGGCGACCAGCGTAGGCACGATCACGACCCCGCCGAACCAGCGCCACTTGCGAAGGAGAGCCTTCCATTTGCCGTGCTTGCCTGAATCCTCGGCAATGCGTTGCAGCTCAGTGTCGTGGTGCATTTTCAGTCTCTGAAATCGTTAGGACAATTGGGCAGTATTGCATTCGATCTGGCGAAGATTTGCCGGATTATCCTTAGCTGCTCAGCCAATCTTGTAACGGTAATTGCATGGAAATCGATCAATTTCAAAGTTGAGCATTGCCAGTTTGACACGGAAATTGGCACCCTTCCTCCAAGCCGTGCGAGATAGAAGGACGAAATGAGAACATCGGAGTTGGGTCGACTTTGGGTCCGCCAGCAAAGATATCGATGGTCGAACAGCCACAGTCCAGCTTGGTATCATGCATAAGTGCGATTCAGTCTATCTTCCCGCTGCGCGTGCGCCGTTCATGGAGGAACAATCGGCAAATCTATTTGCCTTGTACTTTATGGCGCATCCAATTGCCGATCATGCTCAAGGAGCGCAAGGTCGAATTTGGACCGTTTTGCAGTGCTTTGACGAGAGTCCAGAAATCCCGCGCGAGGCTGGAACGGTCATCCAGCGAGCAATAGACCTGCCAAAAGCCATCCGCACCCAGGACCTGCGGCATCAGGAACACACCGTGATAGCCGAAACTGCCAGCAACATTACCAGCTCGCTCGGCAGAGAATGCATTTGCCAGCTCGGTGCCTGCAAATACCATCCCTTTTCCTTCCAGCAGCGTCCTGTTCGTTCGACAGATCGCCAGGTCTTCTGGATGATGCGGTTCGAACTCCGGATCGGCGCATGCTTCGAGCAGGCGACGGCTGCGCAACGAGAAGCCGCCATTGCCAACATTGAAGCCATCGTCGAATTGCGGCCAGCTTGCTCCAACATAGTCGTAATCCAGCAACTCGTCGCGCCAGCGCGCGGCATCAATGATATGGCCATCCCATTGCACGATTAGAGCATGGCTGGTGGCGATCAGCCCGCCAAGTTTTTGCAGCATGAAGTCGGAATATGCCGCAGAGGAGCCAAGCCTCTCGATTTCAACCAGGCGCAAGGCCGGGTTTCTGACCAGCTTCTGAGCGAATTCGGTCTGGTCGGTGAAAAGGATCGCATCGGCGAAGTCCATTTGCTCGCAGCATCGTTCGATGGAGGCGATTGTAGCAGCAAGGTTGATAGAACTCGCCGCGCATAGGGTGACGTCTGGCAAGGCCAGGCGCGGTGTCTCTGAAGTTCGATCTGGTTCGGTTTGGGGCATGGACGGCAATTAGAAGCGAAGAATGAACTGTTCGCTGAACGGACTCAGGCAGGGGTGGTGAAATGCATCCACAGCTTCGCCGGCTGCGGCAATGTCTCCCTTGCTTCCTCCGGTTCCCCAACGGCTTTTCAAGGCAGCTAGTTCTCCAGCAAATCGCGCCGCACCAACAGGGTCGCGATCGAGGCCACGCGATAGGGATTCATGATGGATGAGCGTGGCGCGCGGGTCATAATAGCTCTTCCAACCGCGCGCATTCAGCTTCAGGCACAGGTCGACATCGTTGAAAGCAACGGCGAAGTTCTCGGCATCGAAGCCCCCGACTTCAAGAAACTTGTCACGTTTTACAACCAGGCAGGCTGCAGTGACAGCGGAAACATACTGGGGCAGGGCGTGACGGTGGAAATAGCCGGCATCGTCCGGATGCAGGAGGCGGTGTGCGTGTGCAGCGCCTCCCCCGATGCCGATGACAACTCCGGCATGCTGCAACCTTCCGTCGGGATAAAGGAGGGCAGGGCCGACCGCGCCTACATCCGGCCTTTGCGCCTGCGCGACGAGAATGGAGAGCCAGTCGGGATCGACAATCTCGATATCGTTGTTGAGGAAACAGAGCAATTCGCTTCTGGTCTCAGCCACTGCGCGATTGTTCAGATCGGAAAAGTTGAATGGTCCAGGGTAACGCAAGACCTTCACTTCCCGGTCTTCGATCTTGGCGAGGAAATCGAGGGTTTCGGGTTCGCTACTGCCATTGTCGATGATCGCTATCTCGAGCTCACCGGGGTAATTCGTCTGCGCCAGCCCATCGAGGCATGTCCGAAGCAGGTCGAGGCGATCACGTGTCGGTATGATCACGCAGATACTCGGTAGTGCCGTTTCGTTACCGACGGCGGATGGTTGCCAAACAGGACGATGTGGCGGAGGCCGCATTTGCCTGTGATGCAGGATCTTGCGGATATGGGCTGGCGTTGCGTCTTCGTCCTTGCACAGCTCGACGGCGCTTCGGACGAGCAATGACAGCCAGTCACTGGCCTCAAGCGCGCCAAACTCGGACGGTGCGAGGCGGATCAGGGAAGAACCTGACACAAAATCGAAATGCTTGAAAAGCTCGCTATTCCAATCCGGCTTGAAATGCGGTTCTCGGCGATGTCCCGCGCTGTCGATCAGATCGTCATCGGCATAGATGATGCGGGCATGGCTATGCGCTCTTGCTGCTGCCGCGCGGTAGATCGCCCCTGCTCCCCGAGCGAGTCTGTCGCCCGCAGCAACGGGCAAGAACCACGTAGCTGCGGACGGCTCAATCCCTAGGTCGGCTGGAGCAGGCACGGTGCCTGCCGCCACGATATGTGCCTCGATACCCTCTAATTCGAGACTATCCCTTGTCTCCACGGCCCCTTCGCCGCCTTCGACCAAGCCCATTATCGCGATGGCCTCAGGCGGATGGCTGCCCACGGCGGTGTGGTTACCTTCCTGACGCGCGAGCCAGAGACGATAGGCGCGCGGTGAGCGAGCGAGCAGTGGGGACAGGACCATGCGCGAACGCAATTTCTTGCCCAGTAGGCGCCACCACATCGCAAGCAGGAAGGCCTGCGGATCAAGGCGCAGGGCGTCGGCGTGGACTGCCGTGGTAAGAAGGGCGCGTCTCAGGTTCATCGGACTTGCGATCTTCCCCATGCGCTGGCCGCTATTTGCATACTCGCGGTCATCGTTTCGCCGGGGGCCAGGCTGGCCATCGGGAAATCCGTGTCGGATCGATTGATAGCGTCGGTCGTGTGGCTGACAGGTTCAACACAGAAGAAGTCCTCGGCTTCCGGAGTATAGACCACGGTGCAGGGCAAGTTGTCGGAGGGCACGATGATGGCATGGAGATCGATTTCCGGCCAGGCCAGCAGTAAATCTCCCGCACGTCCTGCAAAGGCGGTATCGACCACGCGCGAGGAGACGGGCTGACCATTCCACCAATCCTTCGGCACGTCCGCCTCGGAGAGGGAGACGGGCAAGCAACCGTCATCGACCTGCCACTCGCCGCGATGCAGGCCGCGATAGAGCGTCTGCGCGCTGCGCGGGAAATAGGGGTGGAAGCCAAGCCCGGCAGGCATGACCGCGTCGGAGCGGTTGGTGACCGAAAGCCTCATTGTCAGGCCATCGGCTGCTAGCGCGAAGTGCTGTGTGGCCGAGTAGTGCCAAGGCCATTCGCCGCCTTCATAGGCATGCTCAAGGATTGCGGTTTCCGGCGTCGCATCGATCACCTCCCAATCGGCCAGCCAGCCATAGCCGTGCAGCGGATTGGCCATATCGGCCTCGGGCGCATTGGCGGGCAGGGTGACCACGTCCGCACCAAAAGGAATGCGCCCTCTCGCGATCCGGTTGGAGAATGGCACGAGCGGGAAGCAGGCGGTGTCGAGCACCGAGCCGGGTATCGACGGACGGAATATTGGCCTGTCCCGCCAAGTGAATGCAGCCACAGATCCCCCGCGCGGCGGATCCACCAACAGGTGGTAGTGGCCTGCCGTCAGTTCGAGCATCGCGCCCGGTTGACGATGTTCTCGCACCATTCTTGCCGGCCCGACTGGGGCGCAGGCGACGAATTGGAGTCCACCGCGTGCTGCGCCACGCTGGCAAGCGTGGCCGTGTCGGCGTGGAAGGACTTGCCGAGCTCACCCTGCCACGCGGCATATCGCTCGGCCCGGAAGCTCTCCAGCGTACCATCCTCAATGATGGCGGCGGCGTTGAGCAGCGCCTGCGCAATCGTATCGACGCCTCCGATATGGCCGTGAAACAGGTCGGCCGCATCGATCGACTGGCGCCTCACCTTTGCATCGAAGTTGAAGCCGCCCGTTGCGAAGCCTCCTGCACGCAGGAATTCGAGCATGGCCAGCGTCCATTCTTCCACCGAATTGGGGAATTGGTCGGTATCCCAGCCATTCTGATAATCGCCGCGATTGGCATCGACCGATCCGAGAATGCCCAGCGCCCGCGCCATCGCAAGCTCGTGTTCAAAACTGTGCCCTCCCAGCGTCGCGTGGTTGGCCTCGATATTGACCTTCACTTCCTTCTCCAGCCCATAACGCTTGAGGAAAGCGTAGACCGTCTGCGTGTCGAAATCGTATTGGTGCTTGGTCGGCTCATGCGGCTTGGGCTCGATCAGGATTGTGCCGGTGAAGCCGATGCGGTGCTTGTGATCGACCACCAGAGAGAGGAAGCGGCCGAAATTGTCCTGCTCGATGCCGATTTCGGTGTTGAGGATGGTGTCATAGCCCTCGCGGCCACCCCACAGGACATAGTTCGCACCGCCAAGCCTGTGCGTCGCGTCGAGGCAATCGCGCACCTGCAAGGCGGCCCAGGCGAAGACTTCCGGATCGGGATTGGTCGCGGCACCCGCCATGTAGCGCGGATGGCTGAACAGGTTCGCGGTACCCCAGAGCAGCTTGCGTCCCGTCTGCGCCTGCAATTGCTCGAGGTGATCCACGGCGGTGGCGAAATTGGCGCGGAAGTCTGCCACGCTTTCGGCAGCCTCCATCACGTCCACATCGTGGAAGCAGTAGAAGGGAAGGTCGAGCTTTTCGACAAAGGCGAGGCCGGCTTCGCGGCGCGCGGCTGCAGCGGCGGCATCCTGTGTGCCCTGCAACCAAGGACGGTCAAACGTGCCCGCACCAAACACATCACTGCCAGGCCAGCAGAAGGTGTGCCAGAAGCACACCGCCATGCGCAGGTGGTCTTCCATGCGCTTGCCCATGACGACGCGGTCCTTGTCATAGACGCGGTAGGCAAGGTCGCGTTCGCTCTTGGGATCGAAACGGATCGTGTCAAAATTGGCAAAGTAATCGGCGGACATGTCAGTTCTCCGAGAGCGTATCTACGGCCGCATAGGCGCGGCGGAAATTGGCAAGTTTGGGGACGAGCCTGTCGCGCAAATCAGGATCAGGCTCGATAATTTCGCGCTCCGGCGGCTTGGTGCAGACCTCTCCTATGCTGGCGCCGCTGCCAATCTGCGCCAACCGTGCGGCCCCCAGCGCCGGGCCGACTTCGCCGCCATCGACATAGGCCAGCCGCACATCCATCGCCGCGGCCAGGATAGTCCCCCAGAAGTGCGATCGCGATCCGCCACCGATGACGGAAAGCAGCTCGACATGAGTCCCCGCCTCGCGCAGGGCGGCAATCCCGTCGGCATGGGCGAAGGCTACGCCTTCGAGTACGCTCACGGCCAGCCGTCCCCGGTCTGTGTCCGCTCCTGCGCCGAGGAATCCGGCGCGGATATGCGGGTTGTTGTGCGGTGTGCGCTCGCCGCTGAGGTAAGGCAGGAACAGCTCGTCTCCCGCAGCCGCACCCGTCGCTTCGGCCATGGCGAAGAAATCGGCTGGTCCGTCTATCCCGAGCGCGCTGCATGCCCAATCGACACAGCTTGCGGCAGACAGGTGCACGCTCATCTGGTGCCACTTGTCCGGCAGGCAGTGGCAAAAGGCATGCACCGCGCGAGCGGGGTTGGGGCGGAATGCATCATTGGCGACGAAGATTACGCCTGACGTACCCAGCGAGAGGAAGGCGTCGCCATCCGCCACCACGCCGACGCCTACCGCACCTGCCGCATTGTCACCCGCGCCGGCCACCACGGGCACCTGATCCATGCCCCATGCAGCTGCGACGTCCGGCAAGAGCCTTCCGGTTAACTCCGGCCCTTCGCACAGGCGTGGCATGTTTTGGCGCGAAAGGCCGGTTGCTTCCAGCAGCGCATCCGACCAGTCGCGCTTGGCCACATCGAGCCACAAAGTGCCTGCGGCATCGGACATGTCGGAGGCTTTCTCTCCCGTCATCAGCAGGCGGAGATAATCCTTGGGCAGGAGAACGGTGGCGACTTTTCCGAACAGCTCCGGCTCATGCTTGCGCAGCCAGGCGAGCTTGGGCGCGGTAAAGCCGGGCATGGCAATATTGCCGGCGATCTCCCGAAGCCGCGGTTCGCTCGCTTCCAGCTCTGCGCATTCTGCATGGCTTCGGCCATCGTTCCAAAGGATTGCCGGGCGCAACACACGATCATCCGCGCCTAAAACGGTGGCGCCATGCATCTGTCCGGCAAGGCCGATGGCGCGTACCTTGCGGCGCAGCCCTGCATCCAGAGCGGCGACAGCATCATCGGTTGCTTGCCACCAGTCCGCAGGGTCCTGTTCCGACCACAATGGTGCAGGGTGAGAAACCGGCAGACCCGCATTGGCCTGTGAAACGAGCGTGCCTGCCTCATCAAGGATAACCGCCTTTACGCCCGACGTGCCAAGATCGATCCCGAGATACATGCAGCTTCAACCAGCCTCCCTGTCTCTAGGCCGCTCTTGCATGGCGGGCTGCGTCCGCGAAGGAGGCGGCAATCGCATCGCGCAACGGCTTCGCGCGGTATTCCGAGGAGTAGGGCGTACCGCGCACCTCCTCCCCATCATCGCGGCGGGAAGGGCCGAAATTCTGCAGCCAGTTGAAGCGGTCGACCATGCCCCATGCGAGGTTATCGGTCAGCTCGTCATATTCGAGCATGAGGTCGAAATAGCGGCGCGCGAAATCGGCTACCGCAGCATCGCGTGGGGAAATGTCTGTAGGCAGAGCCTTGTCCTTCACGTCGAACTCGGTGATCAGCAGCTTGTAGCCCATGCCGGTGACTTCATCGAGGAAGCGGCGCCATTCGCGTTCGGCAACTGGACCAAGGCCTGTCTCCGGGTCGATCGAGAACATCTCGATATGGGATTGGATGCCCAGCGCGTCGCATGGCACGCCGCGATTGCGCATGCCTTCGAGCAGGCGCAGCACATCGGCGCAATGGTCACGATGCGCGGGCTCCCAACTCATGTAGTCGTTATAGACCAGCTCGGCCTCGGGCAGCTGCTCCCGCGTCGTGTGGAAGGCGAGGTCGATCGCCGCTTCGGGACTGCCGAGCGCACGGTTGAGGCTGGTCTCCATGATGCCATGCGTGTCGTGATCGATGGCCTCGTTGACCACGTCATAGGAGGTAATCTGCCCGCGATAGCGATCGGTCACCGTGCGGATATGCTCGGTCAGGATACGCTCTGCCTCGCGGACCGGATTGGCGCCGTAATCGTAAGTGTTCAGCCATTGCGGGAACCATTGCGGGCGGTGCCATAGCAGCGTGTGGCCGCGCAGCGCCTTGCCATTGGCCATGGCCCAGCGCGCTATCCCATCCATGCGGCTGAAATCGTACTCGTCCGGGCCGGGACGGATGGATTGCCACTTCATCGCGTTCTCGGCCACGACCATCGAACATTCCGCATTGATGATCGCGGTATAGTCCGGATTGCCGATTGAAGCGCCTTGCGGCCCAGTAAACCAGGAGATGGCGCTGCCGAAGCGGCGGCCCGAGAGGCGCGCGAGATCATCGAGGCTGGCAGTCGCGGGATCGCTGACACTTGCCACACTGCCGGGTGTGCAGCCGAGCAAGGGTAGGGCGGCCATCCCGCCTAGCGCGCCACCAAGGGCCGCGCGCCGGGTCATTGGCAGGGATGCGCCAATACTCATGCGATCTCGATTTCGGTGCTGGCGAGGACTGCGCTGCTACCGCCAGCCGAGAGCGTGACCGGGCCCGGCTCGTTCACTTCCTCCATATCGCGGTTCCAGAAGGCGAGCTGTTCGGGCGTGATCGTAAAACGGAGCACGCGGTTTTCGCCCGGCTCGAGCGTGACGCGCTGGAAGCCTTTCAATTCGAGGATCGGTCGCGTGACCGAGACTTCGCGCCGCGCGATATAGAGCTGCACAACTTCGTCGCCCGCGCGCTCGCCCACATTGCCCACTTCGACTTCAATCTCCACCGGCTCATCGGATGCGAATGTGGTCTTCGCCACGACTGGGGCAGAGATAGCAAACTCCGTGTAGGAGAGGCCGTGTCCGAAAGGGAAAAGCGGGGCTGCATCGTCGAACAGATATCCGCGCCGCGAGGTCGGCTTGCGATTGTAGAAGAGCGGGATCTGCCCTTCATTGCGTACTACGCTGACTGGCAGCTTGGCGCCCGGATTGAGCTCGCCCAGCAGTGCCTCGGCCATGGCCACGCCGCCCTCCTGCCCCGGATACCAGCATTCGAGCAATGCGTCGGCCTTGTCGACGACATTGGGCCAGCTGGGTGGTCGGCCATTAATCGCACACACGATCAGCGGCTTTCCGAGCGCGGCCAGCGTATCGACCAGCTCATTCTGCTCGCCGACAATGTCGATATTGGTGCGATCGCCCAGATGGGTGCGGGCAAAGCCCTCGCGGCTGGTCTGCTCGGTATCGCCTATGGCGAGGACGATCGTGTCGGCCCCGCGTGCCACTTCCACCGCTTCTACGATCAGGCGCAAATTCTCGTCCCGATCGGCCAGTTCGACTGCGCTTTGCGAGCGGTCCTCACTCGTTGTGATGAATACGCCCTGCGCGGTGACGAAGTCGGCATCCGGCGCAACCTGCCACAGCCCCTCGATCAGGCTGATCGTCTGCTTGGGAACAGAGGAATAGCCGCCCAGACGCCCGATTGCGTGGTTCGGCCCGATCACAGCAACACGTCCCATGGTGGACTGGTCCAGCGGAAGCGTGCCGTTGGTGTTGGTCAGCAGGCACATGCTTTTGCGCGCGGCTTCCAGAGCGAGTGCGCGTGCCTCCTCATTGCCGGTGATCGCCCGTGCCTTTTCCCAGTCTCCGTATGGATTTTCGAACAGACCAGCGCGGAACTTGAAGGTCAGCATCCTGGCACATGCGATATCCACCAATGCCAGAGGGATCCGCCCGGACTCCACCGCCTCGGTCAGGGCGGCGAAGGCCGTACCTTCGGGCAATTCGCTATCGACCCCGGCAAGCAGAGCCTGATGCGCCGCGTCTTCCATGCTTTCTGCGACGCCGTGCAGAGTGAAAAGCTCGTGCACCGCGTTGTAATCGCTGCCGATAAAGCCGTCGAAGCCCCATTCGCCGCGAAGGACATCCCCAAGCAGCCAAGTGTTTGCATGGCTGGGTATGCCGTCGATCTCGTTATAGCTCGGCATGACATTGCCGACGCTCGTATTCTCCACAATCCTGCGAAAGGGCGGGAAGAAATTCTCGCGCAACTCGCGTTCGGAAATTTGCGCCGGGCTGATATTGTTGCCCGCCTCTGGCTGGCCGTGCCCGGTCATGTGCTTGAGTGTGGCAAAGACCTTGTCGTCCGCCAGTTTTTCGAACTTGCCCGGTCCCTGCAGGCCCTCCACCGCGGCAAGGCCCATCTCGCCGCAAAGATAGGGATCTTCGCCCCATGTCTCCTCGATCCGGCCCCAGCGCGGATCGCGCACGATATCGACAACGGGGGAGAGGACCAGTGGCACGCCGCGCGCACGCACTTCGCGTGCGATGACCGATTGCACGCGGTGCATCAGATCGGTGTCGAACGTACCGGCGAGGGCGATGGCCTGCGGAAACATGGTCGCTTCAGTGGCCATGTAGCCGTGAAGCGATTCCTCGTGGACCAGAACGGGAATGCCGAGGCGCGTGTCTTCGAGGGCCCAGCGCTGCAGGGCATTGATGAATTCGACCGTCTGTTGCGGTGTGCGCCAGCGGGCCGCTGTACCGCCCGAAGCGCCGGTTATGCCTGGCACGCCGCGCTTGTCGCTCGGCCGCGTGACATGGCCGATCCCGTCGGGGAAGGCTGCGCTGGCCTTGGCCGGGTTGAAGGCGAGATCATCGATCATGTCGCCCTTGCCCTGCCAGGTGGTGCGGATCTGCTGGACCTTCTCGTCCAGGGTCATGCGCGCCATCAAATCGGCCACCCGCGCGGGAATGGGTGCAGCGGCATTCTTGTAGAGCGGGGCTGAATCTTGCGCGAAGGCGGCGGGGGCCGATGCAATGGCCAGCGCCGAGAGGCTGCCGCCCGCCATCAGCTTCAGCATGCCGCGGCGAGTAGGCGCCTCGCGGATCATTCGACCACTTCCAGAGTGATCTCCTGCAGATCTTCCGAATTGGGACCGACCATGATCGTGAAAGAACCGGGTTCTACCACGCGTTCCATATCGCGGTTCCACAGGGCGAAGGCTTCGGGCCGGATGGCGATATCGACCATTTGGCTTTCACCCGGTTGCAGCGTCACGCGCGCAAAGCCGACCAGTTCCTTGACCGGCCGTGTGACCGAGCTGACCTGGTCGCGCAGATAGACCTGCACCACCTCGTCACCCGCCATGGCGCCCGTATTGGTCAGCGGAACGCGGATCGTCACGCCGTCGCCCGGCGCGATGCTGGCGGAGGACAGACTCGGCGTCCCGAACTCGAAGCTGGTGTAAGACAGGCCATAGCCGAATGGGTAGAGCGGGCTGACATCGGCGAAGAGATAGCCGCGCCGCGCGCTTGGCTTGTAATTGTAGAAGACCGGCAATTGCCCGACTTCGCGCGCCACGGTGACGGGCAGCTTGCCGCCCGGATTGATCCGCCCGAACAGCGCATCGGCGATGGCATGGCCCTGCTGCTCGCCCGCATACCAGGTTTCGAGGATGGCATTGGCGTGCTCGGCAATGGTCGGGTAGGAGGGCGGGCGACCGTTGACGAGCACGGCGACGATCGGCTTGCCAAGCATGCGCAGCGCCTCGAACAGCTCATTCTGCTCGCCGACAAGGTCGAGGTCGGAACGGTCGCCCAGATGGCTTTCCGCCCAGCCTTCGCGGCTGGTCTGCTCGGTATCGCCGATGAAGAGCAGGATCGTGTCGGCATCACGTACCGCTTCGACCGCCTCGGCAATGCGCGCGCGGTTCTCTTCCAGATCACCCAAAGTGACCTCGTCCGCCCACCAATCATCGTTTTCGGTGATTACCACGCCGGGTGCATGGACGATCTCGGCACGGTCGCCGACGAGCTGGAGGATACCATCGAGCGGGGAGACGGTGGCGCGCGGAATACCGTAATAGCCGCCCAGCCTTGCGACATCGGCATTGGGGCCGATTACCGCAATGGTCGGCCTGTCCGCACCATCGAGCGAAAGCGGCAGGGCGCCATCGTTTTTGAGCAGGACGAGCGAGCTTTCCGCCGCGCGGCGGGCGAGGGCAATGCCTTCAGGGCCATTGGAACGCTGGGCTGCGGCCAGATCGCCATAGGGGTTCTCGAACAGGCCGGCATCGAACTTGATGGTCAGGATGCGCGCGACGGCCCGGTCGATATCCGCGATGTCCACGAGGCCCGCCGCGACGGATTCATCGAGAGTGTTGTAGGCAGCGCCCACCGGCAGGTCGATATCGACTCCGGCGGCGAGCGCCATGCGCGCGGCTTCGGGAATATCCTCGGCGATATGGTGGTTCTGCGCCATCTGCTCGATGGCGTAATAGTCGGACACGACGGCCCCGCCGAACTCCCATTCATCGCGCAAGATGTCCTGCAGCAGCCAGTGGCTCGAATGCGAAGGGATACCGTCGATCTCGTTGTAGCTCGCCATCACCGCGCCAATGGCGGTGCGGCGCACCACCTGCTCGAAAGGCGGGAAGAAGTTCTCGCGGAGCGTGCGTTCGGAAATGGAGGCAGGCGCGACATTGGTGCCGCTTTCGGGCTGGCCGTGGCCGGTCATGTGTTTGAGCGTGGCGAAGACCTGACCGTCCGCCAGCCGGTGATCGTGGCCGATGCCTTGCAGCCCCTCGACTGCAGCAACGCCCATTTCACCGACGAGGAAGGGATCCTCCCCGAAGGTCTCCTCGATGCGGCCCCAGCGCGGCTCACGCACGATATCGACCACGGGGGAGAGCACCATGTGCACGCCGCGGGCGCGCACTTCGCTGGCGATATAGTCATTCACCTCACGCACCAGGTCCGGGTCCCAGGTCGAGGCGAGGCCGATCGACATGGGAAAGCTGGTGGCATCGCGCGCTGCGAGGCCGTGCAGCGATTCCTCGTGGAAGATTACCGGAATGCCGAGGCGTGTCTCGTTCACCGCCCAGTCCTGCACTGCGTGGACGTATGCGAGGCTGTCCTCGATGCTGCGCGGCGGATTGAGGCGCGGGCTGGCCGGTCCGGTCAGGTCCGAAGGTCGCGCGATCATGCCGATGCCCCAGGGGTGAACCCCGCTGGCAAGCTCGGGGTTGAATGTATGGTCGGCGTTCTGGATCTCGACCTTGTTGTCCCACAAAGTAGTGATCTGGGCGATCTTCTCGGCCAGCGACATGCGCGCGAGCAGGTCCGACACGCGGGTTTCGGTCGGCAGGCTGGCATCGCGATAGGGCGCATTGGCGGGCGGCATCACCGGCGTTTCGAGGATCCTGATCTCCTGCGAGGTGGATTGCCCCGCAACCGGACCTGAAAGCGCCAGGATTCCTGCCATTGCGGCAAGGCTGGCGCGCATCATCATGCGCATCGAAATTCCCCTCTCCCCAATCCCGCAAGCTTGATTGCGCAAGACCTTGTGGTAGCTCAGGGATGATGAGGGGGAGAGGGCTTGTCAACCGGCTGGCAACGGCATTTCTCGGCGCTTTTGCGCTGCTGCTGTCTGCACCCGCCGCGCAGGCCGAGGACGGCTACGATCTGTGGCTGCGCTATGCTCCGCTCGAAGGCGAGGCGCTAGAGCGGCTGGAGGCTATCCAACCCTTCATAACGATTACGACTGACAATCCGACCGTCAGGCTAGCTGCAGATGAGTTGCTCGACGGGATGACCGGCCTGCGCGGCTATCCCCATCACGTCGCCCTGGTGATTCTGCAGAGCGATGTTGATGCGACCGGGAAGGCATCCCCGTTCCGTTTTGCCTGCGACATGCCCGATGGAGGACAAGGCGGAGCCTACACAGTCCAATCGGATGATGCGGGCATAGCCATTACCTCAGGCGAACCGATCGGCTGCCTCTATGGGGTCTACGCCCTGTTGCGCGAGCTGTCGCTGGGTGCCGATCCCTATGCGCTCAACATGTCCTCCAGCCCCGCCATGCCGCTCCGCATGCTCAACCACTGGGACAATCCCGATGGCAGCGTCGAGCGCGGCTATGCCGGGCGTTCGATCTTCGATTGGTGGCATCTGCCGGAGCGGCTTGACCAGCGCATGGTGGATTATGCCCGCGCCAATGCCTCTATCGGCATCAATGCGGTCGCGGTGAACAACGTCAATGCGCGCGCCGAGATGCTGGAGCAGCGCTACATCGCCAAGCTCGCGCGATTGGCGGACGCTTGGCGGCCCTATGGTATCCGTGTCTTCCTTTCAGCGCGTTTCAGTGCCCCGCGAGATATTGGCGGGCTGGACACCGCAGACCCGCTCGATCCGGCGGTTCGCGCATGGTGGCAGGCCAAGGCGGATGAGATCTATGCCGCGATCCCCGATTTCGGCGGCTTCCTCGTCAAGGCCAACTCCGAAGGCCAGCCGGGGCCGCAGGACTATGGCCGCACCCATGCCGACGGGGCGAACATGCTGGCCGAGGCGCTGGGAACGCGCGGCACGGTAATCTGGCGCGCCTTCGTCTATTCGGCGGAGGACGATACCGACCGGGCGATGCAGGCCTATAACGAATTCGTGCCGCTCGACGGGCAATTCGCCGACAATGTGATCGTGCAGGTGAAGAACGGCCCGGTCGACTTCCAGCCGCGCGAGCCATTCCACCCGATGTTTGGCGCCATGCCCAATACCAACCTCATGCTCGAAGCGCAGGTGACCAAGGAATATCTCGGCTTTGCTAGCCATCTCGCCTTCCTCGCGCCCATGTGGGAGGAGGTGCTGGATGCCCAAACTGGGCGCGGCGGCAGTGTGGCGGATGTGATTGCGCCGGTCGGCATGGCGGGCGTTGCCAATACAGGCTCTGACCGCAATTGGTCGGGTTCGGATTTCGACCAGGCGAACTGGTATGCTTTCGGGCGGCTGGCATGGGACCCGTCGCTTTCCAGCGAACAGATTGCCCGCGAATGGGCCGCGCAGACGTTCAGCCGGGAGGAAGAGTTCCTCGATACCGTCGTGCCGATCATGCTGCGAAGCCGCGAGGCGGTGGTCGACTACATGACGCCATTGGGCCTCGCGCACCAGATGGCGACCGGCCACCATTACGGCCCCGGCCCCTGGGTCTGTGACCTTGGCCGACCTGAATGGAACCCGTGCTATTACCACCGCGCCGATGCCGAGGGGATCGGCTTCGACCGTACGGAAACGGGCTCGAACGCGCTGGCGCAATACGGCCCTTCCGTCGCCGCACTATGGGGGGATGCCGACGCGATCGACCCGAAGTGGTTGCTCTGGTTCCACCATGTCGGCTGGGACCATGAAATGCCTTCGGGCCGGACTTTGTGGGCGGAACTGGTCCACCGCTATGATCGCGGCGTCGCCAGGGTCGATCAGATGGCAGAGACATGGAGCACACTCTCGCAATATGTCGATGCGGAGCGCTTCCGTGCAGTCTCGGAAAATCTCAGCATCCAGCAGCGCGAGGCGCGCTGGTGGCGCGATGCCTCGATAGCCTATTGGCAGTCGGTCAACGGGCTCGAGCTGCCCGAAGGGACACGCGCTCCAGAACACGATCTCGAATACTACCAGTCGCTCTCCTTCCCCGAGGCTCCGGGGAATTGAGGGTGCAAATGGCTATTCGATAGGCAATTCGAAGCCCGGAACCGCAATGCCGCGCCCGTCGAACAAATTTACCACTGGTGCATCGACCCAGGCGTAGCGAACACGCGTTGCAGGCTGGCCGTCGGACCAGATACGCAGCGTGTTGCCATTGGCTTGTGCCAGCACAAAGCGGCAGCTCTCCTGTCTCTCCCCGCATAGCTCGACGCCAAGAGGATAGGCGCCGCTGAGCGCTCGCAGCCCGCCTTCGACTCCACTGAACGTGACAGTAATTATGTCCGCCTGCAGGCTGGCACGCTGCGGCATGGGCAGGGCGATGCCCTGCGCGGCAAGCGCCAGCCTCTGGCCGATCGCAGTCTTGTCGGGCGGGTGGAGATCGGCCGCTTCACCGACATCGAGCGTGGGAATCAGCGCCGCATTGGCATCTGCCGCCACCGCAGCCAGTTCATCCGCGCGGATCTGCGCCCAGCCGCTTTCCACTGGTTCGCTCGCCGTATCGCCGTAATTTGGCAGCTGGATCACCAGCATCTGCATGTCCGCGCCCATCTGCCTGCGCCAGCCAGCGAAGAGCTCACGCAAGCGGTCCGCATAGCCGGGAATGCCGACATCGCTTTCGCCCTGGTACCAGGCGGCGCCTTTCATGGCGAAATTGCCGATCGGGGCGATCATGCGATTGTGCATCACGCCAATCCCGGCATTGGCATCCCACGGTGCACGCGGCGGCATCTCGGAAACGCCACCATCGGCATAGAGCCAGCCCTCGGCCAGCGAAATGGCAGGCCCGCCTTCGGGCGTGAAGGAGAGGCGTTCCGCCTCGCTCTGCATCCCGCCACCGGCATAGGAATTGCTCGCGGCAAAGACGATCTCGTTGGTGCCTTCCTGCAGGAACTCGCGCGGTACGGTATATTGGCGCTCATTCGACCAGCCATGGGTGAAGCCGACCGCATGGCCATTGACCCATGTGGCGTCGAGATCGTCGATCACGCCGATATTGAGCACGCCGCCACCGGCGATCTGTTCGGAGGTCAGGTCCAGCCTGCGGCGGAACCAGACATTGCCGATTTCTACGGGGCCTTCTTCCCAGCTTGTCCAGGGAGCGATTTCGGGGACCGGCTGCCAGTCCATCGCGGACATGTCGCTCCACGGCTCTCTGCCGGTCGCCTCGCGCCACCAGTCCTCCCAGACAGGCGCGAACTCGGTCACGGCAGCCAGCGGATCGCTGGCAAAGCCATCGAGCAGCGCCATCTGCTCTGCGCCATAGAGTGCGGTTCCGCCTTCGGGTGTCAGCCAGGCGCGGATCTGCGAGCCGCCCCAGCTCGAATGCACCGCGCCTTGCGGCACTTCCGTCGCCGCGCGCAGATCGCGCAGCATGAAATAGCAGGCTGCGGAGAAACTGCCGGTAGTCTCGGGAGAGGCCGATTGCCAGCTCACCTCGCCGGCAAAATCGCGCATGGGTGCGGCAGCGGTCTCGAGCGGGACGAAAAGCATGCGCAGAAGCGGGTCCTCGCTGCCCTGGGCGATGAGATTGCCGCGCAGGCTGGCCCCGATGCTCCAGGCCATGTTCGACTGGCCCGAACAGAGCCAGACATCGCCGACCACGATATCGGTCACCTGCGTGCTGCCGCTGGCATCGGCAACGGCCAGGACGATGGGATCGGCAGAAGCGGTGCGCGGGCGGAAGGTCAGGCTGAAGCTGCCATCCGCATCGGCAGTGGCTCGAGCGTTGTCGCCGCCAAGCGTGCCGTTCACGGCCGCGCCGGACTCGGTCCAGCCTTCCACCACCACCGGTTTGTCCTGCTGGATGACGACATGGTTCTGCCATACGGGAGAGAGGACCGGTTGGGCATTGGCAGCAACGGGAACTGCCAGGCTGGCGAACAGCGGGACAATACGTTTCACTGCAGAATGGTCCCCTCCATGTGGAGCCGTAAATGGCGTGATCTTGTCGATCGGCTATCGCACAGGACGCTGGCAGAGCAAATGCTGCTCACTCGCGGTAACCTGTGAGCCTGGTAGCAACGCCTCGCGGTTTGATGCCCCTGACGTCAGATGCCTTTGGGATGAGTGCTGAAGAATGGAGACGAGTTGCCGTTAGACTCACGGCTCCTCCACTCATCTCAATTATCCGCCTGCGGGTCTTACCTTTGGCCCAGCAGTTCAGCTGGATCCAGTTCCAGCCGCTGGATGCGCTCCAGGATCTGAGGCCACTCATGCTTGAGGAATTCCTCCTGCTGGATCTTCAGCAGGGCTGAGCGTGCGCCCGCCTTGATGATGGTCCCGATGCCGCGTCGCTTCTCGGTCAATCCGTATTGGGATAGCTCATTATAGGCCTTCGTCACTGTGATGGGGTTGACGCTGTAATCCTCGGCAACCTGCCGGACGGATGGCAGGAGTTCACCTTCCGAATAGGTCCCGGAGAGGATCCTGGCGATGATCTGGTCCACGAGTTGGCGATAGATCGGCAGGCCCTCGCTCCAGGTGTGGCTGTTCGATGTCATGGCGCTCCAACACTCAAAATCGAATTCTGTTTGACAGATGCTGATCGGTTTTATACATATATAGTGTACTAGGTAAGTAGAACACTATATATGTATTCAAATCAGACTTACGCGAAAGTGGGCGTCGATGCAAAATGAGATGAATTCAGAGCAGGAACAGGAAGAAGACGGTCCTCTTTCGCCGATGGATCGCCGAGTCGATCGCTCGCGCTTCTCGAAGCGACAGATTGCTGTGGCCGTCGCGGCATTGGTCGTCCTGGTATTTGGTGCGCTCTCCATTTGGGGAGCAGGTCTTTCGAACTCGCTCAATGTCGATGCGAGCCGGATCACTACCTCCCAGGCACAGGTCGACGATTTCCGCGAATATGTCCTGCTCACGGGCAACGTCGCTCCCGGTGAAACCGTCTACCTCGATGCGGTCGATGGCGGGCAGGTCGTGGAAGTCCTCGCGGAGGAGGGCGCCACGGTAGAGCCCGGAGAACCCCTGCTGGTTCTCAAGAACACCAATCTGCAGCTCCAGGTGGTCGAGGCTGAAGCACAGCTCACCGAGCAGATCATGAATCTCAATACTTCGCGCCTCGATGCCGAGCAGTCGCGATTGAGCTATGAGCGCGACCTGCTTGAGGCGGACAAGCAGATTGCGTCGCTGGAGGCCGATCTATCGCGCGGAGAACGTCTGCTGGCAGTCGATGCGATCGCGGCCAGCGATGTCGAGGACCTGCGCATCGACCTCGATTACCAGCGGGATTTGCGATCCACCCTCGTTGCGGCGAGCGAGATCGACGAGGCATTGCAGACTACGCAGACCGAGCAGTTGGAAAGCGCGGTCAACCGTATCTCCGAGAGCCTGGGCATTGCGCGCGATAATCTCGACAATCTGGTCATGCGGGCGCCGATCGGTGGGCAATTGAGCGTCTTCGAAGCCAATGTCGGTGAGTCCAAGGCCCCCGGCCAGCGTATCGGGCAGGTAGACGACAATGCCAGCGTTAAGGTCCTTGCCTCCGTCAATGAATTCTATCTGGGGCGGATCGCCGTTGGTCAGGAAGCGATGGCGAGGATCGGTTCGCGGCAGCATGTCCTGCGCGTGTCCAAGATCCTGCCCAATGTCGTCGAACACGAGTTCCAGATAGAGCTCCTCTTTGCCGACGGCGATCCCGAGCAAATCCAGATGGGCCAGTCGCTCACCATGGAACTGGACATTGGCGAAGGCACGGAAAGCCTCACCGTCGCCAATGGACCATGGGTCGAAGATACGGGCGGGACATGGGCATTCATATTGAGTGCTGACGGCTCGTCCGCGGCCAGGCGAGATATTTCGATCGGGCGCCGCAATCCGGGGCAGGTGGAGGTTACCTCCGGCCTGACCGAAGGCGAGCGTATCATTACTTCCAGCTACAGCCTCCTGCAGGGCTTCGAGAGGATCGACCTGAGCGGTGGCACACCAATCGAGGAGGGTCGGTAGATGATCAAACTGAGCAATATTTCGAAGTCCTATCAGGCCGGCGACATCGAGACGCTCGCCCTGAACAATATCGATCTGGAGATCGGGAAGGGCGAATTCGTTGCCGTGATGGGACCGTCGGGCTGCGGCAAGTCGACCTTGCTCAACGTAGTCGGGATGATCGATTCCCCTGACAGCGGGTCCTATCTCTTCGCCGGAGAGGAAGTCGCCAGCAAATCCGAGTCCGCGCTGGTCGACTTCCGCAAGGAGAATGTCGGTTTCATTTTCCAGAGCTTCAACCTGATCGAAGATCTCACCGTCTTCGAGAATGTCGAACTGCCGCTGCTCTATCGCGGAATGGACAAGAGCCAGCGGCGCACCCGCGTACGCGAGGTTCTCGAACTGGTCGGCCTGCTGCAACGGGCACAGCACAGGCCCGGCCAGCTTTCGGGCGGGCAGCAGCAGCGTGTCGCGGTTGCGCGTGCCGTCGTCTGCGACCCTGCCCTGATCCTTGCCGATGAGCCGACCGGAAATCTCGATACCAGGAATGGCGAAGAGGTCATGGAGATGCTCGAAGTCCTGCACCAGGAAGGCGCGACCATCCTGATGGTGACTCACTCACCCAGTCACGGTGAATACGCCGAACGGATCATCCACATGCTCGACGGACAAGTCGTCTCTCACGAGGCCCTGGCCGACGCAATCTGAATGACCATGGAAGTTCCAAAAGGGTCGATGTCATGATCAAGCACTATCTACTCGTCGCGCTGGCAAGGTTCCGCAATGCGCCAATCGTTGCAGCAGTCAATGTTCTTGCTTTGGCGCTGGGGCTGGCCTGCTTCATCATGTCATGGGGCGCAGTGAGCTATTGGCTTTCCAGTGACCAGCAACACGATGGGGCCGACCGCATCTACACGATCATCCAGGAAACCGATGATCCCAACGGCCCGCAATTGACAGAGGGAAGGCAGCTTTCAGCCAGCGCCGCGAGGCTGGCGACCGACCTTTCCAACGAATTCCCGGATCTTGAGGCCGTCGCGCGGATCATGATCTCGGGAGAGGTTGGCGTATCGACCGGTGAAACGAAGCTTTATCTCCCCTACGCTTCTGCCGATCCGTCGATCGTCGACCTCCTTGATTTCGAATTCGTCGAAGGGCAGCGGGCTACTGCCTTGGCGCGACCCGAAGGGCTGATCCTGACGACGGATGCAGCGCGCCGGATCTTCGGAGATCGGCCGGCGCTGGGCCAAACCTTGCTTGTCGACAATGACTGGGAAGGGATCGTGACCGGGGTCATTGCCCCTTTGGTACAGCCATCGGTCTTCGGGCACGATCAGCGGGCCCAGATGCGCTTCGAGATGGTCGGCAACCTGCCGCGTGCACTGGATGCTTTGCCGCCCTTCCTGACAGAGAGCTATGGCAGCAAGTCGGTGACCACGCTGGTCCGGATCCCGGAATCCATGTCGCGCGAGGACTTCACCCGCCGTCTTGCAGAGTTTGCGGCACGGGTGATCCCGCCGCCGCCCGTGGAAGGCATCAACTGGCAGGCATATCCGCGATCGCTGAAAGAACTCATGATCGAGATTCTCGATGCACAGATCCTGCCCAACGGGATGCTGGGCCTGTCCATCGTCGTCGTCTTGCCTGGTCTTGGCCTGCTGATCCTCGTGATCGCTGCCATCAATTATGCCGGATTGGCGACCACGCAGGCCCTGGCTCGGTACAAGGAAGCGGGCATGCGTGCCGTGCTTGGCGCGAGCAGGAGCGATCTCTTCCTGCAGCTCTGGGTCGAGACGCTTCTGCTGACCTTCGGTGCGCTTGTCCTGGCCCTGGCGATCATTGGCGCTGCCTTGCCGGTGATCGAGGCAAACTCCGGCATCAATGTGTTGTCGTTCCTGACAAACGACCCTTTCGGTATCGCGACCGTTCTAGGCGTAACTCTCTTGGTCAGCCTACTCGCCGCCATCTATCCGGCGCAGCGAGTGATGCGCATCCGGCCGATCGAGGCGATAGCCTCAAAGCCTAATATGGGTTCGACCGCAAGGGCGGCGCGGGTGTTTGTGTCACTCCAGTTCTTTAGTGCCAGCCTGCTCCTGATCGTTGTGTCGATCATGCAAATGCAGCAGGTCAGGCTGCGCGAAAACGCTTTGGCAACTGCCGATGCCCCTGTTGCCATCCTGAGCACCTTCGCACGCGCCGGTATCGACTATGAGGCCTTCGAACAGAGGCTCGCTTCGGCCCCGGGGATCGAGGGTACAACGCAATTCTCGCGAATGCCCTGGACCGGTTCGGGATTGCAGGCGGACTTCACTCTGTCCCCCGATCCGAGCGCCGCGACGCGCGCGGCCATGGTCAAACCGGTGGGTTACAACTTCTTCGCGACCTTCAGCCAGGATGTCCTCGGCGGACGGGTGTTCGATACACGGCGAAATCCCGCGCCTGACTCGATCTTCGATTCCGACAATCCGCAGCCCGCGGAGATCGTGATCGACCGTATCATGATGCAGTCACTCGGCTTCGCTAGCCCGCAGGAAGCTGTCGGGCAGATGCTCTACCGGCAGGAAGTCGCGCAACAGGGCGCGCCACCCACATTGGGTCGCCCCATGCGCATCGTTGGCGTAGTCAGCGACGATAATTGGGAGATGGGCATCGTCCCGGAAGGAACGGTGTATTATCTGTCCCCCGGACAAGGCCAGGTGGCTGCCGGCTTGTTTGCCGTGCGTCTCGATCCCCGGAATGTGGCCGCAGGTCTCGATCGCATTGCTCGTGTCTGGGACGAGATGGCACCCAACTCGCCCCTGCGCGCCGAGTTCTTCGACGAGCTCTTCGAAGCCAGTATGGAACCGATAGATCGTGTCCAGAACACGGTGGCGGCGCTGACTTATAGCGCTTTCGCCATCTCCATTTTCGGCCTCTTCGGCATTGCCAGCTATACGACACGCAGACGTGAAAAGGAGATCGGCATTCGCAAGGTTCTGGGCGCCAGGAAGGCGCAGATCGTTCGCATGCTGCTCGCGGATTTTGCAAAGCCCGTGATAATCGGGAACTTGCTGGCCTGGCCCTTGGGATATGTGCTTGCCAATGCCTATCTCGCGCAGTTCTCCGACCGTATCGCGCTTACTCCGCTTCCTTTCGCCCTGGCCTTTTCTATCACCCTCCTCGTGGCATTGGCGACGGTTGGCAGCAGGGCGTTGAAGGCTGCCAGCATCAACCCGGCCGCCATTCTCAAGTCGGAGTGAGGGCAAGATGACCATTTCGCCGAAAAGACTGCCCTGCTTGCTTTGCATGGTCTTGCTCGCGTCCTGTGCCGGCCTGAGATCACCCGATGTGGACATTGCATCGCCAGAACTCCCGATCGGCTTCGCCTATCTGCAGGCGGAGGGAGGAGAGGCGCCCAGTCCGCAATGGTGGGACAACTTCAATTCGGAGCAACTCTCGCTGTTGGTGCAAGAGGCATTGGAGAACAATCTGGAGCTGAAATCCGGCGTCGAACGTATCCTGCAGGCGCGCGCGAGTGTCCGATCGTCATCAGCGCCTCTCCTGCCCAAGGTGACTGCAAGGCAATCGACAGTATTGCGCGAAGCCCAGGGCGGCGGATCTTTTGTCGATGACAGCGGCCAGGTCGTGGAAAGCGGCGGTGGCGGCTTTCGGGAATCCAGTACCGCCTTTGTCGGAGCGTCCTACCAGCTGGACCTGTTTGGCGAATCCCGCGCTGCCTCAAAGGGCGCGCGGTCCCGTCTCGAAGAGCAGTTCTTCAATCAGCGTGCGCTGGAACTTTCCATCCAGAGCGATGTCGCCTCCTACTACTTTCGTGACCTGGCGCTGCAGGAACGACTGGCAGCCGCTCGAGAGCAGGTCGAGGCGGCCGAACGCCTGATGCAGATCGTCCAGCACAAGTTCGATGCAGGTGCGATATCCGGCCTGGAGCTGTCGCAGGAGCGAAGTGCCTTGGCGCAGGCCCGAATTGGGGTGGTCTCCCTGGCCGACGAGCTGGATCGCAACCGGAATGCCCTTGCGATTCTGCTCGGGCGCTTTCCGGAGGAACTTACGCGGGTCGAGGGAGATTTTGGCTCCATCGAAGTGCCGGAGATTGCGGTGGGCATTCCTGCGGACCTTCTATTGCGCCGACCGGATCTGCTTGCCGCAGAAGCATCGCTATTCGCGGCCGACGCCGATATCGACAAGGCGAGGGCTCAGTTCTTTCCCTCGATTGGTATCAATCTCGGAATCGATTTCACCAATGTCCTTTCCGAATTGCTCGGAAACATGACGCGCTCGATCTCCTCTACCGTGAGCCAGACGATCTTTTCGGGGGGTGAGCTCGAAGGGGATTACGACCAGGCGCAGGCACGCTATCGCGAACTGGTTTATGATTACCAGCAGGCGATCTATGTTGCCGTTGGCGAGGTCGATGATGCGCTGGTCTCGCTGCGTGCGGCCAATGACGAGGTCGTCCAGCAGGAACTCATCGAGAGTGAGGCCGACTATACCCTGCGTTTGTCGGAGGTGCGCTATGAAGCCGGCGACGCGGAGTTGAGCACGCTGATCGAGGCGCAGAACTCTCGCCTCGACGCCAGTGATTCCCTTGTCAGGGCGCGTCTGGCACAACTTGATGCAGCGATTTCCCTGTTCGTCGCCATCGGTGGAGGCTGGTCGGAGAACGCCAGCACCTGATGGAGATCGATCAAAATGGGAAATCTGAGGATCGCGTTGGTCTACCGGAGTGTCCCCATGATCGGCACCAACACCAAATCGTTCTAGGCCTGAGAGGGGGCGATGCGCCATGGCACACTTGCCGACTGGCACGGGGTTACGGCATAGCATCCTGCAAATGGCACCTGCTTTCGCCACGCGGGCCGCCACCCTGAAACGACATTTGTACTGGAGTAATCCGATTTCCGCTCCCGAAACGCTGCAATGCGAAATGAATGCAGTCGAGGGTGCAGTGCCCGACCGTCTGCAAGACGCACTCTATGATTCCGGCACCTATGCAATCTCGCGAGACGAATTCCTCCTGCGAGTGCCAAACGGTCTGGCCTATCATTACAGTCGTGATCGCGGCGTCACTTATACGCGACCCGAAACTGTTACTGATGCGGAAGTGCAGCTATTCCTCAATGGTTCGGTCTATGGGGCGGTGGCCTGGCTGAATGGCTTCGTTCCCCTGCATGCATCTGCGATCGTCCATGACGGGCGTGCCTATGCCTTCACCGGCCATTCGGGTGCCGGTAAATCTACGCTTGCCGCGGCGCTGTGCCGCCGCGGATTTCGCCTTCTGACCGATGATGTCATGGTCCTCGCCACGGATGGCGATGGCAAGTTTATTGCTTTGCCCGGGCATGGCCGGTTCAAGCTCTGGAAAGACGCGCTACCCCTTACCGATGCGGAAATGGGCCAGCGCGTTCGACCGGAGATGGAGAAGTTCTTCGCGCATCCGCGCACGGGCAGCCACCCTTCGCCCATACCGGTGGCCTGCCTTTATTTCCTCGATGCGACCTCGCTGGAAAAGGCTAGGACGGAGGAGGTCAAGGGAAGCCAGGCCTTCGACCGGATTGCCACTGCATTGTACCGGCGCGGCTATCACAGCCGGGTTTACGACAAGGTACAGAACTTCGCGATGCTCAAGAAGCTTCTCGACCAAGTGCCACTCCGCGTGTTTGACCGACCATTTGCCAAGGACAAATTCGAGCAATCGCTGGATCTGATCGAGGCTGAAATCCTTGGAAAGAGCTGAGCAAGCCGCGGGCCGGATCGATTACCTCGTTTCCTATCCGAAGTCCGGCAACACTTGGATGCGGATCTTGCTCGCCAATTACTTTAGCGAGAAGGATCGGCCACACGACATCAACGACCCCGGCGTTGTAAATCGCATTATCTCCTCGCGTGCGCTGTTTGATGATCTTGCCGGGATTCCCAGTACGGACCTGACGCAGGCGGAGATCGATGCGCTCATGCCGTCGGTGCTTGCCACTCTTGCCAGCAACGGCACAGAGCGGGTCTGGTTGAAGGTGCATGATGCGCAGTTCCGGCTTCCGAACGGAAGCTTCCGACTGCCTCCGGAAGTCTCCGGCGCTGCTGTCTATATTGTCCGCAATCCGCTCGATGTCGCAGTTTCGCTGGCATTCCATTCGGGAAGCAGCATCGAATATGCGGTTCAGCGATTATGCGATGCCGAGCATTCGATGGGCGGAGCAGGAGCAGTCCACTTGCGCCAATGGCTTGGCAGCTGGAGCCAGCATGTCGAAAGCTGGATCGGCCAGCAGGAGATACCTACCCTTGTTGTCCGCTACGAGGACATGCTGCAGGACGCCGCGCAGGAACTGGAACGCGTCATAACCTTTGCCCGGCCGGAAGTCGCAATCGACCATGCAAAGGCGAAGCGGGCCGTGCAGGCGGCACATTTCGACAAGCTGCGTGCCATGGAGGATAGAAGTGGTTTTCGAGAACGCGATGCGCGTCAGAAGGCTTTCTTCCGCAGCGGTCGCTCAGGCGACTGGCAGGAATATCTGAGCAGCGAACAGGTCAAGCGGATACAGGACCACCACGGCGCAATCATGCGCAATTTCGGATATCTCTAATAGGGAAGTGTCGCCTTGCCAGCCCCAAACAGGCAAGCGCGGTGGACAGGCTTAGCTTGCAGGCGGCGGCGGAGGAGGAGCCGGTTCCTGAACACGCGTTGCGCCATCAACTACAGTGCCGTGGAAGGTGTATGCGACCTGATCGAGGTCGCAATGAAGGTCGATCAACTCTGGCGCGTTCCATGCCGCAAGTTTGCCGTTTGAATTCTTGCCGCCAGTATCTTTCGCCATGCTATCGATCCTTTCCAAACTTCCGCAATCATGTACGTACCAATACCATAGTAAGCAACTGGTAATAAGCAGCCGGACACACATAGATGAGCTATCGCAAGAGTCCTGACCGTTATCTCGAGACCGAACTTCATGGAGAGGTGGTCATGATGGATGCGGATAAGGGATCCTTCCACGCCATGAAGGATACCGGTTTGGTCATCTGGAACCTGCTGGACGAGGTCGATGACGTTGACTCGCTCGTCGAGGAGCTGACGAGGCGCTATGAAGTCGATGCGGCGCAATGTCGGTCCGAAGTCGCGGCCTTTCTCTCCCGCCTGGTTGCTGCCGGCTTCGTCATAGAGAGCTGAAGCGACGCCGCGTGCTGGCTCTCCATTTCTTCCACGAAGCCGATTCCCCGACCAAGAGTAGCGAAATCGGCGAAAGGCTGACTTCCGCTTTGCGCGATACTGTTGCCGGGGCGCCCCGGCTGCCTGACTTGTCCGGTGCGGTAGCGGTTTCCAGCCCGCCTGTAGGATACCGGGCGCGGCAAGAGGAAAAGGGAGGAACCTCTCCGCCCGAAACCGGCGATGGCGGCCAGCTCCTGTTTCATGGCTTTATCGACAATCGCGAGGAACTGCTTGCATCGCTTGGAGTCCGCGGGGAACCAGCAGGTCAAAGTGATGCGTGGCTATATGCCGCGGCCTACGATGCCTGGGGGGACGCTTGTGACCTGAAGGTCGTCGGGCAATATGCTGCTGTCACTTGGTATCCGAACCGTCGCATCGCGAGGATGGTCCGCTCTCCCTTTCGCGCGCCGCCACTGCATATCTGGAACGACAGAGCGCGCGCGGTTGTTGCGTCGAGCGCGCAATTGGTCTTCGCCTGCGGCGTCGAGCGGCGGTTGGACGAGCAGAAGATCGCTGACTCACTATTCCTCAATTACGGCGATGCGGAGCGGGACTGGTTTGCCGGCCTCAAGCGCTTGCCCACCGGATGTCATGGATGGCTTGCCCGAGATGGCCTGACGACGAAAGCTTATTGGGACATTGCCAAGGTGCGGCCTGTCCGGTTTGCGCGCGATGAAGACTATGTCGAGGCAGCCACTGATCTGTTCCGGCAGTCTACGCGAGCGGCGCTCAATGGATTTTCGCGTCCCGCCATCAGCCTTAGCGGGGGTTTCGATTCTCAAGGCGTGGCGAGTTTTGTTCTTGGCGAATTGAATGGCGATCAAGAGCTTCTAGGACTGACGGGTGTTCCCGAGGCAGGTTGGCAGGCGGTTGACGGTCCAGGTGGCTTCGATGACGAGTCCAAGCATGTGCAGGCCCTGGCGGCCATATATGAACACCTCGAGGTTGCATTCATCGACAGCAAGGGGCTCGGCTTCGACCACCGGCTGGCAGAAATGTTTCGGCTCGCAGGCTCTCCACCGCGCAATGCGATCAACCTGACCTGGATTCACGCCCTGCGGGCCCAAGCGAGAGAGCGCGACCGCGATTTGCTGCTCACCGGGGATAGTGGCAATCTGACCTTCAGCTTCAACGGTGCAGGAGCGCTTCCGCACTGGTTGATGACGGGAAACCTGTCTGCCCTCTGGCACGAGATCGCAGCGACCTATTCACCGGGGCATCGTCTGCGCGGCATGTGGACTCAGGCGATACGCCCTTCGCTACCTCCTAGAATGGTGTCATTCTATGACTGCTTGCGCGGACGGGAACGGCCCGATCCGTTTGAAAGCTGGTGCCCGATGAACCGGGAATGGGCGGACAGGATGGAGGTCCGCCGCCGGTCGCGGGAGCTGGGCTTGGGTTCGGATTTCGCCAAGCCCACTTCGACCAGCATGGTGCGCAGTCTCGCTCCGGCGGGCGGAGGAAATGAAAGCGGCGACCTCCAGCAAGCATTTGAAGTGCTGTACGGCTTGCCGATCCGCGATCCGACTTCTTGGCGCCCGCTGGTGGAGTTCTGTGCAGGAATTCCTGATGAGCAATACTTGAAAGGCGGAGTAACCCGTCGGTTGGCTCGCAGGATGCTCGTCGGCAAGGTGCCGGAGCAGGTCCTTGCCGAGCGGCGCCGGGGGCGCCAGGCGGCCGATTGGCCGCTTCGGCTGGCAAGGGAACGTTCCGTCCTGGTTGCGGAGTTGGAAGAGCTGGCCGAGGATCCGGCCATGGCCGAGAGGTTCAATATCCCGCGCTTGCACTCAGCGCTGGTCGAATGGGATGGCAGGCCTCCGCAAGCAGGATCGCCTCAGGCAGCGACATTGGTGTCGGCCATTCCGCGCGCATTGACCACGGCGCGCTTCATTCGCTTCGCGCAATCGGGCGAGGGAATCTGAGCGGCGTGCCACAGCTGCAACGTTCACTGATCCGCTGGGCTCTGAAGACGGAGATCTGGCTCAGTCTGGCCTTTGCGCGCCTGCTTGTACGCTTTGTTCCCTATTCTCGGTGGCGCGGATTGATAGGGTCGCTCGATGGACGGGAAGAAACGGGAGAGGCTGGCACGCTGACACTGCGCGATGTTGACAGGGCCAGCGATATCGGTCGGCTGATTGTGAGGACGGCGCGCTCGACCTGGTTCGAAGCCGTCTGTTTGCCGCAGGCGATGGCAGGACGCTGGATGCTCGCCCGGCGCGGAATTCCGTCGCAGATCTATCTGGGGACCACGCGTGATGGTCCGGACAAGGAACTGAGGTTCCATGCCTGGCTTATGGCTGGCGAGCAATGCGTTACGGGTGCCGAGGAGCGCGAGCGCTTCATAGCATTTTCGCGCTCCGACCGAGGAAATTCCCGGGATTGAGCGGCTTGTTTGGGTTGGACTAGCCGTTCCGCGCCAACTACCAAGCCTTGCCGATATTAGATGCAATCGCATGGAACCGCTCTCGTCGATGTCCTCCCAACCACTCACAAACGCATCGAAGCTGGCGGCTGTTCGCGATCTGAGCCTGGCGCTCTTCAATCATGACCGGCGAGCAGCATCTACCGCTGCCATCCTGATGGTCGGCTCGGCGCTGCTCGAAGGCTTCGGTCTGCTTTCGCTGGTGCCGATCATTGGCTTGATCGTGTCGAGCCCGGAGAGCGGCTCTCTCAACGACATTCTTGTCGGTTACGGTTTGGACGACCGGACCACGCAGCTTGCCGTGTTGATCGGTGGCTTCTTCGTCATCGCGCTGGCGCGGGCCCAAGTGATGCATATGCGCGACGTGACGCTAGGCAAAATTCATCTCGGTTTCGCGCGATCCGAGAAGAACGAAATCATCCAGCGCCTGGTCTATTCGAGCTGGGACCAACTTGTTGCCATCGACCATGCCCGGATCCAGGCGATGATTTCCTACGAGGTGGCGCGCGCGGTTTCCGCTGCGCAGCGTATCATCCGGATCATCGTCTCGCTCCTCTTGATGGCCGTCAACCTGACCTTGGCATTCCTATTGGCGCCCGACCTGCTGCTCTTCCTTGTCAGCGTGGCAGGAATCTTGCTCCTCTTGTTCTGGCTTACCCAAAGGGACGCATACGCGCTGGGTGAGAAGATCAGGTCAAATTCGCAGCAACTGCTGGGCAGCACCCAATCGCTGCTCTCGGGCCTCAAGACGGCACTTGCACAGGAAGATCAGGACTGGTTTGTCGGCCAATTCGAGCAAGTGCAGGAAGAGCTGATGTCCGGCCAGCTAGAGTTCCAGCTCAAGCAAGCCGGCGCGCGACGTTTGTTTGCCGTGGTCAGCACGGTGGTGGCCGTAGCTGCCGTGTCAGGCGGGATGCTGCTTGAGGTCGATCCCGCCAGTCTGATCGTGGTGGTTCTGATCGTCTCGCGGATGATCGGACCGACCCTGCAATTGCAGCAGGGCAGCCAGCAACTCCTTTTCGATTTGTCGTGCTACCTTTCGATCACCAGTTTGCGCGGCCAGCTTCGTCCCGAAGAACGCAAGGCTGCTGCCGCAACCTTGCCCCGGGGCGATTTGGAACTCGTTGGCGTCGGCTATCGGCATTCGGATGGCGGCGGTGTCGGGCCGTTGGATCTGACCCTGGCAGAGGGCGAGTTCCTCGGCGTGGCGGGGCCCTCCGGCGGCGGCAAGAGTACACTGATCGACGTGATTGCGGGGCTGCTCGAACCGCAAACGGGCACAATCCATCTGGGCGGGCGCGAACTGGACCGCGAGCATCTCCCCGCATGGAAACGCCAGCTCTCCTACCTCGGTCAGCAGGTCTACCTGTTCAATGGCAGCATGCGCGCCAATTTGTGCTGGAGCGAACCAATCCTCGATGAAACCAGGATATGGGAGGCTCTCGACCTTGTAGGCCTGTCGGCACTGGTGAGCGGTCTAGAACAGGGACTGGACACGCCGCTTGGCGAACAGGGAGTGCTTTTCTCAGGCGGGGAGCGTCAACGTATTGCACTGGCGAGAGCCATATTGCGCAAACCCAAGCTGCTGATCCTCGATGAGGCTACCAGCGCGATCGACATCGCTTCGGAAAATGAATTGTTCCAGCGCCTCCGCGCGATGCCGGACCGGCCAACTATTATCCTGGTGGCCCATCGCCGGGAATCGCTCTCGCATTGCTCGCGGATCCTGCAGGTTGAAGGAGGCAAGATCGCAGACAGTCAGGTTGTCCCGGCTTGAGCGAGTTGCCAAGCGAAGATGAGCGGAGGGATCGCGCCTTCCGGCTATTGCTTGCCTGTAGCGACTGGCCGCGCAGTGAATCGCGCAATGGCAGGATCAGGAGGGCATTCGTAGCGCTGGATGGCGATTGGGATTCCTTCATGGAGCAGGTTGTGCGGCATCGCATGGCCGCCATGGCAGCCGACGCCCTCAAGGGTGCTGGTATCGATCCGTCGCAAAGACTTCTAGATAGGGCATCGCGGAGTACCCGAAATGCCATAGCGCTAACGGCAGAGGCACGTCGCCTGATCGACAGGCTCGCAGAGGTCGGGATAACTGCCATCGTTCTCAAGGGCCCTGTTCTCAGCCAGTCTCTCTATGGCGAGATGGCAATGCGGCAGTCCATTGATCTCGATCTTCTCGTGTCTTGGGACGAATTCTACGCCGCCCGGCAGGCTCTCGGCAAAGCAGGATATTCGCTGTGCGGCACCGAACCCCCCTGGGATGACTGGCGCCTCACAAGCTGGAGAAAGGGGGCAAAGGATATCTCGCTGGTCCATGCCGACAGCGCCATCAAGCTAGAACTGCACCATCGCCTGCAATCTCCCGAAGCGCTGGACGTCGGCCTTTCGGTTGCTGCGGCGACGCAGGAAGTTGTCTTGGCGGGGCGCAAGTTCAGGACTTTCGCGAAGGACGACCAGTTTGCCTATCTGTCCGTGCATGAGGCGCGCAATCTTTGGCACCGCCTGAAATGGCTAGCCGATATCCGAGCCTTGCTCGCTGGGAGTTCCGTCGAGGAACTCGAAGCCCTGATGGTGCATTCCCGGCGGCTCGGTGCGGAGCGGTGTGCCGCGCTGGCCTTGTTGCTATGCCATAGGTTGTGGCAGCAAGAAATTCCGCAAACCGTCCTGAAGATGCGCGATACGGATTGGCGATTGGCCAAATTGGAGATGCGATCACTCGATACGCTGCGAGATCCCGCTTTCCGCATAAGCAAGCTCACCAAGTTCCGGGCGGTCCTGACAGGTTTTCTGTTGCGCGATGACCTCGCTTATTCCCAGTCCTACGTTTCGGCCATCCTCTCGGATCCGGAGATGATCGCCTCAATCAAACTGCCGCGCAGCCTGCGACTATTCTATCTTCCTCTGAGGTTGTTTTACGCAATCCTGCGCAAGCTACGGACCAGTAGATGAGGCGAGCCGAGCCGGGTGAAGCTGAACTGCTGTTAAAGCGAAAGCACCCGGCAGACGGGCAGAGAGCGAGACATTGCCCTTCAAATATGCGCAAATCTCGTCAGCAGGCCTTTTCGGCTCCCGTCGGATGGGTACACCATTGATGTTCCCGTCCGGCGAGAAGTCGTGTGCATGTGGCGGCCGGAATAGTTTGAAGGAGAAACGGCATGCGTATCGTGCTTCGAGCGTCAGCCTCTCTCGCAATTGTAACCTTTCCTGCAATCGCCGTCGGTTCTCTGGCTGCGCAGGAACTGGAACCAATCGAGAGCACCGATCAGATTACCGTTTACGGAGAAGTCCCTACGGACCTCTCAGGTCTTGCTGCAGGTCCGGAGATCGAAGGCTTCATCTCGGCACGTGAAGGCAATGAGATTGAGGTAACCGGGAGCGACGGCACAATCCTCGAAGTACTCGTCGTGCCAGCTACGGATATTCGCGCCAGGGGAGGCCTCCTCGGCCTAGGCCGCACCGAACGCGGCGAAGACTCGCTGTTCAACGGATTGCCGGTCGATGTCCAGACGGTCCAGTGGGATGGCGGCCTTGTGGCAAGCCGCATCAGATTCTCGAACAATGATCTCGAAACGGCAGCAATGATCGACCGTGCGACTTCCCAGCAATTTGCCGAACAGGGCGCTGCAATCGAGGAAAATGCGGCTGCGGCAGAAGCACTCCGCGGCCGGGTGGCGAATATCGATCAATACAACATCAGGGCCACGACCAACGTCTATTTCGATACCGGCCAGTCTGCATTGTCCCCTCGCGCCAGAGCCGACCTCTGTGCTGCGGCATCCCAAGCCGAAGCCATAGACAACGCCTTGCTGCTGGTGGTGGGCTACACCGATTCAACCGGTAGCCAGGAATTCAACCAGCGCCTCAGCGAAGAGCGGGCAGGACGTGTTGTCAATTACCTCCAGCAAGAATGCGGCTGGGCGCCCTGGCGCATGCTGACGCCGACCGGGATGGCCGAAGCCGACCCGCTGGCAGACAATGACACCGCCTATGGCATGGCACAGAACCGCCGTGTCGCGGTGAATGTGCTGGTCAGCAAGGCAGTGGAGGAGCAGTGATCCAAACCAAACGGACTCTCGCCCAGCCTGCGATCAACTATCCACATCGCCTGTGAGCCAAGACCTTTGGCCACCGAATCGTTTTTCGTGACTTTCGATGGCAAATGTGCAGTCTGTGAGCTGTTCGGTCGACCGGGGATCAGGTTGCTCCGGGCGGGGCGAATGGACGATTGGATCAATGGACGAAGTGGCCGTGCTTTGGCCCTCCGTCGGCATTTGGGGGCTGAGTGTTTTCACCGGACATCTTCATTTCCTACAGCCGGGAGGATCGCGACTATGCGCGCAAGTTCGCGCAGAGCCTCGCCAATGAAGGGTTCCGCGTCTGGTGGGACGATGCGATCCATTCCGGCCAGACATTCGACACGGTGATCGAACAGGAATTGCGGGCGGCCAAGGCCGTGGTGGTGCTGTGGTCGCCGCGCTCGGTTGGATCGCGCTGGGTCCGCTCCGAAGCCAGCATAGCCGATCGCAACGGCCGGCTTGTCCCGGTGATCATCGAGCCTTGCGAACGGCCGATCATGTTCGAGCTGACCCATACGGTGGACCTTTCCAAATGGGACGGCACACTGGAGGATCCGGCTTGGATGGTCTTCATGAAGGATCTAGCGCACCTGATGGATATGACCGGTGGACAGGCACAGGGCGCGCCCTCCACTGTCGAGGAGGCCGCAACGCCTGCACCGGCGGCACAGGTTCCTCCCGTCCCGCAGCCCACTTCGGATGCGGAAGAATACGAGGCAACCCAGTTCTTCACTGCTGAGCAGCGGGACGATTTTCTCGGTCCTGATCGGCACTGCCTCGAGCTGTACAATGGCGACCATCTGGAAATGCGTATCGTGGTTGCCCCGCTTGGGCTGATGATCGGACGCGCGCCGCCGGCAGACGTCGTGCTTGCCGACCCTCTCGTTTCACGCAAGCATTGCCAGGTAGAAATCCGGAATGGTGGCCTGCACGTCACCGATCTCAACTCCACCAATGGGACCTTCGTCGGCGGACAGAAGATCGACGGCGAAGCTCCGCTTGAAATCGGATCCTCCCTGTCGATTGGCACGCGATCATTCGTCTATCACGTGCGCGACAAATCGAACGTCTGACCTCGGGCTAGTCGAGAGTGGCACGCGACCGCGTGCGCAATTGCTGGAGGTAGGTGCGAGTCTGCTCGGCTTGCTGGATGCGGGTTTCCGCATCGGCAGCCGTCTCGGCCGAACGGATGTAATCCTCGAGTTCCTCGAGATATTGCTGGTAACCGCGCGCCGTCTCGGCATCTGCCTGGCGCAGGCGATATCCCTCCAATTCCTCTTCGGTCGCATTCGAACCCGGGCGATCGCGCCGACCGAGACGGATGACCTCGCTGGCGATATCGTCTGCATCGTCCTTGACCCGGTCGAACCTCCGGCGGTGATCGCGCGTGATCGGCTCACTCGAAGCGGATGATGCATCGGCCTGCTGTGACTGCTGCGCTGCGGGGACATTCTGCACTACCGGGTTGGACGTGAACTGCGTTGCCCCGCTCGGCTGCGCAGCTGGCGTGCTTCGCGCAGCTTGCGTAGGCCGGGAAGTCGGCGAGGCAGGGGTAGCGGATAGTGCCGTGGCCGCTGCGTCGTCCTCGATCGCCTCATCTCCTTCGGCAAGCAACTCGGTATCGGTCAATTCGGCATCCGCGACCAACTCGGTATCGACCGCTGGTGCATCGTCGCCCCCGCCAAAGGCCAGCCAGCCTCCACCGATTACCGCCAGCGCAGCCACCCCGGCACCTCCCAGCAGCACCGGGCTGGCAAGTTTACCCTGCTTCCAGTCCCTGGCCGCCGGGGCGGCCTTGGCCGGTTTGGGCTTCGGCTCCGCAGCCGCTACCGGAGTGGCTACCACTGCGGCGACCTTTTCCGGCTCCTCTGGAGTTTCGACCAGTTCCTCCTGCGCCTCGGACACTGGTTCGGGCGGCACAGGAGCGGGCTCGGGTTCTGCTTCCGGTTCGGGGAGATCGGCTACGAAGCCGCCGATCCGTGTGGCATCTTCGTCTTCTTCCTCCTCATCCGCAGCGCCGACCCCAAGCGCCGTGCCTTCGGCAGGCTCCTCGAACATTACGAGCCATTCGGGGATCGAGCGCGGTCGCTTGTCGGGATGGATCTCCATTGCCTTGTCGATTGCCGCGAGGAATGTGTGGCTGAAGCCAGGCCAATCGCCCTCGGCCAGAGGCTTGCCGGCATCGCCATGCATGCGCTCGAGCACTTCTGCAGGCTTCTCGCCAGTAACGCATTGGTAAAGCACCACGCCAAGTGCATAGATATCGGTCCAAGGACCCTGCTCGTAAGTGCGGACATATTGCTCGATCGCGGCATAGGGCGGCGTGTGGAATGTGACGGTGGTGCTGGTCGCCTCGCCGGATTCGAACCGCGCCGATCCGAAGTCGATCAGGACGGCGCGACCATCCTCATTCACGATAATGTTCGGTGGCTTGATATCGCGATGGAGCACACCGACCCGGTGGGCCCTGTGTAGGCCTTCGGCCAGTGGCAATATTAGCGAACGCAAAGTCGCTTCGTCGAACTTGGTTCCGTCCTTGAGCAGCCGGGATAACGGCGTCCCGTCCTCGAAATCCATAACCATGTAGGCAGTGCCGTGAATTTCGAACAGGCTGCGCACGCTGACGATGTTCGGATGGCGTGCAGGGGAAGACAGGTTCCACAGGAGCTTGGCTTCCTCGACGAACTTCTTCAGGCCGAGCGAATGTACTTCTTCGGAGTTTGAGTCGATCGGAACGACGGTGGCATCCTCGTCGCGCTCGCTGATCGCGCTGGGGAAGTATTCCTTGATGGCGACAAGCTCGTCGAAATAGAGGCCGCGACCCTTGTAGACGATCCCGAAGCCGCCAACGCCGAGAACCTGCTCCAATCGCCATTCGCGCAAGATTGTTCCGGCAGGTAGAGCCTTGTTGCTGTAAGCCTTACTCATTGCCAGTATGCCCCGTTGCGAAAATTGCTCCACACACAGTTTCATGATTTCGATTTTGAGTCCAACATCACTGTCGCAGATCAGATCGGAGGGTCAGACTTTCATCCATGCCATTCCAGTCCGCCACACGAACCGATGTGGGCCTCCGTCGAAAGGCAAATGAGGACGCGGTCTGCGACAGAAGCGAGATCGGCTTCTGGGCGGTGGCTGACGGCATGGGTGGAGAGGATGCGGGCGAAGTGGCCAGCGGAATGATAGTCGATACTTTTCAGTCTCTTGTATCAGAGGGCGCTGCGCCGGAACTCGCGACGGATGCACGCCGGCAAGTCGAGACGGTCAACAAGGCTATTTACGATCTCGCCAACTCGGGACCAGTACGGCGGACCATCGGCAGCACGGTGGTCGGTCTGGCCATCGCCAAGGGGAGATTTGACTGCTTCTGGGTAGGCGATAGCCGTGCCTACCTCATCCGCCAGCGCAGGATATCGCGCCTGACTCGCGACCACAGCCTGGTCGAAGACCTGATTCGCGCAGAGATGCTGAAACCGGAAGACGCAGAAAATCATCCCGATTCGAACGTCATCACCCGGGCAGTCGGTGTTGCCGCAGAGGTTGAGATCGACAGTGTCGAGGGCGAAGCGCTTCCAGACGATATCTTTCTTTTGGCCAGCGATGGCCTGACCAGGGTCGTCAAGGATCAAGAGCTGCTCGAGATAGTGACCAGGAACAACCCCATGCAGGCTGCGGACAGGCTGCTGGAGACCGTGCTGGAGCGCGGTGCCCCCGACAATGTCTCGTTGATCGTCGTCCGCGTCGCCTGATCCAGGGTCAGGCAGGGATCTGCAATGACCGCTCGCGATAGGCGAGTGTCCATTCGTCGAGATCGGCCAGCATCGTTCGCGCAACGTCTTCCAGTTCTGCTGTCAGTTCGTCGAGCTGGTCGGTTTGCTCGATCGCCGCCTCGATCGCCTCAAGCCTAGCCGCCGACGCATGCGAACGGCTTGCCGCCAGCAGGTGTTCGCCATGGCCGCGAAGGCCGAAAAGTGCAGCACCCACTGCGGGCAATCCGGCCGTGACGAAGACGAAGATGCCGGCATTTGCCTTGGCCCAGTCATTGAAGGTGAAATAGACCCCCACGAAAATTCCGCAGGCGAGGATTACCGCCATCATCGCCACCTGCCCCAGCGCGTGCAGGCGATGGTCCAGATGATGCATGCGGTGCACGTTCGAATGGTGATAGCGCGATTGCGGCCGAATCTGCGCTTCGAGCACGCCATCGCGCAATTGCTCGATATAGGCCTGCCCGATATTCCCCTTTGGGTTGGGCATGTTGCGCCAGATCATGTCCGCATACCACCAGGTCCAGTCCGCGGTCGTTCCGTGGTCGAGCGGGCGTCCGGTCGATTTTGTGCGGAAAGGCGGCGGCGCCAGGCCGGTATCTTTCAGATAGGGGAGCGTCCTGAGCGCTTCGGCCAGATAGCGATATTGCAGCCAGCGGCGATGCCAGTCACCGCGTGTGCCGGCCCAGGTATTGCCAAAGAGCAGTCCGATGACCGCCAGTTCGCATATCACGAGATAGAGCTTCAGGTCCGGCAGCAACAAGCCCGACAGTGCCACCAGCACGGCGACCGCCGACAGGACATAGTTCAACACATGCCCGCTGCGGAATTTCTGCGCGTACCGCACGGCGAGGATATTCGCCCAGCCGAACGCTTTGGGCAGGACCGAATGCCCCTCGAAGATCGCATCGCCCAGTTCCATGCGAGCATTATCCTCGACATTCTGGTGCCGCCAGTCGCCCGAAGAGAACTTACGCACGCCCAACATGGCTAGCATCAGAGGATAGGCGAGCCGGGTGTTCAAATGGTCTTCGTGCTCGGACAGGAACTGCAGATAGCCCTTTCGCTGCTCGCCTCCTGGCACCATCAGTACGCGGCGTACGAGCGCGTCATATTCCTCTGGCGTTCGCAGGACCGGGCGATTGCGCGCTCCCCGGCGGCCTTCGAGAAGCCGAGCTTGCCCCAGGGAATGTGTCTTGCGGGAAACGGATACGTGAATCACCGGCACCCTTGCTGCCAATGCCAGGTCCACGACCTGCGCGGTCCCGCCGGGGCCCTTGGCTTCGTGACCGTCCCAAATGGCGATGAGGATATCGGATGCTGCGACCACGGACTGGCCGACCATGTAATAGGCATTGTTGCGGTTCACCGGATCGCCCGGCAGCGCGAAACAGCTATCTGCATTTTCCAGCAATTGGTCGAATGCCTCCCGCTCCTCGCCCTCCGCAAAATCGTCGCGATATACATCGGGATGCAGAGGCAAGAGTGCTCGCGCCTTGTATCCGGCCATGCGCGCTGCACGAAAGCCGATCTGATCAGCGCCCGTTGCGAGTGGTGTGTGAAGCCGCAATACCACATCATCTTCGCTAAAGATTTCGGGCTCTTCCCGCTTGAGCGTGATTGCCGCCTCGCGGAGCATGCCGAAGATTGAAGTGAGGACCGGCTCCAACTGCTCCATCACCTCGTCGGGCAGAGCGTTGGCGCGATGACCGGTAATGCCGATGTTGAGACACAGGCCGGGACGAGGCGGTCCCCTCATGAAACGTGGATCGTCCGTGTCGCCAGGATTACTTCCAGAATGCCAATGGCCAACAACCCCTGCCCCTCCATCGTCTGCCAAGAAGCCCCACGATGGTGCATTTCTGCGTCGCGATCAATCTCTGGTCCGTCTTCAGCCGCCATTGCCCTATCTTCTGCCGACGAGCTTTGCCGGGGTCGAGCACACTTTAGGACGCTCAATGTGTGCGACTGCAAGGCGCAGGTTGTGTTGGTCTCGGTTTGGGCCTTCTGATGCTTGTGGGGCTCAGCTGCTGATCTACATCGCCTCCTGCAGGCCGAAAGCCTGTTGTTGGACATGTCGTATATCTGTTTGGATTGCGCATTGGGCTGTAAGGTAACACTTCCGCCCGAGCGCCGAAACATGCTCGAATACGAGGATCGCGGTAAGGGCAATTTCAGCCAACAAGTTCGCGAAATTCCTAATAGTAGCGTGATCGCTCCGATGTCGAACAAACGTCACTGACACAAGACGAACTGTTGCCATTCAAGTGATTCTTGAGCGAATCGCCGCGCCTCGGGCCAATGTCGGGCAAAGATGGTCAATCTTTGCGAAACTTTCTGTCATATCTCGGCACACTCAGTAAATTTTGTGACTCGATCCTGCCGCTGAATTTGCCACGAAGTTCATCGGATTGCTAATTGCATCCTGCTGAAATCGCGAAATAAAATGAAAATTGACGTTGCCGATCACAAAAAGTACGCCAATGTCAAGCAGATGGTCCAAATTAGTTAACAGCCTTGAATCATGCGACCATCCGGTGTTCCATCCCCTCAGTAGGCTTGAGAGGAAATTACGCGACTGTCCGGTTGCTGGTGCCCGAGTAGGGAGCTCCAGATTTGCAGTTGATCGATACGTTGTGATCGACCGCAATTTACCAGACAGGTTGTCCGCTGTTTCCTTAAAAGGGGATGGAATTCATGGACGACAATTCTCGGCAGCAGTTCGACACCGCGTTTGGCGGCGAAGCAGACCCCAACTTGGCGGACGATGCCGCTGCTCAGGTTGCCCAGGTAATCCCTGCGGACGCCTCGAACAGCGTCAGTCTTCCTCCGGATGCTGTCATCGGCCAGGTGACTTCCGAAGGCCGCGATCTGGTCATCGTGCTGGAAGACGGTAGCCGGATTGTCATTCCCGATGGCGCCATCGTCCTTCCCCAGCTCCTGGTTGGCGATACCGCGATTCCGCCTGCGAACCTGGCAGCCCTGCTCGTCGGCAACGAACCTGAACCAGCTGCTGGCGAAACGCAGAGTTCCGGTGGCAACTTCGCGACCGATCCGGGCGATATCCAGTCGGCTTTCGATATCGGCGATCTGCTCCCCTACACGGAGCTGAGCCGGCCGGAGGAAGAGGAAGAGGAGATCATTCCCGCGCTGCCGGATGAGGACCCGGTCATCGATATCGAAATCGATGATTCCGGCGTGTCAGTGATCAACGCCGAGGATTCAGTAGACGAAGCAGGCCTCCCTGATCGAGGTTCTGAACCTCCGGGCACGGGCGAGATCGCAGACGGCGATGCCGGCAATGACAGCGATCAAAGCGAACAGACATTTGGCTTCATCAACTTTGATTCCCCGGACGGCGTCGACAATATCTCGATCAACGGCGTGGAAATCACCACGGTTGGTCAGACTTTCACTTCCGATCTGGGTGTGCTCACCATCACCAGCATTGAGGCTGGGCGCATCGGTTACGACTATGTGTTGAGCGACAACACGACGGATCCGACAGGCGCGGACAACTTCTCGGTCACGATCACCGACACCGATGGTGACGTTGCCACTGCCACGCTTCGCATCGACATTGTCGATGATGGACCGATTGGCGCGGACGACGAAGGTACGGTGCCGAGTGGGACGCATGATCCCATTACGGGCAACGTCTTGGACAACGATACGCCAGGCGCGGATGATTTTGCGGTCGAAGGAGGTGTTACCGGTTTCAGTAACTCCGAGACCAGCACGGCCCAGGGGTCCGCGGAACCCGGCGAGAGCCTGCAGGGTGATTATGGCGTTCTCACGCTCAACACCGATGGCAGCTACACCTATGTGCGTGATTTCAACACGCCGGGTGGTGTGGAAGAAAGCTTCGATTACACGATCGTCGATCAGGACGGCAGCACTTCGGGCGCCACGCTGACGATCACCATCGAGAACGCGCTCGATGAAATCACTTTCGTTCCCGATGTTGGCGAGGGAACGGAGGTCGATGAAGGCGGTCTGCCGCCACGTGACGACGAGCCAGCTGGTACGGGCGAAATCTCCGACGGCGATGCCGACAATGATAGCGACCAGAGTGAAACGACTGGCGCGACGATCACGTTCAACTCACCCGATGGCGTGGATTCTGTCTCCATCGGTGGGACTGTGATCGACCCGGGCAATCTGCCGCAGGTGGTCGTTGATGACGAAACCGGCACGCTTGTCGTAACCGACTATACCTATGACCCGGAAACGGGCGATGGATCGATCACCTACGAGTATACGCTTGGTGATAACACTGATGGAGACGACACTTCGGTAACCTTCGACATCGTCGTCCGTGATCTGGACGGCGACGAAGCCGCTGACGAGTTGGTCATCGACATCGTCGATGACGAACCCATCGCAGTCGACGATCTCGCGGTTTCGGTTGCAGAAGATGCGGTCGGCACGGTCGGCGGCAATGTCGTCGATAACGATACGCCGGGCGCTGACGATGCGACGGTTACGTCGGTCAATATTGGTGGTACAGATTATGCAGTAGCGCAGACTGGCACGACCATTGTCGCGACGGCCAACGGCACTTATACCTTCACTTCCGAAGGCGACTGGACTTTTGATCCAAATACAAATCTGGACCAGTCCGCTGGCGATGTGGACGCCACTTTCACCTACACGCTGACCGATGGCGACACAGACTTCGACACTGCCATTCAGCCGATCAGCATTACCGATGGTGCCGATCCGGAGGCAGGTGAACCGATCAGTCTGACGGTCGACGACGAGAACCTTTCCGATGGTACAGATCCGGCTGTCCCGGTGACCGATGATGGCTCCATCACGTTCACGGCAGGCTCGGATGCGATCGTTTCTATTGCTTTTGATGATGGCGCCAATGCGCTCGACAATCTGGGTGGGGGCCTCACCTGGGTGCGGGTCAGCGATACGCAGATCACCGGTTCTGACGGTGGTACGCTTGTCGTTACACTCGACCTTTCGGTTTCGGGTACGACCGCCACGGTCACTGCTACCCTGTCGAACAATTACGACAGTCACCCGACTTTCACTGCGGACGATCTGCAGGCACTGGGTTCGGTCGATGTCGTGGCGACCGATACGGATGGCGATACGGCTTCGGCCTCTGTTTCGGTTTCGGTTTCGGACGACGTTCCGACTCTGACCGCAACCGATCCGGAGACCGAGTTGCTGGTCGATGAGTCTGTTCTGGCCACCGATGACACACAGAGCTTTGCAGCCGCCTTTGCGGTGAACGACGGTGCCGACGGCACCAAGAGCCTGACCTATGCCCTTTCTGTTGTAGATGGGACGGATTCCGGTCTGGTCGACACGGCGACTGACGAGGCCGTGCTGTTGTTCGACAATGGCGGGGTGATCGAAGGCCGCACTTCAGGCACCGGCGATGTGGTCTTCGCGCTTACTGTTGACGGTTCGGGCAATGTCACGCTCGATCAGCAGCGCGCCATCGTCCACCCGTTGTCCCCGGACAATCATGACGAGCCCGTTAGCCTCGGAAACGAGTTGATCACACTGACTGCAACCGTCACCGATGGTGACGACGACGTTGCCAGCGACAGTATCGATCTGGGCGGCAACATCACCTTTGAGGATGATGGGCCTTCGGTGACTATCGAATTGGAGGCGGACGCGGTTGTGCGGCTCGACGAGAGCGGCGATGGCGCGGGTGCTTCGGGCTTGAATCTTGGCAGCTACACGGCGGGTGATGATCCCGATGTTGCCGGATCGAATGCCCTGTCGATTGCGAGCAGCGGTGCGGCAATCGTCAACATGGCCACCGACAATCCCGTCTACGGTGCTGACGGGCAGGGTGCAGACCCGGTCTATGCACTGCAGGTGGACGCAACGGCTTCGCTGACCAATCTGACGCTGACCGATGGTTCGACGATCACTCTGGTAAAGGAAGGCGCAGTCATTGTCGGCGTGGTCGATAATGGTGCCTTCGCGGGGCAGGCTGCCTTTGCGATCGGTATCGATGCGGATACCGGCGTTGTGACGGTCGAGCAGTATCTGTCTCTTACGCATCCCATCAGTCCTGACAATTACGATGAACCGGTCAGCATGGATGCCGGTGCCATCAGCGTGGTCGTTACGGTTGAGGATGGCGACGAGGATACGGCCGACAGCAACGCCATCGATATCTCGGGTAACATCAGCTTCGAGGATGATGGTTTTGTCGCGTCGGATGTGACGGCGCCCGATGTTCTGGACGACGAGGCGCAGGGTTCTGGCAATACGGCAGCGGTGACGGGCGATGTGAGCCCTGACGTTTTGACGACGAGCGGTTCTGCCGGTGATTTGTTCACGGCCGGAGCTGACGGAGTGAAGTCGGTGTCGATCAGCGGTCCGGTGATGAGCGTGATCGTGATCGACGGCGATGGCGTTGCGAGTACCGAAGCGGTTGTGTGGAATGCGGTCGTCGACAATGGCGACGGTAGCTGGACGCTGTCTGGCGACAGCGCGAGCGTGCCGGATGCGGCGGTTCTGACGGTTTATGCCGACGGCTCGTACGATTACACGCAGGGTGCGCCTGTGGTGAACGGTACGCCTGGCACGAGCGAGGAGACGACGGACTTCGTGTTCTCGGTGACGGTGACCGATGGTGACGATGATACGGCGAGCTCGGATCTGACGATCCAGGTGAATGACGACACGCCGGTCGCGTCGGATGTGACGGCGCCCGATGTTCTGGACGACGAGGCGCAGGGTTCTGGCAATACGGCAGCGGTGACGGGCGATGTGAGCCCTGACGTTTTGACGACGAGCGGTTCTGCCGGTGATTTGTTCACGGCCGGAGCTGACGGAGTGAAGTCGGTGTCGATCAGCGGTCCGGTGATGAGCGTGATCGTGATCGACGGCGATGGCGTTGCGAGTACCGAAGCGGTTGTGTGGAATGCGGTCGTCGACAATGGCGACGGTAGCTGGACGCTGTCTGGCGACAGCGCGAGCGTGCCGGATGCGGCGGTTCTGACGGTTTATGCCGACGGCTCGTACGATTACACGCAGGGTGCGCCTGTGGTGAACGGTACGCCTGGCACGAGCGAGGAGACGACGGACTTCGTGTTCTCGGTGACGGTGACCGATGGTGACGATGATACGGCGAGCTCGGATCTGACGATCCAGGTGAATGACGACACGCCGGTCGCGTCGGATGACTCTTTCAACCAGGTCAGCGAAAACGCGGTCGTCAATGGCGATGTATCGACCAATGATTCACCTGGCGCTGACGGGATCAAGAACTTTGCCTACAATAATGATCACGATGGCACAGGTATCCTGAGCTTCAACGCGGATGGAACGTTCAGCTACACGCCCGGAGCCGGTGAAGAAGGAACGGTAACCTTCAGCTACACGCTGACCGATGGCGATGATGATCCGGTAATCGGGAATGTCACCATCAACCTGGTTGGTGACAGCACGCCTACGGTAAGTGTTACGGATGGCACGGTCGACGAACAGGGCCTACCTGCAGGCACCGGTGAACTGGCTGACGACAATGCAGCAAACAACAGCGACACCAGCGAGACAACCACTGGCACATTCTCCTACGACACGTTCAATGACAATTTGGGCGCGCTGGAAGTCCAGGACAAGGATGGCAACTGGATCGATGTGACGGCCGCGACGGTCGGCACGCCGATCACGGTAACAGGCGACTACGGCACACTATCCGTGACGTCCGATGGTGCAGGCAATTACAGCTGGAGCTACACGCTCACCACAAATCTCGATCATCCCGATACCGACCCTGACGACGGAGACGGGATCGAAGGTGCAGACGACGAGATCCCGGGTGACAGTTTCGCCGTTCGCGTAAGCGACGATGATGGCGACACATCCGCTACGGATTCGCTCGACATCACGGTTCGTGACGATGCGCCGCTGCCGGTCACGGCAGATGCCTCGAGCATGGCCAACACGCTCGGCGCCGTAGGTGCATTCGACCTGGATAGCGACGACGATGTCGACGACAATCTTGGTGCCGACGGTCGTGGAGGAGTAATCTTCTACAGCGACAATGGCGGTGCGAATACTCTTACCGATGACACGATCGACATCCTTGAAGGGCAGAACCTGACTTCGGGCCTGGCGCCGCTCGAATATGAGATCATCAATGGCGGCAAGACGCTAGTTGCGACAAAATCGACCGATGACTCCGAAGTCTTCCGGATCGATCTTGAGCCGGTCGGCAATGAAGACCAATATGTTGTCACGGTCAGCGAAAAGGTCGACGCCACAACCGATGTCGATTTCAACGATGGCGGATACAACTTCGTTGGCGGTAACACCTCTTGGGCAGGGTTCACCCAGCCGGGTGACAATGACAGCCAGGATCTCCTGCTGACGCCGGTGAATGGCGGTTCTGTGAATACCAATGCCAACGAAGGCGGCATCGACAATAACAATGTCGGCGGAACCGAGGCCATGCGGGTCGATTACGTGATCGACCTCGTCGGATCCCCGGTAAATGGCGGTGATTTCTATGGTGGGGACGATACGCAGAGCTTCGACGGGCACTATACCGTCAATGGCGGTTCGGCCTATTTCACCCAGATCACCAGTTCCACGACCGTCACCATAGCTGCATTTGACGACGACGATAGCGGTACGCTGAAGGACGTTGGCGACGGCACGCCCGATACCATTACGGGGATCGCCATTTCCTACAATGGAGTGACCAGCCAGCAAATCACTATTGGGGGGACTTACGAAGTTGGCGGTAACAACTTTACCGTCACCTTCAATGTCGACGGTACGGCGGAAGTGTCGGGCGTTCCCGCGGACACGAGGATCGCGGCCTATACCAATGATGGCTATAACAGCATCGAGTGGGGTCACGGCGGCGGTAACACGTTCAAGATCGGCGATTTCGGCGCATCGATCATCACCGACGATCCGGTCAGCTTCAACGTGCCGATTTATGTCATTGACGGCGATGATGACATGGTCGCCTCCGGCAATCTGGACATAACTCTCAATCCGGTCGAACCCATTGTTGCTCTCGATCTTGACGGTGACGGCGTCGAATTCCTCGGGACCGATGCCGGGATCATGTACGATCTCAACGGCGATACCGTGGCAGAGAGCGTGGCCTGGGTGGGGCCGGATGACGGCTTCCTGGTCTACGACTTGAACAGCAATGGATCGGTCGATTCCGCCGCCGAGATTGTATTCGAGAACGGCTCCAAAGACGCATTCGACTATCTTGCGGCATTCGATACCGCCGGTATTGCCGGCGCCCTCGATGCAGCGGATGGCATCTGGGGCCAGCTCGGCGTATGGCAGGATCTTGATAGCGATGGTGTCTTTGATGGTGGAGAGTTCTTCACCATGTCCGATCTCGGCATTACCTATATCGAGATTGTCGATGACGACGTGTCGGCTTCGCCCGCGAATGGTGAGGTGGTGCTGCACGGAAGCGCCGAATTCAATGCGGACGGAACCGGCACGCTTGCCTCGGGGACTTATGCCGTTGCCAATGCGCTGCTCGACCCCTCCACTGAGGAAAACCGACAGGCGCAGACAGTCCAGAGTACGGCCTTGGCGGCCGGCATCGCCGGCTTCATTGCCGAGCCAACGCTATACGAATTTGATGACGATGCGGTTCTGTCTGGCGAACGCTCGGAGACCCAGTCCGATGTCGGGGAAATGAGCACGATCTCGCTGTCGTCCGAAGAATCAGGAGATGGCGAAACCGATGACGTTTCCCTGCTCGACACGCAGGATCAGACGTCGGATGGCGAGACGGATACAGCTGACGCTGGTTCCACACCATCCGAAGAGCTGGATACGCAAATCAGCGATACGCAGGCGTTGGATGCAGACCAGCCTGTCGATCAATCGGATGGCTTGACCGAGGATGCTGGCGACGCTGTCTTCGCATCGGCTGATGGGGCCTCTTCGACCTCGGCGTTGATGGAAGCCTTGCTGGCCATGTCGAGCGAAGACGGTACAACGGAAACGAGTTCCACTGACGAAGGTCAGGTCGACTCGGTGCTAGAAGATGCACTGGCGGAAAGTACCGTTGACAGTGTAATCGAGGCGTCGGCAGAAAGCAGTGATGGCGCAACGTCAGGGGCAGACGATCAAGCTGACCATGGTGTACTGGCAGCATTGCTGGACAGCAATCTGGGTGGAGACAGTTCACATGTGGCGCAGATCCAAGTCGATGATACACTGGATCAAGCAAGCATGACCGCTGAAGCGCACGCATAGGAGATGAAGGCCTTGGGGAGACTGATAATGCGAAAAGATGCTATTGGGGCATTCGGTGTGGTCACGCTGGCGGCGGTCCTTCCGGTGGCTGCCCAGGCGCAGGACTCAGATTTTGCGCAACTCTTGGCGATGGATGACCGGTCCCTGGAGTCTGAAATCCAGTCTCGGTACGACGCGGCCTTGGCTGCGTCGCTCAATGATTCGGTCATTGCGGCGGACGATCCACGCTATCTCTGGGCGCTCGAGGCCAAAGTGCAGTGCGGGATAGCATTGGGATATCTCAAGTCCTCGACCCGGGACGAGACGAGCATCCGCAACTGCCAGCGGGCGTATTCTCTTATGAGTTACGTCGCGGCACCGCCTCCGCCGCCTCCGCCGCCACCTCCACCACCGCCGCCACCTCCGCAGCAACTGCCTTCCATCTGCAATGATGAGGTTGTCGGGATCGTCTTCTTCGATTTCGACTCGGATGTCGTTGCGGCCGAGGCAGGCGCCACCCTCGATACGATCGTCACCAATATCCCGGTATGCGGTTGGCAATCGCTGCAGATCGTTGGTCACACCGATCAAGCAGGCAGCGATTCCTACAATCTCGGTCTTTCGCAGGCCCGCGCCGATGCCGTCGAGGCGGCTTTCGGATCGCGTGGTGTTGCCGATAGCATGATGAGCACTTCAGCCATGGGCGAAAGCAACCCTCGTGTGCCCCTGCCGGACGGCACGAGGAGCCCGCAGAACCGGCGCGTCGAAATTTCGGCAGAGTGAAGGTCAAGGAGAGGACGACATGAAGTACATCCACACATTGACTGCTGCCTTGTTGCTCACTGCTGCTGCTCCCGCGGCAATGGCTCAGGAAGTCAGCGAACCGATCGACATGCGCCAGGCGATCGAGATTGCCGTGGCTTCGAACCCGGAGATCCTGCAGGCACAGTTCAACACAGAGGCGATCCAGTTCGAGCGCGACCAGGCGCAGGGGCTCTTCTTTCCCACGCTCGACGTCGAATTGTCGGCCGGTGCGCGTCGGCTCGAGAACCAGACAAGGCGGACGCTGAACATTGCGGACGACTGGCTTTACCCGCTCGAAGCACAGGCACGGGCGGACTGGACATTGTTCGATTTCGGTCGGCGTCGCGGCGAATTGTTGCGACAGGCCGCCCGCGTGGACGGCGCTTCGCTCCGTGTTGTCGAGCGTTCGGAGTTCATCGCCCTGCAGGTTGCTCGCCAATATCTCAATGTCTTGCTGCAGGAACGCGTCGTCGCTGCTGCGGAGGACAATGCGCTGTTTCACCAGCAGCTGACCAACAGCTTGGCTGAGGGTGTAAATCAGGGTTCGATAAGCACTGCAGACCTGCAGCAGGCCGAAGAGCGACTGCAGGGGGCCATTGTGCTGCAGGAAGAGGCGCGTGAAGACCTGACCAATGCCCGCACGGCATTGCGCCGGCTTACCGGGCTCGACATCAATTCCGTGGTCCTGCCGGGGAATCTGGTTTCCTATATGCCGCCTGATCTGGAGCAAGCCATTGCCATGGCCCGGACCGACAATCCGCTGGTGCGGGAAGCGCAGGCGGATGTGGATGCGTCCAATGCGATGGTTATGTCTTCGCGCGGCGGGCTATTCCCACAAATTGGCGTCGACATTTCCGGCCGTATCGGTGACGACATCGATGGATTTGCCGGTGAGACCAACGATGTGATCGGCCGCGTCTATCTTCGCTGGAACCTGTTCAACGGCGGCATCAAGGAAGCCGAAGTGCAGGAGATGGTCCGTCGTGCCAGCGAGGCACGCTATCGTCTGCATGACCGTGTCCGTGAGGCCGAGGAAGATGTGACCAATGCATGGACTGCACTGGAAACTCAGCGGAGCGTCGGACAGACGCTCGAGCGTCAGTCGCAGGTAAGCGACGACTTGCTGCTCTCCTACAGGAGCCAGTTCAATATCGGTCGTCGCTCGCTGCTGGACGTACTTGATGCGCAGAATACGCGCTTCAACACGCAGGTGCGCCGCGAGACTTCGCGCTTTTCCGAAATGTTCGCCGGCTACCAGATCCTGGCAGCGACGAACCAGTTCCTTGACGCGCTTAGCGTTGCTCCCGGTGCTGGCGCAGGAGCGATGGAGCGCGACCGCTTCGACTATGGTCCGTCGGTGCCTGCCGAACTCGATCGTCGCCGCTATTCGCGCTGACGGGGCGTTACGCAAGGAAACGAAAGGTGTACCAGGTCGAGGAGTTCGTAGCTGCTGAGGAGCAGGATCCGCTGATCTTGGCCATTGTGTGCCTCGCAGGACGTTTCGGATTCGCGCCGCCCAGCGGCATTTTCGACCTGCTGCCTCGCAATGCCGAGGGGCGCCTGCCTTTTCATGAGGCAGGTGCGGCGCTGGAACTTGTCGGGCTGAATTTCGAACGTGCGACGGTGCGCAAGCTGCCGCGGCGCGAGGGTTTCTTCCCTGCGCTGGTCAAGATGGAGGATGGCGGCTCGGCAGCTCTGCTTTCCATATCCGATGGCGATGCCCTGGTTTGGGAAGTTGGGCGGGAAGAAGCACAATGGGAGCCGATTTCCGAAGTGGAGAGCCGCATTACCGGCGACTTCTATTCAGTCATCGGGAATCCGGACAAACTCCGCGAACAGGACGCTCCCTGGCACGCAAAGGGTCGAACGCACTGGTTCTGGTCGGAATTGCGCAAGGAGCGTGCGGCGTTTCGGCCGGTGATACTGGCCTCGCTGCTGGTCAATTTCCTTGCTCTCTCCCTGCCGCTGTTTTCGATGAATGTGTACGACCGCGTTATTCCCAATGAAGCAGAGGCAACCCTGTGGGTTCTGGCCACGGGCGTCGTGCTGGCTTTCTCCCTCGAACTGGCCTTGCGATCGGCACGCACCAGCGTGGTGGACCAGATAGGGCGCCGTCTCGATCTGCGGCTTTCGCAGAAGATCTTCTCGAGGCTGCTCGCTTCTCCGCTAAGCGCACGTAAGGGAAGCACGGGTGCCCTTGCCGCTCGCGTCAGCGAGTATGCGATTGTCAGGGATTTCTTCGCCTCGACGACGATCGTGACCATGGTCGACATGTCCTTCCTGGTCCTGTTCATCGCGGTAATCGCCTACATCGCCGGATGGCTGGCGCTGGTGCCGGTCGTCGTGACCGCGCTCATGGCTGGCGCCGGATTTTACCTTCAGCGCAAGGTCACCGATGCAGCGCGCGACGCTCAGGCGGACCACGGCCTGCAACAGACCATGCTCGTTGAATCCGTGGCGGGCATGGAAACCCTGAAGAGCGTTTCGGGTGAAAGGGCGATGCTGGGCCGGTGGCATTCACTGGCGGAAATCGGCAGCCACTCCCAGCTGCGCTTGCGGCGGATCAGTGCCATCGCGGTGTCCCTGGCCTCCACCTTCCAGCAGATTTCGAGCGTTTCCCTTGTCGTGGGTGGCTATTACCTGTTCGCTGCGGGCCACATCACGATGGGCGCCATTATTGCAATTGTCATGCTGGCATCGCGTTCGCTCGCGCCGGCGGGCCAGCTTGCCTTCCTGCTTACTCGAGGCCGCCAGGCCCGAGAGGCGTTGGCATCGATCGAGAACCTGTTCGAAGTACAGGATGAGCGTCAGCAGGGCAGCATGGCGCTGCCTGCTTCCACGGGCGGACTCACCCTCAAGCTCGAGAAGCTCAAATTTACCTATCCGGAAGCGGATGTCGCGGCGCTCGAGGGGCTCAACCTCGAGATCAAGCCCGGGGAGCGGGTTGCGGTGATCGGCAAGGTCGCGTCGGGCAAGTCCACGCTCGGGCGCATCCTTTGCGGCCTGTATGAACCCAGTGACGGCGCAATGCTGATCAACGGTGTTGATAGCAGGCAGTTCAGGCCGACCGAATTGCGCAAGAGCTTCCGTTTCGTGGGGCAGGATGCCAACCTGTTTACCGGTACGATCAGGGACAATCTTGCGATCGGCAAGCCTGGTGCCAGCGATGCCGATGTCCTCAACGCTCTCAATCAAAGCGGCGCTGCCAACTTCCTGGCGAGGGATTCTGCCGGTTTCGAGCGCCAGGTTGGAGAACATGGACGGCGATTGTCGGGCGGTCAGCGCGCCTTCCTCGCTCTTTCCCGTGCCTTCATTTCCCCCTGTGAACTCCTCTTTCTCGATGAACCCACGGGCGCAATGGACAGCCGCACCGAACGGGCCCTGGTAGAACGGCTGCAGCAGTCTCTTTCCGACAAGCAGACGCTTATCGTTGCGACGCATCGCCCGGCGCTTTTCTCTCTTTGCGATCGGATCATCATCATGGATCAAGGCCATGTGATTGCCGATGGCCCCAAGGAAGAGATCCTCGCGCGCGCTGGCAAGCAGGCAGGGTTCGAGCAATGACCGTATGGCGCCCACATCTGCCTAAGCACAAGGGGCTCGGATTATCGATTCGAATGGCATTCGGGCTGCTATTGCTGGCCACGCTTACCGCGCCGGCGCCTTCGCAAATGGAGCCTGGCCTGAACCCGGTATACCAGGCCAAGGGCTCTGAAGGTGCTTCCGAATTCGGTGAGCTTGGCAATCTCACGCTGGCGGCGAATGCCCGCATTCTCGAGCGGGGCAAGGGCGCCGCGGAGCACAATGCCCTGATCCCCCTTTCCGTCGAGCCGCTCGAAACCATGAAGGCGTTTCGCCTGAGTGACGATGCAGGTGGTGCCTATGATGTGGCTCTCTCCTGCCTCGCCCAGGCGGTTTACTATGAAGCGGCGGTGGAACCCGTCGAGGGGAAGCGCGCTGTCGCGCAGGTGGTGCTGAACCGCGTGCGCCACCCTGCCTATCCCGCATCTGTCTGCGGGGTCGTTTATGAAGGGTGGAACAAGCAGGTTTGCCAGTTCAGCTTCACATGCGATGGATCCTTGCGCCGTTCGCCGCTTGCCGAAGAATGGAACCAGTCGCTCGATGTCGCGCGGTCCGCATTGGCTGGCCATGTGGAGCGATCGGTCGGCAGCGCTACCCACTATCATGCGGATTATGTCCTTCCGCGCTGGGCCTACACATTGGGCAAGGTCGATCAGGTCGGCCGCCACCTCTTCTATCGTTTCCCCGGGCGTGCCGGCCGGGAGCAGAGTTTCACGGCGCGTTGGACCGGACGCGAGCGCAAGCCGGAAATCGATCTTGCAAGGTTCGACTTTGTGGATGCCGCCGATCCGGCATCGGTCGCATATACTGGAGCAGGTCCCGAACCTGTGCAGGATCCGACCGATCGTCGCGCCGAGAACGACATTGGCGGGCGGTTGGACACGAGCAAGGATTGGCGCCTTGCAATTCCCGATCCGGTCAATGCCAGCGCCGGCTATGAAGCATCCCGCCAGTCGCAGCTTTCGGCCCGTACGCTAGCCCTTGCCAATGAAGGGACAATGTCCGGAGGGGAGGCACAGTGACCCTTCGTGAAAGGCTCGAATTGTGGGGCCCCGAACAGAAACTGATCGCCACGGCCGCTATCGGTCTCGGCATCCTCGTTCTTTGGGCGAGCATCGCCCAGGTCGACGAAATTACCCGCGGTATTGGCCGTGTGATCCCCTCCAGCCAGGCGCAGCTGGTCCAGGCCGCAGAGCCCTCGGTTATTGCGGAAATCCTCGTACGGAGCGGGGAACAGGTCGAGCAGGGGCAGGTTCTCGTCCGGCTCGATGACACGCTCGCGGATTCGGAGCTCGGCCAGTTGCAGGCGGAGAATGAACGGCTTGCTGTCCGTGCCGACAGGCTTGCCGGCGAAGCGAGCGGTTCGGCCATGGGTTGCGAGGAAGGGACCTTGTGTTTCGAGGAACAGCGCTTGCAGGAAGCACGACTTGCAACGGCTCGGACACGCGAAGCTGCGCTTGGCGCTGCCGTGGAACAACGACGTCGCGACAAGCGTGAAGCCGATGCTACCGTGAATTCTCTGGAGGAATCCCTCGATCTCGCGCAGCAGGAAGTGACTATGCTTGAGCCGCTGGCGGAACAGGGCATCGTGCCGCAGACAGAGCTGCTTGCCGCGCAACGCGAGCTGGTGGACATTCGCGGACGTCTCTCCGCGGCGCGTCAGGCAAGTGCCCGCGCCACTGCCGCGATTAGCGAGGCGCAGGCGGACTTGCAGGCGGCACGGCTCGATTTTCGTCAGCAGGCGTTGAACGAAAGAAGCGAGGTGGCAACGCGCATTGCCGTGAATGAAGAGAGCATTCGAGGGGCGGAGGCGCGCCTCAACCGGAATGAATTGCGTGCCCCGACCAACGGTATCGTCAACGACGTGCAGATCACGACGGTTGGAGGGTTCGTCAATGCCGGCGAAATGATCATGCAGGTCGTGCCGGTGGGCGATCGGCTATTGATCGAAGCGCGCGTGAGTCCGCGAGATATCGGTTTTGTCGCCGTCGGCGATCCTGCCAACGTCAAGATTACTGCCTATGACTTTGCGACCTATGGGGGACTTACCGGCAGTGTCCGCGAAGTTTCCGCCGATAGCATTTACGACGAGGTAGAGCGTGAGGCCTATTATCGCGTGCTGATCGAGACCGATGCGAGCTTTGTCGAGAAGGATGGCCGGAAATACTCGATCGTTCCCGGGATGGTCACCGATGTGGAAATCATCACCGGCGCGAAGAGCATCCTATCCTATCTCCTGAAGCCCATCACGCGTGGCTTCGATGTCGCCCTGACCGAACGTTAGGAGCGTTCGCCGCCGGGGAGGGGTACTTGTTATGCCATGCAGCCAGGCAGAATCGCCACTGAAGCTCAGTGTCGGACGATAATCGTAGGAAAGGTTGGCCGGGAGAATGGCATCGGTTGCATTGTCGAGCAGGAAGAAGCGCCCTTCGTGGCGGACCACGAGCACTGCATGATCGGCATTTCGCGCCAGATCCCTTGCAAGGGTGAGGAACATGTCCTCCGGCGCCACACCGATCGCGCGAAGCATCTGGTATTTCAGGATAGCGAGGTCCTCGCAGTCACCTTCGCGTCGGCTAAGCGTTTGCGAAGCGAGCGCCCAGTAATCCCTGCTGTTCCAGATCTCGCGATCCTCTGCATAAGCGATGGCGCGATTGACCCACCCATTGACCGTTTGGAGCGTGGCGGTGGCGCCTGCACTTCGGTTGCCAATGAGCTTGCGGACCTCGTCGCCCGTTATGGTGTCGCTGGCGACGCGATTCCACTGCGCCGAAAGGCTCGTTTGCCCTATCGCGATCCGCGGAGAGGCAAGGAAATTCTCATCCGTGCCCGAAGATTGCGGGCTTTCGGGCCTGACCGGAACGGCCAAGTTGAGACCGCTGCAGTTCACGCTGACCGGAAGGCGCATGCTGGCGACGGTTTCGACAGGTGGCCTCTGCACCAGTCCGGCCTGTTGCTGGCGAATACGATCAAGCGCGCTCTGGGCACCGCCGAGAATAGCATTGGATTTCGAAAGGGTTGCAGGGCCAGCCTCGGGCGTTGGAACATCGCGAACGATCGTATCCAGGATCGCGCAATTTGCCTGCAAAATGCCCGCGGCCGCGCTCATCTGCGGGTTCATCTGAGCCTTCGCCGGGAAGGAAACAGCGCCCAGCGCTGCCATTACGGCAACGGCCATGCCGGGGAAGGCATGAAGCTTGCGCACAAAAGGTTGGGCGGCGTTTCGCATTGCCACCCTATGCGCAACAGGCTCACTAGAAAGCGTCGCCAGGCGTGGTTAACGATGGCGAAAGCATTCTGGGCAAGGGGGCAGGGATGCAGATTCTCACCATGAAATCGGATTCGGCAGCGCAGGGGCACTGGAAAACCGCCTTCCTCGCGATTCCCCTGGTTTTCGTGCTCCTTGCTGCGATTTTCGCGGCGACCCCGGAAGAGTACCGCCCCGCAGCATTGTCGCGACTTATTTCGGGCTATCCATTGCACATCGAGCTCGAGGAAGTCGAAGCGATAACCCTGGTGAACGACCTGGCGCAGGAGCGAGCCGAGCGTCTCGCGGCCGAAAGGGAAGAGGCCGAGTTGGCGAGAACCCTGCGCGCGCAGGTCCCTGCGGATCCTGCAATGTCAGAGGATGAGACGCTGTCGCCTGATCTTGAAGAGGAAACTGCCTTGGCCAATCTGGATTCCTCTCCTGACGGACTTGAGGATAGCCTTGCCGGATCGGCCCCGACCGGCCTTATTCCTATCGATTTTGATTTGGCAGGCGGCCCGACGGCAGACAGTACTATCCGGGTCGAAAAGGAGGTGAGGGACGCCCAAGGTGTGCTCGGACGTATTGAAGTCCGGATCGACAACAACTCGTCGATCTTTGTCTCTAGCGACGATGTAAAGGATGTCCTCACAGAAGCCGAGCAGGAGTCCCTTTCGCTGCAGCAGGATTTCATACCGCTTTCCGAATTGCGGGAGGGAGGAGTGAACTTGCGCTATGATCCTACGGAGGATCGGTTCGTCCTGTTCGACTAGTCCTGCCTTCGGAGAGCAAGCTGTGGGTGTCTGGCTTGCTTCATCGGTGTCTTTTGCCGCCTAGCCCTGTTCACGCACCGCAGAGGGACTTGATCCCGTATGCTGCTTGTAGCTGCGGGAGAAGTGACTTGCACTCCTGAAGCCGCAGGCCAGCGCAATTTGCGTAACCGATAGGCCAGTGGAGCGCAGCAGGTGTTCGGCGCGTGTGAGCCTGATATCGAGATAGGTAGCGCTGATGGTCTGCCCCAGTTCGGCAAGGCACAGCCTTTCCAGTTGCCGCAGCGAGATTCCGGCAATCTGCGCCAATCGGGTGCGGGAAAGCGGCTCCTCCAACGCGCCTTCCATCGCTGCCAGCATCCGCAAGAGACGCATGTTCACCGTGCCGAAGCGTTCCTTCAAGCTCGGCCGCTGCGACGCCGTACCTGTTCGCGGCTGGGTACGGATGAACCATTCGCCCACGCGCGCTGCCAAGGCGGGGCCGTGGTCGCGCTCGATCAGCGAAATAGCAAGGTCCATGCCTGCCGTGCCGCCGGCGCAGGTCATGCGCGCGCCGTCGATCACGAACAGGCTCGGCTCAAGTTCGAGCTCGGGAAATTCCTGCGCCAGTGCCGGGGCATGCTCCCAGTGGATCGTTGTGCGGTATCCCTCGAGCAGGCCAGCTCGGGCGAGCAGGTACGGGCCGCCTGATACGCCCGCGAGATGGGTGCCGCGCCGCGCCCGCGCGCGGAGCCAGGCGAAACATGTCCGGTCCTTGAAGCTCGCCGGATCGCCTGCTGCGAAGACGAAGATGCGTGAGCACTCGGGGGCGCTTGCCATGTCGCAATCGGCCTTGATGGTCATGTGGTTCGACGCGCTCACTTGTGAGCCGCTCACAGCGATGTGGTTCCAAGCGTAGAACTCCTGCCCGGCAAGCACATTGGCCGCCCGGAAGGGCTCGACGATGGAGGCATAGGACATCAGCGAGAACCCCTCGACCAGCAGCAGGCCAAGACGGATGGGAGCTCTTTCAGGGATGGCGTCGCTTACAGACATGATTATGACGCTTACAGACAGGATTGAGCTTCGGAAAGCCCATATCATTGGCACTCAACCCTTCGGACGAGTGCTCACGCCTCCATGCGCTATTCGATTGCATCGCTCGCGGCTCAGGCCTTCAAGGGCCACCGCAACTGGCAGCCCGCCTGGCGCAATGCCAGCCCGGCCGAAGGCTATGACGTGGTCATTGTCGGCGGCGGCGGCCATGGGCTGGCGGCGGCCTATTACCTCGCCAAGGTTCACGGCATCACGCGCGTCGCCGTGCTCGAAAAGGGCTGGATTGGCGGCGGCAATGCGGGGCGCAACACCACCATCATCCGCTCCAATTACGGACTGCCGGGCAACGAGCCTTTCTACGAATTTTCGATGAAGTTGTGGGAGGGGCTGGAGCAGGACCTCAACTACAATGTCATGGTCAGCCAGCGCGGCATCGTGAACCTGTTCCATTCGGATGCGCAGCGCGATGCCTATGCAAGGCGCGGCAATGCCATGATCCTGCACGGAGCCGATGCGCAATTGCTCGATGTCGATGGCGTGCGCAGGCTCGCCCCCTTCCTCGATTTCGAGAATGCCCGCTTCCCGATCCAGGGTGGACTATTGCAGGCACGCGCCGGGACCGCGCGGCACGATGCCGTGGTCTGGGGCTATGCCAGGGCGGCTTCGGCGCTCGGCGTAGACATCATCCAGAATTGCGAGGTCACGGGCTTCCTCACCGATACAGCGGGCGCGGTCACGGGCGTCGAGACTTCGCATGGCACGATCCGGGCGGGCAAGGTGGGCCTCTCCGTAGCGGGCAATTCGGGCCGCGTCGCCGCGCTTGCCGGTCTGCGCCTGCCGATCGAAAGCCATGTGTTGCAAGCCTTCGTGACCGAGGGCCTCAAGCCCGTCGTGCCGGGCGTCATCACTTTCGGCGCGGGCCATTTCTACATCAGCCAGTCGGACAAGGGCGGGCTGGTCTTTGGCGGCGATATCGACGGCTACAACAGCTACGCCCAGCGCGGGAACCTGCCGGTGGTCGAGGATGTCTGCGAAGGCGGCATGGCGGTGATGCCCGCCATCGGCCGTGCGCGCCTGCTTAGGAGCTGGGGCGGCATCATGGACATGTCGATGGATGGCTCCCCGATCATCGACCACTCGCCGATCGGCGGCCTCTATCTCAATTCGGGCTGGTGCTATGGCGGCTTCAAGGCGACGCCCGCCGCCGGATATTGCCTCGCCCACTTGCTTGCGACCGACGCCTCGCACGAGGTGGCGAGGGCCTTTGCGCTCGACAGGTTCCGCACCGGTCACCTGATCGACGAAAAGGGAGCGGGCGCGCAGCCCAACCTCCACTGATGCGCATTGCCTGCCCCTTTTGCGGAGACCGCGACGCGCGCGAATTCACCTATCGCGGTGATGCTTCGCCGCAGCGTCCCGAGGGCGGGGAGGGCATGTATGACTATGTCTATGTGCGCGACAATCCCGCCGGGCCGATCCGCGAGCTGTGGTATCACACGCAGGGTTGCCGCCAATGGCTGGAGGTGACGCGCGACACGCGCAATCACGCCATCGAAAGCGTCGAACTGGCGGATGGAGACAAGGCATGAGCCGTCTTCCCACAGGCGGATTGATCGACCGTTCGCAGCGGCTGGACTTCACTTTCGATGGCAAGCGTCTGTCGGGCTTCGCGGGCGATACGCTCGCTTCGGCGCTTGTCGCCAGCGATGTGAAGCTAGTCGGGCGCAGCTTTAAATATCATCGCCCGCGCGGGATCCTGACCGCCGGGAGCGAGGAGCCCAATGCGCTCGTCACGCTGCATGGCGGCGCGCGATCCGATCCCAATTGCCGCGCGACCATGGTTGAACTGTTCGGCGGCTTGGAGGCGAAGAGCCAGAATAATTGGCCCAGCCTGAAATTCGATGCGCTGGCGGTGAACCAGACGCTTTCGCCCATCTTCGTCGCGGGCTTCTACTACAAGACCTTCATGTGGCCCGCGGCCTTGTGGGAGAAGCTTTACGAGCCGCTGATCCGCCGCGCGGCGGGGCTCGGCGCGCTCTCCATGCTGCCCGATCCCGACAGCTACGAACATGCGCATGACTTCTGCGATGTGCTGGTGATCGGCGCCGGTCCGGCAGGCCTTGCGGCGGCTTTGACGGCGGGCAGGGCAGGGCTGCGGGTGACAGTGCTGGAGGAGGATTTCCTTCCCGGCGGATATTTGCTCGGATCGCGGCAGAGTGTTAACGGCATGGCAGGCAGCGCATGGGCGGCACAGGCCCATGCTGAGCTGCAAGTGCTTGATAATGTTCGTACCCTGACCCGAACGAGTGCTTTCGGCATTTATGATGGCTGCCAATATGGCGCGCTCGAGCGGGTCAGCGATCACCTGCCGGAGATTGCGCCGGGCAGGCCGCGCCAGCGCCTGTGGAAGATCGTCGCCAAGCAGGCGATCCTCGCGACAGGTGCGATCGAGCGGCCCATCGCCTTTGGCGGGAACGACCGCCCGGGCGTGATGACCGCTGCGGCAGTTTCCAAATATATCAATCGCTTCGGCGCGCTCCCGGGCCGCAAGGCGCTGGTCTTTACCGCCTGCGACAGCGGCTGGGACACGGCTAGCGACCTCCTCGAAGCGGGTGCGAGCGTCACCGTGGTCGATCCGCGAGAAGAGGTGCACAAAGGGGCTGAACTGCAGCACAAGGGCGCAGAACTGCACCTAGGGGCGCAGATCGTCGGCACAAAGGGGGCTCCGATCCGCAAGGCCGAGATCCTGCTCGCCGATGGCGGGCGGCGAACCATCGATATCGATCTCCTCGCCATGTCGGGCGGATGGAATCCTGCCATCGGGCTGGCCTCCAATCTCGGCCACCGACCGCAATGGAACGAGGGGCTCAACTGCTTCCTCGTTGACCAGGCGCCACCGGAATTGACGACGGCGGGTGCGGCCAATGGCAGCTTCGCGCTTGGCGAGGCCTTGCGCTCCGGCGCGCAGGCCGCCGCCGATGCGGTGGAAGCACTCGGCAGGCCGCGACCCAGCATGCAGAAATTCACCGCCGATGACGATGCCTGCGAAGGTGCGCCCTTCTGGTTCGTCCCCGAAAGCAAGGGCAAGGCCTTCGTCGATTTCCAGAACGATGTGACCGACAAGGACATGGCGCTCGCGGTGCAAGAGGGCTTCACTTCGGTGGAGCATCTCAAGCGCTACACCACCTGGGGCATGGCGACCGACCAGGGCAAGACCAGCCAGATGACCGGCCATGCCCTGCTTGCCGCCGCGACCGGCAAGTCTATTGCCGAGGCAGGCACGGTGCTTTCGCGCCCGCCCTACCAGCCCGTGGCGCTCGCCGCCTTTGCCGGCCATCATCGCGGCAAGAATTTCCGGCCCGAGCGGCTGACGCCCGCGCATGATTTGCACAAGGTGATGGGCGCGGAATTTGTCGATACCGGATTGTGGAAGCGCCCGCGCTGGTATGCCCGCGAGGGCGAGAGCGACTGGCTGCAGATCGTCAATCGCGAGGTTGCAATGACGCGCGGCGGCGTGGGCGTGTGCGATGTCTCGACCTTGGGCAAGATCGAGCTGCAGGGCCCCGATGCGGCCACGCTGATCGAGCGGCTCTATGTAAATTCCTTTGCCCGCCTGCCGGTGGGCAAGACGCGCTATGGCGTGATGCTGCGCGAGGACGGGCTGGTCATGGATGACGGAACCGTCACCCGTTTCGGACAGCAGCGCTTCTACATTACAACCACCACCGCAAATGCCGCGCGGGTCATGCAGCATATCGACTTTGCGACGCAGGTTCTGTGGCCGGATCTCGACGTGCAGGCCATTTCGGTGACGGAGCAATGGGCGGCATTCGCCGTGGCCGGTCCGCATTCACGCAAGCTGCTCCAGCGTGTTCTGCCCGATTTCGACCTCTCCAACGAGGCCTTCCCCTTTATGGCAGCGGCGCCCATCACATGGAAAGGCACGCGCTCGAGGCTCTTCCGCGTCTCCTTCTCGGGCGAGCTCGCCTATGAGATCGCGGTGCCCGCCAACCGTGCGGAGGAAATGCTGGAGGAGCTCTTCACCGCCGGCCGCGATCTTGACGTCGTACCCTATGGCAGCGAGGCGCTCGGCGTGATGCGTGTCGAGAAAGGCCATGCCGCAGGCCCTGAACTGAACGGCCAGACAACGGCGGAAGACCTTGGCATGGGTCGTATGGTCTCGGGCGCCAAGGACTTTGTCGGCCGAGAGCTGGCGCAAAGGCCGGGTCTGGCCGATCCCGCGCGCCCCGCGCTGGTCGGCCTCAAGCCGATCGACCAGGATGCGCGCTTGCGCGCCGGTGCCCATGTCCTGTCTCCGGGTGCGCAACCCGTGGCAGAGAATGACCAAGGGCATGTCACCTCTGCCGCATTCTCCCCGACGCTGGGACACTCGATTGCGCTGGCGCTGGTCGCCAATGGTCGAAGCCGATTCGGCGAGCAGGTGGAACTGCACGACCCGATCAGGGGTGCGCCGCTGAAGGCGGTCATCTGCAATCCGGTCTTCGTCGATCCGCAAGGGGAGAGGCTGCGTGGCTGAGACCCGGATCATTGAACCATGCAGCGAGTTTGATCTGGCCAGTGTGATAGCGGGCAGGAATGCCGATCCTTCGCGCCTGTCTGCTGCCCTTGGAGCGGCGCTGCCCTCCGGGCCGCGCTCGCTGGTCTACGGTCAGGACCGAATGATCGGCGTCGCACCGGACCGCTGGCTGGTCCTGCGCAAGAATGGCGCGGTCGACTTGGCCGGGGAACTGGAAGAAAAGCTTGCCGGCCTTGCCCTCGTCGTTGACCAGTCGAGCGCCTACAGCCTTTGGCGGCTGAGAGGTGAGAAGGCGCGCGAACTGCTCCAGCGCGGCATCTCCATCGACCTGCATCCTGCCAGCTTTTCTGTCGGTTCGGCCGCTGTGACGCAGCTTGCGCATATCGGCGTGATGCTTTGCCAGACAGGCGACCAGCCGAGCTATCTCGTGGCCTGCTATCGTAGCTTTGCCGGCAGCTTTGCGCACTGGATGGAAGAGCAACTCGCCGCATTGTGATGACAAGCCCGGCAAGCGGGCCTAGCATTTGCCTTACATCTCAGGCGCGAATGGAGAGTGGGCAATTTCGGGCAAGGCGAACGAGGCAGGCGAAACCGACACGCAGACCGGGTCCAATGCGCCCAGCGTCCCCGAGCGCAGCCTCGAAAAGGCATTAGGCCTGCAAATCCGTTCGCTGCGGCGTCAGCATGACCTTTCCGTGGCCGACCTTGCCGGCGCGGCCGGAATTTCCAGCGGCATGCTGTCCAAGATCGAGAATGGCGGCATTTCCGCCTCGCTCACCACTTTGCAGGCGATTTCGGGCGTGCTGCAGGTGCCACTGTCGAGCCTTTTCGCCAGTTTCGAGGAGCGGCAGGATTGCTCCTACGTGCCTGCGGGCAAGGGCCTGACGATAGACCGGCGTGGGACCAAGGTCGGCCACGTCTATTCGCTGCTCGGCCATGTGCTGCGCGGTGATGTGGCGGTCGAACCCTATCTCATCACGCTCAGCGCCGATGCCGCACCCTATACCAGCTTCCGCCATTCGGGTGTCGAATTCCTCTACATGATGAAGGGCGAGGTGACCTATCGCCACGGCACGGAAAGCTATCATCTGAGCGAAGGGGACTCGTTGCTGTTCGACAGCGCCGCTCCGCATGGCCCCGAAGTGCTGAGCGGCAAGGAAGTGACCTATCTTTCGGTGATCGTCTATCCGCGCAGCCAAGACTAGTCCCGCAGTTCAGAGTTTCCTTAGAAGAAAATATGTTTCCTTTAGATTGACAGGCGGCATGGCCTGCCGGTAAATGCCGGTCATCACCGATCGAAGGGAATCGAATCTATGTGCGGGATTGTCGGACTGTTCCTGAAGGACAGTTCCCTTGAGCCCCAACTGGGGGAGCTCATGGCCGGAATGCTGGAAGTCATGACCGGGCGCGGTCCCGATAGCGCGGGCTTTGCCGTCTATGGCTCAGGCACGCCTGGCTTTGTGAAACTGACCCTGCGCGGCAGCGACCTCGAAGGCCTGGCCGATACGCTCGGCGTTTCCGGTACGCAGCGCGATACGCATCTTGTCCTCTCGGTTCCCGAAGCAGAAGAAGAGCGGGTGCGCGGCTGGCTCGCCGCCAATCGCCCCGACCTTGTGGTGACCGGTGCAGGCTCACGGATCGAGCTGTATAAGGAAGTGGGTTTGCCCGCCGATGTCTCGGCACGTTTCGGCTTGCCCGGAATGTCCGGCACGCATGGCGTGGGCCATACACGTATGGCTACCGAAAGCGCGGTGACCACAAATGGTGCGCATCCCTTCTCGACCGCGAATGACCAGTGCTTGGTGCATAATGGCTCGCTCTCCAACCATCGCAGCCTGCGCCGCATGCTCGAGCCCGAAGGCATCAATATCGCCACCGACAATGACAGCGAAGTGGCCGCCGGATATCTCAGCTGGAAGATCCAGAACGGCGCCACGCTGGCAGAAGCGCTCGAAGCCAGCCTCGACGATCTGGACGGCTTCTTCACCTTCGTAGTCGGCACAGAGGACGGCTTTGCCGTGCTGCGCGATCCCATCTCCTGCAAGCCTGCGGTGATGGCCGAGACCGACCAATATGTCGCCTTCTGCTCCGAATATCGCGGTCTCGCCCATCTGCCGGGAATCGAGGATGCCCGCGTGTGGGAGCCCGAGCCCGCCCATGTCTATGCCTGGGAGCACAAGTGATGCCGGCCTTCGACCTCGCGACCCAGTCCAAGCGCGACCTGAACCAGAGGCTGCACAATCTCCCCGCCGATACCAATGAGACGCATTGGACGGTGGCAAACCCGGCTGGCGAGCACGCCATTGCCTGCGGCCTCGATGCGCCTCTGACCGTCGAAATCCAGGGCCATGCCGGATATTACTGCGCGGGCATGAACAAGCTCGCCACGGTGATTGTCGAAGGCAATGCCGGGGTCGGCGTGGGCGAGAACATGATGTCCGGCACGGTCCATGTGAAGGGCGATGCCAGCCAGTCGGCGGGCGCCACCGCGCATGGCGGACTGCTGGTGATCGACGGCAATGCCTCGGCCCGCTGTGGCATCTCGATGAAGGGCGTCGATATCGTCGTCAAAGGCTCGATCGGGCCGATGAGCGCCTTCATGGCGCAGTCGGGCAATCTCGTCGTGCTGGGCGATGCCGGCGATGCCCTGGGCGATTCCATTTACGAGACGCGCATCTATGTGCGCGGCGCGGTGAAGAGCCTTGGTGCGGATTGCATCGAAAAGCCGATGGAGGCCAAGCACAAGGCGGATTTGCGCCGCCTGCTCGATGCCGCCGGTGTGGGGCCGGAGGTCAGCGTGGACGAGTTCAAACGCTACGGCTCGGCCCGCCAGCTCTACAATTTCCACGTCGACAACGCTGCGGCCTACTGAGGAAACGGACCATGGATACCAGCTCTATCCCGCAGACCCTGCCGCGCTTCTCGGCAACGCTCGACCCGGCTAGCATGGCGGAAATCCGCCGCGCGGCGGCTACCGGCATTTATGACATTCGCGGCGGCGGGGCGAAGCGCAAGGTGCCCCATTTCGACGATTTGCTGTTCCTCGGCGCATCGGTCTCTCGCTACCCGCTCGAAGGCTACCGCGAGAAATGCGCCACCGATGTCACGCTCGGCACGCGCTTTGCAAAAAAGCCGATCAAGCTCGATATTCCGATCACCATTGCCGGGATGAGCTTCGGCTCGCTCTCGGCGCAGGCCAAGGAGGCCTTGGGTCGGGGGGCGAGCATCGTCGGCACCTCGACCACGACGGGCGATGGCGGCATGACGCCCGAAGAGCGCGGCCAGTCCAAGGCGCTGGTCTACCAGTATCTCCCTTCGCGTTACGGCATGAACCCTGACGATATCCGGAAGGCCGATGCGATCGAAGTGGTCATCGGCCAGGGCGCCAAGCCGGGCGGCGGAGGCATGCTGCTGGGCCAGAAGATTTCCGACCGCGTGGCCGAGATGCGCACTCTGCCCAAGGGCATCGACCAGCGCAGCGCCTGTCGCCATCCCGACTGGACCGGGCCCGACGACCTCGAGATCAAGATCGAGGAGCTGCGCGAGATCACCGATTGGGAGAAGCCGATCTATGTGAAGGTCGGCGCGACCCGTCCCTATTACGACGTTGCCCTGGCGGTGAAATCGGGCGCGGACGTGGTCGTGCTCGACGGCATGCAGGGCGGCACGGCTGCGACGCAGGAAGTCTTCATCGAGCATGTCGGCATCCCCACGCTCGCGGCGATCCGCCCGGCGGTACAGGCGCTGCAGGACCTCGGCATGTACCGCAAGGTGCAGCTCGTGGTCTCGGGCGGTATTCGCAACGGGGCGGACGTGGCCAAGGCCATGGCGCTGGGTGCGGATGCGGTCTCGATTGGCAGCGCGGCTTTGGTGGCGCTGGGTGACAACGATCCGGCGCTGGAGGAAGAGTACCAGAAGCTTGGCACGACGGCTGGTGCCTATGATGACTGGCAGCTCGGCCTCGACCCGGCGGGCATCTCCACGCAGGACCCCGAGCTGGCGAAGCGGCTCGACCCGGTTGCGGCGGGGCGGCGGCTGGCGAACTACCTCTCCGTGCTGACGCTGGAAGCACAGACCATCGCGCGGGCATGCGGCAAGAGCCATTTGCACAACCTTGAGCCGGAGGACCTTGTCGCCCTTACCATCGAGGCGGCGGCCATGGCCAAGGTGCCGCTGGCAGGAACGGACTGGATTCCCGGGCTGTCGGGCATGTAGGATACCGAACGGGGTACAAGAAAAGACATTCCCCGTTCGCAGGATGGATCGAGAATTGGACAGGCCGGTGGCCCGCGCATGATGGCGTGTGATTGTCGCCGGAGCGAACGGAAGGATGAAGACCATGACAATCAACCTCGGCGATGTCGCCAAGGAAAAGGGCATCAAATATTTCCTGGTGTCCTTTACCGACCTGTTCGGCAGCCAGCGCGCCAAGCTGGTCCCGGCCTCTGCCATTGCCGGCATGCAGGAAGACGGTGCGGGCTTTGCCGGTTTCGCCACCTGGCTCGACATGACGCCCGCCGATCCGGACTTGTTCGCCAAGCCCGATCCCGACAGCCTGATTCAGCTTCCGTGGAAGCCCGAACTCGGCTGGCTTGCCGCCGATCTGTGGATGAATGGCGAGCCCGTCGCCGCCAGCCCGCGCAATGCGCTCAAGGCGCAGATGGCGCTGGCGGCAGAGCAGGGCCTGCAGATGAAGACCGGCGTTGAATGCGAGTTCTTCCTGATCTCGCCCGATGGCACGGAGATTTCGGACGAAGCAGATACGCAGGCCAAGCCGTGCTACGATCAGCAGGCGCTGCTGCGCCGCTATGACGTGATTACCGAGATCTGCGACTGCATGCTGGAACTGGGTTGGCAGCCCTATCAGAACGACCATGAGGACGCGAACGGCCAGTTCGAGATGAACTGGCACTATGACGATGTTCTGGTCACTGCCGACCGGCAGGCTTTCTTCAAGTTCATGGTCAAGTCGATTGCCGAAAAGCACGGGCTGCGCGCCACCTTCATGCCCAAGCCCTTTGCGCATCTGACCGGCAATGGCTGCCACATGCATGTCTCGCTGTGGAAGGGTGGCACCAATGTGTTCGAGGATGCGGCGAGCACTTACGGCCTGTCCGATACCGGCCTCGCCTTTATCGGCGGCATCATGCATTCAGCGCAGGGGCTGGCCGCGATCACCAACCCGACGGTCAACAGCTACAAGCGCATCAATGCCCCGGCGACGCTTTCCGGCGCGACCTGGTCGCCCAATTCTGTGACATGGACGGGAAATAACCGCACGCACATGATCCGCGTGCCCGAAGGTGACCGCTTCGAGCTGCGCCTCGCCGACGGTTCGACCAATCCTTATCTCATGCCCGCCGCCGTGCTGGCACTGGGGCTCGACGGCATGGCGAATGGTCGCGATCCGGGGCCGCGCCTCGACATCAACATGTATACCGAGGCCGAGAAGGCGGGCGAGGTGAAGAAGCTGCCGCTCAATCTGCTCGATGCGCTGCGCGCGCTGGAAGCATCGGACGTGCTCATGGAGTCACTGGGCGAACTGGCACCGTCCTATCTCAAGCTCAAGCATGCCGAGTGGAACGAATATTCCCGCCAGCTGACCGATTGGGAGCGCGCCGCCACTCTCGACTGCTGAGTTGATCTGGATCTAGATTCAGCTGCGCTGAATCGGTTGCGGCACCAGCCCACTCCCCCACCCGGCCACCCAAACAGGATAATGTCTTGGGAGGCCGGGTGGGGGAGTGGGCCGGAGCCGTTTCCACATCAGTGGACTAATCCTAGACCGCCAGCTTGCCGATAAAACCGGAGAGGCCGGGCAGGACCCGGCCGCTCGCGCCATTGATCGATGCCAGCCTGGCCATGTCCTTCGCCTCGGGCGGCATTGGCGCGTCATCCTGGCCGAAATTGAAGGCGCAGAGCACGCAGCGATCGCCCAGGCAGCGACGAAAGACGAGCACGCCGTGTAGCGCCTGCACCAGCTCGAAACTGCCATGGCGCAGTTCGGGCGAGCCCTTGCGGATCGCGAGCAGTCTCCTTGTGGTTTCCAGCATGCTCTGCGGCTTGCCGACCTGTGCTGATACCGCCTTCGCCCGGTTTGCTTCGCCCAGCGGCAGCCAGGGTTCACCAGCCGAAAAGCCGCCCAATTCTTCGTCTACCCAAGGCATGGGCGTGCGTGCACCGTCGCGCGACAGGGTCAGCGGCCAATTGGCTATGGCTTCGGGATCCTGCAATTGCTCGAAGGGGATATCGACCTGTTCGAGGCCCAGCTCCTCCCCCTGGTAGATGATCGGATTGCCGCGCAGGCATAGCAGCAGCGCCATCTTGACCGGCGCGAAGCGGTCCATGTCCTCCGGCGCGCACCAGCGCGATACGGCGCGCGGCGCATCGTGGTTCTCGAACGCCCAGCTCGGCCAGCCTTCGCCGCGATCGCCCGGCCATTCTGCCATCGCCTCGGCCACCAATTTTGGGGTCAGTTCAGGCGAATAGAGGAAGTCGAAACTGTATGCGCTGTTGAGGCGACCGTCCCCGAGAGTGAAGGCTTTCATCTCCTCCAGCGCATTGTCGCCGCCGATCTCCGCCATAGTGAAGATTGCGCCATAGCTTTCGGCAAGGCCCCTGATCCGTTCGGCGAAATAGACCATCTCGGGCTGCGACTGGCTGTGCAGCTTGGTCTGAAAATCGAAGGGACGGCTGCGGCGCTGGCCCTTCTTCTCCGGCGCCGGCGGATTGTCGCGCAGCAGCGGGTCGACCATGGCATGGTTGAGCGCATCGAGGCGGAAGCCGTCCACGCCGCGTTCGAACCAGAACTTCGCCACGTCCAGCAGCGCATCCTGCACTTCGACATTGTGCAAATTGAGCTGCGGCTGCTCCTTGAGGAAAGTGTGCAAATAGTACTGACAGCGCCGCGCATCCCAGGTCCATGCCGGGCCGCCGAACAACGATTGCCAGTTATTGGGCGGAGCGCCGTCTTGCTTGGGATCGGCCCAGACATACCAGTCCGCCTTCTCGCCCGTCTTTGCCGCGCGGCTTTCGGCGAACCATGCATGCTGGTCCGAGCTGTGGGCATAGACCTGGTCGATCAGGACTTTCAGGCCAAGCTCATGCGCGCGGGCGACCAGCGCATCGAAATCCTCGAGCGTGCCGAAGATCGGATCGATCGCGCAATAATCTGAAATGTCGTAGCCGAAATCCTTCATGGGGGAGGCGAAGAAGGGCGAGATCCAGATTGCCTCCGCGCCAAGCTCTGCGACGTGATCGAGCCGGCTCGTGATTCCCTTCAAATCGCCGACACCATCGCCATTGCTGTCCTGGAAACTGCGCGGATATATCTGGTAGATCGAGGCGCCGCGCCACCAAGGCAGGTTCGAAGCATCGGGCATGGAAGCCATCGGCGGTGTTCCTGGTTCAACTGCCAACAGACTAGCACGAATTCGCGTATCTCAAAGCAACTTGCTGCAATGCAGCATTTTGTGACCTTTGCAGTGCGAAGATTGCTTGTCGTTTTGCGGCTTGCGTCCTACCAATCTGCAGTTGCACTGTCTGGCCGGTGCGACAGCGGCCCGGTTCGCACCGGGTGAGCGACAGGCCGGGCGACTGCAGGAGAGGACGGCAACAAGCGCCGCACAGTGCGCGCGCGTTCAAGGAGCGTGGCAGATGACCACCAGTCCAGACCTGCAGACCCCCAGCATGGAAAAGCATATTATCGATGTCTTGCGCCACCGCGTGGGCAAGGACGAGCGCGCGGCGAAACCGCATGACTGGTACACCGCCACGGTCCTGGCGCTGCGGGACAAGGTGATCGACAGCTGGATGGAATCGACGCGCCGTACTTATGATGATGGCGGGAAGCGGGTCTATTATCTCAGCCTCGAATTCCTGATCGGGCGCCTGCTGCGCGATGCGCTCAACAATATGGACCTTACGCAGGAGATCACTGCGGCGCTGAAGGAGCAGGGCCTCGATCTCGCCGTGCTCGAAGAGCTTGAACCCGATGCGGCGCTCGGCAATGGCGGCCTGGGTCGGCTTGCGGCCTGCTTCATGGAAAGCCTCGCCAGTCTCGATATCCCTGCCTATGGCTATGGCATCCGCTATGTGAACGGCATGTTCCGCCAGCGTATCGACGATGGCTGGCAGATCGAACTGCCCGAGACATGGCTGAGCCACGGCAATCCGTGGGAATTCGACCGCCGCGAAAGCGCCTATCGCATCGGCTTTGGCGGCGAGGTGGTTGAAGCCAATGGCGGCGTGAAATGGGTACCGCACGAGGTGATCGAGGCCTCGGCGGTCGATACGCCGGTGGTCGGCTGGCGTGGCAAGCGGGTCAACACGCTGCGCCTGTGGACCGCCCATGCGCTCGACCCGATCAAGCTCGATGCCTTCAATGCTGGCGACCATGTCGGCGCGCTGGAGGCAGAGGCGCGGGCGGACAGCTTGGTGCGGGTTCTCTACCCTGCTGATTCAACCGCAGCCGGACAGGAACTGCGCCTGCGGCAGGAGTATTTCTTCTCCTCCGCTTCGATCCAGGACATCGTTCGCCGCCACGTCCAGTACGAGAAGGATATCCTAACGCTGCCCGAAAAGGCCGCGATCCAGCTTAATGACACACATCCCGCCGTTGCCGTAGCCGAGTTGATGCGCCTGCTGGTGGACGATCACGGACTGGAATTCGACGTAGCCTGGGACGTTACCCAGCGTACCGTTGCCTACACCAATCACACGCTCCTTCCCGAAGCGCTGGAGAGCTGGCCGCTGCCGCTGTTCGAGCGCCTCCTGCCGCGCCACATGCAGATCATCTATGCGATCAACAGCCGGGTAATCCGTGATGCCCGCAAGGCCGGGCTGGATGGCGCAGCGATTGCCGCGATCTCGCTGATCGACGAGGGTGGGGAGCGGCGTGTACGCATGGCCAATCTAGCCTTTTCCGGCGCGCACAGCATCAATGGCGTGGCCGCGCTGCATACCGACCTGATGAAGGTCACCGTTTTTAAGGATTTGCACGCCCTCTATCCCGATCGCATCAACAACAAGACCAATGGCGTGACCCCGCGCCGCTGGCTGATGCAGTGCAATCCGGGCCTTACCGGCGTGATCAAGGATGCGATCGGCCCTGCCTTCCTCGACGATACCGAGAAGCTGGCGGACCTCAACGCGCTGGCCGCGGACGCCGCGCTGGGCGAGCGGATTGCCGAGGTCAAGCGCTCCAACAAGCTGGCCTTGTCCGATTACATCCACAAGCTGATGGGCATTCGCCTTGATCCCGATGCGCTGTTCGACGTGCAGATCAAGCGCATCCACGAATATAAACGCCAGTTGCTCAACCTGGTGGAGACCGTTGCGCTTTACGACCAGATCCGCAGCCACCCGGAAAAGGACTGGGTGCCGCGGGTGAAGATCTTCGGAGGCAAGGCGGCGCCGAGCTATCACAACGCCAAACTGATCATCAAACTGGCCAATGACATTGCTCGGCGCGTCAACCTCGATCCGGCGGTGGGCGGGCTGCTCAAGGTCGTGTTCGTCCCGAACTACAATGTCAGCTTCGCAGAACGGCTGATTCCCGCCGCCGATCTGTCTGAGCAGATTTCTACCGCCGGCATGGAAGCCTCGGGCACCGGGAACATGAAGTTCGCGCTCAACGGCGCGCTGACCATTGGCACGCTCGATGGCGCCAATATCGAGATCAAGGACCATGTCGGGGACGACAACATCTTCATCTTCGGCCTGACCGCAGAAGAAGTCGCCGCGCGGCGCGAGGACAGCTACAATCCGCGCGAGGTGATCGAGCATTCGACCGAGCTGTCGCAGGCGCTCGAAGCGATCAGGAACGGTGTGTTCTCGCCCGATGACCCGGATCGCTATCGCGACCTGATCAACGGCATTTACGACCATGACTGGTTCATGGTCGCAGCCGATTTCGACGATTATGCCGCGGCCCAGCGCAAGGTGGACCAGGTCTGGCTCGACACTGCGGCATGGCGCGAGAAGGCAATTCGCAATATTGCCAATGTCGGCTGGTTCTCTTCGGACCGCACGATAGGCGAATACGCCAAAGACATTTGGGGAGTGATGTGAAGCCACCAGGATCGGCAATAGAGGCGCTGCTTTCCGGCACCCATGCCGATCCGTTTTCGCTATTGGGAACGCATGCGGGGCCGGACGGGACCTTCGCCCGCGCCCTGTTGCCCGGCGCGCAGGAGGCCAATGCCTTCACCCTCAAGGGCGGGTTCCTCGGGAAGATGGAGCGCGTCGACGCGCGCGGCCTGTTCGAAGGGCATCTCAAGGGCAAGCCACGACCGGTCAAATATCGTTGCACAGCGGGCAAGCACAGCTGGTGGGTCACCGATGCCTACAGCTTCGGACCCGTTCTGGGCCCGGTCGACGATTTGCTGATCGCCGAGGGCACCCACTTCCGCCTTTTCGACAAGATGGGCTCGCATTTGATCGAGCATGAAGGTGCCAAGGGCGTGCATTTCGCCGTCTGGGCACCCAATGCGCGCTGCGTCAGCGTGGTAGGCGATTTCAACGACTGGGACCCCGCCCGCAACCAGATGCGCCGCCGCAACGATATCGGCGTGTGGGAGATCTTCATTCCCGATATCGGCGAATGGCACGCCTACAAATACCGTATCATCGGTCCCGATGGCACGGTTCTGCCTCTGAAGGCCGATCCGTTCGCCTTTGCCAGCGAGCTGCGGCCCAAGACTGCTTCGCTCACTGCGCGGCCCGCCAAGCAGGATTGGGGCGACGAGGCGCACCGCGCGCATTGGGCCAGCGTCGATCCGCGGCGCGAGGCGATCTCGATCTACGAGGTCCATCCCGGCTCATGGCAAAGGAACGAGCATGGCTGGTTCCTGACCTGGGACGAGATGGCCGAGCGGCTTATCCCCTATGTCGCGGAGATGGGCTTCACCCATATCGAGTTCCTGCCCGTATCGGAGCATCCCTACGATCCGAGCTGGGGCTACCAGACGACCGGCCTGTTCGCCCCCTCATCGCGCTTTGGCGGGCCGGACGGCTTTGCCCGCTTCGTCGATGGGGCGCACCGCGCCGGTGTTTCGGTGCTGATCGACTGGGTCCCGGCCCATTTCCCGACCGACGAGCACGGCCTTGCCCGTTTCGATGGCACCGCGCTGTACGAGCATGAGGATCCCAAGCTTGGCTTCCACCCGGACTGGAACACCGCGATCTACAATTTCGGGCGCCGCGAAGTGTCGAGTTTCCTCGTCAACAATGCGCTGTTCTGGGCCGAGCAATATCACGTGGACGGCCTGCGCGTGGATGCCGTCGCCTCCATGCTCTACCGCGATTATTCGCGCGAGGAAGGCGAATGGGTGCCCAATGAGGAGGGCGGGCGCGAGAACTGGGAAGCGGTCGATTTCCTGCGCGCCGCGAACCGCGCCGTCTATGGCAGCCATCCCGGCTTCCTCACCATTGCCGAGGAAAGCACAGCCTGGCCCGGCGTGACCCTGCCTGCCTATGAGGACGGCCCACGGAGCAATCTCGGCTTTGGCTTCAAGTGGAACATGGGCTTCATGCACGACACGCTGAAGTATATGGGGCGCGATCCGGTGCACCGGAAGTTCCACCACGACGATATCACCTTCGGCATGATGTATGCCTTCAGCGAGAACTATGTCCTGCCGCTGAGCCATGACGAGGTGGTCCATGGCAAGGGTTCGATCCTGGGCAAGATGAGCGGCGATGACTGGCAGCAATTCGCCAATCTGCGCGCCTATTACGGATTGATGTGGGGCTATCCCGGCAAGAAGCTGCTATTCATGGGGCAGGAATTCGCCCAGCGCCGCGAATGGGCGGAAGACCGAGCGCTCGATTGGGATTTGCGCGATGCGCCGGCGCATGAGGGCATCCGCAACCTCGTGCGCGACCTCAACCATATCTACCGCTCGAAGCCTGCGCTCCATGCGCGCGATTGCGAGGGCGAGGGGTTCGAGTGGCTGGTGGTCGACGATGCCGAGAATTCCGTCTTTGCCTGGCTGCGTAGGTGCCCGGGCCAGCCGCCCATCGCCGTGGTCAGCAACATGACCCCGGCCACGCATGAGGGGTATTGGCTACGCCTGCCGCAGGACGGCGAATGGAGCGAAGTGCTCAACAGCGACGCACAGGTCTATGGCGGCAGCGGGAAAGGGAATTTGGGAAGGGTCAACGCGCATCATGGCGGGGCGCATGTAACATTGCCGCCGCTGGCTACGCTTATGTTCGAATTCAACGGCTAAGCATCCGGGGAAAGAAAATGAGAGAACCCTATTCGCAACCGCTCGCCCGAGAGGCCATGGCCTATGTGCTGGCCGGTGGCAGGGGCAGCAGGCTCAAGGAACTGACAGACAACCGAGCCAAGCCGGCGGTCTATTTCGGCGGCGTCTCGCGCATCGTCGATTTTGCCCTCTCCAACGCGATCAATTCGGGCATTCGCCGCATCGGCGTTGCCACCCAGTACAAGGCGCATTCGCTGATCCGGCACATGCAGCGCGCCTGGAACTTCATGCGGCCCGAACGCAATGAGAGCTTCGACATCCTTCCGGCATCGCAGCGTGTTTCGGAAACGCAATGGTATGAAGGCACGGCCGATGCCGTGTTCCAGAATATCGACATCATCGAGGCACATGCGCCCAAATATATGGTCATCCTGGCAGGCGACCATGTCTACAAGATGGATTACGAGCTGATGCTGCGCCAGCATGTCGAAAGCGGCGCGGATGTGACGGTCGGCTGCCTCGTCGTGCCGCGCATGGAAGCGACAGCTTTCGGCGTCATGCATGTCGACAAGAGCGATCGCATCACCGCCTTTGTCGAAAAGCCCGCCGACCCTCCCGGCATTCCGGGCGAACCCGACATGGCGCTGGCCAGTATGGGCATCTACGTTTTCGAGACCCAATTACTGTTCGACCAGCTACGGCGCGATGCGGCGGACCCGCACTCGAAGCGCGATTTCGGCGGCGACATCATCCCCTGGCTGGTCAAGAACGGGAAGGCGCAGGCACACCGCTTCACCCAGTCTTGCGTGCGCGCAGCCGAGGAAATCGAGGAATATTGGCGCGATGTCGGCACGGTGGACGCCTATTTCGAGGCCAATCTCGACCTCACCGACGTGGTTCCCAAGCTCAATCTCTACGATCGCGAATGGCCGATCTGGACCGACCAGGTGGTCGCCGCCCCGGCCAAGTTCGTCCATGACGAGGAAGGTCGCAGGGGCATGGCGATATCCTCGCTCATTTCGCAGGATTGCATTGTCTCGGGCGCGCTGGCGAAGCGCAGCCTGCTCTTCACCGGCGTGAAGATGGGCAGCTATTCTTCGGTCGAGCGGGGCGTGATCCTGCCCTATTGCAATATCGGTCGGAATGCGCGGCTCAAGAACGTCATCCTCGATAGCGGCGTGCGCATTCCCGAAGGGATGGTCGTAGGCGAGGATCCGGAGCTCGATGCCAAGCGCTTTCGCCGCACCGACAAGGGCGTTTGCCTGATCACCAAGGACATGATCGCGAGGCTTGATTGACGCTAAAGGTTCTCTCGGTAGCCTCCGAGGCGGTGCCGCTAATCAAGACCGGCGGGCTGGCCGATGTGGTGGGTGCCTTGCCTGCCGCACTGGCGGGCGAAGAAGTGGAAATGATCACGCTCCTGCCCGGCTATCCTGCGGTCATGGCAAAGGCCGGCAAGGTGAGGAAAGTGGTCGGTTTCGACAGCCTGCTCGGCGAACCTGCGCGGATCGTCTCGGGCAGGATGGCGGACGGGCGCAAGCTGCTGGTGCTCGATGCGCCAAACTATTTTGCGCGCGAGGGCGGGCCCTATGGCGATCCCTCGGGGTCCGACTGGGGTGACAATTGGCGCCGTTTTGCCGCGCTTGGCTATGCCGCGGCACATCTGGCCGGGGCATTCGGTGCCAAGAAGCGGTTCGACCTCGTCCATGCGCATGACTGGCAGGCAGCAATGGCCTGCGTTTACTTGCGATATGGCGGCAAACCGGTGCCGAGCGTGCTGACCATCCACAACATGGCCTTCCAGGGATTTTTCGGCGGCGAGATATTCCCCCGGCTCGGCTTGCCCGATGCGGCCTGGACGATCGATGGCGTCGAATTCCACGGCGGTGTGGGGATGCTAAAGGGCGGCATGGTCTGCGCCGATGCAATCACCACGGTCAGCCCGACCTATGCCCGTGAGATACATACTGCCCGCTTCGGCATGGGCCTCGACGGGGTGATCCGGGCTCGCACCCATCTCGTCGAAGGCATCTTGAACGGCATCGACAAGGCCGAATGGGACCCTGCCAGCGACCTCAACCTCACTTCACAATTCGATTCCGGCCATCTGGGCAAGCGCAAGGCGAACAAGCGCGCCCTGGAAAAGGTCTTCGGCCTCGACAAGGGCGAGGGCCCGCTCTTTGTCGTGGTCAGCCGCCTGACCTGGCAAAAGGGGATCGACGTCCTGCTCGAAGTGATCGACCATCTGATCGGTCTGGGTGGTCGGCTGGCGCTGCTTGGTGCGGGCGATGCCTCGCTCGAAGCGGGCCTGCGCGAGGCGGCCGAGCGCCATAAGGGCAAGGTCGGGCTGCATTTCGGCTATGACGAGGCGCTGTCGCACCTGATGCAGGGCGGCGGCGATGCCATCCTTGTCCCTTCGCGTTTCGAGCCTTGCGGCCTGACCCAGCTTTACGGTCTTGCCTATGGCTGCGTGCCGGTGGTGACGCGTACGGGCGGGCTGGCGGATACGGTCATCGATGCCAATCCTGCCGCCATGGGCGAAGGAACCGCAACCGGCATCGTCTTCACCGAAGCGAGTTACGACGAGTTCTCGCTCGCCATCAGCCGCGCGATCCGCCTCTATGCCGACAAGCCGGCATGGAAGCGGTTGCAGAAGAGCGGGATGCGCGCCGATTTCGGCTGGGAAGCGAGCGCCGCCGCCTATGCCGCGCTCTACCGGCGGCTGACCGGACGCGCGCAATGAGCATGCTGCCCGGCGTAACCGTCACGCCCGAGGCAACCACCTTTGTCGTCCGCGCACCCCATGCCCATGCGGTGGCACTGTGCCTCTCAAAAAGGCGCGGCAGGAAAGAGACCAAAGTGCCGATGGAGCAGCATGGCGAGAGCTGGGTTGCCGTGATCCCGCGCGATTGCACCGGCGAATGTTATGGCTACCGCGCCGATGGTGAATGGGCGCCCGATCGCGGGCTGTGGTTCGATCCCGCCAAATTCCTCGTCGATCCCTATGCGCTCGAGCTGGACCGGCGCTTCATCCAGCATCCCTCGCTGGCGCAATTTGGTGCGGATACGGCGGAAGTGGTGCCGCGCGCTGTGGTGACCGGGCCGCTACCCGAAGCGATGGTAGATGCCCCGCTGCTGCCGCAAGGCGGGCTGGTCTATGAGCTCAACGTCAAGGGCTTCACCCAGCTTCATCCGGACGTTCCGGCAAAGCTGCGCGGAACGGTGGCGGCGCTCGCGCACCCAGCGATTATCGCGCATCTGAAGAAGCTGCATGTCGATGCAGTGGAACTGATGCCGGTCACCGCCTGGATCGATGAGCGGCACCTGCCTCCGCTCGGCCTTTCCAATGCCTGGGGCTACAACCCGGTGGCGATGATGGCGCTCGATCCCGGCCTGTGCCCGGGCGGCATTGCCGAACTGCGCGAGACCGTGGCGGCGCTCCATGCCGAGGGGATCGGCGTGATCCTTGACCTCGTGCTCAACCATACGGGCGAGAGCGACATGCATGGCGGGGTGATCAGCCTGCGCGGGCTCGAGGACAGCGCCTATGCGCGCCAGCCGGACGGGCAGCTCATCAACGATACGGGCTGCGGCAATACGCTGGATTTCGCGCAGCCGCATGTGCGCGCATTGGCGCTCGATACTCTCAGACATTTTGTGCGCCATTGCGGCGTTGACGGATTCCGCTTCGATCTGGCCCCGGTGATGGCGCGCGGTCCCGGTTTCGACCGCCACGCGCCGATATTCCAGGATATCGCCGAGGACCCGCTGCTGAGCGATCGCGTGCTGATTGCCGAGCCCTGGGACATCGGGCCGGGCGGCTACCAGCTCGGCAGTTTCCCGGCGGAATGGCTCGAATGGAACGACAGATATCGCGACGATTTGCGGCGCTTCTGGCGCGGCGACGGCACGATAGGCGAGCTGGCCATGCGCGTATCAGGCTCCTCGGACGTGTTTGGAGAAGCTTGCCGGAGCGTCAATTTCCTTGCTGCGCATGACGGTTTTACGCTGGCCGATACGGTCTCCTACGAACACCGCCACAACCTTGCCAATGGCGAGGAGAACCTCGATGGGCATGGCGAGAATTTCAGCTGGAACAATGGCGTCGAAGGGCCGAGCAGCGATCCACGTGTGCTGGCCAATCGGGCAGAGGATTTGCGCGCCATGCTCGACACGCTGTTCGTCTCCACTGGCACGATCATGCTCACCGCGGGTGACGAATTCGGGCGCAGCCAGCAGGGCAACAACAACGCCTATGCGCAGGACAATGCGATTTCCTGGCTCGACTGGGCAAACCGCGACCTCTCTTTGGAGGCGCATGTTGCTCGCTTGGCCGAGCGCCGGGCGACGCATCTGGACGTGTTCGCCAGCTTCCCCGAAGATGGCCAGTGGAGCGCGCTCGACGGCAGCGCGCTGACGCCCGCCGATTGGGAGGATCCCGCCACGCCGGGCCTGCGCTATCGCCTGGGCGACGCGGACTGCGTCTTCGAGGTCGAGATCGACCGTCCGAACAGGCAGGTGCGGATCACGCCAATCGAGAGCTGAGCCCGGTCAGGCCGCGCGGATATCGACATCCAGCGCCGCATTGATCAATTGGCGCGTATAATCCTCTCGCGGATTGTCGAACACTTCGCTGGCCGATCCTGCCTCGACCACCTTGCCATGGCGCATCACCAGCAAATCGTTGGCCAGCGCGCGCACCACTTTGAGGTCGTGCGAAATGAAGATGTAGGTCAGGCCGTGCCGCGCTTGGAGGTCGCGCAGCAGCGCCACGATCTGCGCCTGCACGCTGAGATCGAGCGCGCTGGTCGGCTCGTCGAGCACGACGAGGTCGGGATTGAGGATCAGCGCGCGGGCAATGGCGATACGCTGGCGTTGCCCGCCGGAGAATTCGTGCGGATAGCGGTCAAGCACGTCCTGCGGCAGACCGACTTCCTCGATTATGTGGCTGATCTCCTCCGCACGCTGTTCGCGCGTCAGTTCGCTCCGGTGCAATGGCAGGCCTTCGCCGACGATCTGCCGCACGCTCATCTTCGGGCTTAATGAGGCGAAGGGGTCCTGAAAGACGATCTGCATGCGGCTGCGCAGGGGGCGCATGGCCTTGGTATTGCGGGTGGAGATATCCTCCCCGTCGAAGCGGATTTCACCATTACTCGGCAGGATGCGCAGCATGGCGAGGCCAAGCGTGGTCTTGCCCGATCCGCTTTCACCGACCACGCCCAGCGTCGAGCCGCGCTTGAGGTCGATGGATACCCCGTCGACCGCCTTCACATGGTCCTTGGGCTTGCCGAAGAAGCCCTTGATCGGAAACCACACTTTGAGGTCCTGCGTCGAGGCGATGGTCGGCGCATCATCCGGGGTTGGGGCGGGTTTGCCCTTGGGCACGGCGTCGAGCAGCTTCCTGGTGTAGGCGTGCTGCGGATGGTCGAAGACTTCGCCAGTCACCCCCTCCTCGACGATGCGGCCTTCGGTCATCACGCAGACCCGGTCCGCCATCTTCCTGACCACTCCGAGGTCGTGGGTGATCAGCAGCATGCCCATGCCGAGCCTTTGCTGGAGGTCGTGCAGCAGTTCGAGCACCTGCGCCTGGATAGTGACGTCGAGCGCGGTGGTCGGCTCGTCCGCGATCAGCATGTCGGGCTCGTTCGCCAGAGCCATGGCGATCATCACGCGCTGCCGCTGTCCGCCCGAGAGCTCGTGCGGATAGCTGTTCATGCGCCGCTTGGGATCGCGCACGCCCACCAGCGTGAGCAATTCCTCTACCCGGTCGCGCGCCTCGGCGCGGCCCAGATCCTTGCGGTGCAGTCGGATGCACTCGGTAATCTGCCGCTCGACCCTGTGCAGCGGGTTGAGCGATGTGAGCGGCTCCTGCGGGATCAGGGCGATACGATTGCCCCTGATGCTGCGGATCGCCTCCTGCGAAGCGCCGAGCAATTCCTCGCCTTCGAACAGGATCGATCCCGAAGGGTGGAAGGCCGGTGGATAGGGCAGCAATTGCAAAATGCTCATCGCCGCGGAGGACTTGCCCGATCCGCTTTCGCCGACCAGCGCCAAAGTCTCGCCCGCCGCCACGTCGAAGGAGATATTGCGCACCGCCTGCACTTCGCGCCCCTCGGAGCGGAAGGAGACCGACAGATCGCTTACGCGCAGGATCGGGTCTTGCGGAGCGCTCACAGGCTTTTCCTCGGGTCGAAGGCATCGCGCGCCGCCTCGCCGATGAAGATCAGCAGCGAAAGCATCACTGCCATCACGGCGAAGCCCGACAGGCCGAGCCACGGCGCGAAGAGGTTGTTCTTCCCCTGGTTGAGCAAATCGCCGATCGAGGGATAGCCACGCGGCAGGCCGAAGCCGAGGAAGTCGAGCGCGGTCAGCAGGGTAATGCTGGTTGTGAGGATGAAGGGCAGGAAGGTCAGGGTCGCCACCATCGCATTGGGCAGGATATGGCGGAACATGATCGTGCGGTTGCCAAGGCCGAGCGCGCGGGCGGCGCGGACATATTCGAGGTTCCGCGCGCGCAGGAATTCGGCGCGCACCACCGGCACCAGCGTCATCCAGCTGACCAGCAGCAGCACGCCGAGGATCGAGAAGAAGCCCGGCTGGATCAGGCTCGACATGATGATCAGCAGGTAGAGCACGGGCAGGGATTGCAGGATCTCCACCCCGCGCTGGAACAGCAGGTCGGTCAGCCCGCCGAAATAGCCCTGTATCGCACCCGCCGCGATACCTACAGCCGAGCTGAGCAGCGTAAGTACCAGCCCGAAAGTGATCGAGAGGCGAAAGCCGTAAATGGTCAGGGCAAAGACGTCGCGCGCCTGGCTGTCGGTTCCCAGCAGGTGCCGGGAATCGGGCGCTGCCGGGGCGGTCTTGCCCAACTCGTAATCGATCGTGTCATAGGAGAACGGGATGATCGGCCAGATCGCCCAGCCGCCATCCTCGATCAGCTGCTGCACGTAAGGATCGCGGTAATCCGCCTCGGTCTCGAACTCGCCGCCGAACGCGGTTTCCGGATAGGCGACAAGGGCGGGGAAATAGAGATCGCCGTGATGGCTCAGTACTACCGGCTTGTCGTTTGCGATCACCTCCGCGCCGAGCGAAAGCACATAAAGCACCACGAACAGGACGAGGCTGTAATAGCCGCGCCTGTTGGCCTTGAAGACGCTCCAGCGACGCTTCCCCATCGGGCCGAGCCAGCGCGACACGGAGATACGCTTCTGCACCTGGGTCTGGAGCGTGATCGGGGGAGCCGTCGCCATCACACGTCCCGCTTTTCAAAATCGATGCGCGGATCGACCAGGGTGTAGGTGATGTCGCCCAGCAAATTGGCGACAAGGCCGAGCAGCGAAAAGATGAACAGCGTGCCGAGCATGACCGGGAAGTCCCGGTTGATCGTCGCCTCGAAGCCGAGCAGGCCCATGCCGTCGAGCGAAAAGATCACCTCGATGATCAAGGTCGATGTGAACAGCACGCCGATCAGCGCCGCGGGAAAGCCGGCGATCACGATCAGCATGGCATTGCGGAAGACGTGGCCATAGAGCACGCCGCGCTCGCTCTGGCCTTTTGCCCGCGCGGTGGTGACATATTGCTTGCCGATCTCGTCCAGGATCGAATTCTTGGTCAGCATGGTGAGCGAGGCGAAAGTGCCGATGACCATGGCGGTAACGGGCAGGGCGAGGTGGTGGAAATAGTCGATTATGCGGGCGGGCCAGCTCAGGTCCTCCCAGTTCTCCGATACCAGCCCCTGGCTCGGAAACCAGTCGAAGAACGTCCCCCCGGCGAACAGCACGACCAGCAGGATCGCGAAGAGAAATCCGGGAATGGCATAGCCTATGGTGACCGCAACGCTGGTCCAGGCATCGAAGCGCGTGCCCGCCCTCACCGCCTTGCGCACGCCGAGCGGGATCGAGACGAGGTAGGTCAGCAATAGCGTCCACAGGCCGAGCGAAACCGAGACCGGAAGCCGCTCGACGATCAGCTCGATAACGGGCCTGTCCTTGTAATAGGAATCGCCGAAATCGAAGCGGGCGAAATCCCATAACATCTTGAAATATCGCTCATGCACAGGCTTGTCGAAGCCGTAGAGCTTCTCCAGCTCCTCCATCATTTCCTCGGGCAATTCGCCGGTCGCGGACATGGTGCCGCCTAGCGCGCCGCTATCGCCGCCGATCGTCGCCGTGGCGGAAACCTGCGCGCCCATCAGCCGCGCCTGCATCTGTTCGATCGGGCCGCCGGGCACGAACTGGATGATGATGAAGCTGATTGTGACAATGCCGATCAGCGTCGGCACCATCAGCAGCAGGCGCTTGGCCACATAGGCCCACATGCCGGTCATGCCGCGGGCTCCGTCACTTGAAGGCTCCATGGGAGAGGCGAGCCTCTTTCTCCGGGTCCCACCACCAGGTGCTGAGCGCGCGATAGTCGAAGTTCCAGGCCTCGGTCACATCGGGTCGACCGAAGCGGTCCCAATAGCTGATCGGAAGCTCGCCGACCGGCGTGGGGTAAAGATGCTGGAGCGGAATCGAGTAATATTGGAAGCGTTCCACCCGGTCCATCACGCGCATGGCATCGACCACGCTCTGCCGGTCGGTGGCGGTAATCATGCGGGTGAGCGCATCGTCGATGGCCGGTTCGCTGATGCCGATATAGTTCATCGTGCTGGGGCGGTTGGCGGCATCGGTCGACCAGATCGTGGCCATGCCCGCACCGGGCGTGGGCAGCGGCGCGAAAACCGGCCGGATCAGCGCCAGGTCAAAATCGTATTCGCGGGCCATCAGCCGCATCTGCGCGCTGTCCATGGAGCGGAACTGCACCCCGATCCCGAGTTTTTCGAGATTGGCGATGAACAGGCTCACCTGGTCGATCAGCAGGGGCGAATAGCTCAGCATGTCGAGCACGACGGCCTCGCCCGTTCGCGGATCGATGAGCTTCATGTCCTCGATCCGGTAACCTGCCTCGCGCAGCAGGTCTCGCGCCTCCAGCAAATTGGCGCGCATCCGTTCCCTGCTGCCGCCGACAGAGATGGATGGCGGCTCGGTGAATATCTCCGGCGGCAGCGTGTCGCGATATTGCTCGAGAATTTCCAGTTCCCCGGGGCCGGGCAGGCCGCTGGCGACAAACTCCGAATTGGCGAAATTGCTGGTCACGCGGCCGTAATCGCCGCCCAGCACCACATCCTTCACCCATTCGAAGTCGTAGGCCAGCGACAACGCCTTGCGCACCCTCCTGTCTGACAGGAAGGGGCGGCGGCTGTTCATGGATAGCGAGTTGTAGATCGTCCCATTGGCATAGGGGAGGCGATCCTGCACGATCTCCCCTGCCTGCGCAGCGGGTAGGAGGTGAACCCGCTCCATCACCTGCGCATTACTGTCGACCCTGAGATGCGCGAGGCCCGAATTGAATGCTTCGTCCGCCAGCTGCTGGTCGCGATAGACATCGTATCGCACCACGTCGAAATTGTAGCGCCCGCGATTGACTGGGTGGTCCTTTGCCCAATAGTCTGGATCGCGGGTGAACTCGATGAAGCGGCCCGGGAAGAAATCGCCGATTGTGTAGGGTCCCGGCATGACCGGCGGGTCGCGCGTAGAGCGGGTCACGTCGCGGCTTTCCCAATAATGCTTGGGCATGATCGGCATGAGCGCGATCACGGTGGGCAGCGTCGGATTGTCCTTCATGTTGTAATGGACGCGCAGGCGATGCGGATCGTCGCTTTCGATCCGGTCGAGCGCCTCGATCACCCGGGTCAACCCGGGAACGGCCAGCGGATTGCGCGCCAGCTCGACGGTATAGATGATGTCTTCTGCGGTAATCGGATGGCCGTCCGAGAATGTCGCGCGCTCATCGAGCTCGAACTCCACCCATGACAGGTCCTCCGGGTAGGAAATGGTCTTGCAGACGAGGCAGTAGAAGGCCGCTACCTCGTCGCGGCTTTGCCGCATCAGCGTGTCCTGTAACTGCGTCTGCAGGACCGGCGCCAGACTGCGGATGTTGATGTTGTTGAGGCTGTCGAAGGATGAGGTGTCGGCAAAGCGGTAGGTGCCGCCCTTGGGGGCATCAGGATTGACGTAGTCGAAATGCTCGAAGTCCGGACCATATTTGAGGTCGCCGAACACGGCATAGCCATGCGAGGTGGTTATCCGCTCGCCCGCATTGTCGGCCGCCGAGGCGAACGGCCCCGCCAGCACAAGCAGCAGCGCTGCCAGCGCGAACCGGCATGCGCGTGTGAATGCGGAATTCCCCGCCATCGATCTCTCCCTGCGGAGATGTTTCGCAAGCTAAGGAATTTGACGCAATGGGGAAAATCGAACAATTGGTGCCTTGCCACTTCACGATTGGTGCTTCGCCATCTAGGGCAAGGACACATGGGGGATCCGGCAAGCCCGGACGGAAACGTAATCGGACATAGTATGAGCGCAACCAAGGCCGATGGACGTTCTTCTCGCAAGGGGCGGAACAAGAATACTTTCGACATCTATCGCGAGGGCGGTAGCACGGCGGAAATCCTCCTGACGGTCCAGCTCGTCCTTGCTGCCCGCCGTTGGCGTTCGCTGCTCGACGAGAAGCTTCGCCCGATCGAGCAGAGTTCGGCCCGGATGGAGGCCATGTCCGCCATCCTCAATTCGCCCGATATGCCGGCGCAGGTCGATATCGCCAAGCGCTTGCGCATCGAGGGTCCAACGCTCACCCGCATGCTCGACACGCTGGAAAAGGACGGGCTGGTCGATCGTATTCCCGATCCGACAGACCGACGTAGCAAGCAATTGCGCCTGACGGATGATGGTGAGGAAGCGCTCGCGCAAATCTTCGATGTCGCCGAAGTCTATCGCTCGCGCCTGCTCGACGACGTCGATCCCGAGACCATGGCGGTGGTGAATTCCTTCCTGCGCGGCCTTCTGGCAAAACTCGATTCCGGCCTGCCGGGTGTCGAGGCCGCCGAGTGATCGCTTGATCGCCGGCAACGGGCCTGGCGGAAGAGAGTGGGGGTCGAACCCACCCGGGACCGGCTGACGGCCCCACCCGGTTTTGAAGACCGGACGTACCACCGGGTACGAATCTCTTCCTTACCTAGGCTGCTTCGCGCACCTCCTCCCGGAACTGCGAGATGCGCGGCGGGTCGATAAGCCTGACGTCGCCGCGCCGCAAGGTCAGCCTCCTGCGGTCGAACCACTCGAGGAGCTGGATCGTCACCTTGCGGCCATTCTCCAACCTGTCCCGCACATGGATCACGCCGAAAGTGCCATCCTCGCTTTCGCTAGCCAGCTCTTCGAGCACGGCGGCGATTTCCTGCAAGGTCTCGCGCAGGAAATAGTGTTCGGGCGCGATTTCGACTGCGTGGCCCTGTCGCGCCATCAGGCGCAGCACGTTGCGGCATTCGAATTCGCGCGCCTGCAATTGTTCGGCAATCTCGCTCGTGCGTGGAGGGCGGAAGCGGTTTTCGCCTGAAAGCAGCGGCTCGATCTTCTGCCAAAGCGCCTCTTCCTGCCGGTCCGGGCCGAGCTTGTGGCCTGGCAGGCGCAGCATGCCCGCTTCCTGCTGCAGCAGCCCGCGACCGACCATCAGGCCGATCGCCGCGGCCGCAACATCGTGCGAGACCGGCGGATCGAGCGCGTTTTGCAGCCGTTGTAGGTTGGGTCCCAGGAAATGGGGGAAACGCTCATGGAAGCGGCCAACCTCCTCCAAGGCGCAACGTGTCAGTCTTTCCCAGCTATCGGGCGCAAGGAGATGCGTCTTGCCATCCGCTTTTGCAGCGATGTGCGGCACGCTGCCGAGGATCGCGGAAAGCTGCTCCCCGCCCAACGCCCGGTCGCGCGCGAATTCCTCCAGCTCGACCGACCAAGGCCAGATGGAAAGCTGTGCCGCGAGCGACGCGGTGGGGTCCTCGATATCCATCGCATCGAAGCGGGCCAGTTGCCGCGGCTGCCTGCGTCTGCGTCGCGGCGCGCGCAGGTTCACGATCCGGCCACCACCTATGGTTCGGCGTCCTTCATTGTCGCGCAGGATGAAGCGGTCGCCAATGGCACCTGCAATGTTCTGTTCGAGCACGATCTGGATGCGGCCGCTACCGCCCGGTCCGATCGGCTGGTCGTCGAGCAGGGCGATGCGCGCCGGAAACTCTCCGGCACCATGGTGCAGGCGAACCGGTTGCCACTGGCTGAGCGACCGTTGCTCGCTGTCGAGCAGGTGCACAAAGGCGTTGAAGCGCTCGGTCGGGGCGTGGAGGGCGGGATCGAGCAGGAAGTCCCCGCGTGAAACCTCGGACAGGTCGACCCCGCCAAGGTTCACACCGCAGCGCTGTCCCTTGTGTCCGGTGTCGGCGGGCCTGTTTTGCACATGCAAGGCGCGCACGCGCGCCTCCGTACCCGATGGCGAGATTATCAACCTGTCGCCGACCTTGATCTCGCCCGAGAGCACAACCCCGGTCGCCACTGTGCCGCTGCCGAGAAGGGTGAAGGTACGGTCCACGGCGAAGCGAAGCGGCCCCTTGGCGTCGGGAGGCGCAGTCTCGCGCGCAGCATCCTCGAGCGCGGCCCTGAGTTCGCCTATGCCGGTGCCATCGACTGTCGAAGTGCGTATGATGCGGGCACCGGATAGGCAGGTCCCTTCGAGCAGTCCGACAATCTGCGCCTCGACCTCGACAATCCGCGCCTCGTCCGCGAGGTCGCATTTGGTCAGCGCCACCATGCCGCGCGTCACGCCCAAAAGGTGAAGCACGGCCAAGTGCTCACGCGTCTGCGGCATAATCCCGTCATCGAGGGCGACGGTCAGCAGGACGAAATCGACACCGCCAGCGCCCGCCAGCATGTTCTTCATGAAACGTTCGTGCCCCGGAACGTCGACGAAGCCGATTACCTCGGCATTGCCGAGCGGGAGATAGGCAAAGCCGAGGTCGATAGAGATGCCGCGCGTCTTTTCCTCGGGCAGGCGATCAGGATCGGCGCCGGTCAGTGCAGTAACCAGCGCGGACTTGCCGTGATCGACATGCCCTGCGGTACCGACGATCATGGGCTTGCCAGATTGGCGAGGAAGCGGGGTTCCTCGTCCCTGCCGAGGCAGCGCAGGTCGAGCCGGAGCGCCCCTTCGGCAATGCGACCGATCACCGGTTCGGGGAGTGCGCGCAGGCGATCCGCGAGGCCCTCGATTTCCTCCGCTCCTACGGACCGCAATGCGAGGCCGGCGCTGGGCAGGGTCGCGGTAGGCGAAGCACCCGAGCCCACCTGGCTGCGGCATGGCTCGACAGAGACGGACCAGTCTTCTCCCAGCGCCTCAGCCACAAGTGGAGCCAGCGCCTTGGCGCGGGCGAGGATCTCCTCGCTGGGCCGCTGGAGCATGGCGAGGATGGGAATTGCCTCTTCGGGCCGGGCTGCTGCGCGATAGGACCGTAGCACCGCCTCGAGCGCGGCAAGCCTGATCTTGTCGAGCCGCAGTGCGCGTTTCATCGGGTTCTTGGCCAGCTTCTCGGCAAGGTCCGCCCGGCCGACCACGAATCCCGCCTGCGGCCCGCCGAGCAGCTTGTCGCCCGAGAAGGTGACGAGGTCCGCGCCCTCGGCCACCGCTTCGGCCACGGTCGGCTCCTTGGGCAAGCCGTAGCGCGAAATATCTACCAGCGTGCCCGAGCCAAGGTCGTTGACAAGCGGCAGGCCGTGTTGCTTCGCCAGCGGGGCCAGTTCGGATGCCGTCACGTCCTTGGTGAAACCCTCGATCCGGAAGTTCGAGGGATGCACCTTCATGATCAGCCGCGTGTTCTCATTGATGGCGTTGGCGTAATCCTTGAGGTGCGTGCGGTTGGTGGTGCCGACTTCGACCAGTTTCGCACCCGTCGCCGCCATGATGTCGGGCATGCGGAAGGCGCCGCCGATCTCGATCAGCTCGCCCCGGCTGACAATGACTTCTCCGCCCTTGGCCAGCGTATCGAGCACCAGCATGACGGCAGCGGCATTGTTGTTGACCAGCACCGATCCGGGCGCGCCGGTCAGTTCGGCGAGGTGTTCGCGCAGCACGCTGTCGCGCTCGCCTCTCTTGCCTGTGGCAAGGTCGTATTCCAACGCCACCGGGCGGGCCATCGCCGCAGCTGCCGCATCGACGGCGGCTTGCGGCAGGATTGCGCGGCCCAGATTGGTATGCAGCACGGTGCCGGTCAGGTTCCAGACGGGCCGCAATTGAGGAAGGTCACTTGCGGCAAAGCCCTGCGCCGCCGCTTCCAGCAGTTCGCCTTCATCGAAGCTCTCGGCGGCGCGTCCCGCTTCGATTGCCGCGCGCAGGGCGGCCACGGTCGGCTTGTGCCCATATTGCGCAAGCAGCACCTGCCCGCCCTCGCTTTCGAGCAGGCGTGATACCGAAGGCGGGCGGGCAATGGTCATGCGTCAGACTTGCACTACCAGGCGCCGCTGTCGAGATAGCGGGCGGCTTCGACGGCGGCGGTCGCCCCGTCACCCATGGCCCCGGCTGCGCGCCAGCTATTGCCCGAGCGCAGGTTGCCCACGGCGAACACGCCCTTGGCGCTGGTCCGCAATGCGCCATCGACGGCAATGCGGCCATCATCGGCGAGTTCGACCAGATCGGCGGCGGGATCGAGATTGGGCTCTAGGCCCACAAAGGCGAACAGGCCCTGCACCTCCAGCGTGCTTTCCGCGCCCGAGGAAACCTCCTTCAGGATGACCTGTTCGAGCTTGTCCGCGCCGCTGATGGCGGTCACTTCCATGCCGGTCATCACCTCGATGGCAGGCTCGGCCTCGACCGCCTCGACATACGAAGCCTGGCCGCTCAGCGCCTCGCCGCGTTCGACCAGCAGGACTTTCTCGACATGTTGCGCCAGGGTAAGCGCCTCTTGCATGCCGGAATCGCCGCCGCCGGCCACGACCACGGTCTTGCCGCGCAGCAGCGGCCCGTCGCAGGTCGCGCAATGCGAGACACCGCGCCCGGTGAACTCTTCTTCGCCCGGAACGCCGAGCTTGGCGACATGCGCGCCCATGGCGAGGATTAGAGCGCGGGCGGCATATTCATTGCCATCGGCCAAGACCACATAGCCCTCATCCGATGAGCTGATCGTCTCGGCGGTTTCGGTGATGATCTCGGCCCCGGCAGCTGTCGCCTGGTCCATGGCGATGGGGCACAGGTCGAAACCGGCAATGCCTTCCTCGTGGCCGGGAAGCCCGTCAATCAGCTCGATATTGAGCAGTTCGCCGCCCGGGACGCCGCCCGAAATCACACCCACGCTGCGCCCCAGCCGCGCTGCGGTCAGGGCTGCGCTGAGGCCGGCGATCCCGCCGCCGATCACGATAATGTCGAATTCCATGTGTCGTCCTTCAGTCTGTCACTACGGCGAGTTTTGGCGCGCCTGCGCGGACCTCGCCAATGATGGCTGCTTGGGTGAAACCTTCTGCGTGGATCAGGGCGAGCACCTCTTCGGCGGCCTCTGCCGCGAGCGAGACCAGCAGCCCGCCTGAAGTCTGCGGATCGGCCAGCAGGTCGCGCTGCCAGTCGGGCAGTCCATCGGGCATCGCGATTCCGTCAGCGGCGCTGGCCAGATTGCGGCTCGATGCTCCGGTGATCTTGCCCGCCTGCGCCAGCTCCCCCGCTTGCTTAAGGAGTGGAACCTTGTTCGCATGTACTTGCAGCGTCAGGCCCGATGCGCGCGCCATTTCGAGGCCGTGGCCGACAATGCCGAAGCCCGTCACATCGGTGAGGGCATGGATCGCCGGATGCTGGCCCAGTGTCAGTCCCACCGAATTGAGCCGCGTGGTGCTCTCGACCATTTCGGCATAGCCTGCATCGTCCAGCTCGCCCTGTTTCAGCGCGGCGGAATAGACGCCGACGCCGATCGGCTTGGTGAGGATCAGCACATCGCCCGCCCGCGCACCGGCATTGGTCTTCATATGCTCGTGCTTGACCTCACCGATCACGGCGAGGCCGTAAATCGGTTCGGCGCTGTCGATCGAATGGCCACCTGCCACGGGAATGCCCGCGGAGGCACAGGCGGCAGCGCCACCTGCCAGGATTTCGCGCACGGTTTCGGTTGCGATCTTGCCAAGCGGGATGCCGAGGATGGCCAGCGCGAATAGCGGTCGTGCGCCCATGGCATAGATGTCCGAAATCGCATTGGTCGCCGCGATCCGCCCGAAATCGCGTGGATCGTCGACAATCGGCATGAAGAAATCGGTGGTGGAGACGATACAGCGGCCATCTCCGCCTTCGAGCTCCCACACCGCGGCGTCATCCGCAGCCCCATTGCCCACCAGCAATTGCGGAAAGCCGCTGGCGGCGAATTGCCCTTCGAGCAGTTCGCGCAGCACGCCGGGCGAAAGCTTGCAGCCGCAGCCACCACCATGGGCGAGCGCGGTCAGGCGCGGCTGGTCTGACAAATCGGGCTGTTGCGCTTGCATGCTTCGGGCATCCCTTCGGGGAATGCCATAGCCAGCGGTCCTTATGCTGGCAAGATCGTTAGTATGCTAAGCAGATTGACCGGTCAGCGCCACTTGTCGATCGAGAGCAATTTCCCGGCGGTCTGCGATGGACGCCGTTCATTGCCGCGCGGCATTTGCCCCACCAGCCGTCCGCTGATCATCTTGAAGGCACCCTGCGTCTCCCCGCCGGTTACCAGGATCTCGATATCCTTATCACTGAAGATGCTGATCAGCTCGTCCGGATCGGCGCGCAAACGGCTGGCAGCAGGTTCGATCCCGGCTTCGGCATGTGGCTTGACCAGCGTGGTGGTCCACTGGTCGTCCCAGTAATACTTGGCCTTCATCTTTGCGTTTTCGGCGCACCATTCGATCAGGCCTTGCTTGGTAAAGCCCATCTTGTTGAAATCTTTCGCGACGAGCGGGTCCATCACGATGAAGGGGTTGGAGAAGTGGTCCGTCGCTGTCAGGCAGCGGATGAACTTTTCCTTCCACGTCTCGCGCGGGCCGAAGCCGCTTTGCGTGTACCAGCCGCCGAAGAAGATCGCGGCTGTGCTTTCCTCCGCCTTGTGGCCCTTTTGCACGTGGAACGGCTCCCACGGGCTTGCTTCCTCGTTCTCGGCGAAGCAGGCGGTGTAGTTCCAGTTGCTGCCGACCGATCCCATGTATGTATTGCCCGGCTCGCTGCCGCCCTGCGCATTCATGCTGAGCAGGCAATAGGCGCGCCCGATCGAGGCATTGGCCTGGTTGTAGGGGCCGAGCGCGCCGATCCCGTAATTCATGCCGATCTCGTTGCGGATCGGACCGTTGATGCAGCTGATCGTCGCCCAGCTGGTGGTCGAGCTTGAGCGCGCGGAGAAGCCTGAGGAGCACAGCGCCAGGATGACGGGGAGGTATTCGGGCCGTGCGCCCGCCATTACCGCGTTGATAGCCACCTTCTCGACATCGAAATCCCACTTCTCACGGAAGGCCGTTGGGCTCATCCGGTTGACGAACTCATCCGCCGCATGGCTCGTGCCCTTGAGCATGGCCTCGACGCGCTGCTCGGTCGGCAGGATTATGGGGAGGAAATCGGTCCACCCCTCTTCGATGAAGAGCTGGCGGATATTGTCTTCCGTATCCGGTTCGAGGAAGCGCGGCGTGGTGCGTTCGAAGCTGGCATCGGCATAGTCTTCATCGGTCAGCGGTCCGGTCAGACCGTCGAGCACGACTTGCATGAAGGGCTTCTTGGCGATCGGATCGTCGGCTTCGATATAGGCGCGCAGCTCTCCGGGGGAGAGACCGACGACCGGCTGCGGGACGAAGGCGTTGCGCGTGGTCGGCATGCCCGCCGCCTTGGTGGTGGCCTTGGCCAGCCGCGCGAAGGCGTGGGTGCTCACCGGGATCGTCGGGATCCCGGCCTTTTCCAACTCCAATGCGAACCCCACGACCGTGGGGCAACAAGTGCTTCAGAGGCCAACGCCAATGATGGCGGCGTCGCCTCCGGCGACGACCTTGGCTCTCATTTCAGGATCGTCGACCCAGCTTTCCTTGGGCCGGATCATGCGCGTTTCGACCTTGGGCATGTGCTCGGCAAACCACAGCCGCAGCTGCTCCATGAACACGTCCGCATTATCGAACAGGCAGTCGATCAAATACAGGACCTTGCCATCGAGCGTTTCGGGCCGGATGGCGAGGCGCTTGCCTTCGACCTTTGGCGGGTAACCCCGCGGGTCCATTACCGTGATTTTCTCGGCCATTGGTTCCCTTCCACAAAAGCGCCCATGTGCAGCAGATCGTTAGCACTCTACCTATTGCAAGGCGGGCCGTCCTGTCAATTGCAGGCCGCTATGACGGTGGATTGCCTCAGGCCTGGTGGTCGGTCCCGACGCAGAACGGGCAGTTCGACACCCAGTGGCCGGGCTGCATTTCCACCAGCGGCGGCTCGACGGTCTTGAGCTCCTCGCTATGTTCGACCGGGCTGCGCGGCCAGAACTTGCACCCGTCGGGCGGCGACATGGGCGAGGGCGGATCGCCTTCGAGCACGATGCGATGGCGGTTTCGCTCGGCATTCGGGTCCGGCTCCGGAATCGCGCTCATCAGCGCCTTGGTGTAGATGTGCAGCGGATGATCGACGATCGCCTCGGCATCGCCCAATTCGATGATCTTGCCCAGATACATCACCGCGATCCTGTCCGAGATATAGCGCACCACTGACAGATCGTGGCTGATGAAGATCATGGTCAGGCCCAACTCGCGGGTCAGGCGCTTGAGCAGGTTTAGGATCTGCGACTGGATCGACACGTCGAGCGCCGAGACAGGCTCGTCGGCGATGATCAGCTCGGGTTCAGGGGCAAGCGCGCGGGCAATCGCCACGCGTTGGCGCTGCCCGCCGGAGAATTCGTGCGGATAGCGCTTCATCTGGAACGGGTTCATGCCGACCGTGCGCAGCAGCTCCGCAACGCGGCCGCGCAGCGCGTCGCCCTTCAGCTCGGGATGTCGCGTGCGCACCGCTTCGCCGAGCGTATCGAGCACCGTCATGCGCGGATTGAGCGAGGCGTAGGGATCCTGGAAGATCATCTGGAAGTTGATCCGCTCGCTGCGAATATCCGCGTCGGAGATCGCGCTCAGCTCGCGGCCCTTGAGCCAGATATGCCCGGAAGTGGGGCGCAGCAGCTGCATGATCGTGCGGCTGAGCGTGGACTTGCCGCACCCGGACTCGCCGACCAGGCCAAGGATCTCGCCCTTGTTGATCGTCAGCGAAACGCCGTCGACCGCCTTGACCACGCCCTTGCTTTCGCGCGTGAGCAGCGTTGTGCCCATGTCGAAATGGGTCTTCACCTCGTCGAGGACGAGGAAGTCCTCCTGCGGATTGCCGATCAGCGCGTTCATGCGTCACCATCCACGGGTTCGGCGACATGGTCGTCCGCCTTGGCCAGCACGGTCTCGATCGGGGCGCTGCTATCGCAAAAGCCGCAGGCGGCCCAGCAATGGCCCGGTTCGATATCTTCGAGTTGCGGACGCTCGCCTTCGGGGCTGCCGATCTTGGGATAGGGGCAGCGCGGGTGGAAGGCGCAGCCATGGATCGGCTTGGATACGTCGGGCGGCAGGCCGGGAATGGTGAACAGCTCCTGCCCCTTTTCCTGCAGCGACGGGATCGTCTTCTGCAGGGCGCGGGTATACGGGTGGCGCGGACGGTAGAATATCTGGTCGGCAGAGCCGCTTTCCATCTCGCGCCCGCCATACATGACCAGCACCTTGTCGCAGGAACCGGCGACCACGCCGAGATCGTGCGTTACCAGGATCACTGCCGTGCCAAGGTCGTTCTGGCGCTGCTTGATGATCTCCATGATCTGCGCCTGCACGGTCACGTCGAGCGCGGTGGTCGGCTCGTCGGCGATCAGCAGGTCGGGCTCGGTAATCAGCGCCATGGCGATCATCACGCGCTGGCGCATACCGCCGGAAAATTCGTGCGGATAGGAGAAGACCCGCTTGCTGGCACCGGGAATGCCCACTTCCTCCAGCGCCTCGATCGCCTTGTTCAGCGCCGCCTTGCTGTCGATGTCGCGATGCATTTGCAGCGCCTCGATCAGCTGGGTGGAGATACGCAAATAGGGATTGAGCGAGGTCATCGGGTCCTGGAAGATCATGCTGATCTTGTCCCCGCGCACCTTGCGAAGTTCCTTGGGTGACATCTGCAGCAGGTCGCGCCCGTCGAACATCGCCGTGCCGCGTTCGATCCGCCCCGGCGGTTCGGGAATCAGGCGCATCAGCGAGTAGCAGGTGACCGACTTGCCCGAGCCGGACTCGCCGACAATGCCGAGCGTTTCGCCGCGTTCGAGATTGAAGCTCACGCCGTCCACGGCGCGCACGACGCCGTCTCGCGTATGGAAATAGGTGGTCAGATCGTCGACATCGAGCAGGGGCATCAGGTCAGTCCTTGGCGCTCTTGGGATCGAGCGCATCGCGCAGCCCGTCGCCGATGAAGTTGAGGCAGAACAGCGTCACCGCGAAGAAGGCGGCGGGGAACAGCAGCAGCCAGGGATAGATTTCCATATTCGCCTGCCCCTCATTGATGAGTACGCCCCAGGAGGCGTTGGGCGGCTGCACACCGAGGCCGAGAAAGCTCAGGAAGGCCTCCAGCAGCATGACGGCGGGAACGGTCAGCGTGGCGATCACGATCACCGGGCCGAGCACGTTGGGGATCAGGTGGCGCAAGATGATGCGGCTGTGCGAATAGCCGAGCGAGACCGCGGCCTCGACAAATTCCTGCTTCTTCAGGCTGAGCACGCCCGAGCGCACGATACGCGCCATGGAAAGCCATTCGACGCAACCGATGGCGACGAACATCAGCCACATGGAGCGTCCGAAGGCGACCATCAGCAGGATCACGAAAATGGTGAAGGGCAGGGCGTAGAGCAAGTCCACGAAGCGCATCATGGAGGCATCCACCTTGCCGCCGATATAGCCCGCCGTGGCGCCGTAGATCACGCCGATGGCTAGGGCCACGACCGTGGCGACGAGCCCGACCATGAGCGAGATTCGCCCGCCGACCATGACGCGCACCATCAGGTCGCGGCCGAGCGTATCGGTGCCGAACCAGTGATCTGCAGAGGGGCCTTCCGCGCCGGAAAACAGGTCCTGCGCATTGGAGTCATAGGGAGAAAGGAACGGGCCAAGGACGCAGAACAGGCATATGAGGACGAAGACGACGAGGCTGCCCACGGCAACCTTGTTCTTCCTCAGCCGGGCCCAGGCGTCCTTCCAGAGCGAGGAACCTTCGACCAGCTCTTCCTCGGCGATTACCGGGGCGGAGTCCTTTCCCAGGACGGCGGTTTCGGAGTGATCAGTCATATTTCAACCGCGGATTGAGGGCGACCTGCACGATGTCGACAAGCAGGTTCATGATGACGATCATCGCCGCGAACAGGACGGTCAGGCCCAGCACGAGGAAATCGTCACGGTTGAGGGCAGCGCGTACGAACCATTGTCCGAGGCCGGGGATCTGGAAGATTGTCTCGACCACGAAAGAGCCGGAGATAATCCCCGCCAGCGCCGGGCCAAGGAAGGTGATGGCCGGGATCAATCCGCCCTTGAGGCAGTGCTTCCAGATGATCGTGTGTTCGGGAACGCCCTTTGCGCGCGCCGTGCGCACCCAGTCCTGGTTGAGCATTTCCAGCATGCCGCCGCGCGTCAGGCGGGCGAAATAGGCGGCGTAATAGAGGCCCAGCGTGGTTGCCGGGAGCACGACATATTCGGGACCATACCAGCCTGCTACGGGCAGCATCTTCAGGATCAGGCCGAAGACCAGCGCCAGCAGTGGACCCATCACGAAGGTCGGCAGGCAGATACCGGCCATAGAAACCGACATGGGCAGGTAATCGAGCCAGGTATTGCGCTTGACCGCAGCAAGGATGCCGGCGGGAACGCCCAGCACCAGCGCCAGGAGCAGCGAGATCGAACCCAGCTTGATCGAAACCGGGAAGCTTTCGGCGATGATTTGCGTCACCGTGCGGTTGGCATAGACTGCGGAAGGTCCGAATTCGCCCTGCAGGACATTGCCGAGCGAGGTGATGAAGCGTTCGCCCAGCGGTTTGTCATAGCCGTAAAAGGCCTCGATCTGGGCAAGGATTTCCGGGGCGATCGCGCGTTCGGAACTGAACGGGCTGCCTGGGGTCGCGGCGACCAGAACGAAGGTCACGGCGTAAATGCCCAGCAGGACGAGCATTCCCTGCAGCAGCCGCAAGGCTATGAATTTCAACATGTCTTGATCATCCGGCCTGCTGCATCCTCATTCCGTTTCTGTTATTCGCCTGCATCGCCATTCGGCTGCAGCCAGACATATTTGTAGGGGTGGGCATCGAGCAGTTTGGGATGCCATTCCTGCACCATCGGGCTCATAAGCTTGACGCGCGTGTACCAGTAGATCGGGATGATCGGCATCTCCTCGAGCAAGAGGTCCTCCGCCTCGTGGAAGAGTTCCATTCGCTCTTCCTCGGTTTCGGCCACCCAGGATTGTGCGACAAGCGCATCGTAGCGCGTATTGCTCCAGCCGGTGTCGTTATTGCCATTGCCGGTGGTAAACATGTCGGTGAAAGTCGAGGGATAGACGAAATCGCCGATCCAGGCCGAGCGCGAGATGTCGTAATCGAGGTTGGACTGGCTATCGAGATAGACCTTCCATTCCTGGTTGTAGATGCCGACATCTATGCCGAGCTCTTCGCGCCAGAGGGCCTGGATCGCTTCGGCAATCTTGCGATGGGCCTCGCTGGTATTGATCATGATCTCTGTGCGGGGGAAGCCTTCGCCGCCCGCATAGCCCGCCTCGGCCAGCAGTCGGCGCGCCTCGTCGGGATCGTACTGGACTGCGGTGGAGGGCTCGTAGCCGGGGATGCCCGCAGGTACGAAACCTGTTGCCGGGGCCTGCCCGCCCTTGGTCACCCGCTCGACGATTGTCTGCTTGTCCAGTGCCAGCGCCAGCGCGCGGCGAACGCGCACATCGGTGAAAGGTTCGCGCGTCACGTTGAGGCGGTAGAAATAGACGCCCAGGTAAGGCGTGATGCTCATTTCTTCGGGCATCTCCTCCTGGAAGAAGGGAATCTTGTCCGGGTTGACCGTATTGGTCATGTGCAACCGATCATTGCGGAACATCGTCTCTTCGGTGTTGGCATTGTCTATCGGGTAGAAACGAATGCCGTTGAGGCGGACGGTTTCTGCGTCCCAGTAGGTGGGACTCCGCTCGACCTCGATCACCTGGTTGGTGACCCATTCCTTGAGCTGGAATGCGCCGTTGCCGACATAGTTTTCGAAAGTGGACCAGCCGCTCTGGCGGTCCAGCATGCCGCCATTTTCTTCCACCGCGCGCGGGTTTACCGGGAAATAGCTGGTATGCTTGATGACGTTGAGGAAGTGCGGGGTCGATCCCTGCAAGGTTACCTGCAGCGTCTTGTCGTCCAGCGCCTTGACGCCGACCTGGCTGAAATCCTCGATCTCGCCGCGATTGAACTGCTCTGCATTCTCGATGAGGTAAAGCATGGGCGCATATTCGGCACCCAGTTCGGGGCTGAGGATTCGCTGCCAGCTATAGACGAAATCGCTCGCCAGCACCGGGTCGCCATTGCTCCACTGGGCATCGCGCAGATGGAAGGTCCAGACCGAGAAATCCTCATTGCTCTCCCAGCTTTCGGCCATGCCCGGAGCAGGCTCGAGGTCGTTGGTCGGGTGGCTGGCGATGAGGCCTTCGAGCAGGGAGCGGATGATCGTGCTCTCAGGAACACCCGTGACGAGATGCGGATCGAGACCCTTGGGCTCCGAGCCATTGCCCATCAGGAGGATACCTTCCTGGGCAGCTTTTTCGGTTTCGGGAATTCCGCCACCGCAGGATGTGACGGTGAGTCCAAGAATGGCAACGAGGAAAAGGCGCGCAAAAGCACGCATGAATTGAGGGGTCATCCAGACAGGCTAGGGAAAACCTCCGCGCGAGACAATATGGTTTGGACTGCAACTACCTAATTTCTGGTCCTTGCGTGTGTGTCCGTACGGCCGGGATGATTGATTTGGGGCATTGACCCGGAAGCTGCGGTTCAGCATCGAGGGGCCAAACACGCTATTACAGGGTCGGGGCAGAGGTAATGAAGACACAGGTTTGCATCATTGGCGCCGGACCGGCGGGCCTACTGCTTGGTCATTTGCTGCGCGCGGAAGGCGTCGATTGCGTGGTGCTGGAACGGCGCTCGCCAGAATATGTCCTCTCACGCATTCGCGCCGGGGTGCTGGAGAATATCACCGTCTCGCTGATGGAGCGGCTCGGCCTCGATGCGCGGCTCAAGGCCGAAGGTCTGCCCCATGCCGGCTTCAACCTTGCCGATGGCGAGCGGCTGATCCGCATCGATATGGAGGAGCTGACCGGCCAGCACGTGGTGGTCTACGGCCAGACCGAAGTGACCAAGGATCTGATGGATGCCAGCGCGGAACGCGGGCTTGAAGTGATCTATGAGGCGGACGAGGTCGCGCTGCACGACGTGGAAAGCGAAGCGCCTTACGTCACCTATCGCAAGGGCGAGGAGCTGCAGCGCGTTGATTGCCGCTTCGTGGTCGGGTGCGACGGCTTCTATGGACCGAGCCGCAAGGCGATCCCGGAGAAGGTCGGGCAAAATTACGAACTCGTCTACCCCTTCGGCTGGCTCGGCATGCTCTCGGACGTGCCGCCCTGCAATCACGAGCTGATCTACGCCAATCACGCGCGCGGTTTCGCGCTCGCCTCGATGCGGAGCCCTACGCGCAGCCGTTACTATATCGACGTGCCGCTGAGTGACCGGGTCGAGAAGTGGAGCGATGACAGGCTATGGGACGAGCTGGCGATCCGCCTTGGCCCGGAGGCCGCGGCGAACATGACCCGCGGACCCTCGCTGGAAAAGAGCATCGCTCCTTTGCGCAGCTTTGTCTTCGCGCCGATGCGGCATGGCTCGCTCATGCTGTGCGGCGATGCCGCGCATATCGTGCCGCCGACCGGGGCCAAGGGCCTCAACCTCGCAGCGAGCGACGTACATTATGCGGCAGAGGCGCTGACGGGCTTTTTCAAGAGTTCTGACAACGATGCCATCGCCGCCTATTCGGACAAGGCGCTGTCACGCGTTTGGAAGTCCGAGCGTTTCAGCTGGTCGCTGACCAAGCTGATGCACCGTTTCCCTGAGGACGGGCCGTTCGAGCGGGCGATGCAGGTTGCAGAACTGGACTATATCGCTTCGAGCCGCGCTGCGCAGACTTCGATCGCCGAAAACTACGTCGGCCTGCCTGTGTAATCAGTTGCCCTCTTCGAGGTGCAGGCGGCGATATTCGCGCGGGGCGATGCCGTATTTCTGGTGGAAGGTGCGGGTGAAATGCGCCGCGCTGTTGAAGCCCCAGGAAAAGGCGATTTCGGTCAGTGTGTGCGCCTTCCAGGCCGGATTGGCCATCTGCCGCGCGCATTCCTCTAGCCTGCGGCGAAGGATGTAACTGCCCATCTTCTCCCCGCCGCTGGAAAAGACCGTCCGCAAGTAACGCGGCGAAACGCGCAATCCCTTGGAGATCGAGGCGGGCGATAGCTGCGGATCGCGCAGGTTCAGCTCGATATATTCGATCACGTCCTTGCGCCGTTGCCATGCAATCGCCGTGGCTTCCTCGGAAGGTGCCATGCCCGAGGTGTACGCCATGGAGATCATTTCGAGCAGGTAACGCGCCACGCGTTCTTCTGAATCGGGGCCGATCCCTCCGCCTTCGCTGGTGCTCAGCTCGCGAGTCATGGCGGCCACCGCGCCGGTGAGACCGCTGGCGCGGCCGAGACGCTGTCCGCAATACTGCTCGGGCGTGGGCAAATATGTGCGCAGGACATTGCCCGGCACGCGCACCATGACGGTAACCGAATGGCCATCGGTGCGGAAGAAATGCGGCAGGCCGGTATCGCACAATACGAAGTCGCCAGCCTCCAGCTCGGATTCCTTGCCGCAATGGACGAAGGTGCTCGCCCCTTCCGCCTGCAGCAGGAAATTGTACAGGCGCGGCGCATTGCGGGCGATGCTACTCTGCTTGAGCTCGACGCTACAGGGTTCGACCGTGAGCCGTGCCAGCTTGACCGGGCCGAGGCTCTCAATGCTGAGTTCTGCATCGAAGCCGCTCTTGCTGCGCGGGGTGAATTCGCAATGGCTCATGCGCGTGGCATAGAGCTCGGACCAAGCCGCTGCCCGTCCGTCTATCGGCAATCCCGCTGTCGAGAGAAATTCCCTGGCCATCCCCAATCCTTGCGTTCCCGCCTCCCCGGCAGGCGTCCCGGCTTTCCGGTGACGCGCATGGGTCGCATTCGCCGCAATCGGCGTCAATCCCTTTCGGAGTGGACCAATTATTGTGATCTAAGGGAGCGGCTAGTCGATCGAGAAGATGCTGCGCTGCACATGGCGTACGCCGCCTGCGGCCTGCACCGGGTCGTGTTTGCTGTTGAAGTAATAGAGCGTGCCCACCTCGCTGCCGCCGACATGCCAGGCATTGGGATAGCCCAGATCCCAGCTGCCGCCATCGTCGCGCACGATCAGTTCGCGGCCCCAGGTCTCGCCGCCATCCTCGCTCACGCGGGCGCGGATGCCAGAGGGCATCAGGCGGTAGCCATAGATCGCCACAACCCGGCCGTCGGGCATGACCACCAGGCTGGCAGGCGCCCCGAAATCGTTTACCCGGCTGAGAAAATACCAGCTGCGTCCCTCATCCTCGCTGCGGTAAATTTCCGCCCACATCACGCCGGTTGGATCGCGCTGGCAGCGCATCACGCAGATGATCTTGCCATCGGGCAGCATGTAGCCGCGCGGATAGAACCAGCGATGGCCGACAAAGGCGACGCTGGGATCGTCATAATTCCCATCCGCATTGCCGAAAGGATCGGCCTCGGGGACAATGTAGTTCATGAAATGGAAGCTGCGCCCGTCCTGGCTGCTGCCATAGACCAGCGGTCGGCGGTTCGAATTGTCCTTCTCGACCGAGAAGAGAAACATCAGCAATCGCCCGTCGGGCCGCACCAGGGTCGACTGGATGCCAGTCGTGGCAGGCAAATGGTCGAGCGGGACCTTGATCGCGCGGCTCCATGTCCTGCCACCATCGCGGGAGAGCTGCGCGGTCGCCTGTGTCCTACCGGTGGCGAAGCCGCCCATAACGCCGCTGGAAACGAGGACATTGGGATCGGAATAGTCGACCGGCTCGTCGAACTCCTCGGCCATTTCCTCGCGCGACTGGCCGTTGCCCCCGGCACCTGGGCCGGACATCATATTGTATTGCGGGTCGTCGCCATCCCAGGTCAGGCCGCGATCGTATGAGCGGACGGTGACCGTGCGCGGATTGGTGCTGTTCTGCCCAAGCACGTCGTGGCGGATGGCATCGCCGCTATCGTAAACGACATTGCGCGTGGTGAAATTGGCGATCAGCGTGCCTTCGCCATTCTCCCAGAAGCCGCTGGTGAAGGGCCATGAACAGAACTCGTCCTCGCGCCGGTAGACCACCGCGTGATCGAGCCCGTTTGGCGCAATGGGAGGTCGCATGTCGGCCATGGCGCTTCTTGCTCCCTGCCTACATGCCGCGCCCGCCGGGGACGTGGATCCGCTCGGCCGTGTTGAAGAACAGGTCTTCCTGCTGCTGCATGGTCAGCCCCTCGGCAGAACCGAGTGCATATTGCACCCAGCCGAACATGCTGCCCGGCGTATTGCCGACATCGCTGCCCCAGGTCATCTTGTCGGCCCCGAAGGTCTCGACCATGTTTTCGAGGAAGGGCTTTTCCTCGACGCCCTGCGAATGCAGCTGCTCGATCAGCAGCGAGGTGTATTTGTAGTTCACATTGTCGAGGTCGGCGAGCGCGATATGCTGCGGTGTCAGGCCCCATGTGTCGGGCATGTTCCACGGCTGCGGGAAGCCGATATGGTCGAGCAGGAACTGCACATTGGGATAGCGCATGGCATGCTCGCCGATCTGCGCCATGGCATCTGCGCCGCCGCCGATCGGCATGAGCACCACGACCAGTCCGAGGCGGTTGGCCGCTTCCCATGCGGGCTGGGCGGCATCGCTGAGGAAAACATATTCGCCATTTTGCGGCACGCCGGTAAAGCGCACGCCGGCAATGTTGTTCTCCGCCGCCATCTGCTCGAGCGTGTCGGGCGTTGCCTCGTCCACCGGGTTGAGGATCACCACCGGGATGATGCGGTCGGGATGCTGGGCGGATACGTCGAGCAGATAGCTGTTATCGAAGCGATAGGTGCTGGAATATTGCACACCTGCGCCCTTGGAGATGCCGCATTCGTCCCAGAAGGCGAGCACTTCCTTGGGTCGCTGCGGGAAGCGCATGGCCTTGGCCACCATGATTTCGGGGCCGTACCGCGCGGTCTGCGAATTGAACGGGTAAGTATCGACATCGTTGGTGTAGAAATGCCCATGCGTGTCGTAGAGCGGGAAGCTCGGCTTGATGACGTGGGCGAAAGCGCTGCCGGGCAGGGCAAGTGCGCCACCTGCAGCCAGCGAAGTCCCGATGAAATTGCGGCGAGTAATCATCCTCAATTCTCCCCATCCCATTTGTATTATCGCTTAGCTTCCTACCCTTGTGCGGCAGCGGCGACTTGACCGGAGCGGCGCAGCCACTTCACGGGGCCTGATCCTCAATCCAGCGCGCGGTGGAGCAGGGCGGTGAGCTTGGCAATTGCGCCTTGCGCTTTCGCGGCGTCGAAGCCCGCATTGTCGTACATGGCAAAGCCATGCGCGGCGTCGATCACTTCGACCTCCGCCGTCAGCCCCGCCGCGTCGAAGGCATTGCGCAGGTCGAACTTGTCTTCCGGCTCGCGCGCATCGTCGGGACCGGCAATGGCGATGTAATATTCGGCCGTGGAATCCTGCACAAAAAGGTGCGGGCTGTTGGGCCGCGTGGTGGCGATGCGGCTGGGGTGGATCGTCGCCACCGCCTTCACGCGCTCGGGCATGGCAGCGGCAAGGTTGAAGGCATAGGGCGAGCCATAGTCGAAGCCGACCATGCCCAGCCTGCCTTCCGGATCGGTATCGGGCAGGGCATCGAGGAAGGCGATATAGGCCTCGGCATCGCTATAGATGCCGCCTTCGTCGAGCGGCGGAGTCCATTCGCCTGCGCGGCGCATCACTTCGGGGAAGTCGATCGCTTCCTGCTCGTGGAAGCCGTCGAATTCGGCCGTGCGGTAGAAGGCGTTGGGTGCGAGGACCACGAAGCCCTGCCAGGCGATCCCGCGGCCGATCTCGGCCACGGTCGGGCGCAACCCGTTAATGTCGCCCCACAATATGACTGCGGGCCAGGGGCCTGTCCCCTCGGGCGTGAAGAGCAGGGCATCGACCGTGCCGTCCGGCGTCGAAATCTGCTGCGCGGTCTGTGCGACGACGGTGATCGGTTCACCGGCGGCGGGGGCAGCAACGCTGTCGGCGCAGGATGAGAGCGTAGCGGCAAGCAGCAGGGCGGCTGCGGAGGTAATGAAGGGACGCATGGAATTGGGCCTCAGTCGATCGAGAAAATGCTGCGCTGGATATGGCGCACGCCGCCATCGAGCTGGATCGGATCGTCCTTGGAATTGAAGGCATAGATCACCCCGACCCTGCCATCGTCCATCGCCCAGGCATTGGGATAGCCAAGGTCCCAGCTTCCGCCATCGTCGCGAATGATCAGCTCCTGCCCCCAGGTCGCGCCTTCATCTTCGCTCACGCGGGCGCGGATGCCGGCTGGCATCAGGCGATAGCCATAGACCATGACCAGCCGCCCGTCGGGCATGATGACGAGGCTGCCCGGCGCGCCGAAATCGTTCACCCGGCTGAGGAAGCCCCATGTGCGCCCGGCATCGTCGCTCTTCCATAGCTCGGTCCACATCACCCCGCGCGGATCGCGCTGGCTGCGCAAGGTGCATAGCATGCGGCCATTGGGCAGGAGATAGCCGCGGGGATAGAACCAGCGATGACCGCCATAGCGGAAGGTGCTCTGGTAATCGCCATCCGCCGCGCCCTTGGGATCGTGCTTCGGGGTAATGAAGGTGAGGAAGTGAAAGTCGTGCCCGCCCGGCGGCAGGGCATGGATAAGCGGGTGGCGGTTCCAGCCGCTCTCATCGACCTCCATCAGCCAGATCAGCGCGGTCCCGTCGGGCCGGACCAGCGCCGAATTCATGCCCGACAGCGAGTTGAGCGCGTCGAGCGGCACGGGGATGGGCGGGCTCCAGCTGGCCCCGCGATCCTTCGAGACGCTGACCGTAGTGCGTCCCTCGGGCGTGCCGAAACCGGCGGAGCTATTGGCGATGATCGTGTCCGGATCGAGGAAGTCGATCGGCTGCAAATCCACCATGCGTTCCGCACCCGCCATGGACGGATCGCGATTGGTCATCATGTTGCGGACCGGCTCGCTCCAGGTGCGGCCATAATCCATGCTGCGGAAGGCAAGCTGTCGGGTGCCGAGACCTTCGCTGCCGAGATTGTCATGGCTGACATTCTCGACATTGCCATAGGTGGTGGTGATCGAGGTGACCTGCTGCAGCAGCTCGCCATTGCCGAAATTCCAGTAGCCCATGACATGCGGCCAGCCGACCTGCTCGTCATTGCGGCGATAGACGATCGCATGCTCGACCTCGCTCGGGCGGCGCGGCGGCGGGGTAGCAGTCACGCCGACGGGGCGGATCTGCGCATTGGCGATGGATGTGAACAGCGCCGATCCTAGCGCGGAACCTCCGGCGAGCGCGCCGCGCCGCGTCATGGGGAAGGCCTCGGGCCGGGTCATGCGGTCTTCCTCTGCTCTTCTTCCAGTTCGGCGCCGACGAGGCCGTAAATCCGCGCTGCATTGTCATGCAGGAACTTGCGTGCATCCTGGTGCGAGAGACGAGCGCAGGCGTCGTGCGCCATCGCCACCTTCTGATCATAGTTCCACAGCGCGCTTTGGCCCACGTCGGAGCCCCAGACCATGCGATCGGGCCCGAAGATTTCGACCATGCGATGGACGATGTCGGCCGCCGGGACGCCCGCCTTCATCAGGTTTTCCATGTTGATTTCGGTGATCTTGAAACTGACATTCGGCGTGTCGGCGAAGATATCGATTGTGCCGGTAATGCCGTAATCGGGCGGGGGCGGCAGGATCACCTGCTCACCTGCTTCTTCGCGCAAGGCAACTTCATATTGCGAGATGCCATATGGCATGGCGCCGTGGTCGAGCAGGATCGGCAGCTCCGGATACATCTGCGCGATCAGCTTGATTAGCGGCAGCACGTAGGAGAGCTGGTTGTCGAACACGATCACCGTCATCGGCGTGCCGAGATCGGCGCAGGCCCGCCACAGCTCCATCGCCGTGGGTGAGCTGATCCAGGCGGTGTCGAGTATCCACGGCCGGCTGTTTGCAAGGCGCAATCCCGCAACGCCACGATTGCGCACCAGATCGCGGTAATGGTCCGCGGTTGCCGGGTCCTGCGCATCGAGGATCACCACCGGATGGAAACGATCCGGATAGCGCTCTGCTGAATCGAGGATATAGCCATTGTCATAGCCATAGACATGGCCGCGCTGCACCAGGCAGGCGCTGGCCACATCGTGCCTGTCCATATGCGCGAGCAATTGCTCGGCGGTCATGCTCTGTTTGGGCCTGTCGGGAACGGGAAGGTCGGGCGTGAAAGGCCGCGCGCGATAGGTTTCCCAATCGTCCGAAATCAGGTGAGCATGCGTATCGATCAAAGGCTCACGCATGGGCCTGTCTTCCCCTCCACCCCTCTTGTGTATCCTCTAGGTTCCCTTGTGCGCCACGGGTTGTGCATGCGCTTGACTACGGAGGCGCAGCGCCTTGACCGGATGAACCGGCCCGAAAAAGTCGCGAATTGACTGAAAAGGACCTCATTCCTCGCTGGCGGCTTTGGGGGCTTGAACGCAGCGCTTCGGGCCAACATGCTCCCGCGCGAAAAGACAACAGCACGCTTTGCGGAGAGAGAACATGCGGCGAGTTTCGAGCTGGATAGCGGCGATAGTGCTGGCCTTGGCTCCAACCGGCTTGGCGGCGCAAGACGTGAGCCAGGCGCAGGTGGATGCGCTGGCCCGCGATGTCTCCCGTGTAGAATCTATTCGTGATGTCAAGGACTTGCAGCGTTTCTACGCGCAATATGCGCAGTTCGGCCTGTGGCAGGAAATGGCCGATCTCTTCACCCAGGATGCCGAGTTTATCTGGGGCGACCGGACTATCACCGGCAAGGCAGCGATTGCCGCTTTCCTGCGCGAAAGGGTTGGCGGCGTGCGCGGCCTCACCCCCGGCGCGGTCTTCGGCGAAATGATCGAGGAGCCGCTGGTCAATCTCTCGGTCGATGGCCTGACTGCTGAATCCCGCTGGATGGGCCTGCTGATGGCCGGAGACGGGCAGGGCGGCAGCACGATCGAAGGCGGCATTTACGAGAACGACTATGCCCTCGACGGCGGCGTGTGGAAGATCTCCCGCTCGCATTATTTCCCGCAATATGAAGGCAATTACGAGGAAGGCTGGGCCAATTACCGCAATGAGGAATTGCGCATGTTCCCCTTCCACTTCACCGTCGATGAAAGCGGCATCCCGATCCCGCCCGCAGAGGGCGACGCGCCCGCCAGCGGGGCGACATTGGCCGAGCTGGAGAACCGCATCGCGGCGATGAATGCGGAGGATACCGTCCGCAATCTGCAGAACGCCTACGGCTATTATGTCGACCGCAAAATGTGGACCGATGTGGTCGATCTCTTCACTGCGGATGGCGTGGTCGAGATTGCCGGTGTCGGCACCTTCTCGGGTCCGGACGGCATTCGCGAGGCGATGGAGCGCATCGGCCCTGAAGGCCTGCGCATGGGCGATACCAACGAATATCCCAGCTTCGATACGGTGGTGACCATGCAGCCGGGCAACCGCGAAGCCTATGCGCGCGGTTTCGCGCTCGGCATGCTGGGTGACCGGACCGAAGGCACGGCAGGCTGGGAATTCCAGATCTTCCGCAACCGCTTCGTGCTCGATGGCGGGATCTGGAAGATCCGCGAAATGCGTCTCTATCCGTTGGTTGAGGCAACTTACGAGGATGGCTGGGGCGCAGGCGGCACCTCGCACCTCGCACATGGCGGATTTCCCGCCTTTACCGAGCCGCATCCGGTAACCGGCGCGCATGTCACGATAGACGGCTTTACCGAGCTTGGCGCGACGCCGCTGCTCGATGCCGCGCCCGTGCGCAAGATGGCGCCTGTCGTCGGGAACGAGACCGCGCGCTTGCTTGATGCCGAGCGCCGCCTGGCGCGCAGCTGGGCCTATGACGGCGTGGTCAATGTCTCCTCCGCCTACGGCTATTACATCGACGAATTCCACTGGCTGGAGATGGCATCGATCTTCGCCGAGAACGGCAACAAGCACTCGCCCTTTGCCGGCTTCTACCTTGGCCGTGACCGGGTGCAGGCAGCGGCGACGACCATGTGGGGCGATCCGCCCGAACTGCGCTCGGGCATATCCTTCCACTGGCGCTTCCAGCCGGTGATCCACGTTTCGCATGACGGGCGCTCGGCGAATTTGCGCACGCGATTGTGGCAGCCGCGCACCGGCATGCGCCGCGAGGGTGTCGAGAATGATGCACTGTCTTCGCCCGGCTTCAATTCGGGCATGTATCCGAACGACCAGGCGGTGATCGAAGACGGCATCTGGCGCCTCTGGAGCCTGACCATTGACGAGCATTACATGACGAGCGCCAATTGGAAGACCGGCTGGGCGGGCGTCGAGCCGGTCTCCTCCGAGGAAGCTGCCGGGCAGAGCCCGTTGGTCGAGCGTCTCCCGCCCGATATATTGATGGGCGAGCTGGGCCGCCGTGCCGAGCATTTCCGCGGCGGTACGGGCGAGACGATCCAGTGGCCCGGCATCCTGCCCATGTGGTTCCACTACAAGAATCCGGTCTCCGGACGCGTGCCCGAGCTTTACTGGCCCGACAGCGTACCCGGGCTCGGCCTGCCCGAGGCTCGGCTGGTCAGCAATGGCTACCAGATGCCGCCCAATGGCCCGGAGCAGGACGGTATCCATATCGAACTGACCCCGCCCGAAGCGATCGTCATGGACAGCGGGGACTGAGGCGCGAGCGCATGGAGAATTTCGCGGACCATATCAGGCAATCCTCTCGCGGCCTGCTCGGCACATGGGTCAAGATCCCCTCGATCGAGACGGTCGAGCTGCTCGGCCATGCCGGTTTCGATTTCGTGGTGGTCGACATGGAGCATGCGCCCCATTCGCTCGACCTCGCCTATCGCCTCGTCTTTGCCGCGCAGGCAATGGGCATGGCGGCCCTGGTGCGCCTGCCCGACCATTCGGGCGCGACGATCCAGCCTTTGCTCGATGGCGGGGCGGACGGGCTGCTCGTCCCGCGCGTGACCAGTGTCGAAGTGGCGGAAGAAGTGACACGCAAAATGGTGTTCAGTCCGGTGGGCGAGCGTGGCCTTGGCCTCACTTCCCGCGCAGGCAAGTGGGGCTTGGGGAGCATGCCCGACTATCTCGTCCGGGGGAACGAGCAATGTCTGCGCATGGTCCAGTTGGAAGACTGGACATCGCTCGAAGCCGCAGCGGATTTTGCCGCGCTGGAACACGTCAACGGCATCTTCATCGGCCATGGCGATCTGTTCCTTTCCAGCGGCAAGCCATCGGGCGATGCTGCGGTAAAGGAACTGACTGCACAGGTGCTCGAAGCCACCAAGACGGCGGGTGTCTTCTCGGGCGCTGCCGCCGCCAATCCGCAAGAGGCGAAGGCCTATCTCGACATGGGTTTCTCCCTCGTCATGGTCAGCAATGATACAACGCTGTTCGGCCGTGCGGCGGCCGAGGCGGTGAAAGCAAGTCTGGAGTAAATGAATGTACGAAGCCGACGATCCGCGTTCCGCCATGTCCGCCAAGGCCCCCGCTGGGGGTAGCGGGGCCTTCGGGCAGAGCACCTATGCGCGCTTCTATGCCGAGGAACCGCAGGAGACTGGCGAGGGCGTGAAGACCTGGTACACGCGCGGGCAGAATTTCGTGGTCTGCTATTCGGAAGTTCAGGACGGCGCCGTGTTCGAGCGCAAGGGCCAGGCCGACGAATATGTCCTGTTGCTACATGACCGCGACACGAGTGCGCTGGTCGAGGCCAATGGCGAGAGCATAGAAGTGCCGGGCTTCACCATCACCATGGTGCCGCCGGGCGACAGCAAGGTCACCGTTCGCGGCAGCGGCACGGTGGTGCGGCTGATCTCGACGCAGAACGAAGACGTGGTGGCCAAGGTCTCCAACCCGGAGAAATATGCAGGTGAGCATCCGCATTGCCCGCCTTTCGAGCCATGGCCCACACCGGCGGACGGTTTCCGCATCCGCAGCTACAGCCTCGATGTGCCCGACGAGCCGGGGCGCTTCGGCAAGATCTTCCGCTGCACCACTTTCATGGTCAATGTCTTCCCCAGCATGGAAGCGCGCGACCTGACCAAGCTCTCTCCGCACCACCATGACGATTTCGAGCAATGCTCGCTCGCGCTGGATGGCTGGTACATGCACCACCTCCGCTGGCCCTGGACCGCGAACCTGCATGACTGGCAGGAGGACGAGCACGAGAAATGCGCTGCGCCTTCGGTCTGCGTGATCCCGCCGCGCGTGATCCACACCTCCGCCCCGTCAGAGCCCGATGCCAATGTGCTGGTGGACATCTTCGCCCCGCCGCGCGAGGACTTTTCCGACATGAAGGGCTGGGTGCTGAACGCGGACGATTATCCCCGAAAGTAGCTTGCACCCACATTCAGCCCTAGCGGCCTGCAAATGGCAGTATTGCGCGCTTCCGGTGCTCACGACCCATCAGGTCGCTGCGCTCCGGGCCGCGAAACCCCACCATTTTCGGCTCGCTATCATCTGAATGTCGATACAAGCTTCGGTCGTCAAAAGGAGGTCAGGCATGGCTGAGCAGCGAGGTCCGCGGGTGGATTGCCATGCGCATGTCTTCGGCCCGGACCTGCCCGTCGTGCCCGGCGCATGGACCACTATCGACTACGCCTTCACGCCCGAGGACCTGCTGGCGCAGATGGATGCGCATGGGGTGGAGAAGGCCGCGCTTTCCGGCCTCTCGATCACCGGCAGCAACAACTCCTATCTGATCGAGGCACTGCGGGCACACCCGGACAGGCTGTGCGGAACGGCGATCCTCGACGTGCCGGGCGATCTCGCCGCGATGAAGGCGCTGGCGACACAGGGTATTCGCGGCATCCGCCTGCAACTGGCCCGCGCGCCGGAGCTGCCCGATCTGGCGAGCGAGGAGTGGCGGACCATGCTGCGCCATGTCCGCGATCTCGGCTGGCATGTGCAACTGGCGCTGGAGGGGGATCGGATACCCTTGCTCCTTCCGCAGCTGATTGCATCGGGCGTCGATGTGGTGGTCGACCATTTCGGCCATCCTGACCCGTCCGACCCGCTCAACTGTCCCGGCCTCGCCGCCGTGCTGGCGGCGGTCGATACGGGTCGTTGCTGGGTCAAGATATCGGGCGGGTTCCGGCTGGCGGGGACCTCCTCATGGCAGGACCCGGAGGCCGATCTGTGGTCGGTTGCCGATGAGGTTGCACCCTACCTGCTGGAGCGCGTGGGGACTGATCGCCTGCTCTGGGGCAGCGACGCGCCCTTTGTCGGTTACGAGAAGCGGCTGAGCTATGATGCCGTGCTCGAAAGCTTTCACCGCTGGGTCCCCGATCCTGCGCAACGCGCGGAAATAGATGCGACGGGGCGGAAGTTCTATTTTGGCTAAGGGAGCTAAGATGACGCAATGTCCGCAATCGATCCAATTGCGGAGGTTAGCGACTGATGCAACAACGGGGCCATGAGGTTTGCATTCCACATGGTCCTGCTTGGATGCGTTGCGATCGCGGGCGGGTTTTGGATTGCGAAGAAATACAGTTCCTACGGCGCGTCCAACAATTCGCTTCTGCAAAACCTCGCTCGCCTCGGGGCGACGGACGTCTGTGAGATGTTTCCTGTGAGCTACGTTGGCACCCCGTTCGACAGGAGTGGGGAGCGGATCGCACCATCCATGACGATCTATCTACGTGCCCCTGAAAATCAGCGACCAACAACCGGCGATGTGCTCGAAATTTTATTTCCGGAGCAACTGGAAGGCCGAGTGCGGTTCACACAAGCAACCAACGATGGATATGGGGGCAGCGGTTCGCTTGTGTGGATTGACGAAGCGCGTGAAGCGGAACTGGGATTGGCAGTCTGGGATTTCACCACTTCGGGATCGCTGCAATATAGCAATGGTAACACGCTGCTTTGGGGCGATTGCAGGAAGGCTCGTGATTTGACTGACTGAGTTTGATACCCAACTCTGTTATTGCCGGACCGTCCGCTTTCCTCCCAAACCCTGCCATCGGGCAAGACGGCACACCGTCACCTCCCTCTAGAACCCCACCTGGTCGCCGCCCTTGAGGCCGAGGATTTCGCGCGCTTCGGCAGGTGTTGCCACCTCGCGGCCCAGCGCCTCGACAATTCCGCGCAGCTTGGTGACCTGCTGGGCATTGCTTTCTGCCAGTTCGCCCTTGCCGATATAGAGGCTGTCTTCCATGCCCACCCGCGCATGGCCGCCGAGCAGCACGCTCTGCGTGCAGAAATCCATCTGGTTCCTGCCCGCGGCAAAGGCGGAGAAGATGTAGTCGTCGCCGAACAGGCTGTCCGCCATGCTGACCATGTGGCTCATATTGCGCACATCCGCGCCCACCCCGCCAAGGATGCCGAAAATGCCCTGCACCATGAAGGGCGGGTCGATCAGGCCTTTGTCGGCGAAATGGGCAATCGTGTAGAGATGGCCGACATCGTAGCATTCGAATTCGAACTTCGTGCCGAACTCGCGCCCGACTTCGAGCATGATCCGCTCGATATAGGCATTGTCATTATACATGATCCGCCCGCGCGAGCTTTCGACATAGTCGCGTTCCCAATCATGCTGCCAGTTCTCGACGCGGTTTCCGGCGGCGGAGAAGTCGAAGATCAGCGGGCCCATGTTCAGCGAGCAGGCTTCGGGCTTGGCCGCCTTCGCGCCTTCCAGCCTGTCGTCCAGCGTCATCATCGCGCTGCCGCCGGTGGAGATATTGATTACCGCATCGCAGCTCTGCTTGATTCGCGGCAGGAAGCGCATGAAGTCCTCCGCCTTGGGCGAGGGGCTGCCGTCTTCTTCCTTGCGGGCGTGAAGGTGCAGGATGGTCGCGCCAGCTTCCGCCGCGCCGATGGCCGCCTCGGCGATCTGGTCTGCCGTCACCGGCAGGTGCGGCGACATGCTCGGCGTATGGATCGAGCCGGTCGGCGCGCAGGTAATGATGACCTTCTTCGTTTTGCGCATCGCCAGTCCTCCTCAGAGCCCCGCCTGGCAGACATATTTGACGTTGAGATACTCCTCCAGACCGTGATGCGAGCCTTCCTTCCCGAGGCCGGACATCTTGACCCCGCCGAAGGGTGCATGTGCGCTCGAAATAAGGCCGGTATTGATGCCGACCATGCCTGTCTGGAACTGCCGCGCGGCCTTCGCGATCGTCGCCTGGTCGCTGGTGCAGAAATATCCCGCGAGGCCGAAGGGCGTGTTGTTGGCGAGGGCAATTCCCTCCTCAACCGTGTCGAAGGCAATTACGGCGGCCAGCGGTCCGAAGGTCTCCTCTCGCGTCAATTGCGCATCCTTGGCGACGCCGGCCAGCAGGGTGGGTCGCGAAAGCCGCCCGCCCGGTGACGGGCCCCCGGCAAGGCACTGTGCGCCGCCGGCAATGGCCTCCTCCCGGTGGCTGTCGATCTTCGCCACTGCGCGCTCGTCGATCACCGGGCCGACAGTGTTGCTCTCGTCGAAGCCGTCGCCCACCGTCATTGCGCCGATCTTCTCTGCCAGTGCGGAGACGAAACGGTCATGGATGCCCTTTTGGGCATAAATGCGATTGGCGGCGATGCAGCTTTGCCCGCCATTGCGGAATTTCGCGGTTAGCGCGGCATCCACCGCGACTTCGAGATCGGCATCGTCGAAAGCCACGAACGGAGCGTTGCCGCCCAGTTCCAGGCTGGTGCGCTTCATCGTTGCCGCGCATTGCTCTGCCAACAGCACGCCCACCGGGGTCGAGCCGGTGAAGCTGAGCTTACGCACCGTCATGCTGGAAGTCAGCGCGCCGCCAATCGCCCGGGCCTCGCCGGTCACGATGTTGACGACGCCCGGCGGAACACCCGCCTCCTCACCCAGCTTGGCGAAGGCGAGCGCGGTCAGCGGCGTGAGTTCGGAGGGCTTGCAGACCACGGTGCATCCTGCGGCCAGCGCCGGGGCAACCTTGCGACTGAGCATGGCCAGCGGAAAGTTCCACGGAGTGATCAGTGCGCAGACGCCAACAGGTTCGCGCTCCGCCAGCAGGCGGCGGCCGGGTATGGGCGAAGGAATGATCTCTCCCAGAGCGCGGGTTGCCTCGTCGGCATAGAATTCCATGTAGGAATTGCCGTAGTCGATCTCGCCCTGCGCCTCGCGGATCGACTTGCCGTTTTCGCGCGTGATCAGCGTCGCCAGGTCGTCACGATGCAGCTCGATCAGTTCCCACCAGCGGCGCAGGATAGCCCCGCGCTCGCGTGCCGGGCGCGCGGCCCAGGTAGGCAATGCCTCCGACGCCGCCTCGATTGCGGCCTGCGTTTCCGCTTCGCCCAGATTGGGGACCTGGCCGAAATCCTCCAGGGTGAAGGGATCGTCCACCGCGATGGGCGCGGCATTGCCGCCCAGCCATGTTCCACCGATCAGGCAGCGGGATTCGAGCAGGTCGGTTTCGTTCAGTTGGCCGCGTTGCTGGCTCATTTGTCCTCGTCATCGAGTGAGGGATTGGTGATCGGCGTATCGCTTTCGAACAGGTGTTCGAAACGCCGATAGGTGCACAGCCACTGTCCGTCGACCCTGCGAAAACGATCGGTCGCGAGCGAGATCGTCACCGGCACATGGCTGGGCAGGGGCCTCACCCCGTCCTTGGCATAGAGGAACAGGAAATTGGTCGCCTCTGCCTCGTCCTCGCCTGTGAAGCGGGCACGGAAATTGGTGAAGCTGTGGACCGAAAGGCGGTCCCCGCGCTCGCGCCGCCAGTCATAGAAAGCCTGGATCTTGTCGCGCCCGATATAGGAGGCGAACTGGCCGTGGAACTCGGCATCCTCGGTGTAATATGCGCTTGCCCCGGCACCGCCGTGGAAGTCGATCTCGTGCCAGTAATCGGCAAGGATCAGCGACAAGTCATTGTTGAGTTCTCTTAGGTCCGTTTGTGCGCTCATCAGGCCCCCCCGCCTGCATTGATATTGGCTGCGGTGATGTAGCTCGCCTCATCCGATGCGAGGAACAGAATGGCCGAGGCGATTTCCTCCGGCTGGCCGACACGCTGCATGGCGACGAGTTTGCCCGCGACCTGCTGGCGTTCCGGGCTAAGCATTTCGGTGGCGACAGGTCCGGGCGAGACGCAGTTCACGCGAATGCCTTCGGTCGCGACTTCGCGCGCCAGCCCTACGGCAAAGCTGTTCACGCCGCCCTTGCTCGCGGCATACCAGACGTGGAAATTGGGTGAGCCACGATCGGAGGCGCGCGAGGAGACAAATGTGATCGAGCCGCCCTTGCCACCCCTTTCGGTAGACATGCGGCGCACCGCCTCGCGCGCGCAGAGCATGGCGCCGGTCAGGTTCACCTCGACCGTGGAGCGCAGCGCCTCGGCACTGGCATCGGCCAGCTTGCTTTCACCGCCAGTTACGCCGCTCGAATAGACGACGGCATCAAGCGTTCCGAGCGAAGCCGCCTTGTCGAACAGGGCGATGATCTCGTCCTCATTGGCGACATCGCACTTCACCGCCACGGCGCCGCCTCCAGCCGCCTCGATCTCATCGACAACACCCTGCGCCGCATCGGCTCCGCTGGCATAGGTCAGCACGACGAGATAGCCGCGCTCCGCCGCCATTTTCGCAGTGGCTGCACCGATCCCCCGGCTGCCGCCGATTACCACGAGGATTTTCGGACCGCTCATGATGCCTGCTCCTTACCGTCCATCTCGTCCACGGAATGAAGAGCGCGTCCTACTGTTTCGGGCAAGATGAAAGTCGGAATCAGCGCCAGCACGATACCGACAATCGCCATGGTCGCCATGGCAGCGGACAGTTCCATATACATTGCCACGAGCGGCACGGCGGTGATGAACAGGGCGGCGCCAGCGCGGCCCGAATTGTAGGCAAAGGCCTGCCCGTTGCCGCGCATTTCGGTCGGGAAAAGCTCGGTGAAATAGGGACCGAAGCTGGCATAGAGGCCGAACTGGAAAAAGCCGTAGATCATGCCGATGGGGATCAGCAGCCAGAGATTGTCGCCCCACGGCCCCCACAGATAGACTGCCGCCATGATCAGGAAGCCGAAGCCGTAAATGCGGAACACTGCACGACGGCCAAGGATGTCGCTGAAATAGCTGTTGACCATCACACCGATAAAGCCGCCAGCGGAATTGATCATCACCAGATAGCCGGTGACGGCCGTTGCCAGCCCGCGCTCGTCGGAGAGGAAGGAGGCGATATAGGTCGCCACCGAATAGGCCGCGCCCTGCACGCCGAGAGAAAGCATGGAGGCGAGCAGCGTGATTGCCACTACCTTGCGTCCGAAGATCGCGGCAAGACTCGATTGGCGGTTCTCGGCGATCTGCTTTTCGCGGGTCTTCTTGTAGATATCCGCATCGTCCGATCCGCGCCGGATGAAGAAGATCAGCAGGGCCGGGGCGAGGCCGATCCAGAAGGCGATGCGCCAGCCCATATCCGGGTCGAACATGGCGGCGACGGGACCAGCCAGCACGGCGGCAATGGCCGAGCCGATAGGGGCACCCGCCTGTACCGCGCCTACGGCCTTGCCGCGGTGCTTGGGGTTGATCATCTCTCCCAGCAGGATCGCGCCTACCGCCCATTCCGCACCGAAGCCGAGGCCGTGCAGCACGCGGATTACCAGCATCTGCTCGTATGTCTGCGCAAAGCCCGAGAGGAAGGAGAAGACCGAGAACCACAGGATCGTCAGCGCGAGGATACGCGCGCGGCCGAAACGGTCGCACAGCCAGCCGCCCAGCCACCCACCCACGGCGGCGGAGAAATAGCTGGCACTGGCGATGGACCCTGCTTCGGTCAGCGTGATGCCCAACGATACGGTGAGCAGCGGGATGAGGTATTGGTAAACCTGCGCGTCGGCTGCATCCATCACCCAGCCCGCACCGCAGGTCCAGAAGACACGGCGGGTCTTGCCGTTTGCCTCGCGATACCAGCCAAACAGGCTCCGGTCGGGTTTCTCGTTCGTGTCGCTCATTACAGGGCAGCCTCGTAGATGCGCACGGCGTCTTCTTCGGACACTTCGCGCGGATTGTTCCGCAGCAGGCGCTGGACCGTCATTGCGGCGGCGGCCATGCCGGGAATTGCATTGGAAGAGATGCCGACATCGCTCAGCCTGCGGTCGATCCCCACCGCGGCAGAGAGCCGTTCGATCTCGGTAATGCAGGCCTCTGCATCAATTGCGAGGTCGCCGGTGCATTGCGCGCCCATGGCATGCGCAACATCGGCGTAGCGGCGCGGGTCGGTCTCGGCGTTGAAGCGGATCACATGCGGCAGCAGCAGCGAATTGGCGACGCCATGCGGCACATGGAATTCACCGCCCAGCGGATAGGCGAGGGCGTGCACCGCGGCGGTGTTGACCGGGCCGAGGCACATGCCGCCGAAATGGCTGCCCATCAGCATCGCTTCTCGCGCGGCAAGATTGTCGGGCTCGTTGCAGGCCGTCTCGAGATTGGCGGCGATCAGGCGGATGCCTTCGAGCGCCCAGCCATCGACTACGGGATGGGCGACCTTGTTGGCATAGGCTTCGATGCAATGGGTCAGCGCGTCGATTCCGGTCGAAGCGGTCACCTTGCGCGGCATGGAGACGGTAAGGCGCGCATCGAGATAGGCGAAATCGGGCACGAGGTGACTACTGACCACGCCCTTCTTGAGCTGAGCTTCCTCGTCCTCGAGAATGGCAATGGGCGTGACTTCGCTGCCTGTACCCGCCGTGGTTGGGATGCAGGCAAGCGGAAGGCTCCGGCTCCGCAGGATGTCCAGGCCAACCACTTCGTCGAAAGTCTGGGCCGAGCCGAACAGGGCAGCGACCAGCTTGGCGACATCCATCGCGCTGCCGCCACCAAGGCCGATCACGAAATCGGCTCTATTGTCCTCTGCGGCGCGCATGGCATCGGCGAAATCGGCGCGGGTTGGCTCGCCATCGCGTCCGGCAAATATGGTCGGGTTCACGCCCTCGCGGACCAGGCATTCGGCCAAGGGGGCAGCCATCTCGGCAATTGCGGCGGAGGTGACGATCAGGGCATTGGTCGCCCCAGCCCCGGCACAATCGGCGGCGCATTGCGGCATCAGGTCGCTGCCGATCCTGACAGTGCGAACCTGCACAAGGTCGAGCCGCGCCCGCTGCGTCACCATGATGCCCTCCTCCATGCGCCCGATGCCGGACTCTTGCTTCCCGCAGGACCCTTATTGCCGCAGGTCCAGGAACTTACCAGCAGGTCGGGCCTTGGCGACTTGACCCATTCGGCATGATCAACGCGCTGTAACGGCTTGGCCGGGAGGCAGGCTTTGCCAAAGCGGAGGCCGAGGGCAGACTGCCCGCATGCAGAACCACCAAGGCGCCAATATCAGGGCTTGCGGCGGCAAGGCCCCCAACATCCACCCCACCGCCTACATTGCGCCGGGCGCGCAACTGGTCGGCGACGTAACCGTGGGTGAGAATGCAAGTATCTGGTATAATTGCGTTTTGCGCGCGGATTTGGCTCCCATCTTGGTGGGTGCGCGCAGCAATGTCCAGGACGGCACGGTGATCCATGTGGAAGGGCCGCGTCAGGGAAAGGATGGCGAGCGCCTGCCCACTGTGATCGGGGAAGGCGCGCTGATCGGTCACATGGCGCTGCTGCATGGCTGCACGGTCGAGGATGGCGGTTTCGTGGGCATGGGCGCGATCGTCATGGACGGCGCGCGCGTCTGCTCGCAGGCCATGCTGGCGGCAGGCGCGCTGCTGCCGCCGGGCAAGAGCGTTCCCTCGCGCGAAATATGGACGGGCCGCCCGGCCAAGCTTGCCCGCAGCCTGACCGAGGCCGAGTTGGAAGGGATGAAGGAGCAGTGCGACCACTATCTCGAAATGGCCGAAATACACTCTGGCTAGGCCATCCTTCACGCATACCACGCTTCCTTGATATCAGTCATATACGCATCACACCTTGATGCTTAGGGTGCGTCGGCAATGGCAAGTGGTGGGATCGAACTGGCCTTCAGCGGGAAGGACTTGCGCAAGGTCTATGTGACCGGCGAAACCGAGGTGCACGCCCTGCGCGGTGTCGATCTTGCGATCAACAAGGGCGAGATCGTGGTCTTGCTCGGCCCGTCGGGCAGCGGCAAATCCACCCTGCTCAACATCATTGGCGGCCTCGATCGGCCGACCGCGGGCGAGCTTTCCTATCATGGCGTCGAACTGAGCGGCCTGGCGGAAGACGAGCTGACCCAGTATCGGCGCGAGAATATCGGCTTCATCTTCCAGTTCTATAATCTCATCCCCAGCCTGACCGCGGAGGAGAACGTCCGGCTGGTGACCGATATCGCCGAGCATCCGATGGATGCACTGGAAGCCCTGCGCATGGTCGGCCTTGGCGAACGCGCCCAGCATTACCCGGCCCAGCTTTCAGGTGGCGAACAGCAGCGCGTGGCCGTTGCTCGTGCCATTGCCAAGAAACCCGGCGTGCTGTTGTGCGACGAGCCGACTGGCGCGCTCGATTCCGTCACCGGCGTGCGCGTACTCGAGGCACTGCAACGGGCAAATCGCGAGCTGGGCACCACCGTCCTGCTGATTACGCACAATGCCGGGATCGGCGCGATGGCTGACCGTGTGCTGCATTTCCTCGACGGGCAGATTGCGCGGGTGGAGGAGAATGAAGCGCCTATCGAACCGGCCGAGATCGGCTGGTGAAGGCGCTCGATCGCAAGCTTCTGCGTGATCTTTGGTATATGCGCGGACAGGCCATTGCGATTGCGCTGGTGCTGGCAGCGGCGACCGCGACCTTCGTCCTCTCCGTGGGTGTGCACGCTTCGCTGACCGATACGCGCGACGCCTATTATGCGCGCAACCACTTTGCCGATGTCTTTGCCAGCATGACCCGGGCACCGCGCGCCATCGTCGCGCGGATCGGTGCGATCGAGGGCGTGCAGCGCGCCGAAGGTTCCATCGAACAATATGCCACGCTCGACTTTCCCGACAGCAATGTTCCTGTGCGCGCCCTGATCAATTCGGTCGACGAATACGGCCATACACAGCTCAATACCGTCACGCTGCGCGAAGGGCGCATGCCGCAGGCCGGCGAGGCAGGCGAGGTGGTGGTGGACGAGGCCTTTGCCACCGCCAACGAATTGGGGCCGGGCGATAGCGTGGATGCACTGATCTATGGCAGCTACCAGAAGCTCAACATCGTCGGCGTGGGGCTGGCGCCGAACTATATCTACTCCATCGCGCCAGGCGACCTCGTACCGGACAATCAGCGTTTCGGAATCTTCTGGATGGGGCGACGTGCGCTGGAAGCGGCAACCGACCGGACCGAGGCGATCAATTCGCTTGCGCTGACGCTCGAGCGCGGGGCGTCCGAGGCCGATGTGATCCGCGAAGTGGATTCAATCCTGGAGCCTTATGGCGGGACGGGGGCCTTCGGGCGCGAGGATCACCTGAGCCACGCCTTCCTCGACAACGAGCTGATGCAGCTCGATGCCATGACCAGGGTCATCCCGCCGGTATTCCTGCTGGTTTCGACCTTCCTCGTCTATATCGTGCTGGGGCGGATGATCCGTACCGAAAGGACGCAGATCGGACTGCTCAAGGCCTTCGGCTATTCGGGCGCACAGATTGGCGTGCACTACCTCAAATTCGCGCTGGCGATTGCGGTGCTCGCCACAATACTGGGTTCGGGTGCGGGCATCTGGATGGGACAAGCGATGACGCGGCTGTATGCCGAATATTACCGCTTTCCGTTCCTCTATTACCACATGTCCTGGACAGTCTTCATCGGTGCGGCACTGCTCTCTCTCGGGGCGGCGGGGCTCGGCGCTTATGCCGGGATGCGTTCTGCGGTGAAGCTGGCGCCGGCCGTGGCCATGTCGCCGCCCCCGCCGCCCGTCTATCGCGCGGGTGCAGTGGAGCGGTTGGGCAGCCTTGCCGGCTTTTCCGCCATCGGCCACATGATCGTGCGTCATATCGCGCGCTGGCCCGGCCGCTCGGCCATCACGGCGTTTGGCGTGGCGCTCTCGCTGGGCCTGCTGTTCTCGACCATGCAGTTCATGGATGCCAGCCGCACCATGCTCGATTCCTACTTCTTCCGTGCGCAGAAACAGGACATGACCATCAGCTTCACCGAGCCGCGCAATGCCGATGTGCTCCATGCGCTCGAACAGTTGCCAGGCGTTATTCGGGTCGAGGGGACGCGCGGGGTCGCGGTCAAGCTGAGCAATGGCAATCGGACCGAACGTACGGCGCTGGAGAGCGCCGAGGCGGATTCCATCCTCAGCGCGCGCATCGATGCGGGCGGAGGAGAAATCCCCTTGCCAATTTCCGGCATCATGCTCAGCCGCCAGCTGGCCGACCAGCTCGACCTTTCGGCAGGCGACGATGTGTTCGTCGAAATGCTTGGCGGCAGGCGCACGCAAATGATGATGCCGGTGGCAAGCATCGTTGATGAATTCGTCGGCGCGCGGGCCTATGCGGCGGAGGCCACGCTGGAGCGGATCGCGCGCGATGCTGCGCCCGTGGGATCGGCGCTTGTCAGCATCGACCCGGCAGCGCGCGACGATATCCTGTCCGGGCTCAAGGACATGCCGGTGGTGCTGGGCGTCACCGAACGCGATGCCGCGCTCATCAAGTTCGAGGAAATCGTCAACGACAACATCTTCACCATGATGTTCTTCTACATCGCCTTTGCCAGCGCAATCGCCGTGGGAGTGGTTTATAACAGCGCCCGCATCCTCTTTTCCGAGCGCGCACACGAACTCGCGACCTTGCGGGTGCTCGGCTATCATCGCAGCGAAGTCGCCATCGTCCTGCTGGGCGAGCTGGCACTGCTGGTCATTGTCGCGGTGCCCATCGGCTGCGTAATCGGCTACTGGTTGGCGCAGATGATGACGTCGATGTTCAGTTCAGACCTGTTTCGCCTGCCTTTCGCGCCGACACGCGCGACATTCGGCTTTTCGATACTGGTCATTCTCATCGCCGCATTGGCGACGGCAGCCCTGGTGGCCCTGCGCGTCCTGCGGCTCGACATGGTAAGGGTATTGAAGGCACGCGACTGATGATCGACCTCCTCAAACGCTGGCGCTGGGCCATCGCAATCGCGGCAGTGCTGCTGCTGGGCCTGCTCTATGCCTTTTGGCCCGCCTCGACACCCGTCGATACCGGGCAGGTGACGCGCGGTGCCATGTCGGTGGGCGTCACCGATGACGGCGTCACGCGGGCGGAGGAGTATTACGTCGTCTCCGCCCCGGTGACCGGATATCTCGACCGGATCGAGTTGGAATCGGGCGACAGGGTAGAGCGCGGCGCGCTTATCACGCGAATGCGCGGGCGCCCTTCTACGCCGCTAGACCGGCGCAGCGAGCAGGAATTGCGCGGTGCCTTGGCGGCGGCACAGGCGGCGAGCGAGGCGGCCAGCTCGACGCTTGAACAATCGCGTCGTGACCTTGACCGTGCGGAGCAGCTATCCGAGCGCGGCTTCCTCGCCAGGGCGGATCTTGAGGCGTTGCAGACCCGCGTCGCCACAGGCGAAGCGGCATTGGCGCAGGCGCAGGCGGAAGTGGTGCGCATCCGTTCGCAGCTTTCCCAGCCGGGAGCCAATGCAGGCGATGTGCCGGTCCCGGTCCGCGCACCGACCAGCGGTTCGGTCATGTCGGTCATCAATGAAAGCGAGGGTGTGATCGCCGAAGGCACGCCTTTGATGACCATTGGCGATCCTTCGCAGATAGAGGTGGTGGTGGACCTGCTCTCGCGTGAAGCGGTGCGCGTCTCCCCCGGAGACAGGGTGGAAATCTCGCAATGGGGTGGGCCCGATCCGCTGATCGGCGTGGTCGACCGGATCGAGCCCTATGGCAAGCTGAAGATTTCGGCGCTCGGCATCGAGGAACAACGCGTAAATGTTATCATCGCCTTTGCCGAAGACTCGCGCGATGAAGCGGCGCGGCTCGGGCATGGCTACCAGCTCGATGCCACCGTGGTGCTCTGGCGCAGCGAGGATGCCCTGCGCGTTCCCATCGGAGCTCTGTTCCGTGGCGGCGATGGCGGCTGGCATGTCTTCGTGGACGATAGTGGCAGGGCACGCGAACGTGCCATCACGCTCGACCACATCAATGACGAACATGCCGAAGTGATCGGCGGCCTCGAGGAAGGCGAGGTGGTCGTGCTCAATCCCGGCAGTGCGCTGGAAGACGGAGCACGCATCGCCAGTCGCGAAGAAACCTGACCGAGACGGTCTTTCGCCAGCGCAATTTCGGCCCGTTGGAACACATCGCTTGCTTCGGACCGGCGTGCGCGCGAAAAGTCCCGCCACGCAGGTTTTAGGGTAGGGCGTATGACGAGCATTGGCGATCATCCGGCGGATGGCCTGTCCGAGACCGCCGGAAAACTGCTGGCGGCAGCGGAAGAACTGGTGGTGCAGCAGGGCATTACCGGGCTTTCCGTGCGCAAGGTCGGGGATCGGGCCGGGGCCAATCCCGCATTGGTAACCTATCATTTCGGCGGGATCGGTGCCCTGTTGGAGACCCTGTGCGCCTTCAATCTCGATCCTATGCTTCTTGCGTGGGAAGGGCTGGAAGGCGCGGCCGCGGAAAGTATCGATTCACTGCTGCGCTGCTGGCTCGTGCCGCTGTTGCAGCCGGCAGCATTCACGCCTGGTGGACGGGCTCTGATCGTCCTCGATGAGATTGCCTCGCATGGCCATGGCGATGCGCGCCAACGCGTGATGGACGAGATGCTGCGATGTAGCCAACGCGTGCAGGCTCTGCTTGCACCACATTGCCCGCATCTTGAACAAGGCGAGCTGCGCGCCCGCGTGCGCTTTGTCTCTGCTTCAGTGCTCGGGCCGCCTCCCAGGATCCATGGCGCACCCGCGACGAGCGAAGGCATCCAGCTCGACAGTCCTGACTTCCTGCTGCGCTTTGCACGCACCGCCTTTGCCAATTGACCGGGTCGGGAGAATATTTATACGAGTGTATAAATATTCAACTTGAGGGGATGCGGTCGTGGCCCTGCCACCAGGCGTAACTGAAACGGATTTTGTCGATGGCCTTGCCGCAATGCGCAGTGCTGTCGGCTCGGAATGGGTCTTCGACCAGCCCGCCGACCTGAATACCTATCGCGACTTCTATTCGGTCCTGTGGGGCGAACCCGAGGAAAAGATGGCGAGCGCCGCGGTCGCGCCGGCCAATGTCGAGGAAGTGCAGCAGGTCGTGCGTATCGCCAATGAGCGGCGCATTCCTATCTACCCGATCTCCACCGGCCGCAATCTCGGTTATGGCGGTTCCGCGCCGGTCCTCAATGGCAGCGTTGTGGTGGATCTCAAACGGATGAACCGCATCATCGAGGTGAACGAGGCCAACTGCTCCTGCCTGGTCGAACCCGGCGTGTCCTTCTTCGACATGTACCGCCATCTCGAGGAGAGCGGCTCCAAGCTGATGATGTCAGTGCCCGATCCGGGTTGGGGTTCGCTCGTCGGCAATGCGCTGGATAGCGGCGGCGGCTACACCGCGGCAGGCTATCGCGGACACTTCGAGGCGGTTTGCGGAATCGAGGCGGTGATGGCCGATGGCGAATTGCTGCGCACCGGCATGGGCGCGCTGCCCGGCTCGGAGACCTGGCAGCAATACCGCATGGGCATCGGCCCCTGCCTCGACGGGTTATTCCGCCAGTCCACGCTCGGGGTCGTCACCAAGATGGGCTTCTGGATGTTCCCCAAGCCCGAGGCCTATCTCTCGGCCAGCGTCGAAGTGATGCGTTTCGAGGATCTCGAGGAACTGGTCGAGATTGCCAACGAACTCGAATACGCAAATCTCTTCAACGGCATGCCGGGCTTCTCCTCGCCGGTCCTGACCCGCGCCAACCCGATCGTCATGGCCATGGTGCCCGAGCCGGAGGAAATGAACCGGCTGGTCGGGGAAACCGGGCTTGCCGCATGGAGCTTCTCGCCCAATTTCTACGGCCCGGAAAAGGTTATTCGCGCCCAATGGGAATATGTGCAGTCGCGCTTTGCCCACATTCCCGGCGTGCGCTTCAACGAGACCGGCTCATTAAGACTGCCGATCAGCGCGGATGAAATGGAGCGTATCCACAAGCCGCGCTTCGGCATTCCCTCGCTCGAAATCTTCAATGTTGGCAGCCGCGGCTATGGCGATTTCAATCCCAGCGACGGACATATCTGGTTCAGCGCCGTCATCCCGCGCAGCGGCAAGGGCATTGTCGAGGCCAATCGCGTGATGCGCCGCGAATGCGAGCGGCTTGGCCTCAACCTGTTCATGTTCGCCCCGGCTGTGACCTGCTGGACGCGCAGCTTCGTGCTCTTCGCCGCCGTGCCGGTCTACAAGGACGAGCGGAACGCGCATCTGCGCGAGGCCGTGTCCGAAATTATCGGCATTTGCGCCGAACATGGCTGGGGCGAATATCGCTGCCCGCCGGCCTTCATGGATTCGGTGATGGATGCCTACAGCTTCGGCGACCACAAGCTGCGCCGGGTGAACGAGCAGATCAAGGACGCGCTCGATCCCAACGGCATCCTCTCGGTCGGCCGCTACGGCGTGTGGCCCGAGCGCTTCCGCGCGGGGAGGGACGCATGAGGCTGCTATTGGCAAGCGCCGCGCTGGTGGCATTGGGATGTGGGGCAGTTGCCGCACAGCAGGTAGCACGCACTGGCCCGGGCGCGGAGGAGTTGCAGGCTGGCAAGCGGGTCTATGCCCACTGGTGTGCTCCCTGCCATGCAGACGTTCCCTCACTGGCGGGCACCATGTCGCTGGCCGTGAAGTATGAAGGAAGCGACATTCCCGCAGCGCTTGAGGACCGTACCGACCTCCCGGCACCGGTCATCTCCGTCTTCGTGCGCAATGGCGTGGCCTGGATGCCGCCTTTCCGCAAGACCGAAATTTCCGACGCAGATTTGGCCCAGCTCAATGCGTACCTGACCGCGCCGCTTGAAGATCGCGGTGCGCATGTGCCTTTGTTGGCAGAAGAGATGGTCCGCATGCAGGAGGGTGGAGAATGATCAGCCGAAGGAGCCTGCTGAAATGGACTGCCGTTGCGCCCGCGCTTGCAGCGGGCTCGCACGCCGCTTTTGCGCGCATGCCCCATGGTCTCGATGCCTTGTTGCTTGATGAGCGCTTCTCACCCGAACCGCAGCCTGGCCAGCCCCTCATACCGGTCATGCGCTTTGCCGGCGATGTGACACGCGTGTGGTACGATCATCTCGACCGACGCTGGCGCGAACCGGGCTATGTGCTGGGCGGCATTACCGGCTCGGACGCGCTCTTCGTGCTCGAGAACCTCGCCGAGCAGCATGGCCGCCGCGTCGTCAGCCGGACCGTGCTGGACGAGCCGCATTTCCAGGGTGTTGCCCCCATCAGCTGGGTCATCGCCCCGCATCATCCGAGCGTGCTGGCATGAGCGCCCTCCCGCCAGACATGGATGCGGCGGGATTTGCCAGGCTCCTTGGCGAACTGCGCGGGGCAGTCGGCAGCGATTGGGTTTGGTCCGGCGCTGAGGACATGTTCCCCTATCGCGACAGCTTCTCCCCGGTCTGGAACACTGGTGAGGAACGCCATGCCAGCGCGGCGGTCGCGCCCGAGAATGTCGAGCAGGTCAGCGAAGTGGTGCGCATTGCCAAGCGCCACCGCGTGCCGCTCTTCCCCATCTCCACCGGCAAGAATTTCGGATATGGCGGGCCTTCGCCCAATGTGAACGGCTCGGTCGTGCTCGACCTCAAGCGCATGAACCGCGTGCTCGAAGTGAACGAGGCACGCAACTATTGCCTCGTCGAACCGGGCGTTTCCTATTTCGATCTTTACCGCCATGTCGAGGAGCGCGGGCTCAAACTCATGCTCGACGTGCCCGATCCCGGCTGGGGCTCGCCCATCGGCAACGCGCTGGAACGCGGGGTCGGTTACACCATGCCGCATTTCCGCGATCATTTCGGCGCGCATTGCGGGATGGAAGTGGTGCTGCCCGATGGCGAGATCATGCGCACCGGCATGGGCGCACTGCCTGGCGCCGATACGTGGCAGGAATATCCCTACGGCTTCGGTCCCGATCCGGCGGGTCTGTTCGCACAGGGCAATTTCGGCGTGGTCACCAAGATGGGCTTCCGCCTGCTGCCGCTGCCCGAATATTACCGCACCGGCCTGATCACCGTGCCCAAGCGCCGCGACCTCATCAAGCTGATCGAGCATGTGAACTATCTCTCCGACAGCGGGATGATCAGCGAGGTGCGCTTTGCCAGCCCGCTCTCCTCAAGGATGGCCGATCCGGATTTCGCGGCGCTGGCGACCAAGCTTGGCGGTCCGAGCGATGTGGAAATGGATACGGCCGCCGAAGCGGTCGACTTGCCGAGCTGGGCTGTCGACCTGCAATTCCTGGGTCCGCAGGCCGCGACTTTGGCCCAGTGGGAATATGCCAAGGACCGCATCCTCTCGGACATTCCCGGTGCGCAGGCGATTGCCGGCGATCACTTCAAACTCCCGGCGACAGAGCAGCAGCTCGAAAATACCACGCAGCCCTATGCTTCGGGCATTCGCCGCAAGGCTGCGCTCGGCGTGCCTTCGCTTGGCATCTGGGAGATCGTGCGCGACGATGGCCATGTCGGTTTCTTCCCCGTCATCCCGCGCGATGGAGAGGCGGTGTTCGAGGCGCAGCGCGTGCTCGGCGATGCCCAGCGCGAGTTCGACCTGCCGCCCTATTTCAGCGCCATTACTGTGCCGCTATTCTGGCACACGCACACGTTCCAGATGGTCTTTGCTCCATCGGTCAAGCATGACGATCCCGAGCATAATGCGATGGTCCACCGGGCGATGAAGAAGATGGTTGCGGTCGCCGCCGAACATGGCTGGGGCGATTATCGCGCGTCGCCGATCTACCAAGACGATGTTTCGGCCACTTACAGCTTCAACGACCACATCTTGCGGCGCTTTCACGAGCAGTTGAAGGACGCGGTCGACCCGGACGGGATCATCGCGCCGGGCAGGGGCGGTATCTGGCCCCGTAGGTTCCGCTCATGAGGCTGCTCGGAGCCCTTCTGTGCCTTTCAGGTTCCCTTGTGTCATTCTCGGCAGCGGCGCAGCAGGGGCGTGCCGATATTGTGCGTCCGGACATGCCGGGCAGGGCGCTATTCGCGGAGCATTGTGCGGCTTGTCACGGCACCGGATCGGGCGATGATGGTGCTCGCCTGCTCCCTGGCACCGCGGTGCTGCAGGAGAAGTATGAAGGCGCCCGGCCGGGCGAGATCGAGCTTCGCAACGACTTGCCGGCCCCTGTCCTGCGCGTCTTCGTACGTCGGGGAACGGGCTCCATGCCGATGTTCCGCCCGTCCGAATTGACCGACGCGGAAATTGACGAAATCGCAGACTATTTGGCGGCTAGCGCGGCAGCGAATGGCGACATTGTGAGGTGAGGCCTGAGGGGCACATCGCGCGAGGATTGGCAAGGATCAGGCTGACCTAAGAGGCAACATCCACCGGCTGTGGCTGGTCGACGGGCAGGTCGAGCCGACCCAGCATCCGGTCAACCAGTGACTGAAGCAATTCCAGCTCTTCCGGCGATGTGCCCTCCAGCAGGTGTCCGCGTAGCATGTCGTAAGTCCGGAAAATTTCCTGCAACACCTTCCGGCCTTCGGGGGTGATCGAGACGAGGTTGATCCTTCGGTCGCAGGGATGGGGCTTGCGCTCGACCAAGCCCTCCCGTCCGAGGACATCGATCATCCGCGTGACCGTTGCACCCTCGACGCGCAGGCGCTTGGCGATATCACTTTGCGATTTTTCGCCCGGCATGTTGAGGATCGCCGATAGCGTTTCCATCCGCGCCGTGGTCTGGCCGATCTTGCGCAAATGCTCGTCCAGCCGGTTGCGGAAACCGCGGACGAGCAGCACCATCTTCACGAGCGTGCTGATTTCCAGCGTCGTCGCGCCCGCATTGTAGACCTCGAAGCTCTCGGAGGGAGGCGAGCCGGCCACCCTTATTGCGCGCCTTCCGCTGCCCGTTCGCTCGCCGCGAGATCCGCCGTGATGTAGTTGCGGATCTGCACATTGCCTTCGTGGCAGGCATATTCGAACTGCTCGTAATCGTCGTTGCGCACCCAGTCGGTGCGCGCACCCCAGGGAGCGGTGTAGTTGACCGGATCGGTGAAGATCATCTCGTAAACGATGCTGTCCGGTCCGGTCATGGTCAGGCGCTCGACCAGATGGGCCTCGGTGCTCACCGGGCTGTCATTGTTCGGCGGGGAGCCGCTGGTCACCACGCTGGTGGCCGAAGGGCCGGGACGGAAATTGGTCGTCTCGATCACCAGCGTGTTGCCGTTTTCCCAGTGACCGCGGCTTTCGCCCATCCAGTGCTCGATCTGGCGCGGCACGCTACTGCGACCGTCGGTCGGGATCAGGCGCACTTCGTGGATCAGCTCGTGCTGCATCGCCACCATGCCGGGCGACTGGAAGATGCGGATTCCGTTATTGTACATGCCGGGGAACATGCTGGTGGGCAGGCCGCGCGTGATGCAGCGGTCCCAGCTGTCGAAATCGGTCCAGCTGCGGAAACTCTGCCCGTTGCGCCAGCTGGAGCGCATGGCATCGGCATTCTCCTGCCCCTGTTCGGTCTTGGCCGGCAGGCGCCCGTTGGAGGGCACGGTCAGGAAGGAGGTGCGGCGATTTGTATCGCCCATTTCCGCCCAGTGGCCCATGCCGATCCGGTCTTCGGAATCTTCCTGCTCGTAGCGCGCATTGGCGGCATCGATGCGCGCGGTCTTGGCGGCGAATTCTTCATCGGTGAGGAAGACGCGTTCGCCCTGGTCCACCGGACGCTCGAAAGGCGTGCCGTTCAAATGGTCGATCGGCCAGCCGCCACGGAAATCGGGCTCGCCCCAAGGGGTCTGCGCGGGCTGGTAGTCGGTCGGGATGGGCGGAAGCGCGGTGAGGTCGTTCGCTGCCTCGCGCGCGCGGGCTTCCTGCGCGGTGCGGCTATTTGGACCGACCTGCGCAAAGTAATTGGTCACATGATCGGGATCGTAGAGCCATACCGTGGTCAGCTCGAAACCGCGCATCTGGTTCAGCGGTGTCTGTACCCCGATGCGGCGATGCTTTGCCTTGGCATCGACCATGGCCGCATCGCTCACCACATACTGGATGCCCGCGCTGCCCGTATTGGCCGGGAGACCTTCACCGACCTCGTAGAGATAGAGCGTCGTTTCGGCATGGTTGTAGGGATATTTGGTGATGCCGAGCACCGGATCGGTGATCGGATCAAGCTCGGTCAGGCCGACGAATTCGCGATAATAGGCGCGGCTCGTTTCGAGATCGGAAACGGCGATGTTGACGCCGACCCCGTCATTCGAGCCTTCCTGCGCACCCGGAACGATGCGGATCTGGACGGGGAAGCCGCCCGGATCATCGACCATGGCCACCTGCACACCATCGGAGCCGGTGGTGAATTGCGGAGCCGTAAAGCCGGCTTCGGCAAAGCGTTCTGCAATAGCCTCGGCGCTCGGGAAGGTGAGGGTCCAGAAACGGATGCCGGTGCCGCCCATCGGGCCGCCCGACAGATCATAGGCCGACTGGTCGCCATTCTGCCCAGCCGCGAGCTTGATCTGGCCGGTTCCCACGCCGGTCAGGATCATCTGGCTGTTGGCGCTCAGCTGGATCGGGTTAAGCGAACGCAGGCCGAGCGCGTTGACGTAGAAATTGACCATTTCCTCGGTCAGGTCTGCCTCGAAGCGCCGGAAGACATTCATCGAATCCTGGATGAACAGGTTACGCGTCGATTCCTGCAATTGCGCCAACGAGAGCTCGCCGGGGGCATAGGCCAGGTCCTGGCTCACCTCCAGCTGCCCGCCCTCGGGGGTGGTGACGGTCTGCGTCTGCGCCATGGCGGTCGATGCCAGCAGGGCGGCGCCCATTGCGATCATGCACTTCTTCATCATGTGACTATCCAAGCTCTCTCAAATGTCATTCCGGGAGGGCGAAAACGTAGAGGGACTCGCCATTGAGCGGGCGCCCGTCTTCGGTTCGCATGGAGGGGCCGCCCGAGCGACCGCCTGCGGCGATGACCGCCACATATTGGCGCCCGTCATTGCCCTGGTAGGTCATCGGTATGGTCTGCGCAGAGTAGGGGAGCTGCTCGCTCCAGACCAGCTCGCCCGTATCTGCATCGAATGCGCGGAAGATCGCATCACCGGTTGCGCCGATGAAGACGAGGCCGCCGGCAGTGACCATCGGTCCGCCGGTCCAGTTGCTGGCACCGGTCTCGCGTTTGCCTTCGGGCAATTGCGGCGTGGTGCCGAGCAGGCTCGACCAGAGGATTTCACCGGTATTGGCATCGACAGCATTGAGATGGCCCCAAGGCGGACGATGGCAGGGCAGCATGACCTGCTCGCCGTCGATTTCGACCCGGGCGGAGAATGTCGCATAACCACCCCCGCTATTGATGTCGGCGCGATCGTAGGGTTGCGGAGAATTGGCCGTGCCGCGGCCATAGGTGCGTTCGGGATCGCGCTCCTCGACCCATCCGATGCTGGCGCTTTCCGTGATGTTGACGAAGACCACGCCGCGCGTCGGGTCGGCGGCGCTGCCACCCCAGTTCGAACCGCCATTATGCGGCATGTTGATCGATGCGCGGGGTGGATCATCTTTCTTGTGCAGGAAGAAGGGCGTGAAGGGCCCGGAATTGAAGAAGCTGCCGCCATAGGAATCGAGCAGGGCCTGGCAGGCAGCCGCATGTTCCGGCGTGGTGTCCTCTGCCGTCACCACATTGCTGGGGTCCCACCACATTTCCGCCAAAGGCGCAGGGGCCACGGGGAAAGGCTGCGTGGGCGAGTACCATTCGCCCGGTACATCGCCTGGCGCGACCGGCATTTCGTTCACGCCGTGGATCGGTTCACCCGTTTCGCGGTTGAGGATGTACATCAACGCGTTCTTGCCGGTCAGTGCCAGTGCCGGGATTGTCTCACCGTCGATTTCGACATCGAACAGCACGGGCGGGGCCGGAAGGTCCCAGTCCCACAGATCGTGATGGATGGCCTGGAAGTACCATTTGAGTTCGCCGGTGTGGATGTCGACCGCAACCAGCGAGTTGCCGAACAGATTGTCGCCCGGCCTGTCCCCGCCATAATAGTTGGGACTCGGGCTTCCGATGGTCATGTACGCCGTTTCGGTCTCGGGATCTCCGGTCGTGTACCAGATCCACATATTGGTGCCGGAGCGATCGCGCCAGCCATCGTCGAGCCAGGTTTCATGCCCCACCTGCCCCGGTTGGGCGACGGTGCTGAACTCCCACAGCTTCTCGCCGGTGCGCGCGTCATAAGCACGCGAATTGCCCGAAGCACCCTGCGGATCCTCGCCCACGCTGGCGCCGACGATCAGCGTGTTGCCATAGACGCTCGGCGGGTAGCTGGCGGGCGTGCCGTCGAATAGCGTCTCGCCACCATCGCCGAAGCTTGCATCCACCTCGCCTGTTGCGGGGTCGATGGCGCGTATGCCGGTACCGAAGGAATAGAACAGGCGCGGGCCGATATCGCCATCGCCCGGCCACCACGAAACCGTGCGCCGGATCAGCCCGTCTTCGGGCGTGTGGCGCCAGATCTCGCGGCCCGTATCGGCTTCCAGCGCGAGCACGGCATTGCCGAGCGGGAGATACATCACCCCGTCGAGCACGATGGGCACGCTGCCTCCGAGCAGGCCGCCGCCGCCGTCCGGGCGCAACTGGACCGCAAAGGCCTGCTGCAGATCACCAACATTGTCCTTGTTGATCTGGTCCAGCGGGGAATAGCGTGTGCCCCATTCGTCGCGCGCGTAGCGAGGCCAGTCACCTGCGTCGACTTCGAGGCTATCCGCCCTCAATTCCGCATAGGGTGCCAGTGCCATGGCACCGGCGGCCAGCAACCAGATAGCGCGCAAGAATTCTCTCCCCGATTCCCGTCTTGCCCGGTCGCATGAGATCGCCGGGCGCCAACTGCCCGTTTGTTAGCATGCCAATGATTATCATTTCAAAGGAAATCCGCCGGGAAGCCCGCGGGAACGGCTAACTCTTTTGCCTGTCCAGTGCGGCAACGGCCCTGTCGACCATTTCCATGAATCGCTGAAAGTCCTGCGGTCCAAGTTCGTTACGAATGGGCGCCTCGATCTCGGACACTTCTCCGAACAGGGTCTCCATCTTCAGCTCGCCCTCATCGGTGAGCACGAGCAGGTTTTTTCGGCGATCGGTAGGCGAGCGCTCCCGCTTGACCAGGCCGCGCTGTTCGAGGTCGTCGATAATTCCGACCAGGCCCGGCCCGGTAATGCCTGCCCATTCGGCAAGCTGCACCTGAGAAGATCCCGGATTGGCTGCAATCAGCGACATCACGGTAAGCGAGCCGGTGGGCAAGCCGAAGGGTTCGGATGTGGAAATGGATCGTGCCTGCAGGCTGTTGCGCAGCAGCCGAAGACGCGGGCCTACCGAATTCGACAAGATGCCCCAGTCCAGTTTCCGCTCTCCATCGTCGCAAGTTGTGGGATTGTATCGGAAGCTTGTTCCACCATCCCCCAATATTTGCAACGCGGGCGCGGACTATTCCCCCCGCTTGTCCGCCAGCCATTTGCGGACCACGGCGAGGTGCTCGAGATGGCTTTGTCCGATATTACGCTGGCTGAGGCTGCCGCGTTTGAGGTGGCGTATGAGCAGGGGCTTTTCGTCGATGGCGATTTCTACGCCCGCCTTGCGCGCCCGCAGGAACCATTCAAGTGCTGCCCCGTGCTGCATCTGTGCATCGGGCAGGCCGACCTTGTCATAGGTCGCGCGGCGGATCACGGAGGCCCCGAGCGTGAAGGCCGGAACCGGCTGGCCGGAAGGCAGTCCGTCGGGCGAAACATTCTGCGCGAGGCAGACGGTACCGCCGACCGCCGGGTTTGCCTGCATATGCGTGATCGCGGTTTCGATCCGCTCGGGATGGAACTCGTCATCGCTGTCGAGCATGGTGAGATAGGTCTCATTGCACAGGCCGATGGCACGGTTGCGCGCGGTGACCGGGCCGGCATTGTCCTGGCGGACATACTCGACCTTGCTGCCGAAGCGCGCGATCGCTGCGCGGATATCCTCACTGGAACCGTCGTCCACCACCAGGATGCGGTCCGGGAGCATGGTCTGTGCGAGCAGGCTCTCGATAGCGCGTGGCAGCTCCGCCGCATTGTCGAAAACCGGAATGGCGGCAAGTATCGTGGTCTCCCTGGTCACTTGCGCAGCTCCGCCAGCAGTTTGCTCACAGCGTCCGGTATCAGGTCGAGCCTGCTGCCGATGCGCAGTTCGAAGCAGGGCAGGGTGGCAACCAGGTCCTGCGCGATCCCGAAAATCTCGGCGCGGTCGAGATGCGCCATTTGCAGCACCGCAGAAGGGGCGAGCCGCAAGGCCGTCTCGTGCCGTTCGATCGGTGCGAAGCTGCTGTTTTCGCTGTCGACGATGCGCGGAATGGCCACGGCAGAAATCGTACATTTCGCGCGGGTGGCCCCCGGTGCAGCAGTGGCGATAGCGAAGCTTTGCTTGCGCTCGCCGCTATCCTTGCCGGGCATGCGGTGCTTTCCCATCGCAGAAAAGCGCCGAGAGTGACCTTTCTCCAGCCATGCCGATGCGTAGAGGCTGTGGCCGACAAAACCGCCATGCAGCCGCTCGATGCCGACATAGTCGTCGCCCAGGAATTGCATTCCCGCCCGGGCGCAGGCGAGCGCAGTCGTGCTCTTGCCCGAGCCGCCCTTGCCGCCGAGCAGCAAGCCCTTTCCTTCCTGTGCGATCAGCGCAGCATGTATCGGCTGGACGGTTCGCGATTGCAGCCATGCGAAGAGCAGCGGCTGGAGCGGCTTGCCGATTTCATATGCGGAGAGGTCCGCGGCATCGGTAACACAGCCGATCATGCGTCCTTCAGCCAGATCGATCATGACGTAGAGGCGCGGTGACTGGTAGCCGAGCAGGCCTTCTCCCTTGGCAACCAGCCCGTCTGCATAGGTCCTGTGCCAGTCGATAAGCCTGCGCATATCGGGCAGCGGACGCTGCACACCGCTGGCGCCAATATCCCATAGCTCGACCGCAAGCCCCGCGGGTCCACCAGCGTCTTGCCGAAGATGCTGGAAGCCGAGCGTGATGGCCTGGGCCAGATCGTCGCCCGCGAATGTGCAACGCATCGGATGTCCGGCCACCTCGAAGTCGAAGCGTAACGGCGCGCAGACCCGCGCTGCTGCTTCATGCGCTTCGTGCAGCGATGCCATATGAGGATTTGCAAGGGCTGGGAGCCGGTCGGTGGTCCGCGAGGCCATGTGTAATCCTATGCTGAAATTGGCGCTTTGTTGCAATCGATTAGCCCCATGCCTAGCATTTGCGCGATCGGTCGGGGCAAGGCACGTGCGAATTCTCTGGTGGAGCAATATTATCGAGCCGCCGGCAGGAGGCGCGGAAGTCTGGGCCGGCTGGATGATCGAGCACTTGCGGGCAGAAGGCCATCATGTACGCCTCGTTTGCCCTGGTGACAGTCCTGCCGGCGCAGGTCTCGCGCAGCAGCTTGCCGAGATGCGGACGATGCTGGACGAGTTCCAACCCGGACTGGTGGTTGTCAACGAATTCGTGCCGCAAACCCTTGCCCTGCTGAACCTGCTGGGCAGTTCTATCACCGTCCCCTGTGTGCTGGTTGCCCATGCCGTGTGGCCGCGATCCAGCAGGGCGCATGGCTCGCCATTTCATACCCTTCTTGCCCGCATGGACGCCGTACTATGTTTCTCTGCCGAAGTGGCCGAATGGATCGCTTCGTTCCGCAAGGATGTGCCGGTCGAGCAGACCTCGCTTGCCTGCAAACCGCTCGCCGCACCCGTTGTGCCGCTGCCCATGGACCCGCAGCTACTCTTCTGCGGCAGGCTTAGCGCGGAAAAAGGGCTCTCGACCTTGCTCGATGCGGTGGATCTGCTTGCCGCGGATCATCCCGACCTCAAGCTCACGATTGCAGGTGAAGGTCCGATGCACCGGGATGTCACGGACCATCACGGAGAGAATGTGACCGTTGCCGGACGCGTTCCGCATGGCCGGGTGGGACAGCTGATCGATGCGGCAAGCGTCGTCTGCATTCCTTCGCTGCAGGAGAGTTTCGGCCTCGTCGCGCTGGAGGCGGCGTGGCGCGGGCGGCCCGTCATAGCGTCGTCTGTCGGCGGCTTGTCCCTGATCGTTGCGGATGGCGAAACCGGCCTGCTGGTCGAGCCCGGCAATGCGGAGCAGCTGGCGCGCGCGATTGGCGTTATGGTCGGAAATCGCGAAAGGATGCAGGCTATGGGCCAGGCTGCGCGCGCCCGGGCCGAAGCCTGGCCAAGCTGGGATGAGCATTTGCGCGAGGCGAGCGCCCGGATATTGGCAGTCGCCGAAGGGGAGAGGCGAATTGCGCATCCTGCATTGGACTGACTACTTCCCGCCCTTTCGCGGCGGCACGGAAAATGTCGTGTTCGCCCTTGCCGCGGAAATGGCGCAGGCGGGGCACGACGTCGCCGTCATCACCAACACGCATCCCGACCGCGCGGAGAGAGGCAGCGGCGAATATCAGGTCCGCAGTCTTCCATTCGCCGAAGCGATCGAGGGCAGGGACGCGGCAGCCATGATCCGCCTGATCGGGCAGGTCGCCGCCTTCAAGAAGGAGTTCCGGCCTGACATCGTCCACGTCCACTTCCATGGCACGAGCGAATTCTTTCATCTGCGCACGCTTAGTGCCGTGGATTGCCCCACGCTGGTGACCATGCATGGACTGCTGGGCGATACAGAGGGATCGGATGGCGGAGTGTTCGGGCAACTGCTCGCATCCTGCGACTGGATGAGCGGCGTCAGCGAAGCTACGCGGCAGCACGCTCTGGCGCGAAATTCCGCGCTGGCAAGCAGAAGCAGCGTCATCTTCAATGGCGATGCGCGGACTCCGCGTGATCTTGAGCCGACCGATCCGCCCTACTTGCTGATCTCCGGTAGGCATGTCGAAAGCAAGGGTTTCGACCTTGCCATTGCCGCCATGCCCGTGATCCTGGCGGCGCATTCGGAAGCGAGGTTGGTGGTTGCAAGTGACGGGCCCCTGCGTGCAGATCTCGAGCAGCAAGCGGCCGATCTTGGCATTGCCCATGCGGTCCGCTTCACCGGCTGGGTGGTGGATACCGAGCTTCAGGCCCTGGTCGAACGCGCGACGGCAGTGCTGGTCCCGTCACGCTCACTGGAAGGCTTCGGACTCGTCGCGTTGGAAGCGGCGCTGGCTTCGCGCCCGGTTGTCTGTTCGGCCATCGGCGGTTTGCCGGAAGTCGTGCTCGATGACGAAACCGGTATTGTGCTGCACGATCTATCTCCCGATGCGATCGCCGATGCCTGCATTACCTTGCTGGACGATCCAGAGGCCGCGCGCGAAATGGGCCGTGCCGCCGCCCGAAGCGCTGCTGCGCGGTTCGGCCTCGACACACAGGTGCAGTCCTACCTCGAACTTTATGGCAGGCTGGCTGCCTCATGAGCGATCCGATTTCACAAGAACAGCTTGCCCGCCGCGTCGAAGCGATAGAATGGTTCCACCGTATCGAGTTGCCGGGCGGTGTGGTCACTCCGGGCAAGATCGATCCCTCGCCAAGGCTGCCCGGTCTGCGCCTGCCCGACGATCTGAGCGGCAGGACCTTGCTCGATATCGGGGCGTGGGACGGCTTCTTCAGCTTCGCCATGGAAGCGCGCGGCGCCAAGGTGACGGCGATGGATTCCTTTTGCTGGTCGGGTGAGGGATGGGGCAGCAAGGCCGGCTTCGACTGTGCGCGTGAGGCGCTTGGTTCCAAGGCGCGCTCGGTCGAGATGGAAGTGCTCGACCTCTCGCCGGAAAAGCTCGGCACATTCGACATCGTGCTGTTCCTCAACGTCCTCTACCACATGCGCCACCCGGCGCTGGCAATCGAACGCGTCGCTTCGGTAACGGGCGAATTGCTGGTGCTGGAAACGCATACCGATTTGCTCGACGTGTCCGATCCCGCCATTGCCCTCTATGACGAGGGCGAATTGTGGCAGGATGAAACAAGCTATTGCGGCCCCAATCTCCCGGCGCTCGACCTCATGCTGCGCAATGCCGGCTTTGCCAGGATCGAGGTGATCGGCGAGACGCCGGTGCACCGCAGGATGGCGCGTGCGTTGCTGCACGAGCGATTGCATGGCATTCCGCGGGCTCGTTCGATGCAACAGGGCTGGGTCGTTATCCATGCGTCCAGGTGAGAGGCAGAAGCTGGTCGAAGCGCTGAGTCCCCCGGCGGACCAGCTGGCATTGCTCGATGCCATTTTCAGTCCGGAGGAGGAATTTGCATCGAAATTCGAGGCTTGGCGGCGGGCGTGCAAGGGCGCGCCCGGTCTCGAATCCGCAGTATTATGGCCGTTGGTCGTGCCCCGGCTGGGCAAAGGTGGCGATGGCGACAGGCTGAGGGATCAATGCCGCGAAGCCTATCGCCTCTGCTGGGCCAAGAACGCATTGATGCGTGGTCGGCTGGCGCGGATCGTCGCTCCGGCGCTTGCCGCAGGATCGCAGCCCATCCTGCTCAAGGGCAACGCCATCGCGCGTCATTACGCGGCGGGCAGGCTGCGCGGTTTCGGCGATACCGATATCCTCGTTGCGCCAGAAAGAGTCACCGAAGTGATCCGGGCCTATCTCGCGCAGGGCTGGACCTCTCCTAAATTCGCTTCTCCCGAATTGTTCGATCCGCGCTTTGCCCATGCCATCGAACTGCACGGCCCGGAGGGCGACGTGCTCGACCTGCATTGCCAGCCTTTCCACCATTGGATCGGTTGGAACCGCGACATGACGCTGCTCGAGCGCGAGGCGGTGCCATTCGGCCCATCCGAGGCAGGGCTTTTGGGACTAAGGACGCTGCGGCGCGAACATCACCTGTTGCATCTTGTCGCCAATGCGCTGGCCAGCCGGGAAGCCAGCGGCAAATGGATCGCGGATATTATCGCCCTGGTCGAGAGTGGCGATATGGATTGGCAGCTGTTGGAGCGCGATTCGCGTGCCCTGGGGATTGGCCCTCTTGTGGGCGTGGCGCTGGAACAGGTCTCTTCCTTCACGCAGGCGATACCGCCCGGAGTGGCCCGCCGCCTCGAACAGCAGAAGGCTCCCGCGCGTCTCTTCGCTTTCGGTTCGTGGCTCTACTCGGACGATTGGATCACCCGTTTCGGTGAGCATGGGGCGGTGCTGCTCATCGGCGGCGCCGGCGGAAGCTGGTTGCGCGCGATCTGTTCCGTCCCGGCCTATCTGCGCTTCTGCCTTGCCCGCCGCGGATTGCGCCAGCGATCAGCGGCCTGAGCGGTGCCGAAATCGCTCCAATGGCATGAGCTGACAAAGGGGCTGGGCTGGGTCTGGGCCCAGAGCTGGGGGATACAGGTCGTGCGCCTGGTCACCCTCACCATCCTCGCCGCGATCCTGTTGCCAGAGGAGTTCGGCATCTTCGCCTTCGCTGCGGCTGTGATCTCGATCCTTACACCGCTTGCCGGCCTCGGTCTTTCGGCGGCCGTGGTCTTCGATGAGGAGATGGACGCCGCGAAGTTCTGCGGCTCGGTCGGGCTCGCATTCTCTGCCGGTCTTCTCGCCATGCTTCTGCTGCTCATTTGCGTACAATGGGTGCCGGCAATTGCCGGGCTGGACGAGGCCTGGAAGGTGCTGCTGGTCGTCTCTCCTGCACTGCCATTGGCGGTGCTGGCCAATTCGGCGCTTGCCATCCATCGCCGTAACAAGCGCTTCGGCCTTCTGGCGCAGGTCACGCTTTCGGCCGAGCTGGCCGGTAGTCTTGTGGCCATAGCGTTGGCCTTCGCCGGTGCGGGTGTCGCCAGCCTCGTCGCGCGGCTGCTGATTACTCAGGCTCTGCTGGCACTCTCTTCGCTCTGGTTCATGCGCGAGCTGGCCCGTTGGCCGGACATGCGTGCAGCGATTGCCTTGGCGCGGCGAGGATTGCCTGTGGCAGCCAGCCAGATGCTGACCATGCTGCGCGAAAGGGCCGATGAACTGCTGGTCGGCGCCTTTTTCGGCCCGGCGATCCTTGGCTTCTACAGCCTCGCACGGCGCTTCACGAGCGCATTGCGACAGGCGATCCCCGCCGTTCTCAACAACCATGCCTGGCCGATCTATGCTTCCTTGCGGGACGAGCCGACGCGGCTCCGCGCGCAGATCACCCATACGCTGCAATTGTCGATCGCCCTGACATGGCCGGCGCTCGCTCTGCTTGCCCTGACATCGCCCATGTGGATAGGCCTGCTGCTGGGAAGCGAGTGGCTGCCCGCTGTGCCGATCCTCTATGTCCTGTGCACGATCGAGGCCTTGCGCGCGGCGCTCGGCCCGTTCGCTTCGATCCTTATTTCGCTCGGTTTCGCGCGCCAGCGCTTGTGGCTCGACATCATGCTGGCGGTTGTCAATCTCGCGGTCATCGCCCTGCTTGCGCCATTGGGGCTGCAATACGTGCTGGTCGGGCTGGTCACCGTGAATTGCGCCATAGCGCCGCTCGAAGTGGCGGTGGCGCGCCAGTACGTGGCCTCTGAGGCCTGGCCGAAAATCGGCAGCCAAGTGCCTGCACTTCTCGCGGTGCTGGGATTGTGCGGCGCGCTGTACCTGCTCGATCTCTACCGGCCGGGCGGTGTCGTCTCCGGACTGGCGCTGGCCGCGATCCTGTCGCTCGGATTGGCTGCCTTGCTGTCCCGGACCCTGTGGCGGGGCGGTCGGGCCTAACCCATTAAGGCGGCGAGCCCCTCACGGAGAAGCGCCTTGCGGCCCTTCCAGCGGGCCATGCGTTTGAGGGACTCAAGGACCTCACCGAAAGGCAGTTTCACTGGACGGGCTAGTAGCTCGGCGGGAACTGGCGCCGAAAACTCTTCTGCCAGCAGGCTCAGCGCACGTGCGGCAAATAGCCGGTCGGGCGCGGGAAGCCGGTCGAGCGCCTCCCACTCGATCGAGTCCGCAGCAAGGGCGAAATGCGCATCCACGATCCAGGTCGCGTGCCCGGCAACCAACCAGCTCGGCAGCAGGATTGTGTGCAGCAGCACATCGGTCGGGGCGGCGAGGAGTACCGGCGCACCAGCCAGCTCGAATGGAGCGGCGCGTTCCCAGATTGCCGAGTCTAGCGGGTGGCCGCCATCGCCGGGGAAGGGTGAAAGGTGCAGCCTCGCCGTCATACCCGATGCATGTCTGAGGCCAGCCTCTTCAGGAATGGCTGCGAAGCCCGTCTGCTGCATGGCAGCGCGCGCGCCTGTCATCTCACGCACCAGAAGGTCGAGATCGTGGCAATGGCGCGCCTCCCGGCAAGGATAGGCTGTCCGGGCCAATGCCAGCCCGCGCGAAATTAGCGGGGGAGCACTTGTTTCGCCAATTTTCGCGATAGCGCTGGCGGCAATTTCGTCGAAGCGCTGGCTGCGCTGCTTTTCGTAAAGCCGGGCGGCTTGCAGCTTGGCCTGGATGTCCGGAGAGAGCCCTTCTGCCTTTCCGTTGGTCGCGGCCAGTAAAGGCATGAGCCAGCGCAAGCCGCGTTCGCTGTCCCCGATCCGGGCTAGCGCCCAGCGCAGGCTCTCCGGGGAATGAGCATCTTCTCCGATACCCAAAGCGATCCGCAGCAGGCGTTTCAGCTCAGGGCCGGGTAGGGCGTAACCCTGCGCGAATCTGGCCAGTCTTCCGGACATTCGCGCCGCCGTTTCGTTGCCTAGTCAGGCTGCTCGTCGAGGATCGGCATGGGAGGATCCAGAGCCATGAGATCCTGCATGTCGCGATATATGACCAGCTTGGGTTCGGCGCCCTTTTGCGGGGCACTCTGTACCTCTTCGGCCCCGCTCTCGGCCGTTTCGATAAGCTTCTCCTCGATCAGTTCGGCCAGGAAGCGGTCGAGCGCGGCCTCGATCTCGAATTCGGGGCTGGCCGCCTCTAGCGCAGCGGTAATCGCACCGATCGGGACACCCGCTGCGACATTGCTCCAGATCCAGCCGCCGCAACCTTCGGTGCTGTAATAGATGCCCGTCTCGACATTGATGATTACCGCTTCGTCTTCGACGACATCGGCAACCACCGAATTGGGAATGGTGCGGAACCTGTGACTACTTGCAAACTTCAAGGACTTCTCCGTCCGGACCAAAGTAGCGGCCCGCCAGTAATTGCATTCTTGTCCCATCTTAGAGTGGCGGGGGCTACTGACAAGCATTGACTAGGGTGTGCCTGCGCCTCATTCAGCCAGTCATGCGGGTGCTTATCACAGGGGCGGCTGGCCGGATCGGCCGAGCCTTGCGCGGGCATCTCTCCGCCGAGAAGGATCTGGAAATCACCTGCCTCGACCGTAGGCCGCGCGGTGACAAATGGGTCGCGAAGATCGATCTCGCGACGCAGGTAGACGAGCTTGCAAACGCGTTGAGCGGAGTGGATGCCGTCGTCCATCTTGCCGGCAACGGGAACTTCAAGGCCGGATGGTCTGAGCTGGTCCAGCCCAATGTGGATGCCGTGCTCAATCTCTACCTTGCTGCAGCCGCATCGGGCACGGGCCATGTCGTGCTGGCGAGTTCGATCTGGGCTCAGGCAAGCCGTCAGTCGGACTCTGATCCGGTCGAGATCGTGCCCGTCGATCCGGGTGGAAACTGCTATGGCGCAAGCAAGCTGATGGCAGAACAGATTGCCTGTGCTTTCGGACGAAAGGGCAGGCCGGTCAGTTCCGTGTTGCGCTTCGGTGAAGTGCTGGAGGCGGACTGGCAACGCCCGAGTCCGGCATGGGACCCGCAGGCGGCGATACGGATGTCCGACCTTTGCCATGCTATCGGGGCGAGCCTGCGTCGACCGCCCGAAGAAACCCGCATTCTGCATCTCAGCTCTGTCGGTACGAGCCGCTGGCTGACATCGGATCTCGAGACGCAAATCGGCTGGCAAGTGCCCAACCCGATCATGCTGGGGTCGGCCTGACAATGTCGGCCGTGGAGGATGGAAAAGATTCGTTGGTCTCGATCATCACGCCGACCTTTAACCGGCGTGCCATGGTCGGCGAGATGCTCGATTCGCTGGTTTCGCAGCACTATCGCCCGATAGAGGCGATCGTTGTCGACGATGGCTCAACCGACAGCACGGCGGAGGAGCTGCAAGGGCGATGGGACGATGTTTCCGGCTGTACGCTCACCATCATCAGGCAGCACAATGCCGGTCCTGCAGCTGCCCGAAATCGCGGCCTGCAAGCGGCGCATGGCGAACTCGTCTATTTCCTCGATTCCGATGACCTTGTGGAGAAGGACGGACTTGTCCGTCTCGCCCGCGCGCTCGAAGCGAGTGGATCGGATTATGCGCTGGGCCATATCCTGCATGCCGACCGGGACGGGAACCGGATTTGGCGGCGCGACAACTTTGCCCCGCAGGTAGACCTGCAAGGCGTTGTCGGTTCCAACTGGGCGACCCATGCCGCGATCATCCGCCGCAGCGCGCTCGATGGGGCAGGACATTATCTGGAGGGCTTGCTGGTCGGCGAGGATACCGAACTGGCCTGGCGCATTGTGGCCACATGCGGTGCCCCTGCGCTCATTGCCGATATCGTCGCCCTCCGGCGTGTCCATGACGAGGGCCATCTGTCCGATGGCTTGCCACAGGCGCAGATCGGCCTGAGCACGCTCGCGAAACTGAAGGCCTTCCGCGGTTGGGCAGTGGAACGCAATGCCATGACGCCGGCAATTGCCCAGCGAGCCCTCTCGCAGCTTCCACTGGCCTTGCTGAGACTTCGGGCTGCGAGACTTGATAAGGAGGCTGGAGAATTGCTCGAACTTGCTCTCCAGCTTGAGAGCGACGGGGCGAAACCAAGCTCCTCCTTCCGCGCAATCAAAGCATTGGGATCCGGGCCAGCGGCGAGGTTGGTGGGCAAGGCCCTGCCCGGACTTCGCGCTGGCGTCAGGCTGGGGCGGTGGGCGAAGTCGCTCTTTTCAGGCTAGGAATGCATCGCATCGCTTGGAGGCACACCGGGCAAGAAGGATATTGCATTGCAGCACGGAGAAGCGTCTAGTTAAGCCATGATCCGCGCCGCTTTGCATCACCGCACGCATTACCGCTATTCGCGCCCTATCAGTCTTGGACCACAAGTCATCCGCCTCCGGCCCGCACCACATGCGCGCACTGCGGTGCCCAATTATGCGCTCAAGATCCTGCCCGAACAGCACTTCATCAACTGGCAGCAGGACCCGCACGGCAATTGGCAGGCGCGGGTGGTTTTCCCGGAAAAAGTCAGCGAATTCAGTATCGAAGTGGATTTGATCGCGGACATGACCGTGATCAATCCGTTCGATTTCTTCGTCGAGGAATATGCCGAGGACTACCCCTTTGCCTATGACGACAAACTGAAGACGGACCTCGCCGCCTATTTCGATTGCGAGCCGCAGGGCCCGCTCTTCGAGGAACTGGTCGCCAGCCACCAAGGCTATGAAGGGCGTACGATCGATTTCCTAGTCGAGGTGAATCGCAAGCTCGAAGAGCGGATCGATTACGTCATCCGCATGGAAGCGGGCACGCAGACGCCCGAGCAGACGCTTGAAATCGGTCGCGGGTCTTGCCGCGACAGTTCCTGGTTGCTGGTCCAGTTGCTGCGCCGGCTCGGCTTCGCCGCACGTTTCGTGTCGGGCTATTCGATCCAGCTGGTTGCCGATGTCGATCCGGTCGAAGGGCCCAAGGGCGTGCAGGAAGACGTTGTCGACCTGCATGCCTGGGCCGAAGCTTATCTGCCCGGCGCGGGCTGGGTCGCGCTCGATCCCACTTCGGGCATGTTTGCAGGTGAGGGGCATATCCCGCTCTGCGCCACGCCGCATTACCGCTCCGCTGCGCCGATCGAAGGCATGGCCGAACCTGCCGAGGTGGATTTCGCCCACGAAATGCGCGTCGACCGGGTGAAGGAAGCGGTGCGTATCACCAAGCCCTTTACCGATGATCGCTGGGTGGCGCTGCTCGATCTCGGTAAGAAGGTGGACGAAGATCTTGTCGCGCAAGACGTGCGCCTGACCATGGGCGGGGAACCGACCTTCGTTGCCGAGAATGCCGGGGAAGAGCCCGAGTGGAACGGCGATGCGGTTGGCCCGACCAAGGCCGGCTATGCCGACAAGTTGATCCGCAAGCTGGGCGCAGCCTTTGCTCCCGGCGCCTTGCTCCATCACGGGCAGGGCAAATGGTATCCGGGGGAAAGCCTGCCGCGTTGGGGCTTCTCGCTCTACTGGCGCAAGGACGGCAAGCCACTCTGGGGAAATCCGGCGCTAATCGCGCGCGATCCGGAAGAGGACGATGAGAAGCCGGTCGGCCCCGAACAGGCCGAGGCCTTTATCAATGCCGCCGCGGATCATCTCGGCGTCGGCGACGGCTTCGTCCACCCCGTCTATGAAGACCCCGAGAAATGGATTGAGCGCGAGGGCGAATTGCCGGTCAATGTCTCGCCGCTCGACCCCAAGATCGAGGACCCTGAAGAGCGCCAGCGCATCGTCAACACCTTTAGCCGCGGGCTGACCAAGCCGGTCGGCTATGTCCTGCCGATCCAGCGCTGGCAGGCCAAACAGGAGAAGGACCCGCAACGCTGGAAGAGCGAGCAATGGCGCCTGCGCCGCGGAGCCCTGTTTGCCGTGCCGGGCGACAGCTCGCTCGGCTACCGCCTGCCGCTGGGCTCGCTGCCGCACGTTTCCAAGAGCGACTACCCCTATATCCATCCGCGCGTCGAAACCGACCCGCAAGCGCCGCTCGCCGATTACCGCGAACAGCAGCCCGAACAGGGTGAGGACGTACGCGAGCGCGAGACCCCTGCAGAAGCGAAGGCGCAGAGGCATCAGAAGGTCGAGACGGCAGAGGGCAACCGGCAGGATATTGTCGAGCAGGAAATCATCGAAGGCGCCGTGCGCACCGCCATGACGGTGGAACCACGCGGCACCTATCTCTCGGTCTTCCTCCCGCCTGTCGAAGAGATGGAGGATTTCCTCGAACTGGTGGCCGAAGTCGAGGCGACAGCAGAGGCGATGAGTCTGCCGGTGCGGATCGAGGGCTATCCGCCGCCGCCCGACCCGCGCATCAATGTGCTCAAGGTCACTCCCGATCCGGGCGTGATCGAGGTCAACATCCACCCGACCGCCAGCTTCGACGAGCTGGTGGACGTGACTACGCGGCTTTACGATGCGGCACGCGAAGTCGGGCTGACGGCCGACAAGTTCATGGTCGATGGCCGCTCGGTCGGTACGGGCGGGGGCAACCACCTTGTCATGGGCGGGGCGAGCTTCCCCGAAAGCGCCTTTATCCGCCGGCCGGACCTGCTCAAGAGCTTCGTGCTCTACTGGCAGCGCCATCCCTCGCTTAGCTATCTCTTCTCCGGCCTGTTCATCGGCCCGACCAGCCAGGCTCCGCGGATCGACGAGGCGCGGCATGACAGCCTGTATGAGCTGGAGATCGCGCTATCACAGGTCCCGCCGCCCGGCGTGCCACCCAAATTCCCCTGGGTGGTCGACCTGTTGTTTCGTAACATGCTGGTCGATGTGACGGGCAATACGCACCGCACCGAGATCTGCATCGACAAGCTCTATTCGCCCGATGGGCCGACTGGTCGCCTTGGCCTGGTCGAATTCCGCGGTTTCGAAATGCCGCCCGATGCCAAGATGAGCGTTGCCGCGCAATTGCTGCTGCGCGCGCTGCTGGCGTGGTTCTGGCGCGAGCCGCAGGACGGTGCGCTGGTGCGATGGGGCACGAGCCTGCACGACAAGTTCCTGCTGCCGCATTTCTGCTGGACCGATTTCCTTGACGTGCTGTCCGACCTGCGTGAAGCGGGGTACGACTTTGATCCCGACTGGTTCGAAGCGCAGCACCAGTTCCGCTTCCCGGTCCATGGCACCGTCCATGCCGGCGGTGTCGAGCTGGAAGTGAGCCATGCGCTCGAGCCGTGGAACGTGCTGGGCGAGACCGGGGCGATCGGTGGCACCGTGCGCTATGTCGACAGTTCGACCGAGCGCTTGCAGGTCAAGGCTAGCGGGTTGACGCCGGGCCGCCATGTGATCGGCTGCAATGGCCGCCGCGTACCGATGCACCCCACCGGCATTCCAGGCGAGGCGGTGGGCGGTGTGCGCTACAAGGCGTGGGCTCCGGCCAGCTGCCTGCATCCGCTGCTCGAAGCCGACGCGCCTCTCACATTCGATGTATTCGATACGTGGAACGGACGCTCTCTGGGCGGATGCGTCTATCATGTGGCGCATCCCGGCGGGCGCAATTATGATGACGTTCCGATAAACAGCTATGAAGCAGAGGCCCGTCGCAAGGCCCGCTTCCAGGATCACGGGCATACGCCGGGCAAGGCGGCCATCCCGGCGGACGAGAACAGGGGAGAATTTCCGATGACGCTCGATTTGAGGCGACCCGCAAGGATCGATTGATGGAGCAAGGGCTTTCGCCTGACGGTCCCGGCCACGGGTCCGACCTGTTTGGTCCCGATCCGGGGTCCGATCCACTTGCCTATTACACACCGCCCGATAGCGAGGCGGACATCTTCACCGGCGCCGCGCCAGAGATCGCGCGCCAGTGGCGCAGCTTTGCCTCCGGCCTCGCCGGGCAATGCAATTGCGACCTTGCCTCGATGCAGACCTATCTCGACCGGCATGTCGAGGACCTTGGCCTCGCCTTCCGCCATACCGGGGACGAGCAGGAGCGCGCCTGGCCGCTCAATCCCATGCCCGTCATCATCGGATCGGCGGAGTGGCAGAATATCGGGCAGGGACTGGTGCAGAGGGCGGAGCTTCTCGAAGCCGTGATCGCCGACCTCTACGGGCCCCAGCGCCTTGTCAGCGAAGGTCACCTGCCCGCTGCCGTGGTTTCCGGCAGCGCACATTTCGGTCGCCGTCTGGTGGGCATGAAGCCACCCGGCGGCCATTTCCTCCATGTCTATGCGGTCGACCTAGCACGCGGCCCCAAGGGCGAATGGCGCGTGCTGGCAGACCGTGTGCGCCTGCCCACCGGGATCGGTTACGCGCTGGAAAACCGCCTTGCGCTGGGGCGCAGCACGGGCGGATTGCTGGCATCGATCGGGACACGGCGGCAAGCGGGCTTCTTCGAGGCGCTGCGCCAGGGCATTGCGGTCAATTGCGAGCGGGCCGATCCGCGCATGGCGCTGTTCACGCCGGGCCGCTTCAACCAGTCCTATCCCGAACAGGCGCTGCTGGCCCGCCATCTGGGTATCGCGTTGGTCGAGGGCCGCGACCTGACCGTGCGCGAGGGCAAGCTCTTCGCGCGCACCATTGCCGGGCTCAAGCGCATCGATGCGCTGTGGCGCTGGATGGGCACGCGCGACATCGATCCGCTCAATTTCGATTCCCGCTCGCAAATCGGCGTGCCGAACCTGATCGATGCGGCGGGCAAGGGGCTGGTCATCGCCAATTGGCCGGGCGTGGGCGTGGTCGAAAGCCGCGCCATGCCGGCCTTCCTGCCGCGCCTTGCCCGCTCGATTCTGGGCGAGCCGCTGCAATTGCCAAATGCCGCCACCTGGTGGTGCGGCGGGGCGAAGGAGCGCGCCTTCGTGCGCGACAATTTCGAAAACCTCGTCATCAGCTCGGCCTTTCGCCAGCCCGTGACGGGCTTGGCCGATGGTCATTCGCGGCCAGGTAGCAGCTTCTCTAACGAAGAGCGCGCCGAGCTTGAGCGCGGCATGTCCATGCGGCCGATGGATTATACCGCGCAGGAAGTCGTCAGCCTTTCGACCACCCCGGCGCTAGCCGATGGCCGTTTCGAGCCGCGCGGTTTCACGCTTCGTGCCTTCCTCGCCCGCAACGAGAATGGCGAATGGGTGCTGTTGCAGGGCGGCTTCGCCCGCGTTTCCGAGACCGGCGATTTGCGCACCTCGCTGATGGGCTATGGCGATATTTCGAGCGATCTGTGCATCATCGATCCCGAGGTGTCGGGTCCGCAACCGGCGCAACCGCGCCTCGAGCCGCCGCAAGTCCGGCGCGAGCAGGGATTGCTGCCCAGCCAGGCGGCGGACAACCTCTACTGGCTCGGGCGCTATGGCGAGCGTGCCCACCAGACCGTGCGGATTATCCGGACGCTGGTCGAGCAGGTTGCCGTTGCCGGCGAAGGCACGGGTGGGATCACTGCCGTGACGCGCCTTGCCAATTTGCTGCGATCGCTAGGTGCCGCGCCCAAGGAGAGCACCAAGTGGCAGCCCACGCGCCTTGCCGCGACCGCGCTGAGCGATACCAACCAACCCGGTTCGGTGCGTGCGCTGGGCGAGCAGGCATCGGCCATTGCCTTGCGCCTGCGCGACCGCCTGACCCGCGATAGCTGGCGTGCGATCCAGCGCACCATGCCGCGCTATACGCCCGGCGACCTCGAAAGCATGACCGGCGCCTGCGACCGGCTGGTGGAGCGCTTTGCTGCCTTGTCCAAGCTGCTTAGCGAAGGCTTGAGCCGTGGACCGTCCTGGTCATTCCTCGAAATGGGTATCTGCCTCGAACGCGGCTCGATGATCCTGCAATCAGCGCGGATCATGGTCCCCGGAAGCGCCAGCGCGGAGGATCTCTCCGCACTGCTCGACCTTGTCGATGGGCAATCGCTCTATCGCAGCCGCTATGTCTCCATGCCCTATATCGCACCAGTCTTCGACATGGTCCTGCTCGATCCTGCCCAACCGCGCGGCTTTGCCTACCAGCTGGTGCAGATCGAAGAGCATCTGAACGGCCTGCCGGTCCTGCGCGATGACGGCCTGCCCGAAACCCCGGTCCGCCTTGTCCGGCAATTGCGCGCCCGCGTGGAAGGGCTTGATGCGGCCGATATTGATAGCGAGGCGATCGACATGCTCGGCCAGCAGCTTTCGCGTCTCTCAGATGCGATCAGCAGGCGCTATTTCCTGCAGGAGGACGCCCCGCTCTCCAAGGGCAAGGCGACCTTGCTGGGATGATCTATAGCGTCCGCCATGCAACCAGGGTGACCTATTCCGCTCCGGTAGTGCGTGCGCAGTTCAATTTGCGCCTCGTTCCCTCGATCTGGAAGGGTCAGACCATTCGCAAGCAGCATCTCGGTTTCAAGCCGGTGCCCGATCTGCGCGAGGATTATTACGGCCCCTATTGCGTCAACCGGACGCATATCACCTTTGGCGGATCGCTCAGCCAGTTCGAATTCCTGAGCGAGTTCGAGGTCGAGATCGAAGCCCTTGCCGATCCGGGGGAGGGGCCAGCGATTGCCGAAGTCGGCGCCGAGGCTCTTGAGCAGCGCGACCTGTCGCCGCTGTCACCGGCGCCCTATCTGTTCGCGTCGCGCATAGCCGGGACCGATGAAGAGATCGACCGCTGGGCGTCGGACCATTTGCCGCTCGATGCGGGCATCGCCCGTTCGGCATCGGTACTGATGGGCGCGATCCACCGGGACTTCACCTACAAGCCGGGATCGACTGACAGCGCCACCTCGCCTTCCGAAGCCTTTTCCCGGCGTGAAGGCGTGTGCCAGGATTTCGCCCATGTGATGATCATTGCGCTGCGCAGCCACGGCATTCCGGCGGCCTATGCCAGCGGCTATTTGCGTACTCTGCCGCCGCCGGGAAAACCCAAGCTGGTCGGTGCCGATGCCATGCATGCCTGGGTGAATGTCTGGTGCGGCAAGGAACTGGGCTGGATTGGTTTCGACCCGACAAACAACTGCCTTGCGCGGCTCGACCATATCCAGATCGGAATGGGCCGTGACTATGCCGATGTCGCGCCCATCGACGGGACTTTCATCGGATCCGCGCCGCAGGACATGAAAACGGCCGTGGACGTGATCGAGGTTTAAGGCCTGATCCGGTCCCGTATTGGATTTAGCGGAGCTAAATCAGACGCTAAGCGAAGCCGGACAGCCGCTCGATCAGCCAGAAGGTCGATATCGTCCCCAACACATAGCCCGCGACCAGCACCATCGGCATTGCTGCCAGTTGCGGTGCGGAGTTCGCCAGCCGGGGCTGCATGCGGGCCCACAGCCAGCCCAGAGCAAGCAAGATCGCGACAAAGGCGAGCTGGCCCAATTCGACACCGATATTGAATGACAGCAGCGCGGTGGCGATCTCGCCCTGCGGGACACCAATATCGCGCAGCACGCCGGCAAAGCCGAAACCGTGCAGCAGGCCAAACAGGCAGGCGACAAGGCCCGGATGGCGGAAGGCGAGGCTGTCGCGCTTGCCGCGCACGATCTCGACCGCGAGGAACAGGATAGACAGCGCGATTGCAGCCTCTACCGGCGGAGCGGGCAGGCGTACGAGGTCGAGCGTCGAGAGCGCCAGCGTGACCGAGTGGGCCAGGGTAAAGCCGGTAATGGCCCACAGCATGCGGCGAATGGTCCCTGCCACAAGCAGCAACCCGGCCACGAACAGCAAATGGTCGAGGCCTCCGGCGATATGCTCGATTCCCAGCAGGAGGTAATCCTTGAGGACATCGAAGCGAGCGGGTTCTGCGGGCACGGTCCATGCCCCGTCGCTTGGCGCCAGCAGGCGCGACATGGCTGCCCCTTCGAGCGGTTGCAGCCTGAACAGCGTCGAGAGGGAAGGGTTGTAGACCGGCCATTGCAGCGCAATTTCCCGGCCCGCAAGCCCGCCGGGGCAGGATAAGACGGTCGACGCGGTAAGCGCGGGCGCGTTTTCCTGCGGGATGCCGGTTGCTTCGCAGCCGCTGGGCGGGATGATCTGGGGCTGGTTGTCCAGCGGAACGCTTTCGGGTGTGCGAATGCGGAAGGCATATCGTTCGGCAGGCAATTCGCGGATCGTGACCGAGACTGGCCGCGCATCATGGGCCGAGGCCGAGGCCGCAAAAACGCCCGTCAGCAGAGCGGCACAGAGAAGGGCCCGAACAAGCGTGCCAAGCCGCCCGATCATGGCGCAGGGACGCCCTCGTAGCGCACGTCATACTGGTCCACGAGCTCGTCGAGCAGGACCTCGCGGCTACGTATGCGGCGCTCCTCCATCACGCCTGCCAGCACAGCATCGCGCACGTCTTCCAGAGCTGGTTCGTGCGCAGGATCGACGCGTGACATCAGTACCAGGTGGTAACCGAACGGCGATTGGATCGGTCCTTGCCAGTCTTCCGACGCATCGATTTGCCCGATGGCCGCAGCGAAATCGGGTCCGAACTGGTTGGCGATGTAGCGCAGGCCCTTGCCCACGACATTGCGCTCATAGGGGAACCGGTCGCCAAATTGCGGGGCATCGTTGAAGCCTGCGCCGCGCGCCTGCAATTGGCTCAGCAACCGGTTGGCAAAGGCCTCGTCCCCGCCCGCATGGTCGCGCTCCGCATCGACGAAGACATGGGTGAAGGTGTATTGCGCTTCCACCGCGAAGTCTGCCTTGTTCGCTTCGAAATAGGCTTCCAGTTCGGCCTCGTCCGGCGGCGTTTCCGAAACGTCCGTATCGGCGACGAGATATTCGATCTTCTGGATCAGGCGCCGCTTGATGACATAGTCGCCCTCGTCGAGCCCAAGTGCGCGCGCCTCGCGCTCCATCGCCTCCTCGCGGACATAGGCGGAAGCAAGCTGCGCGAGCTGTTCTTCCGACAGCGCGTCATATTGCGCGTTGAAGAATTCGGGTTCGAATGCCGCGGCGCGATATTGCAGGTAGTTCACCAACGCAGGGCGATCGACCACGATGGTGCGATCGCTGACGCTATCCCCGTCGTTCACCAGCGCATAGGCGGCGAACAGGCCCGCGCCGAGCAGGATGAAATGGACCAACGGCTCGCGCGCGAGCCTTTGCAGCAAATTCATCTAGCTGGCCGGCGTATACCAGATCGGGGAGGAATAGGCGCGTTCCTGGATCGTTGCCGGCTGGCCGGTCCGCTCGAAGGGAATGCCCAGTGCTACCGCATCATAGAGCGAATGACGCGGAGTCGGGATTTCGAGCACGCGGACATAGTAGAAAGCAAGCTGGTCGGGATCGAAATCGGGATCGGTCCAGACCGTGGCCAGTTGCGTCGCGCCGATCGTGTTGGTGTAGAGCGCGGTCTCGGTATCGACCGTATTGCCGACTGCGGGCAGCTTGCCATCCGCATCGATCACGCGGTCGCCCGACCAGGCGACGTCATAGACGTGTTGCTGCGCCGTGCCATTGTCGTCGATCCAGCCCTTGATCACCTGCACGCGGTCGAGATTGCCCGAAAGCGGGTCCTTGGCGGCGTGGATCAGCAGGCTCGGTGCACGACCGGCAGGGGCCGCAGTCAGGTCTCCGCCCATGGGGATGCCGCGGGCATAGCCGATGGCGGCGATGTCATTGGCATCGGCATCGGCGGTGGAGAAGTTGAAGCCGCCGAACATGCGCAGGGCAATGCGCGTGCCGGTGGTGGCGTAGACTTCCTTGCGCTTGAAGGACGCGAAGATTCCCTCGCGCGTATTCTCGGTCGCCCAAGCGGCGACGCGGCCCGAAGCGCCCATTTCCCAAGCGGGGAAGATCACCGGATTCGGACCGATCACATGCTCGGAAAGCGGCATGTCGGTGACGATCTTGCCGGTGTAATTGCTTTCTTGGACGTCGCTCATGCTGGTGTGGCTGTCGGTCGAGCCGATCATGCCGAAATTGTACGGGTTCACGCCGGTATTGCGCTGGATCTGCAGGCCGCGCAGCAGCGCCGAACGGGCATAGTCTGCCTCGTCCGCCGGGGTTGGCGTTCCGATCAGCAGTTTGCGGCGGATCTCGAACTCGGCGAATTCGTCATTCGGGGCAAGCTCGGGGTGGACTTCCGAGGTGCCCTTGGCCTGCGTCATCTCGACCAGCGGCTCCCAACGCTGGCGTTCGCGGGCATAGGCGGCGGAAATGGGATCGCCGTCGCTATCGGTCATCTGGAACATCAGGCCGCCCGAAATATTCGAATTGTGCGGAATGGCGACAAAGTCGATACCCGTACGATCGCGAGTTGCCCCAAGCCATTCCCACAGATCTTCCGGCCGTTGGCTTTCCTGGCTGGAATAGGGGATGAACTGGGCCGCGCCATCGCCATCCGTATTGGCTACGACCACGCGGTGGAGGTTCTTGCCGTCGGGAACCGAGGACCATTCCCACGCCAGGAAGGTGGTGAAGGTGCCGGGAATATAGTTTCGATCGGCGGCCTCGCGGATAACGCTCCAAGCCGAGCGGCGCACGGCAGGGGAGAAGACTTCGGCCATGATTTCGGCTTCTTCGCCCGAAGGCGGACCACCCATGCCCGCGCCTGTCACCGACATGAAGCCGCGATTGCCGGTGCCGATATGGGCGGCCAGTGCACGGCGTCCCCAAGGCGTGGCGACCAGCGTCTCGTCAACCTTGTCGAGCTGGGCCGGCAGGCCCATCATTTCGGCGTGGTCGGAAACGGCCAGGAAATCGAGCGGACGGCGGATCTGTGTCTTCCGGTCGAGGCCCGGCTGTTCGATCGGGATACCGCGCGCATAGCGATAGGCCATGTCCGGCGTCGTCGACGTGTTGCCGGTGATGTAGGAATCGAGCGAGTGGTTTGAGTGCAGGTGCAAATCGCCCCAATAGAGCTGCGTCGAGCTTGGCTGTTCGAGCTGTGCCTGCGACGGGGCGGAAATTGCTGCAGCGGCGACCGTGGTCGAAAGAAGGGCTCCAAGCGCCCGCTTGCCGTATTTCGAGTTCACCCTAAGTCTCCCATAACTTGGTGAATTTGATTTTGTCCGGCCTTGTAAGTGCAAAGAGGCGCGTGACGCAAGCAAGCGTTTCCGCCAATTTGTCGCACGATTATGACAGTTCGCGCGTATGCCTGTCCGGCATACCTTTTGCGGTCAAAGCCCATCGGGTAGCGGGAAGCTCTCGATCACGAAGGGATTGGGATCCTGCCCCTGCAAGGCGGGATCGAAGCGGTAATTGATCTTGCCTTCGGCCGAGAATCCGGTGCCGCCGATACGCGCGACAGAAGCCACGGAATCGAACTGGTCGGTGACGGTGGTCACGGTAGCATTGTCGCCCTCGATTTCGACCAGCGCGATGCGGCCATTGCCGCCTTCGGCCTGCAGGAATTTGTTCCCGTCCACCGGACGCAGCGCGTCGGGACCAGCAACTTCCTGCGACAGGGTGAGCGTGGTCAGCCCGGCATAGGTTCCGTCCTCATTGCGATCGACGCGCTGGACGAGGTTCTGCTGGACATTGTTGATATACATGGTCCCGTCATCGGCGAAGGCGATGCCGTCCGCGCCGACCAGTTCCTGTCCATCGGCGAAGAGCTCCATGGCTTCTGCCCCGTCGGCGATCATGAATAGCCGCCCACCGCTAATGTCGGTGGCGAAGGCCGTGCCGTCTGCCTGGATAGCGATGTCGTTGCAGGTAGCAGGCCGGCCCGCCGGGAAATCCCAGCTTGCCGAAAGCTCGCCTGTCTCGAGCGAGAAGGCCTTGACCGCAGAAGGTGCCGCATCCGGATTGGGTGGACCACCGAAGGGCGGGTTGGAACAGGTCCACAGCAGGCCGCGACTGTCATCCACCAGCACGCCGAACAAGGATTGCAGCCCGTTCGCCTCGCTCGGGACGATCCAGGGCGTGGCCTCTGCAGCGCCTGCCTCCACGCGGTAAATCGTGCCGCCATTGCTGCCGACATAGATATTTCCTGCGGCGTCAGCATCCATGCTTTCGGGGAAGACATCGCTTCCGGCGATGGGGATTTCGGCCGGGATTTCCGCTTGCACGGGAACAGGGTCGGATGCGCATCCAGCTATTGCCAAGCCTGCCACAAAGATAATCGCCGAATTCGCCTTCATGCTTTCCTCCCAACCAAATTGGCGCGGATCATAGGCAAGCGGGCAATCAATGAAAGACCGCAAATGCGCCCCTTCACAAGCAAGCTACTCTCGGCAATAGGGGGTGCGGGATTTTTTGGGAGGGAATAGCAGGCATGGCTTTGTCGAAGCATTCGGTGCGCGGACTCGTCGCAATTGCGGCTGCACTGGCGATCTACGGCTGCGCGGCAGGCGACGGGACAACCATCGTCAATGGCGATGCGCTGCGGAATTACGATGCGCCCGAGAATGTCGGTGACTGGCTGACACATGGCCGCGACTGGGGCGAACAGCGTTTCAGCCCGCTCGACCAGATCAATGCCGACAATGTTTCCGAACTCGGGCTTGCCTGGTTCGACGACCTCGAGACCATGCGCGGCGTGCAGGCGACCCCGTTGGTGGTGGATGGCGTTCTCTACAATGAGAGCATCTACAATATCGTCACCGCCTATAATGGCGCGACGGGCGAGAAGCTGTGGACCTACGATCCGCAGGTCGGCCCCGAATGGGCGCGGCTTGCCTGCTGCGGTCCGTCCTCCCGCGGCATCGCCGCCTGGAATGGCAAGCTCTATATCGGCGCGTTGGACGGCCGCCTGATAGCGATAGACATGGCCACCGGCGAAGAAGTCTGGAGCACGCAGACCTTCGAGCGTGAAGGCCTGCTCAACGCCTATTCCATCACCGGTGCACCGCGCGTCTACGATGGCAAGGTGGTGATCGGCAATGGCGGCGCCGACTATGGCGTGCGCGGCTTCGTTTCCGCCTATGATGCCGAGACCGGCGAAGAGGAATGGAAGTTCTGGATCGTGCCCGGCAATCCGGCGGACGGCCCCGATGGCGATGCTTCGGACAGCGCGATGGAGATCGCCTTGCCGACATGGTCGGGAGAGTGGTGGCGATGGGGCGGCGGCGGCGCGGCTTGGGACAGCTTCGCCTACGATGCCGAGCGCAATCTCGTCTATATCGGGACCGGGAATGGCTCCCCGCACATGTGGAGCATCCGCAGCGACGGCGAGGGGGACAACCTTTTCCTGTGCTCGATCGTCGCGGTCGATGCCGATAGCGGCGAGTACAAGTGGCACTACCAGATGGTGCCGGAGGAAGACTGGGACTACACCTGCACCCAGCCGATCATGCTGGCCGATCTCGAGATCGACGACGAAACGCGCGAAGTGCTGATGCAGGCACCCAAGAACGGCTTCTATTACGTGATCGATCGCGGAACGGGCGAGCTGATCTCAGCCGAGACCTATGTCTCGGAAAACACCTGGGCCAGCCATATCGACATGGAAACGGGCCGTCCCGTCCTGCAGCCCGGTGCGCACAATACCACCACGCCGCACCTGATGAATCCGAGCTGGCTGGCAGCGCATACCTGGCACCCGATGAGCTACAGCCCGTTGACCGGTCTCGTCTATCTCTCGGCGCAGGAACAGCCCGACATTTATGCCGCGCAGGAGAAGGAGGATTTCACCTTCAACTACCACCGCTCCAATTCGGGGCAGCTGCGCGGCAATATGCCGGAACTGCGCGCACAATTGGCCGAAGAGCGTGCGGCCAAGGAAAAAGGCTATCTGCTCGCCTGGGATCCCGTGACGCAAACGGAGGCTTGGCGTGTGCCCTATGACCACCCGGGCTCAGGCGGTGTGCTGGCAACGGCCGGAAACCTGCTGATCCAGGGCACGATTGACAAGACAGTGGCGATCTACCGTGCCGACAATGGCGAGAAGTTGTGGGAGATGGAAATCGACCAGGCCCCCATTGCCGGCCCGATCACCTATATGGTCGATGGCGAGCAATATATCGCGCTCAATGCCGGCTGGGGCGGATCACCGGTTTACAATCTCGGCCCGTTCACGACCTCGACAGCGAAACTGCTTGTGTTCAAACTGGGTGCGACCGGTGTCGAACTGCCGCCAGCCCCACCACCCAGCGAGCTTCCGCGTCCACCCTTCCTGATGGCTACCGAAGCGCAGGTTGCACGCGGGCGCGACCTCTATGGCGAGGCATGCGAACGCTGCCACGGCCCGAACGCCATTGGTGGGGTCGCGGATTTGCGCTGGATGACGCCGGAGACGCGCGCGCAGTTCAACGAGATCGTCCTTGAAGGGATTCTCGAGGACAAGGGCATGATCGGCTTTGCCGACACGCTGACGGAAGAGGATGCCGCCGCGATCAACGCATACCTGATCGCGCGTGCCAATGAAGACTACAGTGACGCTTCGGCGGGAGGACACGCACAATGAAATCGATAAGGCTCGCTCTTTCCGCCCTGGCACTCGGTGCCGCCATGTCTGCAACAGCCCCTGCGCTTGCCCAGGCACCGGGCGAAGCAAGCGCTGTCGCGGATACCTCCTGCATGTATGACTGCCTTATCGGCATGGTCGAAGATCATATGGAGGCGCTGGTCGCTCGCGATCCGAGCCGCCTGCCGCTCGCTGGCGATCTTGTTTTTACCGAAAACAATGTGCCGCTTCAGCCCGGCGAAGGCTTGTGGGGCACGGTTGAAGGCGCGGACGAGAACGGGCTGGTTGTCGCCGACGAGACCACGGGCCACGCCGCATGGTTCGGTTCGGTGCGCGAAAACGGCACTGCCGCCTTCTACGCCGTGCGCATCCATGTCGATGGCGGGCTGATCGACGAGATCGAGACGGTGGTGCATCGCCGGACTTCTCTGCCCGCGCCCTATGGCGATTGGGAGAACATGGTGCACTTCCCCGAATTCGTGGAAGTTCTGCCTGAGGAAGAACGTCGCCCGCGCGAACGCATGCTGGCCATTGCCGATGCCTATTTCGACACGGTCGAGCTCAATGACGGCCAGGTCTTTGCTCCCTTTTCAGAGGATTGCAGCCGCCTTGAGAACGGCATCCTGACCACTGCCGTGCGCGAAGGCGAGCAGCGTAGTGCCGCCGCCATTGCCTCTGGTTGCCGGGATCAGTTCCTGCTCGGCCTGTACAAGATCAACAAGCGCATCCGCCGCGACCTGCCTTTGGTGGACGAACAGCGCGGCGTCGTCGTGGCATCGGGTTTCTTCGACCATGCGAACGAGTTCGACCGCTATTTGCTGACCAACGGACAGGAAATGCGCACCGCGCTCAAATGGCCCAACTCGATCACGCTGCTTGAGGCCTTCCGCATCCGCAATGCGGAGATCCAGCGGATCGAAGCGACATTCACCTATGTCCCCTATTTCATGCACAATATCTTCTGGGGACCGGATGCCGAGTTCCCAGAATTCGCCGCCGATCCCGCAGCCTGCAGCGCGTCCTGCCTGGACAGCCATGCCCGAACCGTCGCGTCCAGCATGGTCGGCAATCAGTGGCAGGACGTGAACTGGGGCGAGCGCGTCGGCTATGCCGAGAACAGCGTTGGCATTCGCGTGGGCGAAAGCATCTGGCGCACCGTGACCGCGGTGGATAGCGACCCGTTGGTTGTCGCCGATGAGCAGACCGGCAAGGCCGTCTGGATCGGCCGGATCGAGGAACACGGCCAGCCGGCATGGGCCGCATTCACCGTCGCTGCCGATGGTTCCGCCGTGGGCAGCGTCGATGCGACTATCCGCCGCAGCGAATACGGCGCGCCCTGGGCCGAGCCCGTCTCCGCGCCCGATTTCGCGGTGCTCCCTGCAGCACGCCGCACTTCGCGCAGTGACATGATCAATGCCGGTGCCCAGTTCTTCCCCGCCATCACCGCCGGTGGCGGCGCGCCGGAAATCTTCGGTGCGGACTGTCGCTGGGTGGTGAACGGTCAGGACATGGGCGACTGTGTGTCTCCCTTTGGCGGGCCGGGCATTGCCCAGATCGAAGCAATCCGCGACCGCGAGCTGCTCGCGGTTGACGAGGAGCGCGGCCTTGCCGTCTGGCGCACGTTCGAGGACTTCCCGGCTACGTCCGGTCAATCCTATCCGCGTACCATGCAGGTCATCGAGATGCTGCATTTCGATGGTGGCGAGGTGGCGCGGATCGAGGCTTTCACTTCCGAATTGCCTTACGGAATGCGTCCTCTGGCCCGGCGATAATTCGCATCGCGGGATTGGTCGCGCCATGCGGCTTGTGTAGTCACTTGCTGCATGAGCATCGCATCGGTTTCGTTGGCCCGTTCGCTTGAGGAGCTTTCGCTCGAGCTGGGCCGTTCCTTCGAGGAGTATGGCTTTGCCGTGGTCCGCGATCACGGGATCGATCCCGACCTGATCGAGCGGGGCTGGGCCGCAACGCGCGCCTTTTTCGCCCTGCCCGAGGAAGTGAAGCGCCGATATCACCAGGCGGGCCTTGGCGGTGCGCGCGGCTACACCCCGTTCGGGATGGAGCAGGCCAAGGACGCGCCGGTGCGCGACCTCAAGGAGTTCTGGCATGTCGGGCGCGACCTGCCACCGGGCCATGCCTATGAACGCTTCATGCCGCCCAATATCTGGCCCGCTGAAGTGGCAGGCTTCCGCGAAACAATGCTGGAGCTATTCGCTGCCTTCGACCGCACGGGCGCGCGCCTGCTGTCAGCCATTGCGATCCATCTTGGGCTGGAGCCGGCCTTCTTCGACGATACGATCAGGGACGGAAACTCCGTGATGCGTTTGCTGCATTATCCGCCTGTCGGCAAGGCTGAGGAAGGCGAGGTGAGGGCGGCTGCGCATGAGGACATCAACACGATCACCCTCCTGCTCGGTGCGGAAGAGGCCGGTCTTGAACTGCTGAGCCGTTCGGGCGAGTGGTTGCCGGTTTCCCCGCCCGAAGGGGCGCTGGCGGTCAATATCGGCGACATGCTCCAGCGGCAGACCAACGGATTGCTGCGCTCGACCACGCACCGCGTGGTCAATCCGGTGGGGGAGGCAGCGCGCCGGGCGCGCTATTCCATGCCCTTCTTCCTGCATTTCCGGCCCGATTACCTGATCGAGCCGATGGAAGATTGCCTGCGCGAAAGCAGCGAGGCGATGGAGCCGATCCTTGCCGAGGATTACCTCCAGCAGCGCCTGCGCGAGATCAAGCTCGCCTGAGCGGCCGTTCTAGATGTTGAGCCTTGCAAAGACTGCGGCGCCGGTGCGCTGCATTTGCAGCTTCTGCGCGTCCAGGTCTCCTGGCTTTGCTGCCGGACGTAGGGCGTCCACCGCCTGGCGGATTTCGCCGAGGCGTTCGTCGTCGATCGCATAGAAAACCGATTTCGCCTCACGCCTTGTGGTGACCAGCTCCGCCTTGCGCAGGAAAGCGAGCTGCTGAGACAGGGCGGGCTGGCCGATACCGCTTGCGGTCTCGATATCGCCGACATTGCGCTCACCTTCGGCCAGTGCCTGCAGGATACGGAAACGCAACGGATGGCCCAGCGCCTTGAGTCCCTCGATCACGGCCTCGCTCATTTGGACACCTGTTCCTGCAGGAACCAGCGCGATGGATCGCTCTCGCCGAATATCTCGTCGAGATTGGGATCGGGCTGCCTGAGCATTGGATCGCCCGGCTGCCAGCCCGCCGGGGCCAGCGCGCCGGTTTCGTCCGCCGCCTTGAGCGCAGCCAGCGTGCGCAGCATCTCGTCTACCGAGCGACCGATATTGAGCGGGTAACAGGCGATCGCGCGGATCACGCCATTTGGGTCGATGAAGAAATTGGTGCGCACGGTCGAACTGTCGCTTGCTCCCTCGGCCACCATGCCGAAGGCCTTGCCGATCACCAGCGTCGGATCCTCGATGATCGGGAAGCGAACTTCGACGCCGAAGCGGTCATGGATTGCGCGGATCCAGGCGAAATGAGCGTAAAGGCTGTCCACGGAAAGGGCGAGCAGTGCGCAATCCAGCTTGGCAAACTCTTTCGCGGCATTGGCGAGGGCAACGAATTCGCTCGTGCAGACAGGGGTGAAGTCCGCCGGATGCGAAAAGAACAGCACCCACTTTCCACGATAGTCGGAAAGGGTGACCTCCCCCGCGGTACTGCGAGCGGTGAAGTCCGGTGCGGTTTCGCCGATCCGCAGGCATTGGCGATGTTCGATATCTGTCATGAGAGCCTTGTAGCACCTTGACAAATCAAAAGCAATACATATACAGAAAATATGTAATTGTTTGAAGCGAGGTGAATCTCATGACCGATACAAACCTGGAGCAGGCCACCAAGCTGGTCGAAGCTGCCGTCGCAGATCCCTCGAAGAAGCCTGAAATCGTCGGTTTCTTCGACGAAGCGACTTATACCATTACCTATGTCGTGCATGACCCGGCTACAAGTGAAGCCGCGATCATCGACTCGGTACTCGATTACCGGCCCAATTCCGGACGCACGTCATTCGCGTCGGCGGACAAGGTTATCGAATATGTGAATTCGAAAAACCTGAAAGTGTCTTGGTTGCTCGAAACGCATGCGCACGCCGACCATCTCTCTGCGGCCCCCTATCTGCAGGAGAAGCTGGGAGGCAAGCTGGCGATCGGCAAGGCGATCACGACCGTGCAGGATGTGTTCGGCAAGCTCTTCAATGCCGGCACCGAATTCCAGCGCGATGGCTCGCAGTTCGATCACCTGTTCGAGGACGGCGACACTTTCAAGATCGGCACGCTCGATGCGGTCGCTCTGCATGTACCCGGCCATACGCCGGCCGATATCGCCTATGTGATCGGCGATGCCGTGTTCCTCGGCGATACCATGTTCATGCCCGACTATGGTACGGCGCGGGCAGACTTCCCCGGTGGCGATGCTCGCCAGCTGTTCAAGTCGATCAAGCGCCTGCTCGAGCTGCCGCGCGAAACGCGCCTGTTCATGTGCCATGACTACAAGGCGCCCGGACGCGATACCTATGCTTGGGAATCGACCGTCGGCGCGCAGCGCGATGGCAATGTCCATGTGCATGATGGTGTGGTCGAAGACGAGTTCGTCGAATGGCGGCAGGCACGCGATGCCACGCTGGACCTGCCCGAGCTGATCATGCCTTCCGTGCAGGTCAACATTCGCGGCGGACACATGCCGGCACCTGAAAGTAATGGTGTCAGCTACATCAAGATCCCGGTGAACGCGGTATGATCCTGCCCGGTTTCCCTGACGCACAGCCGCTTGAAGGCCTGGTCGGCGGATTGCTGATCGGCCTGGCGGCGGCGATCATGCTGCTGGGAGCCGGGCGTATTGCTGGCGTCAGCGGATTGTTGGCGCGTGCCACCGGCATTGCCGATTCTGGTCCTCCCTGGATCATGGCGCTTAATTTCGTGATTGGACTGGTGCTGGGCGGTCTGGCCTATGCACTGGTCTTTGGCCCGGTCGCGGCGAGCTATCCCCCCTCCCTCCCCCTGCTCGCCGCGGCCGGATTACTCGTCGGCTTCGGAACCCGCCTCGGAAGTGGCTGCACCAGCGGCCATGGCGTTTGCGGAATGGCGCGCCTCTCGCGCCGCTCGATCAGCGCCACCCTGGCCTTCATGGTGAGCGGTATCGTTACCGTTGCCGTGGTCAATGCGCTGGGAGGAGGCTGGTGATGAAGCAGCTTCTTGCCCTGATTGCCGGAGTGGTTTTCGGCATCGGCCTTACCGTTTCGGGAATGACCGATCCTGCGCGCGTGCGCGGTTTCCTCGACTTGTTCGGCAATTGGGATCCGACGCTCGCATTCGTGATGGGCGGGGCGCTGATCGTCATGGTCGTCGCCTGGCTGGTCCAGCCGCGCATGGTCCGGCCGCTCGTCGATACCAGCTGGCACCTGCCCGGTACGCGCCATCTCGATGGCAAGTTGCTGGGCGGTGCCGCGCTGTTCGGCGTTGGCTGGGGGCTGGGCGGTCTGTGCCCCGGTCCGGCGATCGCGTCGCTGGGGACCGCGCCGATGAGCGTTGCCGTCTTCGTGATCGCCATGATCGCTGGAATGTCGCTGCACCGTCTCGTCGCCGACAGGCTTTAAAGAACGTCGCGGACCGGCTTTGATAAAGAGAGAAGAATAATGACCGAGAGGAAATTCGATATCGTCGTGGTCGGCGCCGGTTCTGCTGGCGTTGCCACCGCAGCCAGCATTTTGCGCCGTCGCCCGACACTCAGCGTCGCGCTGGTCGATGCCGCGCAGGAGCATTTCTACCAGCCGGGCTGGACCATGGTTGGCGGCGGCGTGTTCGACGTGAAGGTCACCGGTCGCCCGATGAAGGACGTCATTCCGCGTGGTGCGGAATGGATTCAGCAGAATGTCGCCGGCTTCGAGCCGGAGAACAATTCCCTCACTACCATTGCAGGTGAAACGATTCGCTACGACCTTCTGATCGTCGCGCCGGGTATCAAGCTGGATTGGGGTCAGATCGAAGGTGTCGAGGAAACGCTCGGCAAGAATGGCGTGACTTCGAATTACCGCTACGACCTTGCTCCCTACACTTGGGAACTGGTCCAGGGCCTCAAGCAGGGCCGCGCCCTTTTCACCCAGCCGCCCATGCCGATCAAGTGTGCCGGCGCGCCGCAGAAAAGCATGTATCTCTCCTGCGACCACTGGCGCCGTTCGGGCGTGCTCGACAATATCGACGTGCAGTTTCGCAATGCCGGCGGCGTGCTTTTCGGGGTCAAGGAATATGTCCCCGCGCTGATGTCCTATGTCGAGAAATACGGAATCGACCTCGAGCTGGAGAGCAAGCTCGTCGCCGTGGACGGGCCGGGCAAGGTCGCGACCTTCGCCACAAAGGATGGCGAAGAGAAGGTCGAATTCGACATGATCCATGTCGTGCCCCCGCAGGTCGCACCCGATTTCATCCGAAATAGTCCGTTGGCTGCCGAAAGCGGATTTGTCGATGTCGATCAGTACAGCCTCCGGCACACCAAATACCCGAACGTCTTCGGACTTGGTGATGGCTGCAGCGCTCCCAATGCCAAGACTGCCGCTGCCGCGCGCAAGCAGGCGCCAGTGGTTGCGATCAACGCGCTCGCCGTGCTCGATGGCAAGGAGCCGACCGCCGCCTATGACGGCTATGGTTCGTGCCCGCTGACGGTGGAACGCGGCAAGATCGTGCTCGCCGAATTCGGCTATGGCGGCAAGCTGATGCCCAGTTTCCCGACCTGGTTGATTGACGGCACCAAGGCGCAGCGCCTGTCCTGGATCCTGAAGGCCGATGCGCTTCCCTGGATCTACTGGAACGGCATGCTCAAGGGCCGCGAATGGCTCGCTGGTCCCGGCAATATGATTGCCCAATAACAAGGAGCGCGGTCGCGTAGGATCATGTTGCGACGCTATTTCCCGATCCTCGAATGGGGGGCGGAATATAACCGCCAGGTGCTGAGCGCCGACCTGCTGGCAGCAGTGATCGTCACGATCATGCTGATCCCGCAGAGCCTCGCCTATGCGTTGTTGGCGGGCCTTCCGCCCGTGGTGGGTCTCTACGCCTCGATCCTGCCGCTGGTCGCCTATGCGATCTTCGGAACCAGCCGTACGCTGGCCGTGGGGCCGGTCGCGGTCGTCTCGCTGATGACGGCGAGTGCGGCGGGCGCGGTGGCAGCGCAGGGCACGCCAGAATATCTCGAGGCGGCGATCACGCTGGCAGCGCTCTCTGGCGTTATGCTGGCGGTGCTCGGCTTCCTGCGCCTCGGTTTCCTTGCCAACCTGCTGTCCCACCCGGTCATTGCCGGCTTCATCACTGCGTCGGGCGTGCTCATCGCCACCAGCCAGGTGAAGCACATCTTCGGGATTTCGGGTGGCGGGGACAACTGGCCGGAAATGCTCGGCAATCTGGCCGCGAACTTGCCCGATACCAATTTCTACACGCTCACCATCGGCGTGATTGCCACGGGCTTCCTGTTCTGGGTGCGCAAGGGCTTTACCCCGCTGCTGCGCCGTTTCGGCATGGGTGAACAGGCTGCTGGCATGACCTCCAAGGCAGGTCCGGTGATCGCCGTCATCCTGACGATCGTTGCCGTGATCCTACTCGGCCTTGCCGATAGGGGCGTGGCGCTGGTTGGCGCGGTGCCGCAGGGCCTTCCGCCCTTTGCGTTGCCGAGCACGGACATGGATCTGATCGCGCAGCTTTGGGTCCCGGCGTTGCTGATCTCGGTGATCGGCTTCGTGGAGAGCGTGTCGGTCGCGCAGACCCTCGCTGCCAAGCGGCGCCAGCGCATTTCGCCTGACCAGGAGCTGATTGGCCTGGGCGCATCGAATATCGCTTCGGCCATTTCCGGCGGCTATCCGGTAACGGGCGGTTTCGCCCGTTCGGTGGTGAATTTCGATGCTGGCGCGCAGACCCCGGCTGCAGGCGCTTATACGGCCGGCGGCATTGCGCTCGCCTCGCTCTTCCTCACGCCGCTGCTGTTCAACCTGCCCATCGCCACTTTGGCCGCGACGATCATCGTCGCCGTGCTGAGCCTTGTCGATCTCAAGACGCCGGGCCGCTTGTGGAGGTATTCCAAGGCCGATTTCGCCGCACATATGGCGACCATCCTCATCACCCTGCTGGCAGGCGTGGAAATGGGCGTGATTGCCGGCGTCAGCGTCGGCCTGCTGCTCTACCTTTGGAAGGCCTCCCGCCCGCATGCTGCGATCGTCGGTCGCGTTCCAGAGACCGAGCATTTCCGCAATGTCGAGCGGCACAAGGTCCTGACCCTGCCGCACCTCCTGTCGATCCGTATCGACGAGAGCCTGACCTATCTCAACGCCCGCTGGCTCGAGGAATATGTCCTCGAGCGCGTGGCCGAGAAACCCGAGCTTCGGCACGTCATCCTGATGTGCAGCGCGGTCAATGCGATCGATGCCACCGGCCTCGAAAGCCTTGAGGCAATCAACCATCGCCTCGGCGATGGCGGGATCGGCCTGCACCTTTCCGAGGTGAAGGGGCCGGTGATGGATCGGCTCAAGGACACGCATTTCCTCGACGAACTCAACGGGCGCGTCTTCCTCTCGCAGGACCAGGCATGGTCCGAACTGGCGAGGGATAATGGCGAGCCTTCGCCCCCCAACGACCAATATCTAGCAAGAGGCCTGATCTGATGGCGCAAATCGAAAACAAAGAAGAGAAGTGTCGCAAGATCGAGCGCCTGATCGCGAGCGGCATGGGTGTGACCGAAAGCTGCCGTGAAGTCGGCATCTCGGAAAAGACGCTCTATCGCTGGCGTGCTGGCCTGCGCAAAACCGCCTGAGCCAGCCTTCAGTTACAGATATCACGATATGAAAGCGCGATTTTGCGGATGATTTTGCGCATTTTGGCCCAATTTGCGATGGCCTAGATATTTCGATTAATGTAATCGAATAATTGTGATGGCCGAATCGTCCGGCGGCGCGTATCTCTGTTGCACAGACAAAGGAGCCCCCAATGACACTGCATATCGGAGACATCGCCCCCAACTTCACCGTCGACTCTACGGTCGGCGAGATCAGCCTGCACGACTGGGCCGGAGACAGCTGGGTCTTCTTCTTCAGCCATCCGGCAGACTTCACCCCCGTCTGCACCACGGAGATGGGCATGACCGCCCGCCTTGCCGACGAATTCGACAAGCGCAACACCAAGCCGCTCGGCCTCTCGACCGATACGGCCGACGAGCACCGCGCCTGGATCAAGGACGTGGACGAGACCCAGAACACCACGCTCAAGTTCCCGATCGTCGCCGATCCGGATCTCGAAATTGCCAAGCTCTACGACATGATCCACCCGGACCAGAGCGATACGGCAGCCGTGCGTTCGGTCTACATCATCGATCCGGACAAGAAGATCCGCCTGATGATGACCTACCCGATGAGCGTCGGTCGCAATTTCGACGAGATCCTGCGCGTCATCGACAGCCTGCAGCTGTCCGACCGCGCTGGCGTAGTCACCCCGGCCAACTGGAACCCGGGCGATGAAGTGATCATCCCGCCTTCCATCCCCGATGAAAAGGCCAAGGAAATGTTCCCGCAGGGCTTCACCACCATCAAGCCTTACCTGCGCATGACCAAGGTCGATTGATCAACCCTCTTGGAACGCCCGCCGCATCCCTCCCCCCATCCCTCCTGCGGCGGGCGTTCCTCTTTCTGTGACAAACCGGGCCCACACGTGTATCGGGCCAGCCAAGCATCCAGGTGGTGACCATGTTCGAGACTTTCGACGCCCTGTTGCTGGCGCGCATCCAGTTCGCCTTCACGGTAAGCTTCCACTTTATCTTCCCGGCCTTTTCGATCGGGCTGGCAAGCTATCTCGCGGTGCTGGAGGGCCTGTGGCTCAAGACCGGCAAGCCGGTCTATCTCGACCTGTTCAAATACTGGCTCAAGATTTTCGCCATCGCCTTTGCCATGGGCGTCGTCTCGGGCATCGTCATGTCTTACCAGTTCGGCACAAACTGGTCGGTCTTCTCCGATGTCGCAGGGCCGGTGATCGGCCCGCTCATGGCATACGAGGTGCTGACCGCATTCTTCCTTGAGGCAGGCTTCCTCGGCGTCATGCTGTTCGGCATGGAGAAGGTGGGAAAGAAGCTGCACTTCTTCGCCACGCTCATGGTGGCTGCGGGCACCTTCGTTTCCGCCTTCTGGATCCTCTCGGTGAATAGCTGGATGCAGACGCCGACCGGATACGAACTGGCCGCCAACGGCCAATACCTGCCCGGCGAAAGCTGGGTCGAGATCATCTTCAATCCCAGCTTCCCCTACCGCCTCGTCCACACGGTGACGGCAGCATACCTCACCACCGCCTTCGTGGTTGGAGCGGTGGGTGCCTGGCACCTGCTGAAGGACAAGGCCAATCTCCACGCACGCAAGATGTTCTCCATGGCGATGTGGATGGCGGCGCTGGTCGCTCCGGTGCAGATATTCGTGGGAGACCTCCACGGTCTCAACACGATGGAGCACCAGCCGCAAAAGGTCATGGCGATGGAGGGGCACTATGAGAGCCACCCCGATGGCGCGCCCTTCTATGTCTTCGGTATTCCCAATGACGAGACGCAGCAACTCGACTGGGCGCTCGGCATTCCCAAGCTTTCCAGCTTCATCCTCAAGCACGATTTCAACGCGCCGCTGGACGGTCTCGACACCATCCCCGATGACGAGCAGCCGCCGGTCTTCCCGGTATTCTGGGCCTTCCGCATCATGGTCGCCATCGGCATGGCCATGCTCGGTATCGGTCTGTGGAGCCTCTTCGCACGTTGGCGCGGCAAGCTTTACGACTGGCCGCTAATGCACCGCGCGGCGCTCATCATGGGGCCATCGGGCTTCGTCGCGGTGATTGCCGGCTGGGTGACCACCGAGGTCGGCCGCCAGCCCTATACGATCTTCGGCCTGCTGCGCACGGCGGATTCAGCGAGCCCGCTCGATGCGCCGGCCGTGGCGGCAAGCCTGCTCGCTTTCGTTGTGGTCTATTTCACCGTCTTCTCGATCGGCACCTGGTACTTGCTGCGGCTGATGAAGGCACCGCCCAAGGCGCAGGAACTCGGAGCCAAGCGCGGCGATACAGGCCCGATCCGTACGGCGGGCATCACACCTGGACCGACGCAAAATCCGGGCGAGGGGGACACGCTGCCGCAAAGCCTCCTCCTTCCGAAGGAGGACGGGCAATGAGCATTGACCTGACAGTGATCTGGGCGCTGATCATCGCCTTCGGCATCTTCGCCTATGTGGTGATGGACGGCTTCGACCTCGGCATCGGCATCCTCTTCCCGGCATTCCAGCCGGGCGAGGGCCGAAACCGGGCGATGAATTCCATCGCGCCTTTCTGGGACGGTAACGAAACCTGGCTGGTGCTGGGCGGGGGCGGGCTCTTCGCCGCCTTTCCGCTGGCCTATGCGATCATCCTTCCGGCCACCTACCCGCTGGTCATCGCCATGCTCCTCGGCCTCGTCTTTCGCGGTGTCGCCTTCGAATATCGCTGGCGCGACGAGAAGCATCGCCCCGCATGGGACATGGCCTTTTCGCTCGGCTCGCTGGTCGCCGCGCTGTCGCAGGGCATGATCCTTGGCGCGCTGCTGCAGGGGATCGAGGTGCAGGACCGCGCCTATGCCGGGAGCTGGTTCGACTGGCTGACGCCCTATACGCTGCTGACCGGTCTCGGCACGGTGGCAGGCTATGCGCTATTGGGTGCATGCTGGCTCTACTGGCGGCTTGATGGCGGGGTGCAGGACAAGGCGAGGCGGCTGGCCCGCCGCGCAGCGCTAGCCACCATCGTGCTGATGGGCGCGGTGAGCCTCTATAATGTCGCCTTGCGCCCGGAATATGCAGAGCGTTGGCTGACCGCGCCCGAACTCTATTACCTGCTTCCGCTGCCGATCCTCACCGGCGTGGTGGCGATCTGGTTGCTACGCTCGCTTTCCAAGGGTGGCGAAGCCACGCCTTTCTGGCTTTCGCTGGCGCTTTTCCTGCTGGGCATGGCCGGATTGGGCGTGACCATTTGGCCGAACGTCGTGCCGCCCGATGTGACCATCTGGGACGCCGCTGCCCCGCATAGCAGCCAGGTCTTCATGCTCATCGGTGTGGCGATCACCATGCCGCTGATCGTGGGCTATACCGCCTGGGCCTATTGGGTCTTCCGCGGCAAGGTCGGCAAGGAAGGGTACCATTGATGCCCTCAAGCAACGAAGTGATAGGGCAGACCAAGAAGCCGCTGGCTGAGGAGTCTCCGCTCTGGAAGCGCCTTGCCTGGATGGCGGCGATCTGGGCTGGCAGCGTCGCAACCTTGGGTGTGGTTGCCTGGCTCCTTCGCCTGTGGATCGCTCCCTGAGGGACGGCCCCTGATCGCCCTACGCAGACAAGAGCCTGACAATTTGATACTCTGTGCGACTTGAGGCGAACAAGTCCGGCGCTACTCTGGCGACCGGAAACGCGCCGAGAGGATAGCAAAGCCATGGCACAGAAGATCCGCATCGCGCGGCGTACAGCATTGCAGGGGCTTGGCCTCGGCGTGCTCGCCACTTCCGTCGGGTTTGGCAGCAAGCTGTGTGCGCAGGGCTCCCCGGCAGTTCCCAGCGGACCTTGGGCGACGGGTGGCACAGCCGCCATGGGCGATGCCATCAATGCGATCGATCCCTTCGCCATGGCGGACCGCGCCTGCTCGCTCACTTGCGAGCAGATTCTCGGCCCCTGCTATGCGCCATCTGCGCCCGTGCGGCAGGATATCAGCGAGGGCGAACCGGGCATTCCCGTGCGCATGGCCTTCCGCCTTGTCACTTCGGGCGATTGCGAGCCCATTGCCAATGCCGAAATCGAGATCTGGCATACCAGCCAATCGGGCCATTATTCGGCGGAGGATGTGCAGGCGGGACGGTTCTGCACTTCGGGCGATGCCCATGCCGAAGCGAGCTATTTCTTCCGTGGCCGGGGCATTTCGGATGCGGATGGCCGCGTGACTTTCGATAGCTGCTACCCGGGCTGGTATGGCGGCCGCGCGCTGCATGTGCACCTGTTGCTACGCATGCCTGACCATGCGGGCGAGACGACTACCTCCAACTTGCAGACTGTGACTCAGCTCTATTTCCCCGAGGAAATGACGCGCGAGATATGCTCCAGCGTGGCGGGATATCGCGAACGCGGGCAGCCGGACATTTCCAATTCGACCGACAACGTCTTGCGGATGGCGGGTGATGCAGACGGCTTCATGTTCGGGATCGAGCGTTCGGACGACGGCGCCATGCTCGCTTACAAGACGATCGAGGTCGGCATAGGCGAGAGTTGCGGCAGCCGCGGTTTCAATCGTGGTTTCGGTCGGCGCATGTCCTGAAACCTAGCCGAGGGGCGGGCTTTCCTCTCCGGCACGATAGGTCTATCGACATTTGCATGATGCTCCCCGGCGGGTCGCTGCTGACCGGGGTCATGGGATTGAAGAAGGATAGAAATGCCCCAAACCGAGAGGACGCGCACCGACTGGACCCGCGACGAAATTGCGGAGCTGTTCGAGCTTCCCTTTACCGAGCTGCTGTTCCGTGCGGCCGAGGTCCATCGCGCGCATCATAGTCCGGACGAGGTGCAGCTGTGCACGCTGCTGTCGATCAAGACGGGCGGGTGTGAGGAGGATTGCGGCTATTGCTCGCAAAGCGCGCATGCCGACAGTGGCGTGAAGGCGACCAAGCTGATGGATGTGCGCGAAGTGCTGCAACGTGCGGCACAGGCCCGCGATGCCGGCTCGCAGCGTTTCTGCATGGGTGCCGCCTGGCGCAATCCCAAGCCGCGTGACATGGGCAAGATCGTCGAGATCGTCGAGGGTGTGCGCTCGATGGGCATGGAAACCTGCATGACGCTCGGCATGCTGTCGCCCGAACAGGCCGCGCAGCTGAAAGAGGCGGGCCTCGATTACTATAACCACAATGTCGATACCGGCCCCGAATATTACGAGGAGGTGATCTCCACCCGCAAATATTCGGACCGGCTCGATACCTTGCAGAACGTGCGCGATGCCGGGATCAATGTCTGCTCGGGCGGGATCGTCGGCATGGGCGAGACGCGCGCAGATCGCGTCGGCTTCATCCATACTTTGGCGACCTTGGAGCGCCAACCGGAAAGCGTGCCGGTCAATGCGCTGGTGCCGGTCAAGGGAACGGTACTGGGCGACATGCTGGCCGATACGCCGCTCGCCAAGATCGACGATATCGAATTCGTCCGCACGGTGGCGGTGGCGCGCATCTGCATGCCGATGAGCATGGTGCGACTGAGTGCGGGCCGCGAGAGCATGAGCGAGGCCACGCAGGCCATGTGCTTCATGGCGGGTGCGAATTCGATCTTCACCGGCGACAAGCTGCTGACCGCGCCCAATGCCGGCGATGACGAGGATGCGGCATTGCTCGCCAAGCTCGGCATGAAGCCGCTTATGGGCGAGGAGCCGATGCGGGCCGGCAAGTGCCAGCAGGCCAAGGATCAAATGGAAAGCGAACCCGCCGAATAGGGCGCGCATGGATTCTCGTTTCAGGAAGGCATTGGAAGAACGCGAGGCCAAGGGCCGGCTGCGGCAGCTGCGCCCTGTCGCACCCGCAGGTCCGGGCAGGCTGATGCGCGACGGGCGCGAGCTGCTCGACTTCTCCAGCAATGACTATCTCGGCCTGGCGCATCATCCGCTGCTGGTGGAGCGGTCCTGCGAATGGGCAAGGGAGCTCGGCACCGGATCGCGTGCCTCGCGGCTGGTGACCGGAACCTTGGACGCGCATCTGGCGGTGGAGCGCAAACTGGCGGCATTCAAGGGATCGGAGGCGGCGCTGCTCTTTGCCAGTGGCTGGCAGGCCAATGCCACGATCTTCCCGGCGCTTTGTGCTCTTGCTCCGAAGATCGCGATCTTCGCCGACCGGTTGGTGCATGCCAGCATCCATCACGGCATTGCTGCGGCGGGCCAGCGACAGGTCCGCTTCCGCCACAATGATTACGACCATCTCGAGGAGTTGCTCGAGGCGAAGGGTCGCGACGCCGACATCAGGCTGGTGGTGACCGAAAGCGTGTTCAGCATGGATGGCGACCGCGCCGACCTTGAAAGGCTCTCCGCAATCGCACGAAAGCACGATGCCTTTCTGGTGGTGGACGAGGCCCATGCGACCGGAGTCCTCGGCCCAAAGGGCGCCGGACTGAGTGCCGAGATTGAGCATAAGCCAGACCTCGTCATGGGCACGTTCAGCAAGGCTCTGGGGTCTTTCGGAGCCTTTGTGTGCGGTTCAGCCCCCCTTGTGGACTATCTCGTCAACGCCGCCAGCGGGCTGATTTACTCGACCGCGCTGCCGCCACCCGTGCTCGGCGCGATCGACGCCGCGCTCGATATCGTGCCGGGAATGGACAAGCAACGCACTGATCTTGCGCGATTATCGGAGAAGTTTCGCAGCGGCTTGCATGCGCTTGGCCTCGATTGCGGCGCCTCGGACACGCAGATCGTGCCCATCATGGTCGGCGGCGAGGAGGAGACGCTCAAAATCGCCGAAATACTTGAAAAGTCAGGAATTCTCGGCATCGCAATCCGCCCACCAACCGTGCCAAATGGCAGCAGCCGCATCCGCTTCGCCCTGTCATCCGTGCACTCCGAAAAGCACGTGGAGCAAGTGCTGGACGTGCTCGGAAAAGCCTTGTGAAAGCGTGGTTTATCCATGGCTGGGGCGAGGATTCCTCGCTCTGGGAGGCACTTGTCGAACGCCTTTCCGGGATCGAGCCGCGCTTTGCCGACCGTGGCTATTTCGGCGGGCAGGGAGAAAGCGCGCCCGAAGAACCCTCCGTCTGGATCGCCCACAGTTTCGGCACTGTGCTCGCCCTTGATTCAATGAGTGAAAATTGCCGCGGACTGGTCGCCATCAACGGTTTCGACCGCTTCTGTGGCGAGGAGGGCGTGCCGCGCCGCGTGCTCGACCGGATGATTGCTCGTTTTGAGGTGGATCCCGAGCAGGTCGTCTCTGATTTTCGGGCGAAATGCGGCTATGCGGCCCCGATGGAAACAATCGAATCCGAATTTCTGGCGCGGGATCTCGCTGCCTTGCGCGATATGGATTGCCGGGACGCAGCGGCTGAATTGAAGGTTCCCGTCCTTTCGCTGCAAGGCGCAGCGGACCCGATCCTGCCGCCCGAAATGCGCGAGGCGACCTTGCCCAATGCACAGCGTGTGACGCACCCGACCGCAGGGCATCTCCTCCCCATCGAGGAGCCGGACTGGTGCGCCGAGAAGATCCACCACTTCCTGGCCCAGGTGGCGGTATGAATATGATCGACCAAGCGCGCGTCGGCACGGCGTTCGACAGCGCAGAGGACTATGCGCGCCATGCCGGGGTACAGCGGCTTGTCGCTGCCGAATTGGCGGACCGCATCGCCGGGCTTGATCTTCCCGCCGATCCGCATGTGCTCGAGATCGGTTGCGGCACTGGCTTCCTGACGCGCGAATTGCTGGCGCGCGGGATCGGGGGCACCTGGCTTATCACCGACAAGGCGCCAGCCATGGTCGAACGCTGCCGCGCTGAACTGGGCGAGGCCGAGGGTCGTGCCTTTGCCGTGCTCGACGGCGAATATGGCATTGCTGACCACGAAGCGCGCTACGACCTCGTCTGTGCAAGCATGGCCATGCAATGGTTCGACGACCTTGAACGTGCGGTCGCGCACCTTGTCGAACGCCTCGCTCCGGGCGGTCATCTTGTTTTCAACACGCTGGCGCAGGGGACCTTTGCCGAGTGGCACGCGGCTCATGCGCAATGCGGCGAGGAGGCGGGCGCGATTGCCTTCCCGCCTGCGAGCGAACTGGAAGCCATGCTGCGGCGCTTCGAACCTGTGTCGCTTGCGGTCACGCGCCATGTCGAGCATCACGAAAATGCGCGGCAATTCCTCGAACGGCTCAAGCTGATCGGCGCGGGAACCGCGCGGCGCGGCCATGTGCCGCTTTCGCCGGGTGCGCTCAAACAAGTGATGGCAGGTTTCGACACAGCGGGGGCGCAGGCCAGCTATGAAGTGGTGACCTGCCATATCGCGCGTGGCACCGCATGAGCGGGCAGGGCTTCATCGTCACAGGGACCGATACCGATGTCGGCAAGACCGTGTTTGCCGCAGGTCTCGCTGCGGCGCTGAAAGCGGATTACTGGAAGCCGGCCCAGGCGGGAACCGAAGGCGGGACCGATAGCGAAAGGGTCGCAAGTCTCGCGCCCGGCGTCACCGTGCATCGCGAAGCCTATGTGCTTGCCACGCCGTGCTCACCGCATGAGGCGGCGCGCATCGATGGCGTGACGATCGAGCTCGAGCGGCTTGCCTTGCCCAAGACCGACAATGCGCTGATTGTCGAGGGGGCGGGCGGCGTGCTCGTTCCCTACCGCGAGGACCTGCTGGCCGCGGATATCTTCGCGCAATGGGGCCTGCCCGCCATCCTCGTCGCGCGCACCAGCCTCGGCACGATCAGCCATTCGCTGCTCTCGCTGGAGGCACTTCGGGCACGGAATATCGATGTGGCGGGCGTTGCCTTTATCGGCGATGCCGAACCCGTGGCAGAGCGAGCCATCACACAGATCGGCCAATGCAAGCATCTGGGACGTTTGCCTTTTCTTGCAGGCCTCAATTCTGCTTCACTCGCCGAAGCATTTGCATCTGAAATTCGTATTGGTGAACTGGATGTCTGAAAAATCACCAATTTGGCACCCCTTTACCCAGCACGGACTGGGCGAACCGATCCCCATGGTCGAGCGTGGCGAGGGCGCGGCGCTTTTCACCAAGGACGGTCGCCGGGTAATCGACGCGATCTCCAGCTGGTGGGTCATCACCCATGGCCACAACCATCCGCGTATCGTCGCCGCGATCCGCGAACAGGCCGAAAAGCTCGACCAGGTGATCTTCGCCGGCTGGACGCATGAGCCGGCCGAGGAACTGGCGCGCGGGCTGGTGGAGATGACACCCGATACGCTCGAATATGTCTTCTATTCGGATTCCGGGTCTACCGCTGTTGAAGTCGCGCTCAAGATGGCGCTCGGCTATTGGCGCAATCGCGGATCCTCGCGCCATCGCATCCTCGTGCTCGAACATTCCTATCACGGCGACACGATTGGCGGCATGTCGGTGGGTGCTCGCGGTGTCTACAACCAGGCCTATGAAGAGCTGCTGTTCGATGTCGGCACCATCCCTTTCCCAAAGGAAGGCGCGGAGCAGGCAACGCTCGATGCGCTCGACTCTGCCTGCGAGGCGGGAGACATAGCCGCCTTCATCGTCGAGCCGCTGGTGCTGGGTGCGGGCGGCATGATGATGTATTCGCCCAAGGTGCTGGCCGAAATGCGCATGATCTGTGCGCGGCATGGCGTTATCTTCATCGCCGACGAAGTGATGACCGGCTGGGGTCGCACAGGCACGCTGCTGGCCTGCGAGCAGGCGCGCGTGGTCCCCGATATCATGTGCCTTGCCAAGGGCATGACCGGCGGCAGCATGCCTCTGGCGGTGACATTGGCCAGCGCGGCCATATTCGACGCGCATTACTCGACCGACCGGTCGCGACTATTCTACCATTCCTCCAGCTTCACCGCGAACCCGATCGCTTGCGCGGCGGGTGTCGCCAATCTTGCCATCTGGCGCGAGGAGCCTGTGCTCGAACGGATCGCCACGCTCGCTGCGCGCGAGCGCGAAGGGATGGAGCGGATCGCTCAGCGTCCCTCGATTGCCAATTTGCGGCAAAGCGGCAGCATCATCGCCTTCGATATCGCGGTGGAAGATGCGGGCTATCTCTCGCAGCTCGGCCCGCGCCTGCTCAGGAGCTTCCGCGAACAGGACGTGCTGCTGCGTCCGCTGGGCAATACGATCTACATGATGCCGCCCTACTGCCTTTCGGAAGACGACCTCGCCACGGTCTTTGCCGCGATCGAGAACGCGCTCGACGAGGTCGGCGTCTAGAAAGGCAGCTTGCGGCGCAGGCTGCGCCAGCCATCCCACACGGTGAGTGCCGCGCGATAGGCCAGGCTGTCATGCGCGCGGTGCGACACGTGCACGTAATTCGGATTGATGCCCGGTGCGCGATAATGCGGCTGCCAGGCGAAGTATGGATTGGGATCGCGAAACGATCCGGCAAAATGGTGCACGGGCAGGCCTGTCTTCCAGATCACATAGGGCAGGCTCAACTGGTCGCGGGCGAGATAACGGGAAAAACACTGCCACCACAATTCCATCGCAGCATCGAGACCTGGATGCTCGTGGTTCTTCACGATCACCGTCGTCTCGACCAAGCGCACATTATCGGGGAAGCCATCGGCGACATATTCTGACAGTTCTGCGCGCACCGCCTCGGCATCACCGACCTTCCCGACTTCGACCACGGCATCGACCTCTTCTGCAACCGTGCTGCGCAGCGGATGGATATAGGCGCCGAGCGCTGCGCCCGATGCCAGTACTTCGTCGAATAGCGGCTTGTTGGGGCCGAGAAGGCGCATATTGCCGTCGAGATAGAGCGAGGCATCATAGCCTGGCAGGACACGGTGGATCAGCGCGCGGTGATAAAGGTTTGCCGCCTTGGGCGTCGGGAATGCGGACATATCGACCACATGCGTTGTCCAGCCTGGCACGTGCATCTCAGGATCATCGGTCACGATCACATAGTCGACACCCGGTTCGGGCGTGACTGGCGGATAGACCCGGTCATAGCCGCCAAAGACCGCGCAGAAGATCAGTCGCTTCATGCGCCGCCCCGTAGCGCCTTGCGGGTTCGCAGCAGGGCCGAGCGCGCCAGCCGGTAGGGGATGGAGAGGCCCGCCTGCAGCTTGAAGCCGGGCATTGGCGGTTCGGGTTCACCTGCCGCCATGGCCTTGGCCCATGCGATCTGTGCGCGGTAATGCGTGGGCTTCATCAGGCTGGGCCGGACGAGCTGCGAGACCATGATCTGGCGGTTCTTCTTAGAACGCATCAGTCCGTTATCGCCTTCCATCTCGCCGCGATGGCTCACCGTTGCGTCCGGATTGAGCTGGTATTTCAGGCCCAGATATTCGGCTCTTGCGAAGAATTCCTGACCGATAAAGCCGTAAAGCTTCAGCCTTTCGCTGAAGAGGCCCATGGCGATCCAGTCCTCGCGCAGCAGGCAGATATTGTTCTCGATCAGGTAGGCATTGGGATGGGTTCGCCTGAGCTCGGGAATGCTCATTGGTGTGAGTGGCGGGAGCTTGGCCAGTTCGTCCGCTTTCCACGCCATATAGGGGGCCGTCTGTGCATCGCTGGGACGGCGCAGGCCGCCAGTGATGACCCCGCTCATGGCCGAGGCGCGATGCGCCGCGACATATCCCGGCTCGGGGAAGCTGTCATCGTCGAGGATCGCCACGGCCTTGCCATCGGCGGCGAGAATGCCGCGATTGCGCGCCACGGCCAGCCCGTATTCGCTGCAATGCGTGTCTACCCATTTCAGGTCGAAAGGCACCTGCTTGGCCGCCAGCATGGCAGCCGTGCCATCGGTAGAGCCGTCAATTGCCACGACAACCTGGAAGTCGTTGCCATCCTGGTCGGCAAAGGCATCGAGCAGTCTGTCGACGCCCGTTTTACGGTTGTAGGTCGTGATGACGATCGAGATATCCATGTTCGGTCGCTGTCTTACGCTGTCACACCGGATAGCCGAAATCGGCCGGATCCCAATCCACAAGGCCGCTATCGCGCAAGGTGCGATTGCTGTCGGCGAAGCGTTCCGCCAGTCGATGGCGCGCGATCTCGCGGGCGAAATCGACCTTGCGTGCCCGGGGGAAACGCCTTGCCATGGCGTAGGACATGCGGCGCTGCCAGCTATAGTAGCGATTACGCAGCGGGAAGTAGGCGAGCAGCCGTGAATGGCGCGTATCGACGGCTTCGGCGCCCTTGCCATCCAATCGCGCACGCAGCCGCAGGAATGCATCGAAGGCGATATTGGTACGACGGAAGAGACCGATCAGCATCTTCTGGCGTGATCCGCGATTGGTCTTGCCGCTTTCCATCTCCGGTATCTCGGCGATATCGAGAAAGCTGCAGATCTGCTCGAGGAACTCCGTCTCGTCGCGGATGAGCTGTTCCATGGGCAGGACCAGGACCTTCTCGTCGCCGAACAGCTCGCGATAGAGCGACAGCAATTCATGAAAGCGCAGCTGCTTCTCGAGCCCGCGCGGCAGGTCTTCGTCGAGGAAGGCATCGAAGGTGCGCGTTTCGTGCCCGCGGATGGCAACGCGATAGCAATAGAGGCTGGTCAGGAAATCGACCTGGTTCCGGACCACGGCAAGAATGCGCGCCTCGGGGAATGTGCGATGCAGGTTCCGGGCGATAAGGTGCGGGTCCGTCAGGTCGTAGCCAAGCAGGTGGCCCGACAGCTCTTCCTGCGATATGACCAGCCTTTCGCCCTTGCCGAAGAAGGCCGCCTCCTCGGCATTGTCCCGGATAAGTGCGGAATCGAATTGCGGATCGGTCAGCCAGTCGAGCAGCTGCGGCCTTTCACCTGCCGATCCATGCAATGGTCGCTTCAAATCCTCGTTTGTGTCGGCGATTTGCGGAAACAGCTTCTCCTGCAGGAAGGTGCTGGCGCACTTGTGATAGCCGATATGGATGCAGGTGAGGGGCGTAGTTGGTGCTTCCATCACGCCGCCTCTTCGACCTTGGGCTGCAAGCCCGTAAGCAGTTCGCGATAGGTCTCGATGACGCGCTCGACCGAAAATTCGCGTTCCATCTTGCGCCGCGCGGCCAGGCCCATTTCCACCTTGTGCGCGTAGTTGAGCAGCAGGAAACGCTCCATTGTATCCGCCAGAGAGGTGCCGCTGCGCACTGCGCACAGGAAGCCGGTCTCCCCGTCCTCGACCACCGAACGGCAGCCGGGGACATCCGAGGCAATGACCGGGCGACCCATGGCGCTCGCCTCGATCAGCGTGCGCGGCGCGCCCTCGCGATAGGATGGCAGGACGACCGCATGGGCCTTGCGTATGAGCGGGCGGACATCGGGCGCGGTACCGAGATACTCGATACGTCCGGCTTCCACCCATCGATCCACTTGCGCGCGGCTGAAAGTGGTCCGGTTCTCCGAATCGGTCGCACCGAGCAATTGGCAGCGCACAAACGGATATTTCGTCTGCAGGATCTGCGCCGCTTCGACGAACTCCGCCACGCCCTTGTCGCGCAACACGCGGGCAATAAGCAGGAAGATCACTTCGCTGCTCTCTTCCGGATAGTCGGCAAGCGAATACTCCGCCAGGTCGATGCCGGAGCCCGGAAGGCGTTTCGCCTGGCTTGCTCTTATCAGCTTGCGTTCGAGGAACAGGGCTTCGTCGTCTTCGTTCTGGAACAGGACCGTGGGCAGCTTGGCGAAGGAAATCCGATAGAGCCATTCGATCACGCGCTGCGTCGCGCCCATGGAGAGGAAGGCCGTGCCCAGGCCCGTGACATTTGGAATGAAGGCGATGCCCAGTTGCCGCGCCGCCAGCGCACCATAGATGTTGGGTTTGATGGTATAGCCGAGCACCACGTCGGGTCTCAGTTCGGCAAGATGCCGGCGCATTCTTGCCAGCAATTGCAGGTCCCGGAGCGGATTGATGCCCTTATTGTCCATCACCAGCGGCATGAAATTGCAGCCCATGGCGATCAGTTCATTTGCGGCATCGTCGGCCGGGGCGAGGACCGTCAGTTCATGCCCGTCATCGAGCAGCGCGCGCGCAAGCGGCTTGCGGAAATTCAGGATGTTCCACGCTGCATTCACTGTCAGGACAATGCGCATCGGAACCGTCAATATTTGCCGATAATGGTCGTATAGGGATCGTAGCAGGCTGCGTAGTGACCCGAGAGCTGGGTCCAGCCAATGAAGACGACCAGCAGCGCAACGAAGGGGGCAAGTTTCACCAGGTTCATCTGGCCGCGCGAATAAAGGTGCGGCAGCGCGGAATAGATCATCAGCGCCGGGATGATGAGGTAATAGCCGAACCGGTCTGCCACGACCGAAGAAACGAGCATCAACCCGGCCAGGGCAACCATTGCTCCGGCGGTCAGGCCGATGAACTTCTGGCTCTCGGGAAACAAGTTTGCCCAACGCCGCGAAAGCAGCAGGAAGAAGCCCAGGCCCGTGAGGATGAGCAGGCTGAGACGGAAGATGGCGCCTTGTGCGCTCCTGTCGGATTCAATGTATCGCGTGGTGGCGATTTCTGCGGCTTCGGTGGACATCACCAGGAAGAGCAGCGGGATTGCCATGACGCCGGCCAAGGCAAGATTGCGCGGCGTGTAACCGGCATGGACGAACGGTGCCATGACGAGGAAGACCAGCGCGCTGCTGTGAAAGGTCGCTGCGATGAACAGCAGCACGACAAAAAGGATCAGGCGCCGGTCGATAAAGGCATTAAAGGCGAAGCAACAGATGCCGATTGCCGCTGCCTGCTTCACGGCCGACATCGGCATGTTCATGATCAATACCGGGAAAGCCAGCACCAGGATGATCAGGGGCTCAGGCGATCGGCGTGCAACCGCATGAATACCGGCGAAGAAGATCGCCGAGGTCACGATATTCAACCAGTAATAGTCGAGGCCGAGGATATCCATGAGTTCCAGCAAGACCCAGTGGCTCGGATTTGGCTGGAGCAAGGCATCGCCCATGCTGGCCCAGTGCTGTTCACGAAAATTCAGAATGTAGTTCGGCCAGTCGCAGCCGACTTCGAAGCGAAAGGCGGAAAACAGGAACAGTCCGACCAAGACCGGATAATAGAAATTGAAAACCGGTCGCCCGATCTGGGTCCAGCACAACAGTAGCAGCAATCCGAAAACGATATGGTAGGTCATTGCGCCGTCACGCTGCCTTTCCGGCCGAGCTCGTCCAGCATGGCCCTTGCCGCAAGCATGATGTCGTCACGGTAAAGCGGGCGCTCTGCGAAGCTCGAGATCGAGCGCGCGCGCATGGTGGTCCACAGTTCCGGCTTGTCAATCAGTTCCAGCACCTTGGCGACCGCCTGTCCTTCCCCCGGCGTATTCTCGATCCAGATCGCCGTTTCCCCTGGCATGGTATAGCTGGCAATCTCCCCGACCGGTGTGACGACGGGAACCAAGCCTGCCTGCATGGCCTCGATAACGGACAGCGCCATGCCTTCATAGCGGCTGGTCTGCAAATAGAAACTCGCCTTCGCAGCGGCTTGTTCGATCCCGGCACGATCCATCGCGCCGGTAAGCCGCACCGCTTCTGCAAGACCCCGGCTGGCGACTACCCGCTCGATTTCCTCCCGCAATCCGCCATCCGGGCCGATCAGCGTCAGCGTCGCCTCGGGGCGCTTCTCGCGGATCTGTTCGAACAAGGCGATGCTGCGCAGGGGATCCTTCTGGTCTGCAAGCCGCCCCCAGAAGATGAAATCAGGGGCGGGGGGCGGTGTCTCCATGCGCACGGGCTCGCGCCTTTCGACGATGAAGGAGATGACGCGCACTGGCTTGCCATCGGGGATGGGCAGGCGCTGGTCGAGTGTTTGCTGCGAATCCGCCCAGATCGCTTCTACCTCGCCTGCGGCGAGCCGTGTTGCCCATTTGTCGAGGGTGTGGGCATCGAGCGAATTGTGCAGGAACAGCACTATCGGGCTGCGGCAGCCGCGCAGTCGGGCCAGGAGCCCGACCAGCACCGCGCGCCATAGCGAGAGGATGACAAGATCGGGTTTCGCCTGCACCAGGCGTCCAGCGGCGCGCCAGAGTGCCAGCGGATCGAATGTCTTTCCGCGCCCGCTGCGGTCCTGCACCTTTTCGAAGACGAACATGCGCTCCAGCCGCACATCGTCCAGCACCACCCCTTCGGCGCTGGCGGCGGCCATCTCCACGCCGCCAATCCCGTCATAAGGGATCAGGTGGACGATTTTTCGCGGCAAATTGCCTCGATCACCTTGGTATAGCCCGAACGCATGGCCTGCGGGCTGTGCTTGGTATGGACGTGCTGCTTCGATCGCTCGCCCTGCTTGCCAGCGAACTCCGGATCGCGCGCATAGCGGGCAATGGCGTCCGCGAAGGCTTGGGCATCGCGTGCTTTCACCAGTGTTCCCAAGGGCTCCTGCCCTTCCTCAGGCGGCCCCAGCAGGTCGGTGACGCCGGGCACTGCCGAAGCCGTGATCGGCAGACCCACAGCCATGGCCTGCAACAGCGAGGTGCTGAGTGTCTCGCCATCCGTGGCATGGGCATAGAGATCGAGCGTGGCAAACCAATCGGGCAGTTTCTCGGCCGCGATATGGCCCGGAAGTTCGACCATATCGCCCACGCCGAAGTGTTCCACCGCCGCGCGAACCTGCGGCATGCAAGGCCCGTCCCCGGCAAGCGTGAAGGCGATGTCCAATTCCGGATGCTGGGTACGGAGCAGGTGGGCGGCTTCGACCAGCACTTCCTGCGCCTTCTTCTCGGTGAAGCGCGCAGCCATGCCCAGCCGCAGTTTCTGTCCTGCCTCGAAGGCGGGCTTGCCCTGCGTATAAAGCGACAGGTCGATGCCTGTCGGCACGATCACCGTACGCTCCTCGCGCAGCAGCGAACCCAGCTTCGCGCGCATGGTCGTGTAATAGTCCCGGCTGAGCAGGATGACCCGGTCGGCAAGGAATTGCGAAGCGGCGCTGGCGATCCATTCGGCCTTGCTCTTGAGCACGTTGGGTTGGTGCTCGACTGCAATCAGCGGTGTCCTTCCGACCACGCGACGCATGGCGAAGATCGCCTTGATCGAATGGAGCACGATCACGTCGGGCGCGATGCGGCGCACTTCGCGCATCAGGGCCGGCCAGGCCATGAACGGGCGCCCTGCCTTCGACTGGACATAGGAATAGGCGATCCCGGCCTGCTTGCAGTCGCTGGCATAGCCCGGCGCGACCGGTTCGATGCCGAAGAACAGCAAATGGTGGTCCCAGGGATCGTCCTTGCCGGCCGAATGGACCAGCGTCGTCGCTACCGCGTAATGACCGCCAAGACCCGAATAGAGGATCTGCAGGATTTTGGGCCGATCACTCATCCCACCGCGCCCTTGTCGATGCGACTGGCGAGCAGGTCCTTGGCGATCTGCGAGGGGCGTTCGTAGTCACCCAGGCCCTTGCGCAGCAGGCTGGCAAGGCGCGATGCGGGATTGCTTGCGCGCAGGCTGAGGCGGTGCTCCAACTGGCGTAGGCGCTGAGACGCCTTGGCGAGATTTGCGGCAAAGCGATTGTCCGCAGCCAGACCACGCTCTTCGGCGCGGCGCATTACCCGCGAGAAGAAGGCGTAATCGCGCATGAGATTGTCGCTCGAGCGGTAATTGGCCACGCGGCGGCGGACCTTCTCCCAGCCCAGGCGCGTCGCCGAATGGCCCGGCTCGGCATTGACGAAAAAATCCTTGGAGACGTTCTTCTCGTGGATACGGTAAAGCTGACGAACTTCGTGCTCGCGCAGTGTTGCGCCCAGCGTGTCGCCGAAGCCGACCAGCCAGTGGTCGTGGGTCACGCCGTCGGGAAGGGGCAGGGCGATATCGACCAGTTCGCGGCGCATTGCGGCGCAGCAGCCCATCACGAAGGCTTCCTCGCGAATGCCGGCGCGGCGCATCTGCCCGATCTTGGTCGTGCCGAGCGGTGTCAGTTCATTGTCGGTGAATTCGGCGTCGTTCATGACCACGAGCAGGGCCGGATCTCGCTCGAATGCTGCCAGGGCCTTGGCGATCTTGTCGGGAAACCAGCGGTCGTCCTGGTCGCAGAAGAACACCACATCGCCCGTGGTCAGCGAGAGCGCCTTTTCGAAATTGCGCGTCGAGCCCAGATTGGTCTCATTATAGTGATAGGAGATCGGCAGGCCGAAGCGCGCTGCACAATCCACGATCAGGCTTTCCAGCGAGCGGTCCGGGCTGTCATCGGTGATGATCACTTCGTCCGGCTTGCGCGTCTGCTCCCCCAGGCTGGCAAGCTGCACTTCGAGGAATTCCTCGCCGCGATAGACAGTAAGGGCAATCGAGACCTTCATTTTCCGGACGATCCCGTCACTCGTCGGGGAGTGGTCATGCGCGTCTTGTACATCCTCACCTCGCGGGTCTTAGCTGCGTTTCCAGATAATCCGCAACCGGGGCCAGCTTGGCCTTCCAGGTGAGGTGGATCTCCGCATATTCGCGCATCACTGCGGGAACGTTCTGTGTGCCCTTCTGCAGCTCTTCAAACCAGGCCAGGACCGAAGCGATATCGACCGGCTCGTCGCTCGCCGGCAGATGCTTCACGAATGGCAACTCATCGGGAAAATCGCGATCGGGATAGGCGATCACGAAGGGCAGCCCGCGCGCGCAGAATTCCCGCGACTTGATATTGGACGTATCGACATCGAGACGATGCATGCCGATGCTCGATACGCCGACATCGCTCTGGTCGAGAATGGCATCCAGCGCTTCACCGTGCATCGGACCGGTGAAGCGAACCATTTCCTCAAGTCGATGCTTGGTGACTTGCGCTTGCAGGCGGGGCAATTCCTCGCCGCTGCCGACAATGGTGAACTGCACCTGCCGGCTGTCCTCGCTCTCGCGGTAGCGGGCGAGCCCTTCGATGACCCGGTCATAGCCGTGCCAGAAGGAGAGGTTGGCGACGCCGCATAATTGCAGCGGCCGATCGCGGGTCCGGTCGAAAGATGCCAGCGGGATTGGATCGACATCGACACCATTGTCCGTCCGCAAGGTCGAGACACCGAGGATTTCCTCGGCCTGCGAGAAGGTGACGATGCGATCGACATTCTTGTGCAACGAAGGGAGCCCGCTATCGGCCAACTTGCCATAGAGCTTCTGCTTGCGCGTTCGGCGTTCCGTGGCGAAGGGCCAGCTGGGCAGTTCGAGCACGACCTTTCCTTGAGGCCGCGCTGCCTTGTAGGCGCGCAGGGCGCTGTTGAAGTCGGGCGGTGCCCCTTGGAAGCGGATATAGACGAAGTTCGCCTCCCACGCGGCCCTGGCCATTTCCCGGTGGAAGCGCAAATGGTGGTTCAAGCGCCTTGAGAGGCTTCCCTGCGATGGCACGATTTTCTCGCCATCGAGGACGATCGCACCGTCCTTGAGGCACAGCAGGCGTGTCGGATAGCCGAGATCGGCCAGCGCCTTCCTTTGCGCCTCGATCTTTCGCGCTACGCCCGCCAAATGCGGCTGGGCGATATCGAGGCGTGCAACATAAAGGCCGTTCACGCTGGCTGGCACAGGTCCAGTCCTTCGAGGATGGCGCGGATGCGATAGGCGGTCTTGCCGTCCCAGAATTCGGGCACGGAGCCGGCCTTGCCCTGGCCCGAAAGAATCTTCTCAAGCTCTGGAAGGATGCTCGCCGGGTCGTCGCCAAGCAGGATATTCGATCCGGAATCGACCGTGACGGGCCGCTCGGTCGTGGTACGCAGCGTCAGGCAGGGGCGGCCAAGGAAGGTCGTCTCCTCCTGCACGCCGCCCGAATCCGTGACCACGGCGAGGGAGCGCTTCTGCAAGGCGACAAAGCTCACGTAATCGAGCGGTTCACCCAGCGTGACCCGGTCGGCGGGCGGAGCCCAGCCAAGCTCGTCCAGCTTGGCCCGCGTGCGCGGGTGCACGGGGAACACGATCGGCACCTTGGCGGCAATATCGTCAAGCGCGGCAGTGATGCGCGCAAGGCTGGCGGTATCGTCGACATTGGAGGGGCGATGCAGCGTCACCAGCACGAAGCGTTCGGGCAAGCCCTCGAGCTCGGTGGCGGCCTGTTCGATCTTGGGGAGCAGGCGGACCAGTGTATCGATCATGATATTGCCGACGAACATCACGCTTTCGGGTGCCGCACCTTCGTTCAGCAGGTTGGCATTGCCATCGCGCGAAGGCGTCAGCAGCAGGTCGGACAGCCTGTCGGTGACAAGGCGATTGATTTCCTCGGGCATGTCGCGGTCGCCCGAGCGCAGGCCGGCTTCGACATGGATCGCCGGGATATGCATCTTGGCGGCGACGAGGCTGGCAGCGAGCGTCGAATTGACGTCGCCATAGACGATGACTGCGGCAGGACGCTCTGCGGCAAAGGCCTGTTCCAGCCCGATCATGGTCTTGGCGGTCTGCTCGGCATGGCTGCCGCCGGCAACCGAGAGATTGAGGTCGGGTTCGGGCAGGTCGAGGATCTCGAAGAATGAGCCTGACATCGAGCGGTCGTAATGCTGTCCCGAATGGATGACCTTCTGGCGATAGGGGGCGAGCGCGTGGAAAAGCGGGGCGAGCTTCACGAAATTGGGCCGCGCACCCACGATATGGACCAGCGGTCCGCCATTGGGGGCGGCAAAGCGCGGCGAAGCATGAAGCCTCTCCAGCAGGCCCCGCTCCTCGGGCGAAAGAAAGCTCAGATCGACAGCTTCGGTCATGGAATGGCGTTCTCCGTGCTTTCCAGGGTCAAGCAGTCTGGCGGGCAATGATGGTTTCGGGCGATCCCGAGCGGACCACCACACCCTTATCCAGCTCGATGATGGTGTCGCAGTTTCGCAATGTGCTCAAGCGGTGCGCGATCATGATGATGGTGAGGTCCTCGTCGAGCGCGTCGATGGCCTGCATCACTCTTTCTTCGGTCTCGCCATCCAGCGCGCTGGTCGCCTCGTCGAAAACGATCACGTCGGCACGACGATAGAGGGTACGGGCAATACCGAGGCGCTGGCGCTGGCCACCCGACAGGCGCACGCCGCGCTCGCCCACCTTGGTTTCTATCCCCTGCGGCAGGCGCTCCACCGTATCGGTCAATTGGGCACGGGCAATCGCATCGCGCACCAGTTCGTGGTCGATCTCCTCACGCGGGATGCCGAATGCGACATTCTCTGCCACGCTCGCATCGGCGAGGAAGATGGCTTGCGGGACATGGGCAATATGGCTTTGCCAGGCGGGCCGGTTGCTATCGTCAACGGCTGTTCCATCGACCAGCAAATGCCCGCCAGTCGGGGTGATGAGACCCATCAATATATCCGCCGTGGTGCTCTTGCCGCTGCCGGTCGACCCTATAATTCCGATCCGCGTTCCTCGCGGTATCACCAGGTCGAGTTGCTTGAGCACCACCGGCTCATTCTCGCCATAAGAGAATTCGACGCCCGCAAAGCGGATTTCGCGATCGAAGGGCAGGGGCGTAACCTTGCTTGCCCGCACTGGCGGATAGGGCAGCTCGAGATATGTCAGGCATTCCTCGATGCCCGGACCTGAACCACGTATGTTGGTCCATGCTGAATAGCATTGCTGGGCGACCGGCAGCAGGCGCTGCGCTGCAATTGCCAGCGTGCCCAGGATCGGCAAGGCAGCCATGACCCCGCCGGGTTCCTGCGCCAGCACGTAACCGACAACGGCGAAGGCGATCATGCTGACGGTTTCGATCAGGAAGCGCGGTGCTGCCGAAAGAATGACATTGTCGGCCGTCGCCTGCCGCAGCGGCCTAACCGACTTGGCTAACCGCAACACATGCATTGCCTGGGCATTGTCGAGCAGTACGTCGCGGATTCCGCCGAATCCCTCCTGCAAGATCTGCACAACCCTTCGCGCCTCGTCCCTTATGACCGTGCCATTGTGCCGCAACCTCGCACGGAGCGTCAGCAGCACACTGCCGTAAACGACAGCGATTGCGCCCATCAGGGACAGCGCAAGAACCGGGGCGATTGCCAGCAGCGTGATGGTCACGGTGAGCAGCAGGGTGCCGCTCCCAATGATCATCAAGGTTGGCAGGATCAGGCCGGTGACCATCTTCACACTCTTGTTGATGATCACCGCCATCGCCCGGCTGGAGTTTGTCGCCGCATGGACCGCGTATGGCTGGTAGATCGTGCGCTCGAACATCTCGACAGCCAGGTCAGAGCCGATTGCGTGAGAGAGGCGCGATTGCCCCGCGGTCATCGCGAGCCGCAGGACACTGGAAACAATTACCGACACCAAGAAGAAGAAGGTCAATGGCAGCAGCAGCGAGGACGAATCGGCAAAGCTGAGCCATTCCAGCCATGGTCTCGCCTGCTCATTTTCGAACAATTGTTCCGGCGCGGCAAGCAGGGCAAGGAAAGGCAGGACCAGTGCGATAGAAACCATCTCGGCAAAGGTCGCGGCAATCGTCAGGCAGGCGAGCACCGCCAATTGGCGCTTGCGCCGCCGCGAGATGTGCTGCCACACGATCTTCCACATGTGGAGGAAGCTCGCCGGTTCCTGCTCTTCGCCGCTCATTCGGCTATGCCCCTCACAATTCGGCGGTTACAGCCGCAGGTCGGATTGGTCGGCTGCAAACACCGATTTGAGATCGTAGAATATGTGACCCGCCTTGCCAAACTTGCGAAGTTCGGCCGCACCTAGCGCAACAAATTCCCTGTGCGGCACGGCGAGCAGCACGCCATCGTAATTTCCGCCCTGTGGCTTTTCGACCAGCTCCAGCCCGTATTCCTCCTGGGCAATCTCGCTGTCCGCATGCGGATCGTGAACATCGACCGCGATCCCGTAATCCTTGAGCTCACGCACCACGTCAACGACGCGCGTATTGCGCAGGTCGGGGCAGTTCTCCTTGAAGGTCACGCCCAGCACCAACACGCGCGCATCGCTGGTCGTGCCCGATCGCTTGAGCATGGCCTTGAGCAGTTGCGAGGCGACATAGGCGCCCATGCCGTCATTGATCCGGCGTCCCCCGAGTATGACTTGCGGGTTGTAGCCGAGCTCTTCGGCCTTGTGGGTCAGGTAATACGGGTCGACACCGATGCAGTGCCCACCGACCAGGCCGGGACGGAAGGGAATGAAGTTCCACTTGGTCCCCGCTGCTTCGAGCACGTCCAGCGTATCGATACCCAGATGCCCGAAGATGATTGCCAGCTCGTTGACCAGCGCGATATTGAGGTCCCGCTGCGTGTTCTCGATCACCTTGGCGGCCTCGGCCACCTTGATGGAGGAGGCCTTGTGCGTACCCGCCGTGATGATCTCGGCATAGAGCGCATCGACCGCATCGGCCACTTCCGGGGTCGAGCCGGAGGTAACCTTCCTGATCGACGGCAGACGGTGCTGCTTGTCGCCCGGATTGATCCGCTCGGGACTGTATCCGGCAAAGAAATCGACGTTGAACCTGAGGCCGGAGACGCGCTCCAGCACCGGCACACAGTCTTCCTCGGTCGCGCCGGGATAGACGGTGCTCTCGTAGATCACGACGTCGCCCTGGCCGAGCACCGCTCCGATCGTCTCGGATGCCTTGATCAGCGGCGTCAAGTCAGGTCGTTTGTGCCGGTTGATGGGGGTCGGCACGGTAACGATGTAGATACTGCAATCTTCCAGCTTGGCGGGATCGGACGAGAAGGTGAGGCGATCGGCCTCGGACAGCTCCTCCGGCTCGACTTCGAGCGTGCGGTCTTCGCCGCGCTGCAATTCGGCGACGCGCTTGGTGTCGATATCGAAACCGATCACATCCCGCTTCTTGCCGAACTCGACGGCGAGAGGAAGACCGACATAACCCAGGCCGATAATCGCGATCTTGCCCTGTTTCATTGCGCTGCCTCGGCCCGGTATTCGAGGAACCATTCGACGAACTTGTCGATACCGTCATGAAAATCTGTCTGCGGACGATAACCCGTGAGGTCGCAAAGCAGGCTCGCATCCGCCCAGGTGGCAGGGACATCGCCCATCTGCATCTCCATGTAATTGCGCTTGGCCTTCTTGCCGAGCGAATCCTCTATCGCATCGACGAAGTCGAGCAGGCGGACCTTGTCCGAATTGCCGATATTGACGACGCGATAAGGCGCGACGGGAGAGAGGCTGTCATTGGCGGCGATCTGCGACGGATTCTCGGGGCGCACGGGCGGCACGTCGATCAGCAGGCCGATGGCGCGCACCAGGTCGTCGATATAGGTGAAGTCGCGATACATCTCGCCATTGTTATAGATGTCGATCGGGCGGTCATCCATGATCGCATCGACAAACTTGTACAGCGCCAGGTCGGGGCGTCCCCATGCCCCGTAGACGGTGAAGAAACGGAACATGGTTACAGGCAAGTTCCACAGATGGGCATAGGAATGCCCCATGCTCTCATTGGCCTTCTTGCTCGCGGCATAGATGGTCAGCTGCGTGTCGGCCTTGTCCGTCTCGCAAAACGGCATTTCGGTGTTGGCACCGTAAACCGAGCTGGTCGAAGCCATCAGCAGGTGCTCGACATCGAGGCTGCGCGCCGCTTCGAGCACATGCATCGTGCCCAAGACATTGCTGTTTATATAGGCGACCGGGTTCTCGAGGCTGTAGCGCACGCCCGCTTGCGCAGCGAGGTGGACGATGATGTCAGGCCGGAAGTCGGCGAAGTCGCTTTCCAGCGTGGCACGGTCCTCCAGCTGGGCGATGGTGCAGGAGAACTTGTTGTCCTTCTGTAGTATCGCATGGCGGCGCTTTTTCAGTTCGACATCGTAATAGTCGGTCAGACCGTCAAAACCGTGGACACGGAATCCCTGGGCCAGCAAATGCCGGGCAAGGTGGAAGCCGATGAAGCCGGCCGTTCCTGTGACCAGGACTTTGCGCACATTTGCCCTTTCCGTTACGAATCAATGTCGAAACCGGGGTTTTGCAGCCGGTTTGTGACGCGTCTAGGTGGATTGCCCGTTAATGTGAACCCGCTTGCTCCCTGCCAGCCAGAGAGCCACAGCAAGGACTTGCAATCGCTCGGCGAATGGTCAAGGACCGCGCGGTCAGAGCCATGGGGGGCAGTTCGATAGGCGGTCGTCGCAAATCCAGGAAGAAGCGGGTACCAGCTGCTGTCTTCGCGGCCATTTTTCTCGCCGTGGCGGTCGCCCTGCTCGGCGGTTCCGCGCGCTATGATGCGGGCCAGCTGATCCTCCTCCAACCCATCGCTTTCCTTGCCCTTGGATTTGGTGCGGTGAAGCTCTCTTCCGAAGGCGTGGGTGACTTCAAGACTCCCCTGATGCTGCTTGGCGGGCTTGTTCTCCTCATGATCGTACAATTGGTCTCGATTCCACAAGGGCTGTGGAGTGCCATGCCGGGGCGGGATGTAGTATCGGATATCGATGCTGCCTTGGGTGTCGAGTTGTGGCGGCCGCTTTCGCTGGTTCCTTCGCGCACGCTCAACGCCCTGTTCGGGCTTGCCATTCCGGCCTCGGCTTTGTTGATATTCCTGGCGCTGGATCCCTCGCGCCGGCGCCCGATTATCCTGACCTTGCTGATTGCCATTGCGCTGGTCAGTGCCGCCTTTGCTGCGCTGCAACTGCTCGGGCCGGCCGACAGCTGGATGTATCTCTACCGATTTTCGAATTTCGGGCACGCAGTCGGCCTCTTCGCAAATGCCAATCATGCTGCTGTCTTCGCCTCGCTGGCGATGATCGTCATCGGCTACCTGCTGGTGTCGGTGGGCGGCGAGGAGATCGACAAGCTACAAGTCATTCTGCTCGTGGCGAGCTTTGCCTTCATCTTCATCCTTGCGCTTCTGAGCGGATCGCGCCTTGGCCTGATTACGTCGGTCATCGCCTTGCTGACGGTGTTCGCTGCCTTTTGCACTCGTCCGGCTGGCTCCGGGCCGCGCATTTCGCGGCGTCTGGGGGCTGGCTTCACCATCGCGTTCGTTCTTGGCATTGCTGCAATTGCCCTGCTGTTCTTTGCCGCCGACCGAATTCCGGCACTTGCAGAGCTGCTGTCCGACAGGCCGATCGAGGATATTCGCCTGCGTGTGCTGGGCACGCTGGTAGAGATGGCGGGCGGCTATTTCCCGGTTGGATCGGGCTTTGGAACGTTCGAGAACGTCTATTACATCTTCGAACCGGACAGCGAATTGCGACCATCATATCTCAACATGGCGCACAATGACTGGGCCCAATTCGTCATCGAGGCAGGATTGCCGGGGATAATTCTTCTCCTGGGTGCATTCTGGTGGATCATGCGCATCGCCATGGCGTTGGGTTCCAATCCTATGCATCGTCCTGCTTTGATCGCGCTGGCCGGAGGGGTATTGGTCGTCGCCGTGGCGAGTTTGTTCGATTATCCGCTTCGTGCGCCCCTTTTCCAGTTCGCCTGTGTCTGGCTGCTGGCATGTTTGTGGGATTTTGCGCTCGACAACAGTGCTTCGGAAACAAGAGAATAGGGTTCCAATGCTAGGATTGCTGGTCTACGCAAAGGCATCGGAGGGGTGTGATTGATGAGAATCTTTGCGCGAACATTTGGTGCGGCATGCGCGGCGGCACTTGCGCTCTCCGGCTGCGCAACCGATCGAACTTTCGGTGAAGATCCGGGCGTGGAGATCACTGACCTGACGACGTTGCCCGCACCGCGTGCACCGTATGGCTATTCGCTGGCGCCGTTGGACCAGGTCGAAGTGCGCGTGCTGCAATACGATGCAGTGAACGGCAATTACCTGATCGGGAATGACGGGATTATCGATTTCCCGCTGATCGGCCCGATCGCTGCGGAAGGACTCTCGCCCGCCGAGCTTTCCAACGCCATCTCGACAAGGCTGGCTGATGGGTTCGTGATCAATCCTGACGTCTCCGTTATGCCGGTCAATATCGCGCGTATCGGTGTGTCGTTCGGCGGAGAGATTTCATCGCCGGGCAATATTGCGGCCTCCGAAGTCCCCACCTTGCTGCGTGGCATCAACGAGGCCGGCGGACTTACGGAATATGCCAAGCATGACGATGTGTTGATCATGCGCGAAGTCGGTGGAGTTCGTTATATCGGCGTCTACAACATTGGAGCCATTGCACGCGGCAACTATCCTGATCCCGCGCTTTACGCCGGCGATATCGTGATGGTGGGCGATTCCCCGGCGAGGCGCAGGGTTGACTCGATTCTGCAATATCTTCCGCTGCTTACAACCAGCCTTATCCTGGCCGATCGCATCGATCGTTTGGGCAACTAGGAATAGTCATGGCCAGCACTTCAATGACAGATCGCCAGGGTGACAGGCTCCGTTCGGTTCCGTACGGGGCCGATGATGGCCTTGGCTCTCTGATCCCCTTCGACCTTGAGCGGATCTGGCTGCGGGCCATCGATCTGCGCTACTGGCTGTTCGGCATCCTTCTGCTCGGCCTGCTCGCCGGCGTTGTCTACACACTGACTACGCCCGAGAAATTCCGCGCCACCGCCCGTATCGAGATCAATCGCGTCGATATCGGCCGGGCCCAGATCGACGGCATCGGTATCCAGGACGAGGCTCGCGACAGGCAATATTACGAGACCCAGTACCTGCTGTTGCGCTCGCTGTTCATGGCAGAGCGCGTGGTCGATGCGGAAAACCTAGCCCAGAACCCGGAATTTATCGCCACCTATGGCCAGCGTTCGGAAGAAGGGGCTGCCGGCCTCCTGCGTGGCGGTATCACCATTAGTCCGCTGCAGAACTCGAACCTTGTTGATATCAGCTTTGTCAGTACGTCGCGCCAATTGACTGCACAGATCGCAAATAGCTGGGCCGAGCAGTTCCTGCAGGCCAATTACGACAAGCGTTTCGGCGATGTGGCCATGGCCCGCGCACAGCTGGAAGAGCAGCTCGAAGAAATGCGCGAGCGGCTGGAAATCTCCGAAGCGGCGCTGATCGAATATGCCAATGCCAATGAGATCGTGATGCTGCAGAGCACCACCGAAGGCGGTGGAAGGACGACACTGGTCTCTGCAGAGCTTGCATCGCTGACCTCGGCTCTGGCCAGCGCGACGGTGCAGCGCATTTCTGCCGAGGCCGCGATGCGTTCCGGCGTTGGCCTCTCGGAGCAGGCCGTTTCCAGCAATCAGCAGCTGGCCGAAATACAGGCGCAGCTGGCGAATTTGCGTACCACTTTGGGCGAACGCAATCCGCAGGTCGTGGCGCTACTTGCGCAGATGGAATCGCTTCAGCGTTCCGCTGATGAAAGCTTGGCCGGCTTCGAAAGTGCCCGCGCAGCCGAATATCAAAAGGCCATGCTCGAGGAAGCGGAGCTGCGCCAGCGTTTCGAGAGGGCCAAGTCCGCCTATCTCAACGAGCAGGGGGAGGGTGTCGAATACGGTATCCTCCAGCGCGAGGTCGATACTAACCGCGAGCTCTACGATGCCTTGCTGCAAAGCTATCGCGAACTCGGCGTGGCCGGCACCGGCAGCAACAACATGACGCTGATCGAACGGGCAAGGGCTCCCGGTGGTCCCTTCGAGCCGAACTTGCGCTTCAACCTTATGATCGCCTTGGGCCTCGCTGTAGCGGCCTGTGCATTGGTAGTCTTCATTCTCGATCTGCTCGACCAGACGATCCGCGATCCAGCCGATATCCAGCGCTACTTCGGATTGGGGACGCTTGGCCTCATCCCCACGGCAGAAGAAGAGGATGTCGAAAAGCAGGTACTCAATTCGCATTCGGATATCGCCGAAGCCTATGCGGCGACGCGAACCGGCCTGCTGTTTTCCACTCCTGACGGTGCGCCGAAGAGCGTCATGCTCACCAGTACGCGGCCGGAAGAAGGCAAGACGCTTTCGAGCCTGGCCCTTGCCGCTTCATTCGGCAAGATCGGCAAGAAGGTTGTCCTGGTCGATCTCGACCTGCGTCGCATGGGCCTCACCTCCCTGCTCGAATGTACGGGGGTCGAGGGAGGCATGAGTGCATTCCTGGCAGGAGCCATCGAACAGCCGACCGTCGTGCCCTTCGAGGACTACGAATTCGATCTGATTCCCAGCGGGCCGCTTGCGCCTAACCCGGCAGAGCTGCTGGCAAGCACGCGGGTCAAGGGGCTGATCGACCAGTTGCGTGCCCGCTATGACCAGGTGATCATCGACGGACCGCCGATCCTCGGCCTCGCCGATGCGATCGAACTGAGCGGCTCGGTCGATGCCGTTGCTTTCGTGATCAAGGCAAACTCGGCATCGCGGCGGAACATACAGCATGCGCTTTCGCGCCTGCGCAGTTCCGATCCGAACCTTGTCGGAGCGATCGTGACGCATCTGGACCGTCGCAACGATGCCTATGGCTATGGCTACGGCTATGGCTATGGCTATGGTTACGGTCACAGCGGCAAGGATGGCTGATACCGATCCAGCGGGACCAAGTCCGGTGCGCAAGAGCGCGATCGGCGTGTTCTGCCTCGTACTTGCCGTGCTTGCCGGCGGTCACGCCGCTTCCAATGCACTGGCGAGCGACAATCCGCAATTGGCGGCAAGGCTATCGCCCTTCGCTGCTCCAGCCAATCAGCGCCTCTCCACCCTGACCCAAAGGGTTGTTCAGGGAGCCGATGGAAGAACCGTGATCGATGTCGGCAACGCCCTGCCATTCGCGGCGGCTGCCTATCGCGTCGATCCATTGAGCGGTGCAGCGCTCTCCATCCTCGCGCGCAGCAGGCAAGCCGGCGAAGAACGCAATGCGGTCCTGGATGCAGCGGCGAGGACTACGCGGCGCGAGACATTGCTGCAGGCTGCCCTGCTTGAGCGTCAGGTCGGATCCGGGAATTTCGACGATGCGGTGGCGACGCTCGACCGGACCTTGACCGTCCGCCCGCAATATACCGACCAGATCATGCCACCTTTCGTGCAGGCACTGCAGGATGAGGCGCAGCTTGCCCGGTTTGGAGAGATCCTCGAGAGCGACCCGGTTTGGGAGCCCAATTTCTTCCGCTTCGCTTCCAGGGAACCGAGACTTGCCGGCGCGCTTGGGCCTTTGCGTATCGCGCAGGGAAATGACGAAGCGCTCGACGAACGGACCAACCGCGCGATCATCCACTCGTTGATCGAGTATGGCGAGTTCGATGCAGCAATGGGCGTTTACAATCTTGCCGGCGGTACTGGCCTTCCGCCTGCCACCGGCGAGTGGGACCTCAACTGGAACACGAGATTCCCGCCTTTCGATTGGGGTTTGCAGGACAGCCCGGGTGAGTATGCAAGGATCGATGACGGGACCGAGATGCGCATTTTCCTGCGCCGCGGCAGGGGTGGGCAACTTGCACGGCGCAGTTTCGTCATGCCTTCGGGCGTTCATTCGATATTGATCGAACACGATATTCGCCCGGCTCTGCGGACAGAGGACATGAAGCTTACCCTGGAGTGCGAAGAGGGTCGCAGGGTCATTTTCGAGGGGGCTTTCGAGGCATCCCCAACCCGTTTCGCGATTGGCCAGGATGGCCAGCCCTGCGAGTTCTACCGCCTGACGATCTCCGGCCGGGCATGGTCATCGGGCGATGAAGTCAGCGGGACGATCTCCCGGATCGTCATCGACTGACAAGCTTCGCCAGAAGACCCGATTGCCTGCATCCGCTGTGACCGAAACGCTACAGACGAAGGTCTGCCTTGCATTTGTTCGGTCGAACGAATAACGGACTGGCATGCGCGACGATCTGATCAGGGTGGCGATCGAAAAATTCGGCAGGCGCGGCTATGACGCCGTTGGCACGCGCGAGATCGCGGCTGCGGTGGATACGCCCATGTCATCCATCACCTATCATTTCGGTGGCAAGGAAGGCCTGTATCTCGCCGCGGCCGAACACATTTTCGATTACTTGCATGAGACCCTCGGGCCCTCGATGGAGCGCATCCCGGATGCCGATGCTGCGCGCGAGGATCGCCTTGCGGCAATCTGTGCAATCCTGCGGGGGATGGGCGAGCTAATGCTCAACGAAAAGAGCGCATCCTTTGCCTTGTTCATCGGTCGCGAACAGCAATTGCCGACGCCTCAGGTGCTCGAACTGATGGACCACAGGGTCATGCCGATGATGCGGCTGCTGGTGGACCAGGTGCGGATGCTGCGTCCCGATCTCGAAGCGGAGCAGGCCAAGGCAGTGACGGTCTATATCTTCGGAATGGTGATAGCCTTGCGCCACACACGCGCGTCGATGAGCCTGCTGTTCGAGTGCGACGACTTTTCCGGGAAGATGCAGGATATGTTGCTCGACCAGCTCGAACAATCGGTTCGCGCCATACTCGATCGGAGCGCGGCATGAAGGCAGGTCGCCTCCTCCTCGCCCTGCCACTTGTCGCCAGCCTGGCGGGCTGCATCTCGATGGCACCCGAGCAGGAGGTGCCCCCCGTTGCGGCGGCCTTGCCCGAGACGTTTTCGGAGGACGCGATCCAAGGCGAATATACGCCGGCTGCATGGTGGCTGGCGTTCGAGGATCCCGTACTCGACACGCTGGTGGACCGCGCGCTTGCCGGCAATCTCGACCTCGCTCAGGCGGCAGCCCGGGCCGAACGGGCAAGTGCGCAAGCTCGCGTTTCGCGCGCGGCATTGTTTCCCGCGCTCGAGGCCACCGGCGGTGCGAGCTATTCGGATACGCCGGTATCGGGCGGAGCCTTCTCGAACTTTCCCGGCGCGCCTACGCGGATCAACAACGAGACCTATTCAGTGGGCCTCGCTGCCTCCTATGAACTCGATTTGTTCGGAAGGGTGCGCAACGATTTCGCGGCTGCCCGGTCCGACGCGTTTGCTGCGGAACAGGACTATCGTGCGGCAAGGCTGGCGACCACGGCAGAGACGATCTCGGCCTATTTCGACGTGGTCGACGCGCGTGCGCAAATTGCCACGGCGCTCCTCACGTTCGACGTGCTCCGGGATCGCACGGTCCGCACCGAGGAACGCTATCGCCGGGGCCTGACCGGCAGTTTCGAGCTATACCAGGTCCGGCAGGATCTCCGCAGCGTCGAGGCCAGCCTGCCGCAGCGCGAGATTGCCCTGTCCTCTGCAGAAAATCGCCTCGGCCTGCTGTTGGCAGAATATCCGGAAACGGTGGACGAATTGCTGGCCGGGATGCTGACGCCGCGCCTGGTCTTCGAACCCGTGCCCGCGGGCCTCCCGGCAGACATCCTTGCGCAAAGGCCCGATGTCGCCGCTGCATGGGAACGGCTTGAAGCGGCGCGCCTGCGCATCGGCGCGCGCCGCGCCGAGCGCTTTCCTGCCTTGCGCCTGACCGCGTCGACCGGCGCACAGGGTGCTGTGCCCGGCGATGCCTTCCGGTTCGACCAGAACTGGCTTCTCTCGCTCGGTGCCAACCTGACCGCGCCGATCTTCGACGGCGGGCGTATCGCGGCCAATATCCGCGTCGCACGCGCAAATTATGACGAGGCCGCTGCTGCCTACGGCCAGAGCGTGCTGACCGCCTATCGCGAGGCCGTGCTGGCAATCGATACCTATGAGGAGCAGCGCCAACGTTACCGCCTCATCGCAGCGCAGCTGGATGAGGCAATGGCTTCGCGCGACCTGCAGGCCGAACGCTATGCATCCGGTGTGGGCGATTACATTTCCTATCTCGATGCGCTGCGTTCGATGCACCAGGTCGAGAGCAATCTCTCTTCCGCAGCGCGCGATGTCGCGCTGGCACGGCTGGGCGTGCATCGCGCGCTCGGTGGTGATTGGGACTTGCCCGAAACTTCCAGCAAAGGTGAAAGCGAATGAACCGTCAGGCAATCTGGGCCATTGGCCTGCTGGTCGGCGCCATAGCGATCGCTGCGGCGATGATCCTGTTGCGGCCGACGGTCGAGGAACAGGACCCGGCGCCGACGGTGCCGCTTGTCCAGACTGCCAGCTATACCGTTTCCGCCGGTTCGCTGGAGCTGTTTGCCACAGGCAGCGTTCAGCCGCGTGAGGAAGTTATCCTGAGCGCCGAGGTTGGCGGCAGACTGAGCGAGGTCAACCCTGCCTTCCGTGAAGGCAGTGCCGTGGGTCGCGGCGCCATGCTCTTCCGCATCGACCAGAGCGATTACGTCAACCGCGTGCGCAGCGCGCAGGCCGATGTCGCGGCGCAGGAAGTCGCCGTCCTGCAAGCGCAGGAAGAAATGCGGATCGCGCAGGCCGAGTTGCAGCTCTTCGCCGAGCGCCAGAACACGCGCGAGGTGCTGGCGCAGGCAGTCGACGGAAATGATTATGGCGCGCGCATCCTGCCGCCAGAGGGCATGGTGTCCGCAAGTCGCCCGCCCGGTGGCACGCAAGATACCAACACACTTGCCACTCGTGAGCCGCAACTCCGCTCTGCCGAGGCGGCACGCGATCGCGCCGCGGCGCAACTGGCCGATGCCGAGCTGGCCCTCTCGCGCACGGTTGTTCGGGCTCCTTTTGCCGGCCTGATCCGCAGCGAGGATGTGGCGCCGGGCCTGCTCGTGCAGCCTGGACAGGCACTCGGTTCCATCGTGGCGACGGACAGCTATGAAGTGCGCGTCTCGCTGACCGAGCGCGAGGCAGCGCTGATCCCTTCCCTCTTCGAGGCTGGCGGCGGGCGAACCCCTGCAAGCGTGGTGCTCGATTACGGCGGCGTTTCCTACGAGTGGTCGGCCCATGTCGACCGCGCCGACCCGATCCTCGATCCCGAAACGCGGACTATCGATGTCTTCCTGCGCGTACCCAACCCGCTCCGTGGAGGACGGCCAGTCGGTGGCGAAGGCCTTGGAGATGCTCCCCCGCTATTGGTGGGCAGTTTCGTGCAGGCGACCATCTTTGCCGAAGCTGCTCGTCCTTTCGCAGGAGTTCCCATCGAGGCACTGCGGACCGGCGACGAAATCTGGCTGCTGCGTGATGGCAAGCTGCATATCGTCCCGGTCGAGGTGATGCAGCGCAGCGACACGATTGCCTATGTTGTGTCGCAGGACCTCGGCGAGGGCGGCGAAGTCGTCATCAGCCCGCTCCGCGCGGTGGTTGAAGGCATGAATGTGCGGGCCGAGGTTGCGTCCGGAGAAGTCGCGAGTGAGTGACGACCTCAATCTCGCAGGAGCCTCCGCGGACGGAGCGCCGCATGATCGCTTCGGTAACATCGCCGGCGATCGCGCGCGCGACCGCAAGGGCGTGGTTGCTTTCATGGCGCGCAACGGGGTTGCCGCAAACCTGCTGATGTTGCTGCTGATCGTGAGTGGCCTGGCTGCCTACAATACAATCGTCCAGGAGGTCTTTCCCGATACCAGTCTCGACCAGATCACCGTCTCGGTAGCCTATCCCGGCGCCACGCCCGAAGAGGTCGAGGAATCGATTGTCCAGAAGGTAGAAGAAGCCGTCGAGGCCATCGAGGGCGTCAAGACGATCACCAGCACTGCAGCGGAAGGTCTCGGCACGGTCCAGGTCGAAGCCCAGCTTGGCGTCGACATGGCGCGCCTGCTCGATGACGTGAAGGGGCAGGTCGACCAGATCCAGACCTTCCCGATCGATGCGGAAGAACCCGATATCACCGAGGCGACTGCACGCCAGACCGTGTTGCGCGTTGCGCTTTACGGCGATGTGTCGGAGCGGGCGCTCAAGGAATCGGCCTACCAGCTTGAAGATGCGATCGCCGCCCTGCCGGAGATCAGCTATGTCGAGACCAGCGCGGTGCGCCAGTACCAGGTCTATATCGACGTGCCGCAGGACCGGCTCGAAGCACTCGGCCTGTCGCTCAACGATATTTCGCGCATCGTCACCGCGAACAGCCTCGACAGCCCTGCCGGTTCAATCGAGGCGGGCGACCAGCAGATCCGCGTGCGCACGGTTGGGCAGAACTACAACCAGCTCGACTATGAAAACATCGTACTGCGCACCCGGCCCGACGGCACGATCTTGCACCTGGGAGACATTGCCACCATCCATGACGGGTTCGAGGATGCCGACCTGTTTTCGCGCTTCAATGGCAAGCCGGCCGCCTTCGTGGACGTCTATCGCACGAGCGACGAGCGCGTACTCGAAGTCGCCGATGCGGTGCGTGAATTCCTCGATACCGACGCACAATCGATTCTTCCGCCGGGTGTTTCCTACGAAATCTGGGACGATAGTTCGGAGCTGTTCGACGACCGTCTGAGCCTGCTGCTCAAGAACGCCGTGATCGGCCTGATCCTGGTGCTGGCCGCACTCACCCTGTTCCTCGACGTCAGGCTGGCTTTCTGGACGGCGGTAGGCATCGGTTCGACCTTTATCGGCTCAATTTACCTGATCGATTTGATGGGCTCGAGCATCAACATGATCTCGCTGCTCGGCTTCATCATCGCGCTCGGCCTGGTGGTCGACGATGCCGTGGTCGTGGGCGAGAATGTCTATGCCGAACGCGAGCGCGGGCGCAGCGGAATCGGTGCGGCCATTGCTGGTTCGCAGCGTGTCGTCGTGCCGGTGGTGTTTGCCGTAGCCACGACGATTACCGCCTTCAGCCCCTTGCTGGCGGTGGGTGGTACGATCGGCAAGGTCCTGGCCGATGTGCCGCTGGTCGTGATCGCTGTGCTGGCTTTGTCACTGGTCGAGGCATTGCTGATCTTGCCCTATCACCTCAGCCATCTTCCGGCCCACGGAACGGTCACCAAGAACCGCATCCTGCGGGGTTTCGAACGGATACAGCGAGGCTTCGACAGGCGCTTGCAGGCCTTTATCGACGGCCCGCTCGACCGCGCGCTGAAATTCGCCGTCGCCATGCCTTATCTGATCATTTCGGGCGGCGTGGCCTTGCTGATCCTGCTGTTCGCGCTGGTGCCGGCCGGGATCATCAAGGTCGAGTTCTTCCCCGAGATAGAAGCCGATGTGGTTTCGGCATCGCTGGAGATGCCTTCGGGCACGTCGATCGAGCGCACGGCGGAAATGGTCGACCGGATCGAAGCAGCCGGAACGCGGGCGCTGACGCAGTTTTCCGAAGAGGAGGACATGTCCGATGTCCTGCGAGCGACCTACACCACGGTCGGCCTTATCCAGACGGGCCAGGGACCGGTCGGCGGACAGAGCACGCTTCGTCCCAACGTCGCCAACATCCAGTACAATCTTGTCCCCTCGGTCGACCGGGAGTTTTCCGCGCTGGAATTCGAGCGGGCCTGGCGCGCGGAACTGGGCGACCTGCACGAGGCACGAAGTTTCTCGCTCAGCGCCAGCCTGATTTCCGCAGGCGATCCGGTCAATCTGCGCCTGTCCCATCCCGACGAGGACGTCCTCGACCAGGCAGCGCAGCGGCTGATGGATTCGCTCCGGCGCGTGAATGGCGTGTTCGACGTCGAAAGCGACCAGGACGAAGGCGTGCAGCAGGTCGAGCTTTCGCTCAAACCGTCGGCACAAACGCTCGGCATCAACCTGCAGGACCTTGCGGGACAGGTCCGTGCGGCCTTCTTCGGGGCCGAGGCGGTCCGGGTGCAGCGTGGCCGGGAGGATGTGCGGGTCTATGTCAGACTGCCCGAAAACGAGCGTGATTCCATCAACGATATCGGCCGCTACCGCATCCGTGTACCCGGAGGGCAGGTGCCGCTGAGCAGCCTTGCCAATCTGACGATGACTTCCGCGCCGACTTCCATCCAGAGGGAAAATGGTTTCCGCATCCAGACCATCACGGCCGATGTCGATACGCAGATCATTACCAGCCAGGAAATCTCCACCATGATCGCCGAAAGCATGATGCCGGAGATCCAGGCCGACTTCCCCGGCCTGCAATATGAATTCGGCGGCGAACAGGAGCAGCAGCAGGAGAGCTTTGGCGATATCGGCACCGCATTCCTGCTGGCGCTGGCAGGAATTTATGCACTGCTGGCGATACCCTTCAAATCCTATGTCCAACCGCTGATCGTCATGGCCGCGATTCCCTTCGGCATGATCGGCGCCTTGATCGGCCACTTGCTGCTCGGCATTCCGCTCGGCATCGTGTCCATGTTCGGGATCATCGCCCTGTCGGGCGTGGTCATTAACGGGGCGCTGGTCATGATCGACTTCATGAACGAAAACCTGGCGAATGGCATGGAGCGTGAAGCGGCAATCCAGGACGCGGCCAAATCACGCTTCCGTCCGATCCTGCTCACCGCTATCACCACCTTCCTCGGTGTTGCCCCGATCACCTTCGAAACCGATATCCAGGCGCAGTTCCTGATCCCGATGTCGGCGGCGCTTGGGTTCGGCATTCTGTTCGGGACTGCCCTGCAGCAATTACTGATTCCGGCCCTTGCGATCCTGCAAATGCGCGCTGCCGACAGGATTGCTCGCTGGATGGGGCGCGACAAGCCTGCTCCAGAGCCGCAACCGGCATGAGCGAACTGAGGCAGTTTCCCCGCCGGGAATTGCCCGATGCCCTCGAAGTCGGCACTTGGACTGCCTCCGACGGCTGGAAACTGCGCGACTTTGCGATAACCACCGCGGGAGAGTCGCGCGGCAGCCTGCTCTTCCTTGGCGGACGGGCCGACTTCTTCGAGAAATATCTCGAAGCGATCCAGCACTGGAGCGCTGGGGGCTGGAATGTTGCGGGCTTTGACTGGCGGGGGCAGGGCGGGTCCGGCGTCACTCATCCCGACGCGCATTGCCATATCGACGATTTCGCCATCTGGGTGAGGGACTTGGCGGCCTATTTTAATGAGTGGATCGAGCAGTCACGAGGTCCGCATGCGGTGATCGGCCATTCGCTTGGCGGACATCTCGTGCTGCGCGCCGTGGCGGAAGGTCGCATTGAACCCGACGGTATAATCCTGTCGGCACCCATGCTCGGCATAAAGGCAGGTCCGATCCGGGGACGTACCTTGCATGCTCTGGGCATGGCGGGTCACCTGCCCATGTTTCGCGAGCGCGCAATCTGGGGCAAGCAGACGCCCGCGCCGTCGACCTACATCACAACATGCAGCCAGCGCCACGAAGACAAGCTGTGGTGGAAGGCGCAGCGGCCTGAGCTTGCACGCGGCGGGCCGACCTGGGGCTGGTTGGCCGAAGCGCTGCGCTCTCAGGCAAGGTTGAAGCGGAATATGGTCCGCAAGCCGATGGAGACACCGGCCCTGGTGCTTATCTCGCCGTGCGACGCGGTGGTCGACAACCGGTCGATTACGGATCTCCTCGTGCATATGCCCAAGGGCCAGCTGCATGAAATTGTCGGTGCGGGACACGAATTGTTGCGCGAAAGTGACCTGCCCCGATCTCTCACCATGGACAAGATCGACGCGTTTCTGCGAAATTTGCAGGTCTGACACGCACGAGACTGTCGATTGTCACAGTTTGGTCCCGGCTCTGTAGCACCTGCGCAATAATCTCGTCGCATCGCTCCCAATCAAAGGGAGCTTATTGCACAAATGGCGATGCAGACTTCGGGAGTGGCGGCAGCATATGACCGCTGGGCTCCCATTTACGATCTGGTTTTTGGTGGTGTTTTTGCGACGGGACGACGGGAAGCCGTGGTCGCGGCGGAACAGGCCGGCACCAATATTCTCGAAGTGGGAATCGGCACGGGCATCTCGCTGCCGCATTACCGCTCGGACAGCCGTATCACCGGCGTCGACCTTTCCGAGAGCATGCTGGCCAAGGCAGCCAAGCGCGCGAGCGAACTTGGCCTCGGTAATGTCGAGAAGCTGGTGGCGATGGATGCGGAAGACATGGATTTCGCAACCGACGAATTCGATGTCGTGGTCGCGCAATATGTGGTCACCGCCTGCCCCAACCCTGAGCATGCTCTGGACGAATTCCTGCGGGTCGTGAAGCCCGGCGGGCAAATCATCATCACCACCCGCATCGGTGCCGGCAGCGGCCTGCGCGGGACGATCGAAAAGGCATTGATGCCGATCACCAGCCGTCTTGGCTGGCGGACGGAATTCCCGTGGAAGCGGTACCAGGAATGGGCCGCGCGAAATGCACAGGTGCGGTTGATCGAAAGGCGCGAATTGCCGCCGCTCGGCCACTTCTCGCTGCTGCGCTATGAAAAGATTGAGGGCTAGGACAGATGCGTAACGTGGAAGAAAGCAAGATCGGGCGTTTCCGTGACCAGTTGCGCGAGCAGCGCTGGGACGATCACCGCTACTACCATCACAATTTGCTCAACCAGAGCCTGCACTTCGTGAGCGCGATCACCTTCATGGTCGCCTATGTGATCGTGTGGAGCGAGCCCTGGCTGGCCGCATTGCTCGGCTGGGGCATCGCCATGACCACGCGCCAGGCCGGCCACTTCTTCTTCGAGCCGCACGATTACGACTACGTCAATGACTGCAGCCACGAATACAAGGAAGAGATCAAGGTCGGCTACAACCTTGCTCGCAAGGTCGTGCTGATGGGCCTGTGGGCTTTGTGCCCGGTCGCCTTGTTGCTTTCGCCTTCGCTGTTCGGCCTCTTTGCGCCGCATAACGGCACAATGGGGTTCCTCGAGAACCTCGGCCTGATGTGGTTCGCACTGGGCGTTGGTGGCTTGCTGTTCCGCACCGTGCAGCTTTTCTTCGTGCGCGATGTCGAAACCGGCCTGGTATGGGCGACCAAGATCATCACCGATCCCTTCAACGACTTCCGCACCTACTACAAGGCTCCCGGCCAGTTGGTGCGGAATGTTGCCGAAGCCCGCCGCAGCAAAGCGGGCTGAAAGCCCTAAGCGAAGAAGTGGGACACCATCTCGCGGATGAGGCGCCGGCGGATATTCTTGCCGGCGTCTTCGCCTTCGTCCCACCACCAGCCGCCAGCCTCCATCTGCTCCGCAGCCCTGAGGAAGCACGCCTCGACTTCGGCGAACTCCGCATCGCCATAGGCAAGGCTGAAGATCAGCCGTCCGGAGCCGACCCAGCTCAAGGCGAGGCCCTGCGCTCGCAGGTAGAATTGCAGCATCCAGTGATAGCGACCGGGGCGCGTAAAGGTGACAGACCAGATCGTGCCCAGGTTGACCACATGGACTGGATAGCCGCCTGTCGCGAGCTTGGCATTGAGGCTCGCTGCCCGATCATTCCAGCACTCGTCGACGCCCTCATAGAGCGCGCGCGCCTCTGGTGTTTCCATGTATCGCAGGAAGGCATTCATCGCGCCCATCACATAGGGGTGCGAATTGAAGGTGCCGCGGGCGAAGCAGATATCCGCGGGCTTGTCCTCGCGATATCGCTTCATCAGATCGGCACGGCCGCAGACTACGCCCACAGGCAGTCCTCCGCCCAAAGTCTTGCCGAAGGTGACCATGTCGGGCTCGACGCCGAAATATTCGCAGGCTCCGCGCGGGGCGAGGCGGAAGCCGGAAAAGACCTCGTCCATGATGAAGACCACGCCCGCTTCGCGGCAGGTCGCCTGCAGCTTCTGCAGCCATTCGGAATAGGCCGCCCGCTCGGTATTGGCCGCCTGCCTGCCCGAAACCAGCGTGGAATCGCCCGGCGCGTTCTTGTTGGGATGCATGAATTGCAGCGGGTTCACCAGCACGCAGGCAATGTCCTTGCGCGTGGCGAGAACCTTGAGCGTCTTGTCGCTCATATCCGCCAGCGTCAGCGTGTTGTCGGCGGGGACCGGATTGCCGATGCCGGGCTGCACGTCGCCCCACCAGCCGTGATAGGCCCCGGCAAAGCGCACCAGCCGCCTCTTGCCGGTGTGGTAGCGAGCCAGCCGCACTGCCTGCATCACTGCTTCGGTGCCAGACATGTGGAAGCTCACCGCGTCGAGGCCGGTGATCGCCTTCAGTCGCGAGACATTGTCCGCCACCACAGGGTGAAGTCCGGCGAGCGCCGGGCCAAGCTCGCGCGTCGCAGCGATCCCTTCATCGACCAGCTCGCGATAGGCGTCGACGCCGAGCAGGTTGACGCCATAGGAGCCGGTCAAGTCGTAGAAGCGGTTCCCGTCGAGATCGGTCAGCATGACGCCCTCGGAAGCCTCGTAGAAGCTTCCCGAATAGAGGTGCTGCTTGACCAGCGGGCTGAACTGGAAAGGCACGCGGTAAGTGCTGGTGAAGTCTACATCGGGGATGCCGTTAGCCGCTTCGCGCGAAAGCGCGGCGCTCTTGGGGAAGCGCGTTTCATAGGTCTCCGCCAGTTGCGCAAAGCTCGCGCGGCGCTGTGCTACCACGTCATCGGGCGCGCCATCCGCCGTGTAGAACTCGTCCGGCCCGAAGGCGTATTGCGGGATGAAGCCGCTCGCTCTTTTGGCCATGCGCACATGGCCGACAAGGCCCGGATGCTTGGCGCGCGACAGGTCCAGCCTGCGGCGAACCGCGCGAAGCGTTACAAGCCCGGTGGCCGCTCCCAGAACCGACAGTCCGATATTCGTGGCTTTCAAAGCATGTCCCTCTTCAACCGGCAGGCAGTCCCGGCATGAGCCTCAAATCCGCGCTTCACTCCATCACCGCCCAGGAGGATCTCAATTTCCTCCTCACCAACCGCATTCCGCGCCATGCACTGACCCGCTTCATGGGTTGGTTCAGCAAGGTCGAGAACCCGCTTGTCCGCACGCCATCTATCGCGCTTTGGCGATTGTTTTGTGACATCGATCTGACCGAGGCGGAGAAGCAGCAATTCGACAGCCTGCACGATGCCTTTACGCGTCGGCTCAAGCCCGGTTCGAGGACGTTCAACTCCGCAGAAGGCACGCTCGGTTCCCCCTGCGACGCGATTGTCGGTGCGCATGGCAGGGTCGAGAAGGGCAGCGCCTACCAGATCAAGGGCTTTCCCTATGAGGCTGCGGATTTGATGGGCGATGCGGCGCTGGCGGAGGAGTTCGAAGGCGGAACCTATGTCACTTTGCGCCTGACGGCGGGCATGTATCACCGCTTCCACGCGCCGCAGGACCTCACGGTCGAGCAGGTGCACTACATTTCCGGCGATACCTGGAACGTGAACCCGATCACGCTCAAACGCATAGAACGATTGTTCTGCAAGAATGAGCGCGCGCCCATGCAGGTCAGGCTCGATAGTGGCGCCAAGCTGGTCTTCGTCCCTGTCGCCGCCGTGCTGGTGGCGAGCATCCGCCTGCCCTTCCTCGATCCGGTCCGCAATGTCCGAGACAGCGTGGCAGGAAGCTGGGAGGGCGAGCACCACTTCCAGCGCGGGGAGGAAATCGGCTGGTTCGAGCATGGCTCGACCATCATCGTCTTCGCCCCGCCCCAATATGCGGTGCATCCGGATATTTCCGAGGGCCACGAGATCCGCGCAGGCGAGATGCTCCTGCAACACTGCGAAGGCGGTTGATCGCACTTTCCCCCCGCCCGTTATTGCGTATGATCGCTGGCGATTGGGACCGACAGAGTCCCGCCATGGGAGGAGATGCAATGGCGAGCGAAGCCTTGCAGCAGCTGATCGAAGGCATGCGTGCCGGCGGTCTCGATTTCGCAGGCGACCTGAACAAGGCGCGCGAGGATTTCGAAGCCTTGCTGGCGACCATGCCGGTCGATCCCGGTCTTGAATTCGAGGATATGGAGCTGGGAGGTGTCCCGGCGGTCTTCTGCAGGACCGGCGCGGCCCATGCGGGCGCGCTGCTGTATCTGCATGGTGGCGCCTTCGTTTCGGGCAGTGCGAAAGGCTATCGCGGGCTGGCGGCCAATGTCGGCAAGGCGGCGGGCGTGGTGACCTATGCGCTCGAATATCGGCTGGCGCCCGAGCATCCCTTTCCGGCGGCGGTGGACGATGTGCTGGCCGCCTATCGCGCGCTGCTCGATAGCGGCATGAAACCGGAAAAGATCGTGCTCGCTGGCGATAGTGCTGGCGGCGGGCTGACGCTCTCTGCTCTGGTGCGCATGCGCAATGAAGGATTGCCCTTGCCGGCGGCCGGCTTCCTGCTTTCGCCCTGGGCGGACATGACCTGCGAAGCGAGAAGCATGAAGACAAAGGCAACCGAGGATCCCTCGCTGAATGAAGAGGGCCTGCGCTTTTCCGCGGCGAACTATCTGGGCGCCACACCCGCAAGCGATCCGGTGGCATCGCCCGTTCATGCCGACTTGTCGGGCCTGCCGCCGCTGCTTGTGCATGTCGGGTCTGCCGAGATCCTGCTGGACGATTCCCTTGCCATTGCCGCCAGGGCCGGGGCGGCAGGCACGCATGTCCAGCTCGAGATATGGCCGGAGATGATCCATGTCTGGCACTCCTTCGCATTCATGCTCGAGGAAGGGCGCGCCGCGCTCGACGGGGCAGGGGCCTTCCTCTGCGCGCAATTGGGCAGGCAGCATCATGGCTGAGGCCAGAACACTCGATGCGTTGGTGGTCGGCGCAGGGTTCGCCGGGCTCTACATGCTCATCAAGCTGCGTGAGGACGGCTTCTCGGCACAAGGTGTGGAGGCCGGTTCGGGCGTGGGCGGGACATGGTTCTGGAACCGCTATCCCGGCGCGCGCTGCGATATTCCCAGTCTCGAATACTCCTATTCCTTCGATCCCGAGCTGGAGCAGGAATGGGACTGGACCGAGCGCTATGCCGCGCAGGGCGAAATCCTTTCCTATATCGAGCATGTCGCCGCGAAGTACGATCTCAAGCGGTCTATAGATTTCGAGACACGGGTCACTTCCGCCGTCTGGAACGAGGAGACGGGGCGCTGGCTGGTCGAGACCGATCGCGGCAAGGCTTTCGACGTACAGTTCCTGATCCTCGCCACCGGCGCCTTGTCGGAGCCGAAACTCCCCGACCTGCCGAACCTCGATGCGTTCAAGGGGCCGGTGCTGTTCACCGCCAAATGGGACGACAGCGTCGACCTGAAGGGCAAGAACATCTGTCATTTCGGGACCGGGTCGAGCGGTATCCAGGCCGTCGCGGCGATGAGCGACTATGCCAGTCACTTGACCGTGTTCCAGCGCACGCCGAGCTATGCCGTGCCCGCCAATAACCGTCCGCTGGAGGCGGGAGAGCAGGAAGCGGCCAAGGCGCACTACCAGGAGATGCGCAAGGTCGCGCGTCATTCTCCGCTCGGCTTCGCCTCCCCGCCGCGCCCCGGCAAGGCCAAGGAGTTTGCACCCAAGGACCGCGAGCAGCGGCTGGAAGAAGCGTGGAATGCCGGCACGACCGGCCTGCTCAATGCATTCGAGGACCTGCTGTTCGACGCGGAATCGAACGAGCAGGCGGCCGTCTTTGCCCGGCGCAAGATCGCAGAGACGGTCGATGATCCCGAAATGGTTCGTAAGCTTACGCCAGTTTACCCATTGGGTTCGCGGCGCCTGTGTTCGGAGATCGGCTTCTACGAGGCGCTCAACAAGCCCAATGTCGAACTGGTCGATGTCCGCGAGGAGAAGGTGGTCGAGATCACTGCGAACGAGGTTGTAACCGACCAGGATCGCTACCCCGCCGATGCCATCACCATCGCCACCGGATTCGATGCCTGCACCGGCGCGATCAAGGCGATCGAGCTTGTCGGCAGAGACGGGCAGCGCATTGCCGAGGAATGGGCGGACGGGCCGCGTGCCTATCTCGGCCTCGCCATTTCGGGCTTTCCCAACCTGTTCGCCATCACCGGCCCGGGCAGCCCATCTGTGCTCTCCAACGTGATCATCTCGATCGAGCAGCATGTCGAATGGGTGGCGCGCTGCCTCACCGACATGCGCGAAAGCGGCGACACGGTGATAGAGGCCGATGCGCAGGCAGAGCAGGACTGGATGCATCATGTCGACGAGGTGGCGCATATGACGCTCTTTCCCGCGGCAGACAGCTGGTACATGGGCAAGACGCGCGACGGAAAGCAGGTCTTCATGCCCTATGTCGGCGGGGTTGGCGCCTATCGCGAGAAATGCGATCAGGTGCGCGAGGCGGGCTATGAGGGCTTCGTGCTGAGCCATGCTCCGGTCGGCGCAGAAGAACTAACCCCTCACACCTGACACACTGTCCTGAAGCGAAAATCCCTTCCTTGCGCTGAAGGGCATTTCCACGCGTTACCTCAGTACCTTTTATGATGAATTTGCGAATGGTGACCATGGCTGGAGTCCTGGTCCAATGTTTGAATGGCAGGACGGCCAGCTAGGGTGGTGACGGCGCTGTAGGAAAGCGCGCTAGCTCATCCGCTTCTCAATCTCCGGCCAGCTCTGTTCGCCATTGGCGCGCATTTCCTTGGCGAGGTCTTCAGGCATCCATTCGACGAAGGCCGGGGCGAAAGTCGGGCGCGCCTTGATCCGTTCCCACCAGCCGGCGACGCGAGGCAGCTTGCTGCCCTCCCACACGCCTTCCATCGCCAGCGCGGCAAGCCGGTTGAGGTAAGGCGCCATGGCGATGTCGGCCAGGCTGATCGCATCGCCCACCAGCCAGTCGCTTGTCGCCAGCGCTTCCTCCATCCGCCCCAGGTAATCGAGATAGAGCTGGACCTTCTCCATCGCGCCGGGCGCATCGAGCCCGTCCTGGATATAGCTCCATTTGAGCTTGCGCGCGGCGAGGCCTTCGCTGCCGGTCTTCGCCAGGAACTCCTCGAATGAGCCGACTCCCTGCCGCAGGATCGTGTGGCGGTGGCTGACAACATAGGTCAGCGCCGAACAGGCCGGGTGCAGTTCCTCGTCCACCGCTTTGGTCCAGAGCCGCACCTTCGCGCGTCCCAGCGGATCGGCAGGCATCAGTGCAGGGCCGGTGAAGGCCTCGTTCACATATTCGCAGATCACGCTGCTTTCGCGGATGACCTCTCCGCCATGCACCAGCGTCGGCACCACGCCCTTGGGATTGAGCGCGAGATAGTCCGGCGCAAACTGCTCGCCCGCCATGATATCGACATAGCGGCTGTCCCACTCCACATGCTTTTCGGCGAGAGCGAAACGCACCTTGGCGGCGCAGGCGGAGGAGCCGTGATGGTAGAGGATGGGCTTGGCAGTCATGGCGCGCACCCTATCTCCATGCGCGAAGGAGCAAAACCATGATCGACATTCGCCGCTTCGAAACGCTGGGCAAGGCCGATCATGGCTGGCTCAAGGCCAATTTCCATTTCTCCTTTGCCGATTACTTCCGGCAGGACCGGCTGCATTGGGGCAAGCTGCGCGTGTGGAACGATGACATTATCGCGCCGCGATCGGGCTTTCCGCCGCATCCGCATGCCGACATGGAGATCATCACCTATGTCCGCAAAGGCGCGATCACGCACAAGGATTCGCTCGGCAATGTCGGGCGGACCGAGGCGGGGGACGTGCAGGTGATGACCGCCGGCACGGGCATCACCCATGCCGAATACAATCTCGAGGATGAGGAACTGCACAGTTTCCAGCTGTGGATCCTGTCGGACCGCAAGGGCCATGCACCGAGCTGGGGTGCCAAGCCATTCCCGAAGGACGAGCGGGCAGGGCGCTTCACCGTGCTTGCCAGTGGCCGGGAAGGTGACGATGACGCGCTGCCAATCCATGCCGATGCCCGCGTGCTCGGCGCGACTGTGAAGGCGGGCGAGCAGATCACCTACGATTTGGGTGGCCGCAAGGGCTACCTGGTTGCGGCGACCGGTTCGGTCGAGATCGAGGGAGAGGTGGTCAATGCCCGTGACGGTGCGGCGCTGGCCGATATCGACGTGCTGACCATCCGCGCGCTCGAAGACTGCGAGCTGGTGCTGGTCGACAGCGCCTGAGGCTTGACAACTAGCGGAACTGCTCCGTCAGAGCCAAGACGGCGAGGAAACCAGGAAAGAGCAGGGTTGCCCACCAGTAGTGCGGCTTTCGGATGAAGGTGACGATCAGCGCGACAGGTCCTGCGACGATGAGCGCTGGTACGCTAATCCACCATTGCCATGCGAAAACCGATGGAATCCCGTGATTCAAGATCGCCACAAATAGAACGAGGGAGAGCAAGGTCTCGAGAAAGGCGATACTTGCCACCCATCTCCAGACCGGATCTCGTTCAGCCTCCAAAGACCACTCCCGAACGCTTCAATCCCTACTCATGCCTCAACGCTTCGATCGGGTCGAGCTGGCTGGCGCGTCGGGCCGGGAAATAACCGAACACGATCCCGATCAACGCCGAGATCACGAAGCTTAGCGTGTTGATGAAGGGATCGAAGGTGAAGGGTAGCTGGAAGGCTGCCGAGACCACCACCGATAGCCCGAAGGCGAGCAGGATGCCGACGAGGCCGCCGAAACAGCACAGCACCACGGCCTCGGTCAGGAATTGCAGTTGCACTTCTTTGGCGCGCGCACCAATGGCCATGCGGATGCCGATTTCGCGCGTCCGCTCGGTTACCGAAACCAGCATGATGTTCATGATGCCGACGCCGCCCACGACCAGGCTGATCGCGGCAATCGCGGCAACGATGGCGGTCAGCGTGCCAACCGTACTGGCTACGGTCTCGTTGATTTCGGCGGTGTCGATCACGTCGAAATTGTTGTTCTGCCCATCGAGCAGCAGCCGACGTTCGCGCAGCAGGTCCACCACCGCCATGATCATGGCATCGCTATCGACATTGGTATCGTAGGCGATGGCGAAATTGTTGATGTTGTCATTGCCGATGAAGCGGCGCTGGACGTTCTTGATCGGCATCAGCACCGAGTTGTCTTCATCGCCATTGCCGCCGCCGAGACCGCGCGAATCCGCCACCCCGATAATGCGGCAGGAAACGGTGTTCAGCCGCATCTGTTCGCCCAGCGGGGAAACGCCGGGAGTGAACAGTTCTTCGAGCACGGTCTGGCCGATGATGCAGACATTGTCGCCCGCCTCTTCCTCGGCTTCGGTGAACTGGCGGCCCTCGGCGATATCCACCGAGCGGGCGACCATGAATTCATTGCTGACGCCTTCGACCGAAGTATCCCAGTCCTGCCCGTTATAGATGGCGGTGACGTCAGTATTGACGCTGCCCGCCACGGCGGTGACGCCGGCAATCTGTTCGCGCACGGCGACGATGTCGTCATCTTCGAAAGGACGCCAGATGCCTTGTTCGTTCTGGATCGGGAAGACGATCAGGATGTTCGAGCCGAGCGAGCTGATCTGTTCCTCGATATCGACCGTTGCCGCCTTGCCAAGGGTCACCATGGTGATGACCGAGGCGACGCCGATGATGATGCCCAGCGTGGTCAGGAAGCTGCGCATCAGATGGCGGCGGATTTCCTTGAGCGCGAGCAGCAGGGTGGTGCCGAACATCAGGCTACTCCCTCACCGACATAGCCGGACTTGCTGCCATGATCGATGCGTTCCACCACGCCGTCCTTGAAGTGGACGATGGTCTTTGCGTACTCGGCCATGTCGGGCTCATGCGTGACCATTACGATGGTGATGCCGCTGCGATTGAGATCGGCCAGCAATTCCATGATTTCCACCGAACGTTCGGAATCGAGATTGCCGGTCGGTTCGTCCGCCAGCAGCACTTCGGGATCTGTCACCAGTGCACGGGCAATGGCCACGCGCTGCTGCTGGCCGCCGGAAAGCTCGCCCGGAGTATGGTCGGCCCATGGAACCAGCCCGACCTTCTCCAGCGCGCGCATGGCGGCATCGCGCCGCGCCTCCTTGTCGGTGCCATGATAGACGAGCGGCAGTTCGACATTCTCCAGCGCCGAGGTTCGCGCGAGCAGGTTGAAGCCCTGGAAGACGAAACCGAGATAGCGCCGCCGCAAGAGCGATCGCTGGTCCTTGGTGAGCGACTGCACCTGGTTGCCGAGGAAGCTGTAGACCCCTGACGTAGGCGTATCGAGGCAGCCGATAATGTTCATCGTGGTCGACTTGCCGGACCCCGACGGTCCCATCACGGCCATGAAGTCACCACGCCGAATGGTCAGGTCGACCCCGCGCAGCGCCTTGAACGCTGCGGGTCCTACGCCGAAGGTCTTGGTAATGCCCTTCAGCTCGATGATCGGTTCGCCGCTCACTTACTCGTTGCCCTGTGCCCTGACGCTGGTGACGACCTGCATGCCTTCCTCGAGTTCCTCCGAAGTGACCACGGTCAGGCGTCCGTCGCTGCGTCCGGTCACGATGTTGATCGGCTGCAACTGCCCATCCTCGCCGACGATGTAGACGGTCTGGCGGCTGCCCACGCCGATCGTGGTCTGCGGGCCTTCGCGCTCGAGGCCGAAGTCATTGCCATTGTTGACCTGTACGCCGCCTGTGTCCTCCTGCTGAGGAGGACGGAACCGGATGGCGCTGTTGGGGACGAGCAATTGCTCGCCAGTGCTTTCGGTAGCGATGGCAGCGGTCGCAGTCATGCCGGCGCGCAGCAGGCCTTCGCTGTTCTGGACAGTCAGGCGCGCTTCATATTCCACAACCGAATTCTGCTGGCTGCCCGTGCTTTCTGCCGTGGCGATATTTGAGGATGCGAGATCGACGCGTTCGACCACGGCGGGGAATTGCCTGCCGGGATAGGCATCGACGGTGAAACTGGCGGACTGGCCGTTTTCGACCTGGCCGACATCGGCCTCGTCCACCTTGACGCGCAACTGCATGACCGAGAGGTCTTCCGCCAGCACGAACAGGGTCGGCGTGTTGAAGCTTGCCGCCACGGTCTGGCCCGGTTCGACCTGCCGTGCCAGCACAACGCCCGAGACAGGCGAGCGGATCAAGGCGCGGTCGCGATTGGTTTGCGCGGTGGAGAGCGATGCTTCGGCCGAAGCGACGTCGGCCCGCGCCGAAACCAGCGCAGCCTCGTCGCGCCGAACCGTGCCTTCGGCGGCCTGCATTTCCTGTGCCGAGGGCACGCGGCCGTCGGACAGGCGGTAGACTTCGCGCAGGCGCTCGAGCTGTGCCGTATCGACATCGAGCGTTGCCTGCGCCTGTTCCACGCGGGCGTGGGCCGCGCTCAGATTGGCGCGGCTTTGCAGGATCTGGTCGTCGATGACATCGGTATTGATCCGTGCCAGCACCTGGCCGCGCGCAACGACGTCATTCACATCCACCAATACGTCATCGATACGGCCCGAGACTTCGGAACCGACCTCGACCTGGTTGGTCGGACGCAGATTGCCCGTTGCCGTGACGACAAGATCGAGCGAGCGTCGTTCGACCGCTTCGGTATTGAATTGGGGCCCGTCCTCTCCGCCGCCGAAAATGGCGTAGGCGATGGCAGCCAGCACGATCAGGAGCGCCGGAATCCAGACGATGGGACGCTTCCAGAACGGAGGCCGTTCATCTTCGCCGAGGAAAGCCTCGAGGTCCTGCGAATTGTTGCTAGTCGTCGTGTTCATGGCTGGGTCCTGTCAGTGGCAGGCGTTGAAAGGCTTGCATCGGGAAAGTCCGCGGGTCTCCAGCCGCCGCCGAGCGCCTGGGTTAGGCGCACGAAGGCGCTGGCCCTGTCGGCCTGGGTGGAAACGAGCTGGTTGCGCGAGGATAGCAGCGCATTCTCGGCACTCAGAAGGGTCCGGAAATCGGTCAGTCCGGCCTGGTATTGGCTACGCGCCAGCAGGGCCGAATTGTTCGCCGCATCGAGCGCTTCTTCGTTGATGGTGATGCGCTGATTGGCGCTGCGCTGGTCGACCGCGGCGCTTTCGACATCTTCAAGCGCACCCAGGATGCTTTGCTCCCAGGCGGCCAGCGAAGCTTCGGCTGCGGCCTTGGCGCTATCGATCTGCGCCTGCGTGCGGCCGGCGTCGAAGATCAACTGGCTGATAGTGCCGCCAACACCGGCAGTCAGGATGTCGAAGAGATTGTCGATCCCCAGCGCATTGGTACCGATATTGCCGGAAAGCCGCACCAGCGGCAGCAATTGGGCGCGGGCCACGCCAACACGCGCGGTGCTGGAGATCAGGTTGGCTTCCGCCGCGCGTACATCGGGTCGGCGGCTCAGCACCTCGGCCGGAGCCTCGAACCCGGCGAGATTGACCGGCGTCGGCACCGGCTTCGCGTCCTGGAACTCGGCAAGGACGCGCCCCGGGGGTTCGCCGATCAGCGTGGAAATGGCATTAGCCGTCGAAGCAAGGCTGCTTTCCAACGCCGGTATGCTCGCGGCGGTCTGTGCTCTCTGGGTGCGCGCTTGCTCGACATCGAGGCTGGAGACGAGCCCGGCCTGGTTGCGCCAGCGGGCGATCTCCAGATTGTCTTCCTGGTATTCCAGCGTGCTGCGGGCGATTTCGAGCTGTTGCGCGATCGAACGGGCGTTGATCGTGGAAATGGCCACTTGGCCCACGATTGCCCGCTGCAGGTCGGCCAGGTTGTAGCCGGCCGCAGCTAGGTCAGCCTGTGCCGAGGCGACGTTGTTTCCGATCTGGCCGAACAGGTCGAGTTCCCAGCCTGCATCGGCGCCGAGCGAGAAGAAGGTGTCGCCGGGATTGTTGTCACCCAGGTCGCGATTGGCGCTGCCGCTGGCACCGATATTGGGGAACCATTGGGCACGTGCCTGCACCAGGGATGCGCGCGATTGCTTGAGCCGCGCTGCACTCTGCGCAATGTCGAGATTGTTGGCGATTGCCGCTTCGACCAGTTCGGTCAGCAGCGGATCGTCGAGCAGTAGCCAATATTCGGTAATGTCCACGCTCACCGGGGCGGGATCGGTTTCCACCCAGTCGAGCGGGACGGCAATTCCAGGTTCCGGGATGGCGACTTGCGGCGTGGTGCAGGCCGACAGGACGAGAGCCATCGCTGTGCCGAAGAGGACGGCGCCGCGCTTGCGCGATACCTGCCCGGTTATCGAGTTCGTGTCTTGCGGGCGCTTCACGAAGCATTCTCCGTCTTGGAGGGGGCGGCAACGCCATGCAGCGCCAGTCTTACGAGCATCTCGGCATCCTGAAGCGGCTGCTTGGTCATCATCGGATGGGTGTGGGCCATGATCACGCCCTGCACGTGCTGTGCGGCAATCTCTGGGCTGACCAGCAGACGCCCCTTGTGCGGACGCAGCAGGTCGGCAATCGCCGCAAGGCCGGTGTCGCGCCGCTCTTCCGCATCCTCGAAGGAAAGCGGGCGCCTGAAGCCGACCACGCCGAACAGGGCAAGCACGCGTGCGATGCGGCGCTGCAGGATGGCGACCATCGCGACCAGGCATTCCTCGAGATCGGTAATCTCGGACAGTTCTGCGAATTCGGCGCGACAGCCCTCGGGATCGGTCGCGTCCATGAAGATCGCGTCGATGATCGCATCCTTGGTGGGGAAGACGCGAAAGATGGTTCCTTCGGCGATGCCCGCAGCCTCCGCGATTGCCTTCGTGCTGACGTCGCGTCCCTTGGTCACCAGCAATTCTTCGGTGGCCGCCATGATTGCGGCGCGCCGTTCTTCGGTGGATATTCGAGCAGCTCGTGCCATGCCGCTCGAGGTATGGAGTGAGCGCTCACTCCACAAGTAACTTTTTGTAACATGCACGCGCAAATGCGGCGCAGGGCCTGCCGGAACGCGCATTTGCGCATCAAGCAGGTTGGCGCACTCGAAAGTTGTATTTGCAGGTGTTTCAAGCACCGAACGAGATCCCCCAAGACAATTGCCGTCCCGCAATGTAGTCCCCGCCAAGCGCACTAGGGCGATGAGCCACTTGTTCCAACTGCAACCTTGTATCAAAGGGTAATAGATCGCCCACCTATGTTTTCCCCCGCGTATCTTTGAAAATGATAGTTTTTTCTTCGCTCGTGAGACCGTTGCGACACATTTTCGCAACCGTACTCCTATTGTTTCTCTTCCCTGTCGCGGCCCAGGCCCATCCCGCCCCGTTCAGCTATCTCGATCTCGACCTGCAGGAGGAGGTGATCGATGGCAGCGTGACTGTGCATGTAATCGACATCGCCCATGAACTGGCATTGGATGAACCGGCGATATTGCTCGACCAAGGTGTACTGTCCAGCCAATACAGCCAGATCGGAGCTATCTTGCGGCAGAGACTCGATATCGGCGCTGGCGAACTGCCGCCGATAGAATGGAAGGGGGCCGAGTTGTTGCCCGACGATGATGCGATCCGGTTAAGGTTCTCAATTGATTCGCCAGCTCCCCCGGCGCTCGAAGTAAAGGCGCATATTTTTACATACGATCCCCTGCACCAGACCTTCGTGAATATCTACGAAGAAGGGGAGCTGCGCCAGCAATGGATCTTTGCCGAAGGTGACGGTCCGCGCACCCATTTTGCCGGGACAGCGGCGGGCATCATGGCCGTGATTGGCACCTTCCTGCCTTCCGGCGTGCACCACATCATGATCGGGCCGGATCATATCCTGTTTCTGGTCGGGCTGATGTTGCTGGGCGGCTCGCTCAAACGGCTGGCGATCATCGTGACCAGCTTCACTATCGGTCATTCGGTGACTTTGTCCCTCGCGGCGACAGGTGTCTTCATTCCGCCTGCCGCAATCATCGAGCCGCTGATTGCGCTGACTATCGTTATCGTCGGTGCGGACAATCTCCTGCGCGGGGAGGGCAAGGACCTGCGCGCCTGGCTGGCCCTGTTCTTCGGCTTGATCCACGGTTTCGGCTTCGCCTTCGTGCTGCGAGAATTCGGCTTGCCGGCGGGTTCGCTGGCCTGGTCGCTCTTTTCCTTCAATGTCGGGGTCGAGATCGGGCAGCTGGTCATCGTACTGGCCGTGGCGGGCCTGCTCGCGCTCATCCGACGCCGAAATGCGGCGTTGGCGCGACAGATCGCGACATTTGGCTCGCTTGCGGTGATGGCGGCGGGTGCCTATTGGTTCGTTGACAGAGTCTTTTTTGCGGGAGTTGGATGATGAAGCGGTTTGCGGTGCTTGGCGCCATCGTGGCGAGCGGGCTGACGGCAGTCGGCGTCACGGCGCAGGGCCTGCCCGGTATTACCGATATCGAGCATGTCAGCGGCAATGTGCACAAGATATTTGGCGCTGGCGGCAATACCGTTGTGTTCGAGCGCGCGAACGATGTCGTGCTGGTCGATACCAAGCTGCCCGGCAGTGGCGAGGCAATCATGGCGGAGGTGCGAAAGATCACCGACAAGCCTATCGGCATGATCATCAACACCCATTCGCACCCTGACCACACCGGCTCGAACAACGAACTTGGCGGCGATGGGGTACAGGTCGTGGCCCAGGTCAATACCGAAGCGCGGATGACCGCCGGCGGCCCCGGCGGTGCGTTGAAGGTTGACCAGAGCTTCAGCCGCACGATGACGATCGGCGAAGGCGAAGACGAGATCGAACTCTACTATTTTGGTGCGGGTCATACCGATGGCGATGCCTTCGTCTATTTCCCGGCAGCGGATACGGTGATGGCGGGTGACGTCTATGCGTGGCACATGTCGCCGCTGATCGACCCCTCGGCAGGCGGTTCAATCCTGGCGCTGCCGACCACTGTTACCGCGGCCTATTACACGATCCCGGCCGAAACCTGGATCCAGGGCCATGGCGGGGTGAGTACGCGCGAGGAATTCCTCAGCTTCGTCACTTTCAACCGGGCTCTGGTCGAACAGGCCGAGCAGACGGCGCAGTTCGGCGGAACGCCCGAGCAGGCTCTCGCGGCGCTCGAAGGCAATCCGAGCTTCCACGTTTTCCTCGACCACAAGATCAAGCCGGGTCTCGAATATGGCGGCACGCCGTGGTCGCGCGCGCTGATCAACCTTCGCGTCGCCTTCCAGGAACTGCGCGGAGAAGAGCCCCAGCTGATCATGGGCGTGCCCGATCCGCTGCAGGATCCGCCGCCCGCTCCTCCGCCCGGACTTGGCGGCGGCGGGCCCGGCGCTGGGCCCAACCAGACCGAGCACGTTCACTGAAGCAATCCGGCCGCAAAGGCTCGTGCGGGCGGTCCTGCTTCGGCATGGCCGCCCGTTTGCTTGTGGAGCTTGGACAGGACGCGCGCTAGGAAGCTTGCCGATGCCCGATGCCGCTTCAGTTTCCATCCCGGCCATGGCCAGTGACCACGCGGCCCTGCGTGCCGCCTGTGAGCCGGGCACGGGCCTGTGCACCATTACCGCGATCGAGGGCAGCTTTTCGCGCCGTCTCGGGGCCCAGCTGGCCGTCCATCCGGACGGGAGCGTGACCGGGAGTCTTGCCGATGGATGCCTCGAAAAGCAGTTGGCGAGCGAGATTGCCACAGGCGGAGCGCGGCGTGTCGTGCGCTTTGGCGCCGGATCGCCGCTGATCGATTTCCGCCTGCCTTGTGGCAGCGGCCTCGATATCCTTGTCGATCCCGAACCCGACATCGAGGCCTGCCGCGCGGCGCTTGCCCGGCTCGAGGCACGCCAGCCAGCCACGCTCGCCCTGCCGGATAATCCCTATCTGGCGGAGCGGCTCTACGTGCCGGTTTTGCGTCTGCTGCTGTTCGGGGAAGGGCCAGAGCTGGAGGCTGCGGCTTCGCTTGGCCGCGTCTCGGGCGTCGAGGTCGAGACTTTCGACAAGGACGGCAGCGGAGCCCTCTCGCTCGGGCGTGCGCCGACGGATATCGAAGTAGACCCGTGGACTGCCGTGGTGCTGCTGTTCCACGATCACGAGTGGGAACAGGCGATCCTGCAATGGGCGCTCGGAACGCCGGCCTTCTTCATCGGAGCGCAGGGCGGACAGGCGGCGCGAGACGAGCGCAGCGCGCGCTTGCAGGCGGCGGGCCTGTCCGATGAAGAACTGGGGCGCATCTCCAGCCCCATCGGCGTGGTCCAGCACAGCCGCGAACCGGTGGCGCTGGCTTTGTCGATCCTGGCATCGGTGGTCGGCGAGTATGAGCTGATCCACCCGCATCACCGTCATGGGCGTGGCTGAGATCGCACCGCTGGTCGCCGTGCTTGCCGCGGGTTCGGCAAGCCGCTTCGGTGGCGGCAAGCTCGATGCCATGCTCGCGGGCAAGCCTGTCGGGCAATGGGTTCTCGATGCGGTTGTGGAAGCCGGCCTCGAGCCCGGCATGATCGTGGTGCCGCCGCGCGCGCCCGATTTTGCGCAGCATTCGGGCTGGGCATTGCTGACCAATATCAACGCCTCGGACGGGCTCGGCACATCGCTTTCGCTGGCGGCCTGTGCTGCACTTGGTCAGGGGCGTCCCATGCTGCTGCTGCTGGCCGACATGCCACTCGTCACGGCGAGCCATATTGGCCAATTGCTCGCCGGCGGTGAGCTTGCCGCAACCACCTATCCGGACGGCAAGGCTGGCGTTCCAGCCTTCTTCCCGGTCGATGCGCTCGACAAGCTCAGCCTGTGGACAGGCGAGGGCGGTGCTGGGCAATTCCTCAATTCAAAGAATGGTTTGCTGCGCATTCCTGCGAAAGAAGAAATGCTCGTCGATGTGGACAGGCCTGTGGATATCGCCCGCGCGGAGGAAATTCTCAAGCAGCGCGGGTGAAGACCGGGTCGCCGCCGCGCCGTGTGCGGATATGGCAAATATAGCCGTCGCGCAAAGTGTAGCTGGCGAGGATGGGGACATCGACAAAGTCCCCCTTGGCGAGTGCGCCAACCACGAAATCGGGGGCATCCTCCACCGCAGTGAAGCGGCTGGTGCAGTCGACCTCGATTGTGTCGTCCGTCGCCGCGATTGAATGAATTGAGAGGCTCTCGCGCACCGTCTTGAGCATCTCGCGATAGAAATCGGCAATGGCCTGCGCACCATGGATCACCGGCAGGCTGGAGAGGTCGAGCGACACATCATCGGTGTAGAAGCGCGTGTAACGCTCAGGATCGCCATTGGAGAATGCGGCGGCATAGGCACGATAGGCGGCGAGCTGGCTGGGATGCCCGCCGAGCGGCGGCAGCTTGGTGACGCCCTGCTCGGGTGGCCAGGCCATGGTGGTGAGCTTCACGATCTTGCCTTCGCTGTCGAGATCGTAGCGGGCGAGGAATTTCACCGTCACCGTGTCGCCCGGATACATTTCGCCGAAGGGGAAGTTGGGCCGGTGCTCGGTCGCGTGGAAGTCCATGTCGATATCGGCGAAGACCACGTCGTCTGTCTGGACGTATTTCTGCAGGCGCGGGCATTCGCGCACCCCCTCATGCGCCCAGTTCAGGAATTCACGCATGCCCTCCTTGCCACGCCTTACGCCCGAGCCCGAATGCATTTCGCAGTCCTCGGCAAAGAAGCGCTCGACCAGCGCGTCGTCATCGCCGGTGAGGAAGCAATCGAGATAGGCGAGGTAATCGAAGGGGTTACTCATAGGGTGACCACCCCCAGAGCCGATCGAGCAATTTGTGGGCGCCATAAATTAACAGGGCTGTGAAGACGACAACCGCTCCAATCAGCAACCCGTTGCTTGGGCTCAAACCAACAGCCTTCCAAGCCCAACCGATGGCGGCACCGACAGGCAACCAGCCAAACATTACCAAGACCGTGCCCACCGCTGCTTGTGCCAACATCAGTCCCCAGGGTCGCTTCCCGCTGAAGGGATTGTCGGGATTACTGTAGGGCAAGGGTCAACGGCCTCAAATCGCGTCCAGTGCCTGGTCGATATCGGCGATGATGTCGTCGATATGCTCGATACCGACCGAGACGCGCACCACGTCCGGACCGGCGCCTGCCGCGACCAGCTCGTCCTCTTCCAACTGGCTATGCGTGGTCGAGGCCGGGTGGATGATCAGGCTGCGCGTATCGCCGATATTGGCAAGGTGGCTGAACAGCTTGGCGGAGGAGACCAGCTTCACGCCCGCCTCGTAACCGCCCTTCACGCCGAAGGTGAAGACCGCGCCGCCCTTGCCGCCGAGGTATTTCTCGGCAAGCGGCTTGTAGGGATTGGAGTCGAGGCCCGAATAGAACACCCAGTCGACCTTGGGATGCGCTTCGAGGTGCTTGGCCAGCGCCAGCGCGTTCGAACAATGCCGCTCCATGCGTAGCGCCAGCGTCTCCATGCCGGTCAGCGCGAGGAAGGCGTTCATCGGTGCCATGGCCGGGCCAAGATCGCGCAGGCCGAGCACGCGGCAGCCGATGATGAAGGCAATGGGGCCGACGGGTTCGAGCGCATCGACCAGCACTGCGCCGTGATAGGAGCCATTGGGCCGGGTCAGGCTAGGGAACTTGTCGCCTTGCGCCTTCCAGTCGAACTTGCCGCTGTCCACGATCAGTCCGCCGATGGAATTACCATGTCCGTTCAGGAACTTGGTGGCCGAATGTACGACAATGTCTGCGCCATGCTCGAATGGACGGCACAGCGCGGGGGTGGCCATGGTATTGTCGACGATCAGTGGCACGCCCGCCGCATGGGCGGCATCGGCAATCGCCTTGATGTCGCTGACCACGCCGCCCGGATTGGCGAGGCTCTCGATGAACACACAGCGCGTCTTGTCGTCGCAGGCGGCAGCGACATTGGCAGCATCGTCGGCATCGACGAAGCGCGTCTCCCAGCCGAACTTCTTGAAGCTTTCGCCCATCTGGTTGAGCGAGCCGCCATAGAGCTTCTTCGCCGCGACGATATTGCAGCCCGGCTCCATCAGCGTGTGAAAGGCGATCAATTGCGCCGCATGGCCCGAGGCGACGCCCAGCGCGCCGACACCGCCTTCGAGCGCGGTGATCTTCTTTTCCAGCGCATCGTTGGTCGGGTTCATGATGCGCGAATAGATGTTGCCGAATTCCTTGAGCGCGAAGAGGTTCGCGGCATGCTCGGCATTGTCGAAGACATAGCTCGCCGTCTGGTAGATCGGCGTGATCCGTGCCTTGGTGGTCGGATCGGGCTCCTGCCCGCCATGGATTGCGAGCGTCTCTAGGCGTTGGTCTGTCATCGATTCCTCCCCGGGATTATCGGGGGAGAGTAGCGCCCAATCGTCCTTCGGCATAGGCGGCAAGTGCCGCGCCGTATTGTGGAGCGCCGCGCCGGTCGCCCTCGCCGCTGCCGATCTCCGCCACCGCGCCCGCCAGCTTGGCGAGGTTGGCATCGGACAGCTCGGCGAAAGGCGTGACATAGACGCCGATGGTGAAGAGGATCGCGGAGGTTTCGGGCAGGCGGCGCAGGGTCTGCCGTTCGGAGCGGGCGAAGAGCGTTTCCCCGGCATTATCCGCCGTGACCTTGGCGAAGCGCGGATCGGGCGAGCTCTCGGCGATCCATCGATAGTCCCCGGTGGGCGCGATGAACCAGTTGCAGCGGCCATAGATCGCGCCCGCTTTCAGCTTCATCATGAAGCGGTCTACGGGAGCGGAAAGCTGCTCTGCATAACCGTCTATCGGGGCGTGCAGCGCAGTCATGGGCAGGCCCATCTTCTGCTGGGGGTGCCAGTCCGTGGGGAAGGCGACCGCCGCGCCGATCAAGCGGTAGATCTCCTCGTCATCGCGCCGTGTGAGCAGGCACATGTCCTCCCATGCCGCGCGCGCCGCTTCGGGCAACCCGCCGGACACACCCATCATCTCCGCCAGTTCGCGTCCCGGCGCTTCGGCTTCTGCGGTGAGCTGGACAGCTTCGGGATGCGCGTCGAACGCCGCCTGGCGCTGGGCGAGGTCGGGATCGGGCTGTAGCCACTCCTCCTCGGTGAGCTTGGCGAGGCCGATCTTGAGCTGCCCGCCGCCGCGTGCATGCGGGATCAATTCATTGACGGAGAAGCCGAGACTCATGTGGCAGGCTTAGCCGAGGCCACACGCCTCCACCAGTTCGCCGATATTGGCGATCACCACGTCGGGCGTCTTTTCGGGCGGCTGCGCGGCCCATTCCTCGGCGCTGGTCGAGCCGGAGGTCACGGCAATGCCGATAGCGCCAGCGGCAACCGCCATCTCCATTTCCGCGGTGGCGTCGTCCCCCACCACGCCGACATCCTGCTTGGCGATACCGAGCGTGCTGGCGATCACTTCCATCGCATGGGCGGAGGGCTTGCCCGTCGGCTCAGGCGCGACGCCGGTGACGCGGTTGATCGCGCCATTGATGGCGCAGCTATAGCCGAAAGAACGGCCTTCCTTGGTGGCGAAGAAGGGCACGTCCGAAGCGGAGAGGAAGGCCGCGCCGTCCATCACCCGCTCGCAGCCGAGGTGGATATGGTCCATCACGCAGTCCGGATGCCAGGCGACATAGACGGCATCGGCATGCTTTGCGTCCTCGTCTCCCAGCATGGAGCAGGAAACGCCCAGTTCGGTGAGCGCCTCGGTCACGCTTTCGAGGCCGAGCACGAGCACATTCTGATAGCCGCGATCGGCGATCACCTTGGCCGCCACGCTATTGGGGGTGAACAGCTTCTCGTCGGGCACGGGAATGCCGACGGCGCGCAGGCGCGGGGCCTGGACGCGGGATGGATAGGCGCTGCCATTGGTGAGTGCGATCCAGGGAATGCCGAGCCGGTCGAGCTCGCCCAAAGCCTCCGCTGCGCCGGGGATCGCGTCATAGCTGCCAAGCTTGCGGTTGGAGAGGATCAGCGTTCCGTCGAGATCGAACATGAAGCCCTTCGGCTTGCGTGCCAAAGGGGACTGACCAACACTCATGCTTCGACCTTCAATTTGAAATCCTCGTTTTCGAGTTCGAATGAATCCACGTCGCGTCGCGACAGGACTTCGCGCAGCAGGCTCATGACCGCCACCGTATCGGGATCGTATTCGCGCGGGGCGGGGCCGGCTTCCTGCATCGCATCGACGAGGTTGGCGGGCATGGTCGCACGCAGCAGGAATTCCTCGTCAGACAGGCTTTCGCCGATCTTCTTCCGCAGCGTCTTGAGGTCGGCCATACCGGTCTCGGCCTCCAATTCTTTGGTGCGCGGATTGGCCATGATGCGGTCCATCACTTCCGGATCGACCGGGGCATTGGGCCGACCGAACTTGCCCAGCGCAAAGCGGATGATCTCGTCGGGGATGATCGCGTAGCGTTCCTTGCCGGTCACGTTCATCACCGCCTGCGTCTGCAGCATCTGGGCAAAGGGCGTCATGACGATGGGCCAGCCCAGCTCCTCGCGCACGCGGCCAATCTCCTCGATCACCGCGCCTTCGAGATGCGGCACACGCTGGTCGGCGAGGTGGCGGCGCATGGTGCCGACCATGCCGCCGGGAAGGTTGTGCTGGTAATAGGCGGCATCGAAAGCCATCGGCGCGCCCGTTGGCAGGCCCTCGGCCTCGGCCACCGAGGACCAGAAATCGGCCACTTCCTGCGCTGCCTCGTCATCGATCTCGACTTCGTGGCCCTGCGCCCGCAGGTTCTTGATCATGCGCATGATCGGCGGGTTGCTGGTTCCGTCCGCCGCGCCGCCGCTGGCGCATTGCACGCCTGCCACGCCAAGCTCCGCCGCTTCGAGGCAGGCCGGTTCGGCGAGGCCGATCGTGCAATGGTTGTGCAGTTCGAGCGGCTTGTCGCCGATTTCGGCCAGGATGGCGGGGATCAGCGTCTGCGCGCGCTTGGGACTGAGCAGTCCGCCCGGATCCTTGATGTAGAGCGCATCGATTTCCGGGCTGGCGGCCATGATCCGCGCAGCCTCGGCATAATGGGCATCGTCGTGGATCGGGCTGATCGAAAACACAAGTGCCCCGATGACCTGTTCACCACCCGCTCTTTTAACCAATTTGGCAACTTCTGCATTGCTCTTGGCGTCATTCATCGGGTCCGCCAGCGCGAAACGGCGGATACCGTTGGTCGAGAGCGTGCGGAAGGCGAGCTCCATGAATTCGGGTGTGGCCGTTTCCCAGGCGATGAAGCGAAAACCCGTGGAGAGGAACTGCAAGGGTGTATCCTTGCAGATTTCCGCCATTGAGCGGATCCTCTCCCACGGGTCCTCCTGCTTATAACGAACCGCCACGCCCATATGCGTGGAGGTGGTGAAATCGATGGCGCGGTACCCGGCGCGCTCCATGGCGGGCGCGATGGTCAGCGTCTTGGCGGTATCCACGCCGAGCGCGCCCCACAGGCACTGATTGCCGTCGCGCAAGGACGTCTCGACGATACCGATCTTGCCCATCAGGCTACTTTCACCCGGATCAGCGCCTGGCCTTCCTCGACCGGCTTGCCATTCTCGGCAAGGATCGCACTGACCGTGCCCGAAACGCCCGCTCGGATCGGGTTCATCAGCTTCATCACCTCGATAATGGCGATGGTCGTGTCTTCGGTGACGCTGTCGCCCACGGCGACGAAGGGGTCTTCGCCGGGACGCGGCGCGGCATAGTAATTGCCGAGCAACGGGGCGGGGACGTCCACTTCACCGGCGGCAGGTCCGCCCGAAGTTGCAGCCGGAGCGGCGGCTGGCGCAGGGGACGGACTGGGCGAGGGCGCAGGCGCATCCTCTTCGTAATCGTCGGAAACAGGCGCATAGCCCCCACCATCGCGGCGGATCTTCAGCTTGAAATCGCCGATCCTGAGGTCGAGCGAGGAGAACTGGCTCTCGTCGAGCAGCTTGGCGATTTCGGCAATGTCCCTGCCGGAAAGTCGGCTCACTTCTTGCCCCCGAAAATATTCATCACATGCGCCATCGGGTTGTCCGTCGGAGCCGAGACAGGCTTGGCCTCGGCATCCTTGACCGACCATACCGTTTCGGGGCGCGACTGGAGCAGCAGGATCTGGCCCTGCTTGTCGACGGCCCATTCGATATCCTGGGGCTTGCCGTAGTGCCGCTCGATCTTGCGGCCGACCGCGCGCAGGCCCTGCAATTCATCATCACTCAGGCAGGGGGAGGAGCGTTCGGGTTCCTCGAGCTCGATCTCGACGATGCCGCCACCCTCGGCCGGAACCTGCTTGGCGTGCTTGTCCGATATATCGCGCTGGCTGATCTCGCCGGTGATCTTGCCCATGGTCCACTTGTCCGGCGTCACCTCGCCCGAGACGACCGAGGAGCCAAGGCCCCATGCGCCCTCTATGGTGATGACCGACTTGTCGCCCGTTGTCGGGCTGCGGGTGAACATCACCCCGGCGCATTTGGCATCGACCATTTGCTGCACGACCACCGCCATCGCCACGCCTTCCTCGGGAAAGTCCTGCTTGCGGCGATAGGTCATGCTCTCGATCGAATAGAGGCTACCCCAGCACTCGCGCACCTTCATCGCCATGTCTTCTGGCGTGAGCACCCAGAGGAAGGTGTCCTGTAGGCCGGCAAAGCTCGCATCCTCGGCATCTTCGGTGGTGGCCGAGCTGCGGACTGCGACGGGCTGCCCGTCGGGGCACAGCTCGCGCATGGCCGCCATGATCGCCTGCTCGACATCTGTCGGCATGGGCTCTTCCATCACGCGCGCGCGCAATTGCTCGGAGAGCTTGGTCACCGCTCCGTGATCCGACGGATCGAGCGCCTCCACCTTGTCGCGGATGCTATCGCGCGCTTCGAGCGCGGCAAGGAAGCTTTCGAAGGCCGAGGTGGTGACGACAAAGCCGGGCGGGACGTCGATCCCCGCCTGGGTCAGTTCGCCCAGCGAACCGCCCTTGCCGCCCACGGTCGGGCGATCGGCAATGCCGACATCGGCAAACCAGGCAACTGCATCGCTCATGCTTTTATGCGTCCTCAAGCACCGGTTCTTCGTCGAGAATGGTCACCGTGCCCTTGCCGCCATCGACGCGGATGCGCTGGCCGTCCTTGATGCGCGTGGTCGCCTTGCCGGTGCCGACCACGGCGGGCAGGCCATATTCGCGCGCCACGATGGCCATGTGGCTCATCGAGCCGCCAATGTCGGAAACCGCCGCGCCGATCTTCTGGAAAATGGGCGACCATGTCGGGTTGGTGACCTGGCAGACGAGGATGTCGCCCTGCTGGATGCGGCCGATCTCGCTGACCGATTTGACCACGCGGGCAGTGCCTTCGACCACGCCCGAACAGGCGGCGAAGCCTTTCAGCTCCTTGTCGTTCTCGGACCCGTCGTCGAGCCAGCTATCGAGGTTCTCGCGAGTAATGCCCCACAGCATGTTGATCGCCGGATCGTCGATCGCATCGGGGACGTTTCCGAGTGCGGGCGGGGTGGAGTGCTTGCCCCATTCCTCGATCGCGGCCTTGCGCTGGGCGATGATGCCGGGCCAATGCTTGACCCCGCGCGGGGTCGTGCCGACACCCCATGCCAGCATCAGGTCGATAATCGCGCTTTCGAGCTCGTACTGGGTGAGGTTGAACACGTCCTCTTCCACGCCATCGGGCCCGAAGAAGCCATGTGCCAGCAGCAGGCGGCCGAACTCCCTGATCTTGTTGAAGAACAGGTTGGTGTACCAGTGCTCGCAATAGAATTTGTGGCCCTCGACATAGGGGAAGACGCGGTGGGCCAGCGTGATCAGCTGGTCGTAGACCGCGCGGTCCTCATCGGTGTCGAGCAGGTCGCGGTAATCGGCGACGAGCTGTTCGCGTTCCTCGATCAGCTGCTCGGTCGGGCGGGTAATGTCCTCGCCCGCCTTGATCTTCTCGATATAGCCGGGAAGCGCGGCGAAGGGCAGCGAGAGGTCGTCATTCCAGCTGCGGTGATAGTGGTAGAAACCGTCGCCGCTCGACACGTTGAACCAGGGGTTGCGGCTGTCCTCCAGCTCGCCCAGCCAGTCCTTGCCCGAATTGCCCACGGCATCGAGCTCGGCGAGCACCTGGTCGATATCCATATTGTCGGCGAAGTGATGGTCGACGCCCAGCTCGACTGCGCGGCGGGCGAGGCGTTTCACCTCCTCGTCCGGGCGGAAGATCTCGGCTTCCATGCCCGCCACCATGCGCGAAATCGCCTGGTCGGAAATTTCCGGGAAGGCCTTCTTGCAGAAATCGAAGAAGGTCATGTAGGCGCCATAGCCGAGCAGCAGGAACTCGAAATGGTGGTGCCACATGCGGTGGTAACCTTCGACCTGCTGCTGGTAGATCTTCAGCAAATCGTGGCTGGCGGGAACGGCATCGCCTTCCTGGAAGGTCTCGACCGGCTCGTAATCGGGAAGCGAGGGGCTCGGCAGCGCCTGCGCATCGGCGATCAGCGCCTTCATCTTGTCCTTCCACTGCGCGTAGAGGTCTTCCCAATTCTCGTAATAATAGCCCGCGCGCTGTTGGAACTCGTTCACGCGTTCGGCGATCTCGTCAGGGTCGGTCACCACCACGCCGCCGATATAGACGCGGCCATTGATGATGCGATGATCGACACCCTTGGCGGTGGGCAGCACGTGCACGCGGGTATTGAAGGCGCCCATGGCGACATAGGCGGCTTCGGCCGTGATCATGTCGAAATGATGCATCGGCTCGGGGAAGTGCATCGAGTTGTAGAACCAGAACTTCTCGTCGTCTTCGGGCTCGAACTGGCAATAATAGGGGTAGGCGGCCTGCGCCTCCTCGGTACCGGCCACGACCTTGATCGAACTGGGAAGCGGGAAACCCTTTTGCGTATCGCCCATGGCAACTGCCTTTCATGAAAAACGGGGCGCCGCACCGTCTCTTCGCGGACGGTTGCGGCGCTCCCCAGGCTCCTCTCCGAGCCTTCATCCTATTTGCGCTTCAACGACCCGAAGCGCCCGGAATGTTCAATGCATGATTTACCTTAGCACTCGGCGCTGCCCAAGGACTCGCGCGCAAGACAAATAGGACAAAAGCGCAGGGCATTTTGTCTTGTTTGGAATTTTATGCAAGAAATGTCGGGCAAGAATGCGCTTGTCTTGCCGGAATAGAGCCATCAGGATCGCATTTGAAGGCTATTTCCAAGGGAGAGCAGGATGCAGGCCAAGGGCCGCTGCCTGTGCGGACAGGCGACCTACGCGATCGATGGCGACATGTTGTGGGCCGGGAGCTGCTATTGCCGCGACTGCCAACGGGAATCGGGCGGCGGACACCTGACCGCCATTGCCGTGCCGGGCGCTGCGATCGAGGCGAATGGAACACTCAAGACATACACTGCCCCCGGTGGCAGCGGGACGGATATCGACCGGACCTTCTGCAGCGAATGCGGCAGTACCTTGTTCAGCCATCCGCATGTGATGGGCGACACGCGGATCGTGCGCGCTGGCACCCTGGAGGATTCATCCTCGGTCCAGCCCGGAATGGCGGTCTTCTGTAGCCAGTCGGTTGCATGGGACCCTCCGCATGAGGATGTTCCAACCTTTGCCGAGATGCCCCCAATCCAGTGATCGGAACCCGAACATGAAGTTGAAGATTGTCCTGGCCAGCCTGTTGCTGGCTGCCCCCATTCCGTCTTTCGCACAGGAGGAACCCGATCACCTCTACTGGTTTTCGGCGGCAGATGACGACGCACCACGCCCATGGGCTGTGATCCTGCCCGGCGGAGGCGGGATCGACAATTTCGGCGATGAGGGTGCCTATTATTTCGAGTTTGCCGAATGGCTGAACGAACGCGGGATCGATGCGCTGGTGGTGCATTACCAGGAGGATTCTCCGCCCGTGGACGCAGTCGGCATCCAGAATTACGGCGGTGAGCAGGCGGCAGTGGTCGATCGCGCCGTGGCTTTCGGACGCGGCCTTGGCCGGATGGACATGCGCTGCGACGGGCTGGTGTTCGGCTGGTCGATGGGCGGCGAGGGAACGCTCGAACTGGCCGGACGGCCGCGCGAGGCGCTGCCGGGACTGACGGCAGCCTATGCCTATTATCCTTCCGTGCAGGGGCGGCCCGAAGGCTTCGAGGCCAGGGTCCCCGTCACCGTGCTGCAGGGCGATGCCGATACATTCACTCCGTTGCCCGCTTTTTACGAGTTCATGGGCGCGTCCGAAAATCCGGAAGCGTTTGCGCTCCACACCTTCGGCGGGGCGAAGCACGGTTTCGATGTCTACACCGTGCCGGAACCGGTGCTTGGCGGCGGTTTTGCCTATGACCGCGAGAACGCTCTGGCAGCCAAGGCCATGCTCGGCACCATGCTGGACGAGGCCGATTACGGCTGCGCGCTGGACTAGGCGGCGGTTTCCACGACCGGCAGGGCGCCAAAGCGGAAGCTCGAGGCGGCGACGCCCATGAAGTGATCCTCGTGATAGGTCATGGCGCCTGCTTCGCCTGACGCTGCGCCGACGGCTACGTGTAGTGGCATGAGGTGGTCCTCGCGCGGCTGGGCAATGCGCGCTGCCGGGGCCTTCTCCCATTGGCGCAGGCGGTTGGCGCGATCCTTGCCAGAGCTTCCGACAAGGCTTTCCTGCAACCACTGATCGAACATTTGCGACGGTGCTTGCGCGGCGGGATTGCCGAGCGCGCGCAGATTATGGAAGCTGAGGCCGCTGCCGATGATCAGTACGCCTTCTTCGCGCAAGGGTTCGATCAGGCGTCCAGCTTCGAGATGCGCCTCGGGTGAAAAATCGCGGCGGATCGACATCTGTACGACGGGCATATCCGCCTCGGGCCAGATCGCCTGCATCAGGCTGAAGGTTCCATGGTCGAAGCCGCGCTCGGGATCGAGCCGCGCGGTCATTCCGCCGCCGACCAGCAGATCGGCGGCACGCTGCGCCAATGCCGGATCGCCCGGTGCATCGTAGCGGATTGCGTACATCTCGCGCGGGAAGCCGTAATAGTCGTAGAGCATGGGCGGCGCGCGCGAAGAGGAGAAGCTGAACACCTCTTCCTCCCAATGCGCGGTCACCATCAGCACCGCCTTGGGCGCATCTCCCAGCTCTCGGCGCAGTTGCTTGAGCGAGGCGTCGAGCCTTTCGAAGGTGCCGCCCGCCCCTTCCATCATCCACGGCCACGGCCCGCCGCCATGGCTGAGGAAATAGGTCGGCAGTGGGGACGCCGAATTCCGCTTGTTCTGCATGTCGATGATGTAGGAAGCGCCGCAAGGCATTACAGGTGAGCCTCTTCAACTTTGCGGGGCATTGCCCGCGCGCCATTCGCGCGGCGTAATGCCGAAGCGCTTGCGGAACAGGCGCGTGAAATAGCCCGGATCGAGGAAGCCGGTGCGATAGGCGATATCGGATATTGAAAGGCCCCCGGCGCGCGGATCGGACAGCAACTCGCTTGCCCGTTCTAGCCGTGTTGCATTGAGCTCCTGCACGAAGCTGGTCCCGCTAGCTGCCAGCAGCGTCTGCAGATAGCGCTTGGAAATGCCCGCCCGGTCCGCCGCCATTTCGGGCGAAAGGTCCGGATCGGCATAATCGCTTTCGATATGTCGCAAGATCCGTGCGGCGAGCTGGTTGCGGTGGCGCGGTGCCTCGTCGCCTTGTTCATGTCCTGCAGCCAGGGCCAGCAGGCTGCCGAACTGCTCGGCGATAAGGGGGCGCGGCAGCGGAGCATTCTCGAGCCCGCCATCGAGGATTGTGTCGATCAGCGCGCCGAGCGGGGCACCCCAGCCTTCGCTCGCCGAAAAGGGCCGTGCGAGCAAAGCCTGCGGGTCGGGCAAATACTTCTCCAGCCAACCCTGCGGCATCATCAAATCGATGCATTCGTGCTCGGTTACCATCTCCATCTGGTAGAATCTTGTATTGTCGAGCAGCACGAACGCGCCCGGGTTCACATCGAATGTGCGCCCGGCCATGGTGGTCTTGAGCACGCCGCTGCGCGACCAGACCAGCTGGATCGACGGCGCGGCGCGCATCGGTACGCCGGCTGAACCGACATGGGTCACGCGTTGGGCGGGTGCATGGATATGCAGCAGCCGCAACTGGCCGATGCCGTGATTGACCCAGCGCGCGGCAAAGGCATTGGGATCGAACAGCTCGACTTCGATCGGTGCAATAGTGTTGGCAGCCCAGTCGCGCCAGGCATTGATCGCATCGCGCTGGGCCAGCCCCGAGGAGCTCCAGCTTTCATCCTGTGTCTGGGCGGGCTTCACCATGACGCTCAGGCTAAGACGCGCCGCCGTCTGGGGCAAGATTTGCCGTGGCCCATGGTGTCCAACCCGCTACACAGAACAAGGTCCTGTCGCGGGATCGAGGGGAGGATTGAATGCGATTTGCCGTAACCGCCATTCTGGGCGCGATGGCGCTGGCAAGCTGTACTGCCGAGCCCGAGCCGCTGCCCGATCCCGGGCCGATAGCCGTCTATGGCAACAAGCAGACTTTCGAGATTGCACCGGTCCTGCTGGCGGCAGAACATTACTATCCGGGCGAGGCCTATGTCGGCATGGGCTCGATCGCCAATCTCGTAGGTGCGCCGCCCGTTCCCGGTTTCGGTGAGGAAGGCGATGCCGACCTCGCGACCAATGCCGAGACGCAGATCCTGCGCTATTCGGTCGAGAATCCCAACCTGCGCGTGATCATGACGGTGACAGAGGGCCTTTACCGCATTGTCGCTCGCCGTTCCGCCGGGATCGAAAGCGTGGCCGACCTCAAGGGCAAACGCGTTGCCACCATTCCGCAGACGAGCGCGGGCTATTTTACCAAGATGATGCTGGAGGATGCGGGCCTCACCTTCGAAGATATCGAGGCGGTTCCGATCGTCCCGCTCGCCGGCATGACCGAGGCGCTCGCCAATGGCGAAGTCGATGCGGTGGCGATCTGGGAGCCTGAAAGCGAGAATGCCGCGCAGGTGCTGGGCGACGATCTGGTCGTGTTCGGTGGCGAGGGCGTTTATCGCGAGCTCTTCAACCTCAATTCGACGGCAGAGAACCTTGCCGATCCGGAAACGCGCAACAAGATCGTGCAGTTCATCCGCGCGATCCTCGATGCCTCGGAAGAGGTACGCACCAGTCCCGAACGCGCGCAGGCGCTGATCGTTGAATCAGGTGAATTCGATCCGCAGGACGTGCAGGATAGCTGGGTTCACCAGGGCTGGATTGCCGCCGTGCCCGACGATCTTCTCGACGTGCTCGAAGTGCAGGAAGTCTGGCTTGCAGAACAGGCCGATCGCGAACCGCGCGGCCGCGAGGAACTGGCGACGCTGATCGATACCAGCGCCTATGAAGAAGCCGTTGCGCTTGGCCCGAGGGGTGAGCGCGAATGATCCGAAGTCTCTTTGCGGCCCTTATCGTCCTGCTGCTGGCGGCCCTCCCGGCGTCAGCGCAGGACGACCCGGCCATTGCCACGGCGCAGGCCGAGGACCTGACCTCGGTCCGCCAGATCAAGCATATGCAGGCCCGCTGGGGCCATATGGCACTGGCGGGCAATTGGTCGGGCATGGCCGACATGCTGACCGACAATGCCGAGCTGGTGACGCGCGGCGGGGTCATATCGGGCCGCGGAGGCATCGAAGGCTGGCTTCGCACCACGCAGGGACACGGCACGGATGGAATGGTGCAAGGCCGGCTCAACCTGCACCTCTGGATCAGCCCGATCATCACGCTCGCCGATGACGGACAGAGCGCTACCGGGCGCTGGCACGAACTGGCGCTGACCGGCGATATTGGCCAGTCGGCGGATTGGGCGGGCGGCACCTGGGTTGTGCAATATGCCATGCAGGGGGATGCCTGGCGCATCGCGCAGATGCGCTATTACCACCAGTTTGCAGGCTCCTATGCCGATGGCTGGAGCCACGATGCCGAGACGCTCGAGCGGGCGCCTTATCACTACACGCCCGAAAGCGCCGGGATCGTCATTCCCGAGCGAAGGGCGGCGCAGCCCTGGTCGCAGGAAGCGATCGACCGGCGCGCCAATGTGCTGCTGGCAGAGGGCCTCGCGCTCAACACGGTCAATGCCTACGGCTTCTACCTCGACCGTGGCATGTATGACGATATCGTCGACCTGTTTTCCGAGGACGCCAAGATCGAGATTGGCGGCTTCGGCAGCTGGAACGGGGAAGAGGGCGTGCGCGCTTTCCTGACGCGTTATGGCGAGCCGGGCCTGCAATATGGCGAGCTGAACGATCACGCCCAGCTCATGCCGATGGTCAATATTGCCGAGGACGGTTCGATGGCGCTGGTGCGCAATATCGACCTTGCGCAGATGGGCCAGCATGGCGGCGAGGGATACTGGCAGGTCATGATGCAGACCTTCCTGCTGCGCCCCGACGAAAACGGGAACTGGCGGATCACGCTGGTGCATCACAACCCGGTGATGCGCGCCACCTATGCCAATGGCTGGATGGACCCGATTGCCGCCGAGATTCCCTTCCCCGAAGGCGGTGAGCCCAATGGCGAGACGCAGCTGGGATCAATCGACTTCCGCAACGGCCCCTATGGCGTCCCGCCGCTGGGTGAGAGCCTGTTCATGCCCGCGCGCGGCGAGCCTGCGCCGCTGGCAGCTGTGCCTAATGCGCTGGCACGCGCCGAGGCGTTCGACGGTGCGGAGAATATCTCCAACGCCTATGGCTATTACATCGACCAGTTTTCCTGGCGCGAAACGACGGAGGTGTTTTCGCAGGAGGGCTGGAAGGAGCTCTCCTATATCGGCACCTTCGTCGGGCGCGAGCGACTGTGGTCGAGCCTGGTGCAGCGCTATGGCAATAGTGGGCCGAGCAATGCTTTCCAGGCGATCCACCAGAAGACCCAGCCATATGTCACTGTCTATGACGACGGCACGCATGCCTTCATCCGCCAACGGCTGATGCAGTATAACAGCTCGGCCAGCGGGCCGGGTTCGTGGAATAGCGGCGTCTACGAGAACCAGATCGTCAAGGAAGACGGAGCCTGGCGCATTGCCGGCATGGACTTGGATTATACCTGGACGGCGCCCTACACGGTCGGCTGGACCGGGGTCGATCCCGATGCCGCCTCGCGCTCGCTGATGTCGGAGGAGGCGATTGCCGAATTCGCGCCGGATTCACCGTTGCGGGGCACGATTGCCGCCCCCTATCCGCAGGTTGCGCCGATGGGCTTCCATTTCGACAATCCGGTGAGTGGCCGCGAACCCGAAACGAAGCTAGAGTGGTCCGACGGACGCACGCCACGCTAATCAGCCGGCCTGTCCGCAAGGGAGGACGGGATGGCAACGGTCACAGCGGGGAGTGCGGCGCGCGCAGGCTTCAGGCCCAGCTTCCATCTCGTCATGTCGCTGGTCATGGCGACCTTCGTCGTGATCGGCTTCGGCCTGAGCTATTTCATTCCCATGGCGCAGGGCACGCGCCCGCCGGATTCGCCCATCGTGCATTTGCACGGCTTTGCCTATTTCAGCTGGATCGCGCTGCTCGTGGTCCAGTCCGCACTGGTCAATGTGAAGAAGGTCAAGTTGCACCGCGCGCTTGGCACTTTCGGGATCGCGGTGGGGACGTTCACCGCGCTGATGGGACTGGCGATCATGTTCGCCGCCGCCTCGATCACGACCCTCAATGAAGTGGCGGTGCGGATCTACTGGCTCAACGTGACGGCACCGCTCAATTTCGCGGTGGTTTTTGCCATGGGTATCGCCGTGGCGCGGACGCGCCCGCAGGTTCATCGCAACCTCATGCTCATCGCCACGATCGGCGTGCTCATGCCCGCGATCAACCGCGTCTACATGCAGGGGCTGGGCGTGGAGGGCGTACCTTTTATCGCTACCTATCTGACAATGGACGTGCTGCTTGCCGCGACGCTCTGGCATGAGCGAAAAACACTCGGATCGATCAGCCGCTGGAGCCTCATTGCCGCCGCCATTGTTGTGGGGCTGCAAGCACTCAACTTCCCCGTTTCAAGCACGCCCGAATGGAGCCAGTTCGTCTATTGGCTCGGCACATTCGTGGAATATCACTAGCAGCATTGCGCCGGGCGGCAGTCCGCTCCTAAGACTGTCGCAAACATACCAGCGGAGAGGAATGCAATGGGTAACAAGTGCCGCCTGATCGCCTGCGAGGAAGCATGGTCGATCCCCGAAGTCGCCGCCGAGCTGAAGAAGGTCGCACGCAGCCCGAGCCAGAGTCTGGACAAGCTGCTTGTCGCCGGGATCTACGATGCCGAAACCGATACCAGTGGCTATGGCAAGATGGATTTCCTCGGCGGCCTGCTCGATGTCGAGCAGCAGCGCCTGCCGCAGATGGACGATTACGGCGTGGACATGCACCTGCTCACGCTGACCGCGCCGGGCGTGCAGATGTTCGATGCCGATACGGCGACCGACCTCGCAGCGCTCAGCAATGACCGCATGGCGGAAATCTGCGCCAATCGGCCCGATCGCTTTGCCGGGCTGGGCAGCTTTGCCCCGCATTCGCCCAAGCGCGCCGCGAAAGAGGTCGAGCGGGTGATGACCGAGCTCAAGCTCAACGGGCTGGTCGTGAACTCGCACACCAATGGCGACTATTTCGACGATTACCGCTTTTGGCCGATCCTCGAGGCGGCCGAGGCGCACAACGCCACCATCTATATCCATCCGCGCGCGCCTTCGGACACGCTCAAGGGGCCGCTGCAGGACTATGCGATGGATTCGGCCATGTGGGGCTACGGTGTCGAAGTCGGCACGCATATGCTGCGCATGATGGCGGGCGGCGTGTTCGACCGCTTCCCCAACCTCAAGATCTGCGTCGGCCATATGGGCGAGATGGTTCCCTACTTCATCTGGCGGATCAATTTCATGAATTCCCGCGCGCAGAAGGTCGGCCGGGCGCCCAAGACCGAGCGCAGCATGGAAGAGTATTTCCGCGACAACTTCGTCTTCACCACCAGTGGTGTGGAGGACCATCTCACGCTTCGCTACGCGATCGAGCGCATGGGCATCGAAAACGTCATCTGGGCGATCGACTATCCCTACCAGCCGATGAAGCCGGCGGTCGATTTCATCGAGAGCTTCGACTGCACCATGGATGAGCTTCACGCGCTTTGTCATGGAAATGCCGAAAGGGTGTTCCATATAGATCCCGAATAGGGAGGTTTGCGCTCATGGTGATGTTCCTTGGTTTCATGGCGGCAATCACGCTGGTGATGTGGCTCGCGCCGGATTCTGCGGCGGGCCGTGCGCTCAACCAGCAACTGGTCGAGCGCCCGCTGGACCAGCTATCGAAAATGCGCAGCCACCACCTGATCTTCCTCATCCTCATGGCCGGGTTTGCGCTGGGTGGCGGGGAGATCTTCCTCCTGATGGGGCCGGAGCTCGCCACCGCCTTCGTGGTCGACCTGTCGATCTATTTCGATGCCGTGCTGGTGACCTACGCCGTCTCCGCCTTGGCGGTAGCGCGCAAGAGCATGCGCTTCCTCGCTCTGCCCTTCACTTCGCGATTGCGCAGGGTTCGGGCGAGACGAAAGCGTTCCGCTATTCGCAAGGCAGAGCGCAGGCCGAGCAATGATGACGAACCCGATCCTGCCCTCCTGCCGCTGGCTGCCTGATCGCCATGTCTGCACCGCTTGAAGGTATAAAGGTCGTCGAACTGGCGCGCATCCTTGCCGGGCCATGGGCCGGGCAGGTGCTCGCCGATCTGGGCGCGGAAGTGGTCAAGGTCGAAAGCCCGGCGGGTGACGATACGCGCACCTGGGGACCGCCCTTCATCCAGCGCGCCGATGGCTCGCAAGATGCCGCCTATTTCCACGCCGCCAATCGCGGCAAGTCGAGCATCATCGCCGATTTCAACGATCCGGAGGACCATGCCAAGGTCCTCGACCTGATCCGCGATGCGGACGTGCTGATCGAGAACTTCAAGACCGGCGGTCTCGCCAAGTTCGGCCTCGATTATGAGAGCGTGAAGGAGATCAATCCGCGCCTCGTCTATTGCTCGATCACCGGCTTCGGTCACACAGGGCCATACGCGCCATTCGCGGGCTATGATTTCATTATCCAGGGGATGAGCGGGATGATGGATTTGACCGGCTTTCCCGATGGCCCGCCGACCAAGATCGGCATGGCCTATGCCGACATATTGACTGGACTTTACGGCGTGATCGGCATCCAGGCGGCGCTGCACCAGCGCGAGAGTACCGGGCGCGGCCAGCATATCGATATGAGCCTCTTCGACACCATGGTCGGCACGCTTGCCAACCAGGCGATGAACTATCTCGTTTCCGGCAAGGCGCCGCATCGCATGGGCAATGCCCATCCCAATATCGTGCCCTATGAGGCATTCCCTTGCGAAGATGGCTGGCTGATCATCGCGGTCGGTAATGACCGGCAGTTCAAGCGGCTGGTCGAGCTCCTTGAGCTGGAATGCGAGGAGGGCTGGGCGACCAATCCGGGCCGCGTGCAGGACCGCGTGGACGTTTCCGCCGCAATTTCCGCCGCCACCGCCAATTGGAAGCGCGACGATCTCCTCGAAAAGCTGGAGGAATTGCGCGTTCCCGCGGGTCCGATCCACGATGTGGGCGAGGCGCTTAACGATCCGCAGATCGTGGCGCGCAAGATGGTGGTCGATCTGGAAGAGAATATTCGCGGCATCCGCACCCCGATCACCTTCTCCGATGCTGAACTGGCACTTGGCAAACCTTCGCCCATGATGCCGAAAAAGGGTGCGTAGTGGCGGGACACGAGAACATCCTTGGCCATGATGCGCGACCCAGCTTCTTCCTGGTGAAGGACGGAACGGAGCGCCTGCAAGCACCGCCCCCGCGCAAGGGCCAGTCTGTGCGCTTTGCCGCGCGTTCGCTTTCGGTGATGCAGAAGGAGGGGCTGGTCGCATCCAGCGCCTCTGGCCAGGTCTGGCGGTTGGTTTCGGACGAAGGCGCCTATCTCGACGGTTTCAACGAGGCGCCCTGTCCTTTGAGTTTCCTCACCACCGGCATGGTCTCGTCCTACATGACCGAATTGCTCGCGCTGGCCGAACAGCGCGGCATCGTCATTCGCAATGTCACGCTGGTGCAGGACAATTTCTACACCATGAAGGGCAGTGCACTCAAAGGTACGATGACCGGCGGTGCCAAGGATGTGGAGCTCGAGGCGCGGATCGACAGCGATGCCAATGCCGAGGCATTGCGGGCGTTGGTCTATGACGCGGTCGCCGCATCCCCGCTCAACGGATTGATGCGCGGCTGCAAGGACAGCCTGTTCACACTGACTCACAAGGGCCGCCGCGTAATCCCCGACAAGGCGAAGCCTGTCTTTGGCGACATCCCGCCCGATCCCGGCCCGGTAATCGAGGGCGTGGTGCCGGAAACGTCCGAACGCTTCATCCGCCGCGGCCCAATGAGCCCGCTGACCGAAGAGGCAACCTCGTCGCAGGGCTCTTCGCTGGCCGAAGAGCAGGACCGCATTCTCCACATTCGCGGCATCTGCACCGTGCGCGAGGATGGGGTGAAGCAGGTCGAGCAACAGCTCTTCAACCCGCATGGCAGCATCTTCCATTTCCTCTGTGACGAGCAGGGTCGCGCGCCCGATGCGGGCTCCTATATCGCGGCGGGGATCGGCTTCTGCTTCATGACCCAGCTGGGCCGTTATGCGAAGATCGCGAAGAAGGACCTCTCCGCCTATAATGTGGTGGAAGACATCCATTTCTCGCTGGGAGGGGCCAGCGGCGGGACCGGACAGGCGGGCAACGCCGAACCTGTCGAAACGCATGTCTATCTTCATTCGACCGAGGACAGCTTCTTCGCCCGCGCCGCGCTCGACATGGGTGAGCAGACTTGCTTCCTCCATGCCTTCTGCCGCACCGACCTCAAGGCACGGGTCAAAGTTACGCGGGTTTGACTCTCGGCCGAATTGGCAGATGATGCCCCTTGAAATCGAGGGAGGATCACCATGCTGAGAATGGCCCTGGCGCTTGCGCTTTCTACTTGCATGGCCATGCCGCTCGCCGCGGCGTCGGTCGATGATATGCCGATCAAATCGAGCGTGATGGGTGAAGGCGAGACGATCATCTTCATCCATGGCTGGACTTGCGACGAGAGCTCCTGGGACGAGCAGATTGCCCATTTCGCGCAAGATTACCGCGTGGTCACTCTCGACCTGCCCGGGCACGGGATCAGCGGCCAGCCAGTGCTGGAGGATTTCTCGCTCGAACTGTTCGCCGAGGCGGTCGAGGCGGTGCGCGCCGAAGTCGGTGCCGACAAGGTCGTGCTGGTCGGCCATTCCATGGGCGGTCCGGTCATCCGCCAATATGCGCTCGATTTCCCCGAACATGTTGCCGGGCTGGTGGCGGTCGATGGCCCGCTCGACATGCGCGGCCTTCCTGCCGCGCCGCTAACCGATTTCACTCCGGCTGCGCGCGAACAGATGATCCAGCTGTTCTTCGTGCCGGAAACCTCAACGCAGGTGCGGGACCAGGTGCTGGGAATGATGCTTTCGGCTTCGGAAACCACTGCCGAGGGTGCGATGACGGCGATGTTCGCTCCCGATGTGGATCGCGAAAGTGTGGTCGCGGCACCCGCGCTCGCAGTACTGGCGGGCAACAGCTTCATGAGTGACGATCCCGCTGCGCGCGAAGTGGCGCCCGATCTCGAAGTGACGGTCATGCCCGGTACCGGTCACTTCCTGATGATGGAGAAGCCGGCCGAGTTTAACGCGCTGCTCGACACCTTCCTGACGGAACGAGCGGAGTTCTGATCCTCCCGCCTAGCTGATTGCCCTGCGATAAAGATGCCAGCTGGCATGACCCAGGCATGGCAGAACGAACAGCAGGCCGATGAAGACAGGGATCGCCGCAATCACCAGGGTGACGGCAATCAGCGCGGCCCAGCCCAGCATGACGCCGGGATTGGCTTTCACGCAGGTCATGCTGGCGATCATCGCGGTGATCAAATCGACGTCGCGGTCGATCAGCATGGGCAGGCTCATGACCGAAATGGCATAGAAAGCGAGCGCCATCGCGCCACCTACTGCGCCGCCCACCAGCAGCATGACCAGGCCCGAATTAGTGGTGAAGAAGGCGAGCGATTCCGTGGTCATCCCGGCGCCTGCCAGGAACATGTAGAAGATTGCATGGGCGAGCATGACCCAGAAGGCGAAGATCACGAAGACGATTACCCCCATGCCCAGGATCTGGTCGTCCCCGCGTCCGCGTAGCGCAGTCAGCACCGCGCCCCATGTCACGGGGATGCCGGCCTCGCGCCGGCGGCTCACCTCGTAAATGCTTACGGCGGTGAAAGGCGCCAGCAGCGGAAAGCAGGCCGCTGCCGGTACCAGCCAGACGACCTCGCCATGCGACATCAGCGCATAGAGAATGGCGAGTCCGGAGATCACGTAGACGGCGGAAATCGCCATCCCGTAGATCGGGCAGGCCAGGAAATCCCGGCATCCCGCCGCAAGGGCAGCTTTCAAATCTCCGGCATTTAAATCGCGCGCTACGACGACAGGCGCTGCCGACGCCTGCTCCACATTTTCCATGACGCTCCTCTCCCCAGTTCGAAGCGCGGGGGCAGGAGAATGGTGCAACACATCGTGCTGCGCGGCAAGAGCTGTGAAGGCGAAGTGCCTCAATCCTTCAAGTGGCTATCGAGCCAGCCGATCCAGCGGGTGATCCGGTCGCGGCGGAAGCTCGGACGCGAGATGCCGTGATATTCTCCGGGATAGATTACCAGCTGCGTCTCGATTCCACGATGTTTCAGGGCCTGGTACATCTGCTCGCTGGCGATCGTGGGAACATTGACGTCCGCACCGCCGACGATGAACATTGTCGGCGTCACGATCCGCTGGTTCTCGAAGAAGGGATAGCTGATTGCCAGCCAACCTTCAAAATTCTCCCACGGCGTGCCGATTTCGGCGATGTAGTCGCGGATATACTGGTCGTGGCCGAAGCCGGTGAAGATGTTCGAAATGGAGGATCCGCTGACCGCTGCCTTGAAGCGCGTATCGCTGGCGATCACGTAATTGGTCAGCATGCCACCATAGGACCAGCCACTGACGCCGAGCGCATCGGGATCGGAAATGCCCTGCGCCACTGCCTGATCCACGGCCGCCAAGACGTCCTCCACGTCGAGATCGCCCCAGCGCGAATGGCTCGCCATGGCGAATTCCTCTCCTCGACCCGTACTGCCACGCGGATTGGGAGTTAGCACGACGTACCCGGCGGCCAGCTGGTAGAGGGTCTCGGGGTCCCATGAATGATCGAATTGCGCCGCCGGGCCGCCATGCAGGTTGAGGACGGTCGGATGCGCCGTGCCATCCGCGAAATCGGTCGGCAAATAGGTGAATCCATGCACCTCGGTGCCGTCCTCGCTGTTGAAGACTGTCCGTTCGACAGTGCCGAACTCGATATCGGCTAGCCACGAGTCATTCTGCGCACTGACCTTGGTGAGGGCACCGTCGGAAAAGCTGTAGACTTCGTAAGGCGCAAAATTGCTGGAGCGCAGCATGGCCATGGCGCCGCCCGCCATCTCGGTCGGTGACCAGAGCGTATAGTCGCCGAAAGCAAGCTGGCGTACATCGCCTCCCGCGGGATCGATCTCGGCGAGATATTGGCGGCCGTCATCCTCGACGATGAAGCGAATTGCGCTCCCATCCTCGGTCCACAGCGGGTCCTGCACATTGCGATCGAGCGGGGCCGTCAGAATGGTGGGGGTGCCCCCATCGGCGTCGACCACGGCGAGCGGGGTAACGCCGTACCAGACCTTGGAAAGCTCGGCGCCGTGGACATAGGCAATGTACTCGCCGTCCGGACTCCAGGCAGGATAGCTGTTCTCGCTATCCGCGCCTTCGAACGTGGTCACCTGCCTCGGCGTTGTGGCGGGCGCAGCCAGGCTGGCGACAAACACGTCCGTGTTGCTGTCGCGATCGGGGTCTGCACCGCGATTGGACACGAAGGCTATCTCGCTGCCGTCGGGCGAAAATGAAGGATAGGCTTCGTCGAAATCGCCATCGGTGAGGCGCTCGAGCGAGCCCGTGGCCAGGTCATAGAGCCAAAGCCGTTCACGGCGATTGTCGAGAAAACCGGTATTGTCTTCCTTGAAGCGGTAGCGATCGATGACGATTGGCTGAGGCCTGTCCTTGGTCTCTTCATCCTCGCCCTCGACCTCCGGCTTGGGATCCTGGACGATCAAGGCCAGCTTGCTGCCATCGGGCGACCATGCATAATCGCTGACCGAGCCTTCGATCGATTCCAGCGGTCGTGCCTCGCCGCCAGCCATAGGCAGCAGCCAGAGCCGTGTCGGGGCTTCGTCCTCATCGTCCCCGCGCGAGGACAGGAAGCCAAGCTGCGAGCCATCAGGGCTGAATTTGGGCGAGGTCTCGCTCTCACCGTCGCGGCTGGTCAACTGCCTTTCGTTCTCCCCGTTGATCGAGGCGATCCAGATATGGCTGGTGTTCCTGTCTTCGTCCCAGTCCGTTGTCCTCACCGTGTATGCCACCGTCGCGCCATCGGGCGAGATGGCAGGCTCGGACACGGAAATTTGTTTCAATACGTCGGCGGGTTCGGCGGGCCTGCCGAGGGCAGGAACGCTGACAGCGAGCGAGACAATTGCGGCGACGACTGATTTCAGTTTCACGAAGATTCCTTCCGGCAAGCCGTTGCGCCTTCGGGCGCCCTTGGCTGCTTGGAAGTGATTTCAAGAGTGACCAATTGTCAAGCGGCGATCACTCAGATGCCGGAATCTAGCTCTTCGCTTCGTAGACCACATGCCCCACAGCCGTGTTGCTGGCAGGCACGCGGTAGAAGCGCTTCTTCTCCTCCACGCCATAGCCGAGCGCCGCGCGCATGATCAGCCACATGATCAGCTCGATGCCCTCGGTCCCGGTTTCGCGGAGATATTCGAGGCGGGTGATATATTTCAGTTCCTCCGGCTCATGCGCCAGCAGGTCGATGAAGCGGCGATCGAATTCCTCGTTGATCAGGCCGGCGCGGCTGCCATGAAGCTGGTGGCTCATGCCTCCTGTGCCCCAGACCTGCACGTCGAGGTCTTCGGGATAGGACTTCACCGCATCGCGGATCGCTTCGCCCAGCTTCCAACAGCGTTCGCCCGAAGGGGTGGGGAATTGCGACACGTTGACGCAGACCGGAATGACCTTGCACGGCCATTCTTCGGGCTGGCCGAAGACGAGGCTGAGCGGCACGGTCAGGCCGTGATCGACGTCCATTTCGTTGATCAGAGTGATGTCGAATTCGTCGATCACCAGCTGTTCGGAAATATGCGCGGCGAGGTCGATATGATTCTTGACCACGGGAACGGGCCGGCGGCCCCAGCCTTCATCGGCGCTCTGGAACTCATCGGCAAAACCGATGGCGAAGGTCGGTACGATGTCGAGCATCAGCGCCGATGCGTGGTCGTTATAGACCAGGATCACCACGTCTGGCGTGTGCGTCTTGATCCATTCCTTGACGAATTCGTAGCCTTGGAAGACCGGTGCCCAATAGAGATCCTTGGTCTTGCCGAGATCGATGGCGGCACCGATCGCGGGGACGTGGCTGGTGGCGATGCCTGCGGTAATCCTCGCCATTACTTGTTGGCCCTGATCGAACGGATACCTTCTGGCGAACGACCGCCTTCGAGCATCATTTGCGCATATTCCTCTGCCGACATCCCGGAGGTGGCGCTGACCGCCTTCTGCGCGGACAGGCCGTCCGTGGAGGCAAGCTTGACGAGGAAGTACATGTTTCCGCCCAGCTCGATCAGCTTGTTGAGGTCGCGGTCGAGCACGCCCTGCTTCTGCGCCTCGGTCATCTGGAACTTGTCGAGATAGGCGCGCTCGTCTGCCTTGAATTCCTCGCGGTTCGCCTCTTTCATGAGGCTCATGCAGAACTTGTGGAGATGGTAGGCTTCACGGCTGCGACGTGCGGTGAAGACCTTGGTGCCTGGAATGTCTTCCAGGTCCTCGAGCGGATAGAGCCTCTGGCGCGGCATGTGTGTGCTCCTTTCAAGAGCTTGTTGCCGTTCCAGTACCAGCAGGGCGGGGCAAGCGCCAGATCATCCGTGTTGCAGATCGCGCAACAGCCATTGCAGCATTCGCGCAAGCAAAAGGGCCGGGGAAGCGTGTTGCTGCCCCGGCCCCTTGCCTTGTCGATGATAGTGACGATCAGTCGGCGTTCGGATCGTTGCCGATCGGCGCACCCGTCGCGTCCACCTGCGGACCCGGAATGGCGGTCAGCGTATGGATCTGGCGGAACTTGCCGTCGATATAGCGGAAAGTGTGCGAGTCCGGACCGCCATTTTCGGAGCTGCCGAAGCGCATGAAGACGTTGATCACACCCTTCTGCTCGTCGATCAGATAGTCGCGATTGGTCAGGTAGAGCACGCCGGCCGGCATGCCCAGCTCGCAAGATGCGTAGGGATCGCCAGAACGGTTGGTATAGGCACCGCCCTCAAGACGCGCGCAGGGCACACCCCAGGGAATGTCGGTGAACTTGTCCATGAACCCGTCGAGATAGGCATTGGCGCCGCGGATCATTTCCGACGGATCGGTCAGCTGGTAATCATGCAGGTCGGTCCAGTCTTCCTGCTGTGTATAAAGCAGGAAGGCGTCAGCATTGAACAGCCAGTCACCGGTCGTGGTGACAATCGAGTCCATACGGATGATTTCGCCTTCATGGACGAAGAGCCGTGTGCCGATGACATAGGGCGTGGGACCGGTAACGATGATCTCGGTAAAGGTCTTGCAGCGCGTATCGTCATGGAAGCTCATGTCATTGTCGACTTCGAGTGCGGTGTTCCACAGGCCTGCCGAGGCATCCACCGTGTCCATGTTTTCCAGGTAATGCGCGTTCGACGCGAGCGGCATGCCGCTGATGTCGCCTGTGCGCTGGGCCTGGACATAGGTGTCGGTAATCGCTTCCAGCTCTTCATGGGTGCAGGTCGGACGGTCCACGCGCGGGGCGAACTGCGGTCCGCCGCCTTGCTGGGCCATTGCCGGTGTGGCGGTGGCGATTGCCGCGAGCGAGGCGGCCGCCAGTGCTACTTTCTTCAACATTGGATTATCTCCTCGAACTCGGACTTAGCGGACGTCCTGGACCTCTTCGCTGCGGCACTGCTCATAGGTGCTCCAGCCCGAGCACATGCCATACGGGCCGCGGATGAAGATGGCTTCGATGCGGCGGATCTGGTTGTTCTCGATCTTGAAGATCTCGCCCAGCTGCCAGGTCCAGTTGATCGGACGGTGATCGAAGAAGGCGAAGGCATAGGTCAGGCCGCGTTCCGGATCGACCGCGACAACACGACGATCACGAATACCGGTGACGACACCGAGCAGGCTCTCCTCGAACTGCTGCTTGCAGCCCATGGTGTTGGGGCCGACGCCGGGCGCGCCTTGCGGGCCTGCCGAGATACTGCCATTCTCGTGGCGCAAGCAATCGTCGGTGAAGGGATAATAGCCCTGACCGTCATTGCGCTGCATCGCCTCGAAATAGTGATTGGTCACGGCGACCAGGTCTTCGCGGCTCATCCGCTCATCTTCAGGGATGATCTCGTTGAAGATCGGATGCGGTGCTCCCATCGCCTCGACATTGGTGCCGAGGTCGCCGAACGGGCTGGGCGGCGCTTCGCCGATCAGCGGACGGTCGGGACGCGCCACAATCTGCTCGATCTCGCTGACCTTGCCCTCGTCATTGAGCTTGAGGCGCACGTCCACACCGATCGGCTGGACCAACGCATCGCTGGCGGTCGAACCGGCGCGCGCTTCCTCCATCATCGTGCCCATATAGGTGATCGTCTGCGTCTGCTCGTCGGCGACGTAGAACTTGTAATTGCCGCGCGCAGCCGCGCTCGCCCACAGGCCTTCATTGCCGAGCGGGAATTCGATCCCGTTTTCGGTAAAGCGCACGAAGCGGGCGAACATGTCGTTGTCTGCATCCTGATCGACCATGGCGTCGAGATAGGCATCCATGACGCCGATCAGGCACTCACGATCGCAGGCCGGATCGGGCCAAGGAATACCGCCCTGGCGGACGACTTCGGCGTTTGCCGGTGTGACAGCCAGTGTGGCCAGCCCAAGGCCGGCAGCCGCCAGCGTGCTTCGGATAGAAATTCGCATTAGTTTCCCCTCCCAATGGAAAGGGCGAGTGTATCGTGCCTGTCGCAGGGTTCCAGCCCGAAAATGTAATTCTTCGTGTCGACTGGCCTGCACTTGCGAAGGTTATTGGCCTGCTATTAGTTGGGTAGGTGGAAGCTCAAAATGATCTTGGCAGAATTTCGCGCAGCTTGCGGAGCAGATCGTCAAGCACCTCGAACGCCAATACCGGAATGCCACTTTCGCGCGGCCACAAGGCACCAGTATTGCCCAACATGAACCGCCCGGTCAGCGGGCGCCCAAGTTCCTCGAACTTATCGAGCACGGGCGGGATTGGATTGTCGGGACGAGGCGACGTGATGATTTCGCCATTCTGGAACATCTCGCCAATGCATTCATGGCTGAACAGGCTGGCGCGCGGATGAAGCCGATCTGCAACCACCATCAAGTCGCGTGCTGACAGCTCAAGATCGACGTCCATCCACAAGCACATGAGTTGCGGAGGCCGGTATTCGCGGAAAGTATCGCTGTAGAACCCCTTATGGAAAGTGACGACATCGATCGCCCCCAGCCGCCTGACATTCTCCTGCACTTCTTCCAGCCCGCCGGCATAATCGCCAGCCGTGTAACCGCTATGCGGTGCAGGTGGCAGGCCCTCGAAGGAATCGAAGATGTGCATCTTCACGCCCAACTGCGAGCAGGCGAAGCTGAGCATTGCGGAGCTGAAGCCCTTGAAACAGCCGAACTCGGCAAAGTCGCCATCAATTCCATACGATTTGAGGACGTAGAGCTGGTGCGCGATGGAGATGATCTCGCCCACCGAATTGGGCTTGCCGTGAAAATCGTGGGCCTCGGCACGTGAAGCCGCATTGCCCGTCGGGAAGAAAGCGTCAACCGTCGCAAAATGCGCGGAAATCGCGCGCAGATAGCGCATATAATCGGCAAGGGCCGGTGTTTCGCGCAAGGACGGAACGGCCAGGACCCTGATCAAGGCTTCGACGAAAGCTTTCTGCCCAATAACGGATTCCAGATCGGTGCACGCTGCCGGTTCCATTGCCGCAACCACATCGATCACTTTGCTCGGGAATGGGCCGGTGATGTCGCTTCTTGGAGCGTTTGCGAGTTTTGCTACCAGCTCGGTGCCGGCCATTCTCACAGTGCCCAATTTGGCGGCTGGCAAGAGCGGCGATTGCGGGTGCGCGCTCACCACGACATCGAAAACCCGGTCAGCGGGAATCGCGTCAAAAGGGACTTCGAGCGAGAATCCGCAGAAGCGTGAACGTTTGTATTGTGGACACAACCGCTCGACATCAGGGCGTTCTCCGCCGGTGATTGTCGAGCCCACCAGCTGACCGTCGATTCGTGCTTCGATACGCACGTCTTTGCCATCGCGCGCCAGGGCCCATCCAGCAAACCGGTTAAGCGCCTGGGCGTCCAGATGCGCGCGCGTACCCATCAGGTTTTGTACCCGACGACGAAATCGGCTCGGTCGTTTCAAGTAATTCTCCAGTCTTGCCGGCTTGTTGGGCGCGGTGTTCTTGGACCGATGCACCAGCGCAACCTATTGAACAAGCGGCTAATTGCTTTGCCACGCCTCTTTCCCGGGTGCGGCTGAAAGGACTATTCTGCCACAGAACGCTTATAGCCAGGGCGTGCTGTCAGGCGCTGCCAATAGGATTCAACACGTGGCGGCAGGGTAATCTCGCATTCGGTGAATTCTGCCAGCAGGAACGCATAGCCGATGGAGATATCGGCGATTGTGAAACGGTCGCCCGTTACCCATTGCCTGCCGTCGGACAGATGTTGGTCGAGGAAGCCGAGCCTTTTGGCAAGCTGGCCCAGCTGGTCCTCGATCGTGTTGTTGCTCTGCTCCCCGGTGAAGACGCGTGTGCGGAAGATCGTCCCAATGGGCGTTGCCAGATCGGCTTCTCCGAAATGGAGGAATTGCAGGTGCTCGGCATAGGCGGCGGGATCGGGCAGGGGGCCGGTGGTCAGGCCGGTAGCGACCTCGTCCTTCGCCACGAGGCGGCGTCCGGTGAGATATTGCAGGATCGCCAGGCTCTCGAACATGGTGATCGGGGAATCTGCATCGTCGTCGGTAATCGTCGGGACCGAGCCGAGCGGATTTACCTCGAGAAAGCTCTCCGGCACCGGAATGCCGAATGTTTCCAGCCTGTACGGCTCGCCCATTTCCTCCATCAGCCAGACGATCCTCTGGCTGCGTGAATTGGGGACGTGGTAGATCGTGATCATCTGTCTTCAGGCTCCGGTTTTTCGCGCGACCAGCCAGCCGCCGATCACGCCGCCAACAACCTTCAGGCCATGGGCGAACAGGTATGACGGGCGTATGCTATTCTCTAGCTCAAAATCGGCTGCGGTCGCACTGAGGACCAGCGTCAACGCCACATAGAGCGCGATGCCCCAAAGCCCGGCGATCAAGCCGTTGAGCACCGGGGCGCTCGTGCCCCTGCCGCACCAATAGCCTGCGAGAATGAAAAGGATCAGCGCCATTACCGGGATTGCCGGGTTCAGCTCCTGTGTGGAGACCCCCGTGGTGACAACGCGCACGAAGGTTGGGATGACCAGCGCAATCTCGATCAGAACAGCAGCAAGAAGCGCGCGCCATATCCGCAGTCGCGGTAAATCCTGTTCGATCATCGATGTTCTCCCCCAAGAACGACCCCGGGGAAGTGTCTAGCGTGCGTGCGGGCTGTTCGCCAGCAAATCGTCCACCACCGAAGGATCGGCCAGCGTCGAGGTATCACCCAGATTGCCGGTGTCGTTCTCGGCGATCTTCCTGAGGATGCGGCGCATGATCTTGCCCGAGCGGGTCTTGGGCAGGCCGGGCGCGAATTGCACCACGTCGGGCGTGGCGATGGGGCCGATTTCCTTGCGCACCCATTGCACCAGTTCCTTGCGTAGCTCCTCGGTCGGCTCGACGCCTTCCATCGTGGTGACATAGGCATAGATACCCTGTCCCTTGATGTCGTGCGGCATGCCTACCACTGCTGCTTCGGCCACGGCATCGTGGTCCACCAGCGCGCTTTCGACTTCTGCCGTGCCCATGCGGTGGCCCGAGACATTGATCACATCGTCGATGCGACCGGTGATCCAGTAATAGCCGTCCTCGTCGCGGCGGCAGCCGTCGCCGGTGAAATACTTGCCCGGATATTGGGTGAAGTAGGTCTGGATGAAGCGGTCATGGTCGCCATAGACGGTGCGCATCTGGCCGGGCCAGCTGTCGAGGATGACCAATGCACCCTCGGTCGCCCCGTCGAGGATATGGCCGTCGGCAGGATCGACCACGGCTGGCTGCACGCCGAACATGGGGAAACTGGCACTGCCGGGCTTGAGCGCATGAGCGCCGGGCAGGGGGGTGATCATGTGGCCGCCCGTCTCGGTCTGCCACCATGTGTCGACGATGGGACAGCGATTGTCGCCGACCACGTCGTAATACCAGTCCCACGCCTCCGGGTTGATCGGTTCGCCCACCGAACCGAGCACCTTCAGGCTCTTGCGGCTGGTCCTCTTCACCCATTCGTCGCCCTCGCGCATCAGCGCGCGCAGCGCAGTGGGTGCGGCATAGAACTGCTCGACCTTGTACTTGTCGACCACCTGCCAGAAGCGGCTGAAATCGGGATAGTTGGGCACGCCCTCGAACATCAGCGTGGTCGCACCGTTCGCCAGAGGGCCATAGACGACATAGGAGTGACCGGTGACCCAGCCGATATCGGCAGCGCACCAGTAGATCTGGCCGGGCCGGTAATCGAAAGTGTATTCGTGCGTCATGCTGGTCCACACGGCATAGCCCCCGGTCGTGTGCAGCACGCCCTTGGGCTTTCCGGTAGAGCCCGAGGTGTAGAGGATGAAGAGCGGGTCCTCCGCATTCATTTCCTCCGGCTCGCAACCGTCGGGCATGTCGGCGACTGCCTTTGCCCAGTCCACATCGCGGCCCTCGACCATGGGCACGTCGGCACCGGTGTGGCGCAGCATGATGACCGTATCGACCCTGGCCTTTTCGCAAGCCGCATCGACATTGGCCTTGAGCGGGACCTTCTTGCCGCCGCGCAGTCCTTCGTCAGCGGTGAGGACCACCGTGCTTTCGCAATCCTCGATCCGCTGGGCGAGAGCATCGGGCGAGAAGCCGGCGAAGACGATCGAATGCACGGCGCCGATGCGGGCGCAGGCGAGCATGGCCACCGCCGCCTCGGGCACCATGGGCAGGTAGATCGTGACCCGGTCGCCGCGCTTGACCCCCTTGTCCTTGAGCAGGTTTGCGAACTGGCAGACCGCGTGGAACAGCTCGTGATAGGTCAGGCTGCGCGAAGGCGTGTCGGGATGATCAGGCTCCCACAGGATCGCGACCGTGTCGCCGTGTTCGGCAAGGTGGCGGTCAAGGCAGTTGGCGGAGAGGTTGAGCGTCCCGTCCTCGAACCACCTGATGCGGAAATCCGCAGCGTCGTAGTTCGTGTCCTTGATCGTCCTGGGTTCGCGCATCCAGTCGATCCGCTGCATCTCCTTGCGCCAGAAGCCTTCCGGGTCCTCGACCGAGCGGCGATACATCTCCTCATAGGCCTTCGCATTGATCTTGGCGCTGTCGGCCCATTCCTCGCTGACCGGATGAACCTTGTGCTCGTGCATGCTCGACTCCCAATTCTCTGTCGGGAGTGAGTTAGGAAATCGGCGCGCCTAGCGCCAGAGGGCATCCAGCGCCGGCAGCAAATGGGCACGGTGCTGCGGCGGGATGCGTTCCAGCAATTCGTTCTCGAATGTCTCGATAATGGCAAGGGCTGCGTCGCGTGTGTCCTGCCCTTGCGGGGTCAGGACAAGGCCTTGCGATTTGCCGTCCAGTGGATTGCGGTCGATCCACTCGGCATCCTCCAGCTTCTTCAGCAGCGGGACCATGTTGGCTCGCTGTATGTCGAGCTGTCGGCCCAGCGCGCTGGCGGTGGTATCGGGATTCTCTCCGATCAGGATCAGGACCGACGCATCTACTTGCCGCAGGCCGATTTCGCCCAGCCGCGCGGACAGTTCTGCCGCGGTGGCGTTGGCTGCGCGGCGCAGGGAATAGCCGGGAAGCGAGGGCAACGGATCGTGCATGAAGACTTTCTAGCGATTGTTATTGCTCATAGCAATCCTTATCGCTATGAGCCATAACAATTCGGGAGCGACGCCGAGTCGCGCCCGTCATTTCGTGCAAGAGGAGAGCACATCATGGCCAAAGGTCCGTCGAAACCCGATCCCCGTCCGCAGGAAGAAACCGTTCGCTACGAAGTGGAGAACGACATTGCCTGGGTCTATTTCAACCGTCCCGACAAGCGCAATTGCATGAGCCCCAAGCTCAACCGGCAGATGAAGATCGTGCTGGAGGAGCTGGAATTCCGCGATGACGTGAAGGTTCTCGTGCTCACCGGCGAAGGTTCGTCCTGGACTGCCGGCATGGACCTGCTCGAGTATTTCCGCATGACCGAGGCCGAGGGCCTGCACGCCATCCGCCGCAGCCAGCGCGAAAGCTATGGCTGGTTCGAGCGCCTGCGCTGGTACGAAAAGCCGACTGTGGCGATGATCAATGGCTGGTGCTTCGGCGGCGGCTACGGCCCGCTATTCGGCTGCGACATCGCCATTGCTTCCGAAGATGCGCAGTTTGGCCTGTCCGAAATCAACTGGGGCATCCTGCCCGGTGGCGGCGCTTCCAAGGTGGTGCAAGAGCTGATGCCGTTCCGCAAGGCCATGTATCACGCCATGATGGGCGAGAACCTGTCCGGCAAGCAAGCCGAAGAGCAGGGTCTCGTCACCGAATGCGTGCCCGCAGACAAGCTGAAGGAACGCGTGATCGAGATCTGCGAAGTCCTGAAGAAGAAGGACAGCCAGGCTCTGCGCGCCACCAAGTGGACCGTCCGCCGCATGGTCGACATGACCTATGACAATGGCCTGGAATACCAGATCCGTGCGCAGGAAGCGCTGCACAGCTTCGGCGGCAAGGAAGCCCGTGTCGAGGCGACCAAGCAGTTCCTCGACGACAAGGCCTTCAAGCCCGGCCTCGGCTCGTTCGACACGAGCAAGGTCAAGAAGGACTGATTTTGCATCTGGAGGCGGCGCGGGCACTTGTTCGCGCCGCCTCTTCTTTCTAGGCAGCTCCAGCAAACACCCGCCCCGGTTCAGCCGGGGCTTCGCATGTCCGAAGGGATGACCCAATGACGACCCGCCGCTTTTCCAATGAACAGATCGACCGCCTGCTGCGCCCGAAATCGGTGGCGGTGGTCGGCGCCTCCGACCGTCATGGCGCGCTCGGCTGCACGCTGCTCAACAACCTCGTCCAGTATGAGTTCGATGGCGACATCTACCCCGTCAATCCCAAGCGCGACGAGTTGCAGGGCCTCAAGGTCTACCATTCGGTCAACGAACTGCCCCACGGCGTCGATTGCGCCGTGCTGGCAATCCCGCGTCCCTTCGTGGTCGATACGGTGCGCGACCTGGCCAAGAATGGCTGCGGCGCCGTGGTGATTTATGCCGCCGGTTTCTCCGAAGCGGGCGAGGAAGGCGCCAAGGACCAGGCCGAGCTGGCTCGCATTGCCGAAGAATACGGCATTGTCATCGAAGGCCCGAATTGCCTCGGCTGCACGAACTATGTCGCGCGTATCCCGCTGACCTTCGTGGAAACCAATATGCGCACCCCGCCGGAAGGCGCGCGCGCCGTAGGCATAGCCAGCCAGTCGGGCGCCCTGGCTGCCGTTCTGGCAACCACGCTGCATCCGCGCGGCTGCTACGTCTCCACCTCGGTCTCGACCGGTAACGAGGCGGCATCGGGCGTCGAGGACTATGTCGAATGGCTGATCGACGATCCCTCGACCAATGTCATCGCTATGTATGTCGAGAATTTGCGCCGTCCCGCTGCTTTCATCGCCGCGGCGCGCCGCGCGCGCGCTGCAGGCAAGCCCATCGTCATGCTGCACCCGGGCAAGAGCGACAAGGCGCAGGAGAGTGCCGCCACGCATACCGGCGCCATGGCTGGCGACTATGCGCTGATGAAGGCCAAGCTGGGCCGCGAAGGCATCATCTTTGCCGATACGCTGGAAGAGCTGGCCGATATCGCCACCATTGCGGTGACCTGCGAGAGCCTGCCGGGTGCGAACATGGCGGTGCTGGGCGAAAGCGGCGCGCTGCGCGGCCTCGCCTTCGATATTGCCGAGGATATCGGTCTCGACCTGGTCGACCTCAATGACGAAAACAGCCCGGCCATCCGCGCCGTGCTGCCCGATTTCGTGCCCGTCTCGAACCCGACCGACATTACCGCGATAGGCCTCAGCGAGCCGGAGATTTACACCAACCTCCTCAAGGCCCTGCTCGAGGACGAGCGCATCGGCTCGGTGGTCGCCTCGATCATCCAGTCCGACCCCATTACCTCTAAGATCAAGTTCCCGCCGATCCAGAAGGTTCTCGATGGCGGCGACCTGGGCAAGCCGCTGGTCTTTGCCGGCGTCGACGAAGGCGCCAACGTGCCGCAGGAATATATCGACGGGCTGGCCCGCGTTGGCATCCCCTATTTCCGGTCCACCGAACGCGCCTATCGTGCCATTGCCCGACTGGCCGACCTGGCCAAGCGTGACCTGACCGACAATTCGCCGGATCCGGTCGTGTTGCCGGGCCTGGCCGAGGAAAGCGGCGTGATCCCCGAATACAAGGCCAAGGCCCTGCTGGCAGAGGCCGGCATCCTTTTCCCGCCGAGCAAGTTCGCCGCCAATACGGAAGAGGCAGAAGCCGCCGCCGAGGAAATCGGCTATCCGGTCGTGATGAAGGCGCAGGCTGCCGCGCTTGGCCACAAGAGCGATGCGGGCGGCGTGAAGCTCAATCTCAAGTCGCGCGAGGAGGTCAATGCGGCCTTCCAGCAGATGTATGTCGACGTCGCCAATTACGACGCCTCGATCACGCTCGACGGTGTGCTGATCGAGAAGATGGGCAAGATGGGCACCGAGATGATCGTCGGCGCCAAGTCCGATCCCGAATGGGGCCCGGTCGTTCTGGCTGGTTTCGGCGGTGTGACGGCGGAGATCCTCAAGGACGTGAAGCTGTTCACGCCGGACATGGGCAAGGACCAGGTCAAGGCCGGCCTGCTGGCGCTCAAGCAGGCGCCGCTGCTGACCGGCTGGCGTGGCAGCCCTGCGCTCGACGTGGACGCACTGGCCGACCTGATCGTCAAGATCGGTGCGGTCATGCTCGGCAATCCTTCGATCCGGGAGATCGACCTCAACCCGGTGATCATCCACCCGGCGGGCGAGGGCGTGGCCGCGCTCGACGCGCTGATGCTGGTCGATTGAGCTAGCTGAACAGGTCCGCCAGTTCGCTTGAGGGGCCGAGCACGTCGCCCGGCGTGGCCAGCGTATTGCTGGCAAAGGCGATGGCGATCTGCTGCCCGGGATAGAGCACCAGGCTCGCCCTGCCGCCCACCGTGCCACCCGCATGGTGCCAGCGCAGGCGGCCCTGTCCGTCCTCGTCCACGCGCCAGCCAAGGCCGAGCGGCGGACTGGCCGCGGTCTTTTCGGTCAACGGGGTGAAAAGCAGGTCGCGCTCCTTGCTCGTGATGGCGGAGCCCCTTGCATCGAACAGCGCCGCACCGAATTGCGCCAGCTCGGGCATGTTGGAGAGCAATCCTGCTCCGGCCCAGCAGAATGCCGGATTGCCGAGCGGAGCCTTGGAGAAGGGGCCATCGCCGCGGAATTTCTCGACCGCGGGCATTGTCAGTGAAAGGAAGTCCAGTTCCTGCGAGGTGAAATAACCTTCCACGCGTCCGGGAACGGTCTTGGCGAGGTCGTCCGTACACAGGCTGCGCAGGCCCATCGGCCGGGAAATCCATTCCTCCACCAGTGCGGGGAAGCTGCTGCCCGTGGCGGCCTCCAGAACGATCGAGGCCAGCGAATAGCCGAATGAGGAATAGCTGACCGTAGTGCCGGGCGGGGCAACCAGTTCGTCCTCGATGAAGAGGGCCAGGATCTCGTCCGCATTGGCATAATTGCGCGCGGTGATCGGGCCGCCCGGCGCGTCGGGATCGTAATCCTCCGCCCGGTAATGGCGGATCCCGCCCATATGGGTGAAGAGCTGACGCAGGGTCGTCTTGCGGTGCGGTTCGGGAAGGTTCGGCAACCAGTAGGCGATCGGCAGGTCTAGGTCGATAATCCCGCGGCTGGCCAGCCGCGCGGCGAGCGTGGAACTGATGACCTTGCTCACCGAGCCAAGGCGAAACAGGCTCGCGCTTTCGGCCAGCACGTCATATTCGAGGTTGGAATTGCCGAAGGCCATCGCCCAGGCGAGGCCGGAGGGGCGCGCGACGGCGAAGGACATGGCAGGCACGCCGCATTTCTCGAAGAATGCGCGCGCCCAGTCCTCGGCTCCGGCCAGGTCTTTCCGATAGGTGTTCAGCAGCCCCTCCATGAGAAGTGCATTATCACCATAATACACCTGCTCACAAGGGGGAAAGCGCGCCGGCTCCGCCGGGCGGGAGACAAGGGATTGCGAGTCGCCAAACTGTCATATTGGCTCACCATCATCACTTCGGGTGGCGACTCGCATTCAGGGGTGGAAGCGCAATCAAGGGGCATCTCATCAAGGGTATTTCAGGCGAATACTGCGCCTGCCCGAGCGATGACATCTGCGCGGACGAGCAGGTCATGCTGACCGAGCTTGCCGCGACCCTTTACGGCTGGAAGAACCGCAATATCGTCTTCGAGAAAGCGATCCGTTCGGTGGCTCTGGAACTGCTCGCCATGGCGCAGGAGGGGATGCCTCCTGCTGATGCGCAACCCGATCAGCGCGACCTGCCCGACGCGCGCGTGTAATCGATCCTGATTCTTACCCAGCTCCCGACCAGTGACGTGTTGCCCCGCCGCGGCGGACGCACTTCGAATTGCCAGGCCGCTGCAAGCACGGCGCGCAGCATGTTGGAGCCTTGCGGGTATTCCTCCAGCCCGATGCAGTCCTCGACGCGGTAGTCGGAGGCGGTGCGGCAGGCGATCAGCGCCCAGCTGTCTATGTCTGCGGTGGAGAGGTAGCCGCGCAATTCCTGCTGGCTCGGCTCGCGATACCAGCGGGCGCCATAGAGCGGTTCTCCATTGGGCATGGTTCCAACGACCTGGCTATCGCCGGAGGACGACGATGGAGCACTCGGCCCGTAGCTTCGGCCCGTTGGCGCATCGGGTCGGCGGCGCGGCAGGTTGGAGATATCGAGATCGGCCATCTGGTCCGGCGGCACTTCGATCATGAGCGGCCCTGTCGGATTGAGCGCAACGGCGGCGGGCAGTTCGGGCGGCGGCGGAGCCAGGTCCTCTTCGGTCGGCGTTTCTGCCGCGCGTGCCTGAGGGGTGGGCGACGAAGGTGGCGGCTCCTCGGCGGGTGCCTGCTCCTCTGCATTGACGCCTTGTACGTCGAAGCTGGCAATGCTCCCGGCAGATGGTGTCGGTTCCGCATGGTTTAGGCCGATCAGCACGATCATCAGCACCAGCAGCGCCTCGATCGCCAGCGCCAGCAGGATGCCGAGCGCGCGCGGACCCAGTTGCGCGCGCCATCGTTGCCACCGGGCGATCCAGGTCCGGCGCATTGCGTGCGTGGTTGGCTGGCTGGAAATGACTGGGGGACCCTTGGCTGGTTCTGGCTGCGGTTTGCCCATGCGGAGCCCGCCAGCCTCGCATAGGCCAGTGGGTGTTAAGTCTGCAAAGATGAAGGGAAGCTGTCGGCTTGCCTTCGACGGTCGTCTCGTCGGTCAGGGCTCAGGTGCGGCCGAATTTGTCCTCGAAACCCGCTTGGTCGCCTGCAGCGAGATGCTTTGCCTGTTCGACCCAGTTGTCGCGCCGGATGCGGCCCTGGAACCGGCCGAGCCGGGCATCGACGCGATCGATTTCGGTATCGTCCCAGGCGGCGATCTGCGCAAAGCTGGTAATGCCCATTTCGCCAAGCTGCGTCTTGAGCTTGGGGCCAAGGCCCTTGATGCGCGTCAGGTCGTCGGACGCCGCGGAAGCCGCAGGAACGGGCGCCGCTTCCCGCTGCGCTGCGGTCACGGGCGGAGGCGGCGGTGCGCTGGCTGCGGGCGGGGCGTCGATCAGCGCCTGGTTGCGCTTGGCGGTGCCGTCGCCCTCTTCCTTCGGCTCGATCTCGACCTTGGTCTTGCGATTGGCGACGAAGATCCACCACGCGACGATAATCCCGAGCACCAGTGCGGCGACCAGGTAGATCCAGTTCGCCTGCAGCAATTCAGCCATTCTCAAAACTCCCGATCACTCCTTGCCCCATATCAGCCAGCCGATTCCGATCCCCGCGGCATAGGCCACGAGCAGCAGGACCAGCAGTTCAAGCCAGATGGGCATGGGAGGCGTCTCTAATGGTGACAGGCATTGCTTGGCAATGAGGCTGTGATGCTCATCGCGGGCCGGGCGTGTCGACAGGCGTGGGCAGGATGGGTTCGGTGGCGATGACGGAGAATTCGATACGCCGGTTGGCGGGATCGGCGGGGTCCAGCCCATCGACCGGTTCCTGCGAACCCACGCCGCGCACGCGCAGCCCGTCGGCCGGAATGCCGCGCGACACCAGCGCATCCTGCACGGCATTGGCGCGTTCGCGGGAAAGTTCGAGATTGCCCGGCTCGGGACCGGAGGAGTCGGTATGGCCGGTAATGGCAATGATGCTGCCGAGGCAGGGGCGCAGCGCCTCTGCCACTTCGTCGATCAGCGATGCGCTGGCCCGATCGATCCGGGCAGAGCTCTCCTCGAAGCGGATGGTACGAGCGCGCAAGAGCGCTTGCACCTCGTCCTGGCAATGCCGGGGATGGACGACCTGAACCTCGCCTTGTGAGCGCATCGATCCATCGGCCCAGCGCACACCGCCGACACCTGCCACGCCGCCCACGGCGCGGGCAATCCGCGCCCTCACGGCATCGTTGAGCTGCTCCCCGCCTTCGAGAACGGGATGGCGGCTTGGCAGGCCATTGGGGCTGGCGAAACGGGCGTTCACCTGTCCGCCACCGCCTGCTTCGGCAATGGCAGCCTCGGCTCGTGCGGAAAGAGTCGCGGCGATTCCAGGTCCTGTCTGTCCTCCGGCAAAGGCCGCCAAAAGGATGACCAGGATCACGCCCAGGGCAGTGGCGAATTGGGGGCTGCGCAGGAATCCCATGCGCAGCCTCCTAGCGCGTCAGGTCACTGCACGTCGAGTGCGTCTGCAAGCATGGCAAGCTGGAGGAACTCCTCGCGCCAGAAGCCTTGCTGCTGTCCGGCCAGATCGACGGCATCGGCAAAGCCGAAACCGTTCATCAGCTCGTCTCTGCGCATGATCTGGCCATAGGCGGCAACCGCCGTAGCAAAGGCCATGTCGCCGCGCGGCGCGCGTGCAGAACGCATCAGGCTGGAAGAGATTGGCCGTTGGATCAGCGTGGAGTGTTCCTCGCCCGGCAGCTTGTAGCGCAACTGCACGAAGGCAATTTCGTCCTGATGGTCTGCGGGCAGGGTGTTCGGCACGTCGCCATAGCGGCGATCGCGGATCCAGCCGCGCGAGCCGGCAGGTACGATCTCGTAGATCGCAGTCACCTGGTGTCCGGCACCGATTTCACCCGCATCGACCGCGTCATTGTCGAAATCCTGTTCGCGCAGCGCGCGGTTTTCATAGCCGATCAAACGATACTGGCTGACCTGTGCGGGATTGAATTCGACCTGGATCTTCACATCGCTGGCGATGGTGAAGAGCGTTGCCTCCATCTGGTCGGCCAGCACGCGCTGCGCCTCCAGCGCGCTGTCGATATAGGCGTAATTCCCGTTCCCGTGATCTGCGAGTTGCTCCATCATGGACTCGTTGAAATTTCCGGTGCCGAAGCCGAGCGTGGTCAGCGAAATGCCGCTTTCGCGCTGGCGTTCGATCATCTCGATCAGGGCATCGCGATCGCTGATCCCGACATTGAAATCGCCATCGGTGGCGAGGATCACGCGGTTGATCCCGTCCTCGATAAAGGTCTCTTGGGCGATATTGTAGGCCAGTTGGATGCCTGCCCCGCCAGCGGTGGATCCGCCTGCTTCCAGCGAGTCGATTGCCTTGCGGATCAGGCCTGCATCGTTTGTAGGCTGCAGGACCACGCCCGCCGCACCGGCATAGACGACGATGGAAACGCGGTCATGGTCTTCGAGGCGCGTCGCCAATTGCCGCATGGCCGTCTTCACCAGGGGCAGCTTGTAGGGATCGTTCATCGAGCCCGAGACATCGAGCAGGAAGACCAGGTTGGCCGAAGGGCGGCTTTCGGCTGGCAGCTCGTAGCCGCGCAGGCCGATCCGCAGCAGCCGCGTCTGCGGGTTCCACGGCGTTACCGCCATGTCGGTCGAGACGCTGAATGGTTGGGTCCGATCCTCCGGAACGGGATAGTCGTAACGGAAATAGTTGATCAGTTCCTCGGTCCTCACGGCTTCGGCCGGCGGCATGGAGCCGGTGGTCAGGAAACGCCGGGCATTGGCGTATGACCCGGTATCGACATCGACCGAAAAGGTCGAAACCGGATCGCTTGAGGCCATGTGGATCGGGCTGACTTCCTCGCCGTCATAGCGCTCGCGACCGATATTGGCTTGCTGCTGCGCTGGCGGGACGTAGGCGTAGCGCGAGCCCTGTCCGACAACGAACTGCGGCAGCTTGTTCAGTTGCTGCTCGACTGCACCACTGGAAGAACCCTGAAAGAATTGCTGGTCTACTGTGACGACGGGAGAACTTGCCTCGTAATCCTGTCGTGCAATCCGGTTGCCGGTGACTGTAATCCGGCTGTCGTCTTCGCTCTGCGGCGCGGCAGGTGGCGGAGGAGGTGGTGGCGGAGGGGCCGAAGCGACTTGGGTTGGCGCTGGCTCTGGCGGGAGCGATTCGGCCATTTCGGTCTGCTTCGAGCAGCCGGCGATTGCGGTGACCAGAAGGCCGGTGAATACCACTCTCGAAATACGCATGTATGCTCCCCCACAAATGCTTTCCGACTATGTGGGGCAAGGCTCTGCCTTTGGCCGTGAATACTTTCTGAACGCTTCCTAATTCTCTGAATCGACGGTTTTATCTGGAGATTCTTCGCTCATTTTTCGCCGGAACAAGACCCTGTCTTCCGGACCGAAACCGCGCGTCCAGATGATCCAGCCATAGACGCCGATGATGGCCGGAACGCCAATGGCGAGTTCGGCCCATTCGGGCAACATGATGGCTACCTGGCCCACCAGAACGGCGGCGGCGGTGGCCCAGACCAGCGCCCAGCGCCAGTTGTTGATCCTCTGTTGCAAGATGCGGCTGAGCATCACCGCCTTGACCACGGAGGCGGCTGCCAGCGCCAGCATTAGCGCCATGGCGGCGCCCGCGGCTCGGTAATAGTCGGCTTGCTCGGCACTGCCGAAATCGATGCGGTCGACCAGCAGCATCACGCCGATTGTCAGCAGGATCTGCAGCACGATTGTGCCGATCGAGACCCACAGATTGCGCAGGCGCGCGACATAGATCAGCGCGGCTTCGGACACGACGGCCGTGGCCGCGACCACTTCCGCTGCCAGCAGGAAAGCCAACGCCCCGGTGCCGGGCACGAATTCGCCCCCGGTTCCGAACAGGCCCATCAGAGCCTCGCCGGGGATGCCCAGAGCCAGCGCGATACCGGCCTGCATGGCGACGATCCAGAAACCCACCTGGCAGACTTGCCGGGCAATGGCGGCATAGTCCTTTTCCTTGAGCTTGGCGGTGATCACAGGCCCAAGGATCGGCTCGAAACTGGTCTTGAGCTTCTGCGGCAGGCTCGCGACCTGCTGCGCCATGTAATAAACGCCCACGGCAATCGGCCCGGCGAACAGGCCGAGGATGAACAGGTCGATCCGCCTGGTGCCCCATTCGATGGCATCGGCCACGGCCAGCGGCAGGGCGCGCCAGACCATACGCAAGATTCGTCTTGGCTCCGGCCTGTAGTAGCGCGGCCGACCATAAGTGCGGAAGAAGGGGAACAGCGCGGCGCCCAGACCGGCATAGATGGAGGCGACATAGGCCATGGAAAGGCCGGATTCGCTGACCAGTGGCCAGAAGAAGAAAGCGGCGGCAAGGATCGAGATGGTCCATGGTTCGACCACGGCCCTTGCGCGCACCGTGGTGGCAATATCGTATTTATAGGCCTGCGCGGCGAGGACGATCTCTGTCAGCGCGTAGCCGGGTATGGCCAGCACGATCCAGCGGTCCATCTCGGTGTAGATGCCGCTGGGGAAGAGCGGTGCCGGGAAAACGTAGAGTATCGCTGCGGCCAGGCTCGAAAGGACCAATGCGACCAGGATGGAATCGGCGATCAATGGGGCCTGGTCCTCGTCCCGGTCGCCTTCGGAAAGGCGCTGGGCGAGGCCGCGTTTTTCGCCGATCGAGCAGACCAGCGCGACCAGTTCGACCACGATCAGGGCGGATGCATAGCGGCCGACAGCAGCGGCGCCGTAAAGCTGGCCGGCCACGAAGAGGAAGGGCAGGCGCGCGAGCAGGCGCAGGAGGAAGCCGAAGAAGTTGGTCCTCCCGCCCTTTGCCAATGCCGCGATATCGCTGCCTGCCGGCTCCCCTCCCGGCTGGCTCATGGATCGCTGCCTTCCGCCTTGAGCGGACGGGTGAGGATGTCCTGCGCCACTTCGGCAGCGGCGGCCCCTTCAAGCAGGCGGTTGACTGCCTCGACGATGGGCATGTCCACGCCCTTCTCGACAGCCAGCTTGTGCAGGATAGGGGCGGTAAAGGCGCCTTCGGCCACAGTGCGGCGGTCCGCCATAAGGGCTTGCGGGTCTTGCCCTTCGCCCAGCGCCTTGCCGAGCGAGAAATTGCGGCTCGATGTCGAGGAACAGGTGAGCACGAGGTCGCCCAGGCCGCACAGGCCCGCCAGCGTGTCGCGCCGAGCGCCGAAGGCTTCGCCGAAACGCATCATCTCGGCATAGCCGCGGCTGATCAGCGCAGCGCGAGCATTCTGGCCGAGCTGCAAGCCCTCGACCACGCCGCAGGCAATGGCGAGCACGTTCTTGACCGACCCGCCCACTTCGGCCCCGACAAGGTCGTCCGAGTAATAGGGGCGGAAGGTCGGGCGGGCGATTATGCGGGATAGCCGATCCCACTGCTCCTGCCCGCCACCGCAGGCCAATGTGACCGCGGTCGGCAGCCCGGCGGCTACTTCATGCGCGAAGGTCGGGCCGGAGAGGACCGCGATATCGCATTTCGGTGCCATCTCATGCGCCACATCGTGCATCATGCGACCGCTCGAGGCCTCGATGCCCTTGGAACACAGGACAAGATCGCGCGGCAGGCTGCCCATTTGCGCCATGACCGAGCGCAAATGCTGCGCCGGGGTGACCAGCAGCAGCACCTCGCATTGCGCCATGTCGGCAATGGCATTGGTGGCTTTGATGGAAGGCGCGAGCTCGGCGCTTGGCAAATAGAGATCGTTGCGATGGGTCTCGTTGATCGCTTCGGCGAGGCCATCCTCGAGCGCCCAGAGCAGCACCTCGCTGCCATCGCTGGCAAGCATTTGTGCCAGCGCCGTGCCCCATGCACCCGCTCCGACGACGCCGATCATACCCGAACTCATGCCTTGTACCCCGCGCCGCGCACCGGCTCTGCATCGGGATCGAGCGGCCAGCGAGGCCGTGCGGAAATATTCAGCGGATCAGGCTTTGTGCCGATGGAAAGCTTCTCGATTCCCGCCCAGGCGATCATCGCCGCATTGTCGGTACACAGCTTGAGCGGCGGCGCGGTGAAGCCAATGCTGTGATCTTCGGCCAGGCCTTCGATGGCGGATCGGATCACCTTGTTGGCGGCGACACCGCCCGCCAGCACCAGCGCATTGACCGGTCCCATGGCTTGGAGGGCAATCTTCGTCCGGTCGAGCAGGCAATCGACTGCCGCCTGCTGGAAGCTCGCGGCGATATCTTCAGGCTTGTGCTCGCCACTCTCTGCTGCGCGCAGCACTGCGCTCTTGAGTCCGGCGAAGGAGAAATGCGGTTCCCCACTGCCGACCAGCGGGCGCGGAAGGGGGACGGCTGCGGCGTCGCCCTGGAGAGCCAGTCTCTCCAGGGCAGGTCCACCAGGATAGCCAAGGCCGAGGATTTTGGCGCTCTTGTCGAAAGCCTCGCCCAGCGCATCGTCTATCGTGGTGGCAAAGCGGCGATACTGCCCCACGCCATCGACGCGCAGCAGCTGGCAGTGCCCACCCGAGACGAGCAGCAGCGCATAGGGGAATTCGAGTTCCGGATCGGCAAGGCGCGGGCTCAGCGCATGGCCTTCAAGGTGGTTGATCGCGAGCAGCGGCTTGTCGCTCGCCATGGCCAGCGCCTTGGCGGAAACGAGGCCGACCATGACCCCGCCGATCAGGCCCGGTCCGGCTGTCGCTGCGATCGCGTCACAGTCGTTCAGTCCTTTCTGGGCTTCGCTCAGTACCTTCTCGATCAGGGGCATGAGGCGTTCTGCATGGGCGCGGGCGGCGATCTCGGGCACCACGCCGCCATAGGGTGCGTGTTCGGCCTCCTGGCTGGCGATTGCCTGCGCCAGAATGCGCCGCTCGCCATCGACCAGCGCGGCAGCCGTTTCGTCGCACGAACTCTCTATGCCGAGGACCAGCGTCATCGCGGCTTCCACTGGACGCAAATGCCCTCTAGGGCAAGCCGCACTCTATGACCGACAACATCAAAATCAGGCTCGGAACAAGGCGTTCGCCGCTGGCAATGGCACAGGCGGAGGAAACTCGCGCGCGGCTATGCTTGGCACATGGCTGGGACGAGAGCGCGGTAAAACTGGTGCCGGTCACCGCCAGCGGGGACAAGGTGCAGGACCGTCCGCTTGCCGAAATCGGCGGCAAGGCGCTGTGGACCAAGGAACTGGATGCCTGGCTGGCCGAGGGCGAAATCGACGCCTCGGTGCATTCGCTCAAGGATGTCGAGACGATCCGTCCGAAAGAATTGCATATCGCAGCCATCCTGCCGCGCGCGGACAAGGCCGACCGGCTGATCGGCGCCGCAAGCCTTGCAGAGCTGAAACCCGGCGCGGTGATCGGGACCAGCGCCCCTCGCCGTGCCGCACAGGCGCTTCACATGCGCCCCGACTGCAAAGTCGTTTCCCTGCGCGGCAATGTCGCCACGCGCCTGTCCAAGCTGTCTGCAGGGGAAGCGGATGCGACTTTTCTCGCTGCGGCCGGGCTCGAGCGGCTGGGGCAGGACGAGACGGGCACAAGGCTTGATCCCGCGCACTGGCTGCCCGCACCATCGCAGGGCGCCATCGCCATCGAATGCCGGACGGAGGATGCCGAAACGCGGGAGCTGCTGAAGGTGCTCGATCACGCGCCAAGCCGGGCCGAGGTCATGGCCGAACGTGCCCTGCTGCTGGCTCTGGGCGGGACCTGTCATTCGGCCATTGCCGTGCTGTGCGATGTGGATGGCGAGGAACTTGCCATGCGCGCCGCCCTGTTCAGCGCGGACGGGTCGGAGCGGGTCGAGGGGGAGGCGCGTCTTGCGATTGGCGATGCGGAGGCACCCGCAAAATTGGCGCAGGACCTGCTGGCCCGATCTTCCGACGCCGTCCGTGCACTCTTCGGTGAGGGTGCTTGACGACGCTCGTTATCATCCGGCCCGAACCGGGTGCCAGCGCCACGCTCGAAGCGGCACGCGCGCTCGGGCTGGATGCTTCCTCTTTTCCCTTGTCGGAAGTGCAGCCCCGCAATTGGCGCATGCCCGACCCGGCGGATTTCGATGCGATATTGATCGGCAGCGCCAATGTCTTCCGCGCCCATCAATCATGGATCGAGGCTTTCCGGCACCTGCCGGTTCATGCTGTCGGACAGGCGACGGCGGAAGCTGCGCGCGAGGCCGGTTTCGAAATCGGTTTCATAGGCAAGGGCGGGCTGCAATCGGTCCTCGACGCGCATGAGGGACAAAAGATCCGTTATCTGCGCCTGTCTGGCAGCGAGCGGGTCGATCTCAAGCCCTATCGCGGGATGGTGATCGACACGCGCGTAACTTATGAGGTCGTGCATCACCCCTTGCCGCAGGAATTGCAGCAATTGCTCGCAAGCGGCGATTGCCTCGTCCTGCTCCATTCTGCCGCAGCGGCCCGGCACTTCGCCAGCGAATGCGACAGGATCGGCCTGGATCGTTCAAGCATCAGCCTCGCAACGATCGGGCCGCGCGTTTCCGCCGCAGCGGGCGAGGGCTGGAAAGAGCTTCGCCATGCTCCACAACCCAATGACGCCGCCCTGTTGGCCTTGGTTGCGGACATGTGCCATTAATCAGTCCTCCTGAAGTGGGGCGGATCACGCGCCACCAAGGGTCGCAAGGGAAGTGATGGAAGAAGGTTATTCATTCCGTACCCAGCCGGCGCGCGGTTCCGGACTGTCCACGCGCGGCATCGTGCTTGCCGTGCTGGCGGCCTTTATCCTCGGCCTTGGGCTGGCCTGGTACCTGTTTGCCGACGAGGATTCGGCAGCGGGCGACATCTTCCGCCTGCGCGACGGCAATGAGGCCGCGGTGGAGGCTCCAGCTCCGGTAGAGTCCGAACCCGCGCCCGAAGCCAGTGCCAGCGAGCCGGCGGAAGAAGTGGTGCAGGAGGCGCGCGAAGCGGTCGAACGCGCCGAACAGGTGGTTGTCGCCACGGGCGGGATCGACCAGCGCGTGGCCGCAATGGAACAGCGCCTGACACGGCTCGACCTGCAATCGCAGGCTGCCATGGGCAATGCCGCGCGGGCAGAGGGCCTGCTGATCGCCTTTGCCGCTCGGCGCGCGATCGAGCGCGGCACGCCGCTCGGCTACCTCGAGGACCAGCTACGCCTGCGCTTCGGCGATGCGCGGCCCAACGCCGTTCAGACGGTGATCGATGCGGCTGCGGAACCTGTCACGCTCGACCAATTGCTCACACGGCTCGACGGTATCGCGCCCGAGCTGGAAAGCCGCGAGATCGAGCAGGGATTCTTCTCCTGGCTCGGCAGCGAACTGTCGCAGATGTTCGTCGTGCGCACCGACGACACGCCTTCACCCGCGGCCGAGAGGCGGCTCGAACGCGCACGCATCTATCTCGAGAGCGGTCGCATCGAATTCGCCGTTACCGAAGTGCGCAACATGCCCAATGCCGAAGTCGCCGAGAGCTGGCTGACGGATGCGGAGCGCTATGCCGCCGCGCAAAGGGCGCTCGAAGTGCTCGAGACCGCCGCCATTCTCGAGCCGCGTGAATTGCGCGATGCGGAGGGCAACCAGGTCACCCAGCCCAGTCCAGCTAACTAAGCCCGGCCAACTGATCTTGCTGATCAGCCCTTGAGCAGTTCGGGGACCTTGCCGGAGACCCCGCGCGCCTCGTCCATGAACCAGCGTTTCAGAGGCGGTGTGCGCTGAACGACACCCATGCCGAGGCGGCGGACCGCACTGGGAAGTTTGCCGGGAATGCCGAACAGGCGGGTGAGCGTGTCTGTCGCGGACATGACCATGAGCGAATCGAGCGCGCGCCACTTCTCGTAACGCGCCAGCATCTGTGCATCGCCCGGATCGAGGCCGAGGCGCATGCCTTCGACCAGCACTTCCACCAAAGCGCCGACATCGCGCAGGCCAAGGTTGAGCCCCTGACCGGCAATCGGGTGCATGCCATGCGCGGCATCGCCGACCAGCGCCATGCGATCGCCGACGATCTTCACCGTGTGCTGGAAGGAGAGCGGGTAGCTCATCAGTTTGCCCTCCAGCTCGATCTCGCCGAGCACGCCGTGCATGCGCTTGGCCACTTCGGCGCGGAAGGTCCCGCGCGGCAGGGCTAGCACGCCGGCGGCATCATTTTCCGCCACGGTCCAGACCAGCGCGCTGCGATGTGTACCATCCTCACTGTCGAGCAGCGGCAGAAGGGCGAAGGGCCCTGCGGGATAGAAGATCTCCCAGGCGACATTGTCATGCGGCTTGGAGTGGGTGAGGCCGACGATCATGGCGCGGTGCGAGTAATCCCACTTGGCCATGGAAATGCCCGCATCCTCGCGCGTGGGCGAGCCGCGTCCCTCCGCGCCAACCAGCAGGCTCGCTTCGAGCACGGTCCCGTCTCCTAGCGTGGCCGAGACGCCATGTTCGCCGCGCTGGCGGTCCACCACATCGACCGGGGCATGCCAGGCGATGAGGTCTTCCTTCTCTGCCGCCTCGAACAGGGCAAGGCGCAGCTGGCGATTGTGAAACATGCGGCCGAGCGAGCCTTCATGCTCTTCGGGCTGGAAATCGATCCGGCCCGGCTTCATCCCGTCGGTCACGGCGATGGAGGCAATCGGGCAGCCGAACGGCTCCAGCGCATCGGCGATGCCGATATTGGTGAACAGGTTCCAGCTCGCCGTGGAAATTGCCGAAGCGCGCCCGTCAAACCCTTCTGCGGTCAGTTCAGTTGGGTCCGCGCGGTCGACCACATGGCTGGAAATGCCCTTGCGTGCCGCGGCGAGGGCCAGGGTCATGCCCACCAGTCCGCCACCAAGGATCAATAGATCGCGCTTGTCGCTCATGGACTTGGCTCCTAGATCGTCGGCCACGATGCGCGCAAGCGAAATGCCCCTTATCCGCCTGATGCTGGCGATGGTCGCCCTGCTGCTGGCCATTCCCGTGGCAGCGCAACAGGCATCGAGCCCTCCCGACATGATGGATCGCGGGACTGCGCGGCTGGTGGCGGAGAAGGCCATCGAGCCGGGGACGAGCGGAGATGTTGCGCTGGTCTTCGTGCCGATCGAGAACTGGCACGGCTACTGGTCAAATCCGGGCGATGCCGGGCAGGGCATGATGCTGCGCTGGACGCTCCCCGAAGGCTGGAGCGCGGGCGAGCCGCAATATCCGGTGCCGCAGACCTATGTCGTCGAAGGGCTGATGAACCATATCTTCGAGGGCGAGCATGCCGTTCTGGTTTCGCTCGATGTGCCGGAGGATGCTACGCCGGGGGCTTATCCGGTCAGCGTATTCGGCCAGTGGCTCACCTGTTCGGAGACGCTCTGCGTGCCGCAACAGGGCACGCTTTCGACCGTGGTGACGATTTCGGCTCTTGGGGGCGAGGGAGCAGAGGTCAATCCGCGTTTTGCCGAATGGCGTGCCGCTTTGCCGCCGCTGCTCGACCAGCAGGCCAAGTTCGAGTTCGCCGGTGATTTCCTGCGCGTGGCGATCCCGCTGCCGGCAAGCATGGATCTGGGCATGCCGCATGTCTTTGTCGCCGAGACCGGACTGGTGGATTACGCCGCGCCCCAGACCTTCTACCGCGATGGCGACGAGCTGGTGGCCGAGATCCGCCGCGACGGCAGGGGCGGAGAGGCAGAGGCGCTTTCGGGCATCATCGCGCTGGGCAGCGCGCGCGACGGTCTGCGCTTTACCGCCATGCCGGGCGAGGTCGCGACTGGTGGCCGCGTGCTGGCCGCAGCACCGGGCGACACGCCCGCGCTGTGGTCTTTGCTGCTCGCCGCGCTGGCGGGCGGGCTCATCCTCAACCTGATGCCCTGCGTCTTCCCGATCCTCAGCCTCAAGGCGCTGACTTTGGCGCGCGCGGGTGAGAGCGAGGCCGGGGCCAAGCGCGAGGCGCTTGCCTATTCTGCCGGCGTGGTGTTCGCCTGCCTGGCGCTGGGCGGGCTGATGCTGGCCTTGCGCGCTGCGGGAGAACAGGTCGGCTGGGCCTTCCAGCTGCAGGAGCCCGGCGTGGTTGTCGCGCTGCTGGTGCTCGCCGTGCTGATCACCGCCAACTTTGCCGGCCTGTTCGAACTGCCCTCGCTTTCGATTACGCGGCAGGGCGGTGGATCCTCCGCCTTTGCCACCGGACTGCTGGCCGCATTCGTGGCGACGCCCTGCACCGGGCCTTTCATGGCGGCCGCCTTGGGCGCTGCGCTGTTACTGCCCGTGCTGCAGGCGCTGCTGCTGTTTGCGGCATTGGGTTTGGGACTGGCGCTGCCCTTCCTCCTGCTCGGTTTCGTGCCCGCGCTGCGCAGCCGCTTGCCCAGACCGGGTGCGTGGATGGACCGCTTCCGCAAGATCATGGCGATCCCAATGGGGCTGACCGCGCTGGCCCTGATGTGGCTGGTCTCGCGCCTTGGTGGGCAGACATTCGCGTTGGTCACGCTCGCCGTAATTGCCGGATTGGTGCTGGGTGTCGCAATCGTCGGTCGTTTGCAACGCGCCGGCAAGATGGCCTGGCCCGCCTTTGGGCTGGTTGCCGCCCCCTTCCTGATTCTTGCCGCTTTCGCGCTACCGGCGACGTTCCAGCCCGGCTCCGAACGTGCTGACGAAAGCCTGCTATCGCCAGTCGATTACAGCGCAACCGCATTGGCCGAAGCGCGGGCGTCGGACCAGCCGGTGTTCCTCTGGTTCACCGCCGACTGGTGCCTGACCTGCAAGGTCAATGAGGGTGTCGCGATCGAGCGCGAAGCCACGAGGGAGGCCTTCGAGGAAGCGGGCGTTGTCGCCATGCGCGGTGACTGGACCGTGCGCGACGAGGCGATCACGCAATTCCTGACCGAGCAGGGCGCGGCCGGCGTGCCTCTCTATATGTGGTATCCGGCTGGCGGAGGCGCACCCGAGCAGCTCCCGCAGGTCCTCACGCCCGACATGCTGGTCGAGCTCGCCGAAGCTACTCGTTAGCTTCCGTCTCTTCCTCTTCTTCCGCTTCGGCTGCCACTACCTCGCCGCCCGCGCGGCACCAGGTCACGAACTCGCCCGGAATGCGGCTGCCCGCGATTTCCAGCATGCCGCGCCCCGGCAATGTGGCGGTGATGTCGCGCGCGCCGGTAAACACGTCGAGCTGCGGGTCGTCCGCCGGCAGGCTGCCTTCCCAGCGCCACTCGCCCTCGCTCAGCACAGCATCGACCATGAAGCGGCTGCGCGTGCCATTGCCGAGCACGGGGAAGAGCGCGCTGAGGCCGGGCCGCGCCTCGGCGTGGCGAATGATGGAGATCTGCGGCGGCTCCGCATCGAGGCGGCAGGCGAGCGTCAGCAGCGGTGCCTCGTCGGCATTGCCGAAACTGATCGATTGGCCGCTTTCGTCGACCAGCCAGCTGGCCTCGCTCGTATCCGGAGAACTCGCCATCACGCTCGGCGGAGCAGCTTGCGGCTGATCGAGACGGACCTGCTGCACCGGCGCGGGTTCGGCCTCGCCACATGCGGCGAGGGGGATCAGGAGTGCGAATGCCAATGCGCGGCGGGGCATGGGGTCAGATCGCGTGGCGGCGGCGGTGATCGCTGAACTTCTCGCCGCCCAGAGCCTGCGTGCGCACGCCATTGACCTTCCACGGCTTGCACAGTTTGCAGCCGGAACGGGCGTTTCGGGGACGGTTGCGCTTGTGGTTCATGGGGAGCCACTTAGTCCTTGTTGGCCGAATCGTCACTTCTTCTTTGCGATCCACATCCCAATCTGGATGCCTCCAAGGGTGCATCCTCCGGCCCCACCAATTAGGACGATAATCAGACTAACAGTCTCAAATGGCGTCATGGTGATCGCCCGCATCTGGCCCAAGGTGCCACTCTTGAAGCACGATCACAGCAACTTCGCCAGCTAGCTTGAAGTGGCGCAATTCGATCCTAGTCATGAGGGCCTAAGCCGGTTCTAAGTGCCCATTGGCCACTTCCGATCCCACCAACCGAACGAAACCAATCGAATCTCCCTGTAAAGGCTTCGGAATCAGAGCTGTTATATTCTAGCTCTCTTCGGACAATTGCTTTGAAGTTCACCGGGACGCTCCGCCCGTTCTGCAGTCGTATCTTCTGTACGGCATTGTAAAGCAGAGAAAGATCGGACGATCCTCCAAGGTTGAACAACGCTAACCTTACGTCGTCTCGCCAACGAACCCGGTCAGTCGATTCCGTGTCTTTGGTAGGATCAGCAATACCTAGAAGCCGTCGAAGAATCGCGTCTTCGGTTTCCTCTCCGTCCTCACGGTGAGACCAGATCTTTGCAAAGACATCGGTGCCGACTTCAATGGATCTCATTCTGCATGAATATCAGAATAGTTTGGAACTATCCAGAACTAAGTTCTATTTTCCGAACTTCCGCTGCGTCTTGCCGTATCGCAGCTTGCGCGTCCCCGGTCTGCCCTCATTGCTCCGCCCAACCACAGGCGCGCGTTTGTCCGCTTCTTCGAGCCCCAGCTCCTCGTTTTCGAGGCGGCGGATCTCGTCGCGCAGGCGACCGGCCTCCTCGAACTCGAGGTCGGCAGCGGCATCGCGCATGCGCTTTTCCAAGTCCTCGATATAGGCGCGGAGGTTGTGCCCGACGAGGTTGTTGCGATCGTCATCCCCCGTATCGACGGTGACGCCATCCTTGCTCGCCGTATGCGCGACGATATCGGCAATGGCGCGCTTGATGGTCTGCGGGGTGATGCCGTGTTCTTCGTTATAGGCGCGCTGCTTTTCGCGGCGGCGCTCGGTCTCGGCCATGGCGCGTTCCATGCTGCCGGTAATGCGGTCGGCATAGAGGATGACCTTGCCATCGACGTTTCGTGCCGCGCGGCCGATCGTCTGGATCAGCGAGGTCTCGCTGCGCAGGAAGCCCTCCTTGTCGGCATCGAGGATGCAGACCAACCCGCATTCGGGAATGTCGAGGCCTTCGCGCAGCAGGTTGATGCCCACCAGCACGTCATAGACGCCGAGGCGCAAGTCGCGGATCAGCTCGATACGTTCGAGCGTCTCCACGTCCGAATGCATGTAGCGTACCTTCACGCCCTGTTCGTGCATGAACTCGGTCAAATCTTCGGCCATGCGCTTGGTCAGCGTGGTGACGAGCGTGCGATAGCCCTTGGCCGCGACCGCCTTGCACTCGGCAATGCAGTCCTGCACCTGGTCCTCGACCGGGCGGATCTCGACGGGCGGGTCGATCAGGCCGGTCGGGCGGATGACCTGTTCGGCGAACACGCCGCCGGTCTGCTCCATCTCCCACGGGCCGGGCGTGGCCGAGACCGCGAAGGTCTGCGGGCGCATCGCGTCCCATTCGTTGAAGCGCAGCGGGCGGTTGTCGATGCAGGAGGGCAGGCGGAAACCGTATTCGGCGAGCGTCAGCTTGCGGCGATGGTCCCCGCGCGCCATCGCGCCGATCTGCGGCACCGTCTGGTGGCTTTCGTCGACGAAAAGCAGAGCGTTTTCGGGGAGGTATTCGAACAGGGTCGGCGGCGGTTCACCCGGCAGTCGACCGGTGAGGAAGCGCGAATAGTTCTCGATCCCGTTGCAGCTGCCGGTGGCGTGGATCATTTCGAGGTCGAAGTTGGTCCGCTGTTCGAGGCGCTGGGCTTCGAGCAGGCGGCCTTCCTCGTGCAGTTCCTTGAGCCGCTCTTCCAGCTCGAACTTGATGGCCTGCGTCGCCTGCTTCATCGTCGGGCCGGGCGTGACATAGTGCGAATTGGCGTAGATCCGCACCTTGTCGAGGCTGGCGCCTTTCTTGCCTGTGAGCGGGTCGAACTCGCTGATTTCCTCGATCTCGTCCCCGAAGAAGGAGATGCGCCAGGCCATGTCCTCATAGTGGCTGGGGAAGATTTCCAGATTGTCGCCGCGCACACGGAAACAGCCGCGCACGAATGCGGCATCGTTGCGCTTGTACTGCAGCGCGACGAGCTTGCGGATGATTTCCCGCTGGTCGACCGTCTCGTCCTTCTTGATGTCGAAGATCATCGCCGAATAGGTCTCGACCGAGCCGATACCGTAGAGGCAGGAGACAGAGGCCACGATCAGCACGTCGTCGCGTTCGAGCAGGGCGCGCGTGGCCGAGTGGCGCATGCGGTCGATCGCCTCGTTTACCGAGCTTTCCTTCTCGATATAGGTGTCGCTGCGCGGCACATAGGCCTCGGGCTGGTAGTAGTCGTAATAGGAGACGAAATACTCGACCGCGTTCTCGGGAAAGAAGCTCTTGAACTCGCCATAAAGCTGCGCGGCGAGGATCTTGTTGGGGGCCAGCACGAGGGCAGGGCGCTGCAATTGCTCGACCACCTTGGCCATGGTGAATGTCTTGCCCGATCCGGTAACGCCGAGCAGCACCTGCGTCTGCTCGCCCTCGCGCGCACCGGCTACCAACTCCTCGATCGCGGTGGGCTGGTCGCCGGCCGGCTCATAGTCCGAGACCAGCTTGAACGGCTTGCCACCCTGCGATTTTTCCGGTCTTGCGGGCTTGTGCGGGGTAAAGTCCCCGCTGGTATCGGGTTCTTCCAGTCCGCGTCGGATTACGAGTTCAGCCATGCCGGAACATATGGGGGACAACGCAGGTCAACGCAATCGCATTGGAACCGTAACCAAGCGTTGATAGTTTGAGACCATTCTTGCGGGCAGTTTCCGGCCCGCCGACTTGGGGGATTCGTAATGAAGAAATATCTCGTCCTGCCGCTTGCAGCCGCTTTTGCCCTGTCGGCCTGCGGTAGCGATACCGATGAGGAACTGGCCGGCGACGCCATGAGCGCCGATGAAGTGGCCGATGCGGTTGCCGAAGCGGAAACGCCACGTGCGGGCCAGTATCGCTCCAGCCAGGAACTGCTCGAATTCGCGGTACCGGGTCTCGATGCCGACATGGAAGAACTGATCCGCTCTGCTTTCGCGGAGGGCGCAGCCGAGGAAACGACCTATTGCCTGACCGAAGAGGACGCCGCCAACAATCGCGAGGAAATGCTGCGTGGCATGGCCGAAAGCGATTGCGAAGTGACCCGCTTCGACATGGTCGGGGGAACGATCGATGCCGCCATGTCCTGCCCCACGGGCGAAGGCATGTCGGGAGATGTCACGCTGACCGGGACGATGGATTCGGACGGTGCGGACATGGTGATGAACTTCAGCGCGGACATTCCGAGCATGGGCCCGGCCTCGATTCGCATGCGCGTGGTCTCCGAACGCATCGGGGATTGTTCCTGACGTCGCGACTTCGATCTGGCTCCTGCAGGAGCGGATTCTTCATGGGGTGCCTTGTTTTGCTCTCGGCCTGCGACAGCACGCCGCCGAGCGAGGAGGACATCGTGGCACAGGCAGAGCAATTCGCTGCGCCCGATCCCGGCCTTTATCTCAGCACCACCACGCTGATGTCCTTCGAATTGCCCAATGCCGGTCCGGACACGGCGGATCGCATGCGCTCGCAGCTCGACCTGCTTGCACCGCAAGAGCGCGAGATTTGCCTGACGGAGGCGGATGCCGAGCAAGGCTTCGCGGCCCTCCTGCGCGACATGCAGGAGGGAAATTGCGAGGTCACCAGCTTCGATGCGGGAGAAACGCGCTTCATCGCCGATTTCGCCTGTCCGGGAACCGGCGGGAGCTCGAGCCGCGTCATGATGGAGGGAACAGGCACCGCCACCACCTCGCAGATGGAGCTCGATATCGAGCAGAACGGTTCCGCCATACCGGGCGGCGTTCTGACCATGCGCTTCGTCGTCGAGAATCAGCGCATTGGCGATTGCTGACCCCCGTTTGCGGAAACCGTCTCGCCTCAGCGCGTTCTGTGATTGATAAGTCATTTCTGTTACAGAGGTGCGCATGAAAACGGACGGGTCCAAGCCTTTGCCAATGGCGCAGAATGCCGCCGAAACGGTTGCCGCGGTGACCGATGGCGTCGCGCGCCGGATCGAGCTGTCCCGTCGGCCGGCCCCCGAAGATGCCCAGCGTCCGTCCAACTGGCTGTTCTTCGGCGAAGTGGCTGCTTCGGTCGAACCCCTCCTGCGGCAACTCCGCGATCCACTTGTCCTGCCTGAGGCAGAGCATCCCAAGCTGGTCATGCTGCTCCCCGGCTTCGGTACGCATCCGCTGCGCATGCGGCACATGGCGCGCACGCTCGAGGCGGCGGGCCATACCGTCAAGCGCTGGGGCACGGGCTTCAACCTCGGCGCCAGCGAGGAGAGTTTCGGCCTGGTTTCCGAGCGCGTGCGCGAGCTGCACGAACGCTATGGCCGCAAGCTGGTTCTGGTCGGCTGGAGCCTGGGCGGGATCTTTGCGCGAGAGATTGCCAAGCTCTATCCGGAATGCGTGGAGAAGGTCGTGACCATGGGGTCGCCCTTCAGCCACACGCCTTATTCCAACAATGTCTGGCGCATTTACGAGCTGATTACCGGCCATCCCGTCGACGAGCCACCCATCGAAATCGACCTGGCTGCAAAGCCGCCGGTGGAAACAGTCGCTTTCTGGAGTCCGCGGGACGGTATCGTCGCGGCGCGCAGCGCCTGCGGCTTACCGGGGGAGCGCGATCGCGAACGTGCCTTGCGCTGCACCCATATGGGATTCTCCAATTCGGAAGAAGCCATCAGGGCAGTTGCCGAGGAACTGGATCGCGACTGAATCTTTCCCTTAATAATGCACCCTTGGCGCGGCCGAAGTTCCGTGCCATGTTGCACTGCAGAAAACGGGAACATGAGCAGCTCAGACCCAACCAATTTTGACGAGATGCACGGACCGGACGGTTCGATCCGCAGTGCGTATCGCGGCTACAACGCCTGGCTCGAGGAGCAGGACAAGTCGTGGATGCGTCGCAAGGGCGCAGAAGCGGAGAGCTTCTTTCGCCGCACCGGCATCACCTTCAATGTCTATGGCGAGCAAGATGCCGAGGAACGGCTGATTCCCTTCGACATGGTCCCGCGGGTCGTGACCGGAGGCGAATGGCGCAGGCTTTCGCGCGGGATCGAGCAGCGCGTGCGGGCTCTCAATGCCTTTATGCACGATCTCTACCACCGGCAGGAGATCATCCGCTCGGGCCGCCTGCCGGAAAGGCTGTTCCGCGACAATTCCGCTTGGCTGCCGCAAATGGTCGGCTTCACCCCGCCGGGCGGTGTCTACACGCATATCGTGGGTATCGACCTTGTCCGTACGGGGCCGGACGAATTCCTCGTGCTGGAGGACAATGCGCGTACGCCTTCGGGTGTCAGCTACATGCTGGAAAATCGCGAGACGATGATGGCCATGTTCCCCGAGCTCTTTACCCGGGTGAAGGTCCAGTCCGTCTCGAACTATCCGCGACGCCTCGCTGCCAGCCTCGCCGCCAGCGCGCCTGCAAGTGCCGGTAGCACGCCGAGCATCGCTGTGCTGACGCCGGGTATCTACAATTCGGCCTATTTCGAACACGCCTTCCTGGCAGACAAGATGGGTGCCGAGCTGGTCGAGGGCAGCGACCTGCGCATCGTCGACGGCAAGGTGCAGATGCGCACCACGGACGGCTATCGCCCGATCGACGTGCTTTATCGCCGGGTCGATGACGATTTCCTCGATCCGCTGACCTTCAATCCCGACAGTGTGCTCGGCATTCCGGGCATCATGGATGTCTACCGCGCAGGCAATATCACCATTGCCAATGCGCCGGGCACGGGCGTGGCCGACGACAAGGCGATATATTCCTTCATGCCCGAGATCGTCGAGTTCTATACCGGCGAGAAGGCGCTGCTGCCCAATGTCGAGACCTGGCGCTGCGCCGATCCGGACAGCCTCAAATATGTGCTCGACAATCTCGAGGAACTGGTGGTCAAGGAAGTCCACGGTTCGGGCGGCTACGGCATGCTGATCGGCCCGACTTCGTCCAAGAAGGAGATCCGCAAGTTCCGCGAAAAGCTGCTCGAAAAGCCTGAAAACTACATCGCGCAGCCCACGCTTTCGCTTTCGACCTGCCCGATCTTCACGCGCGATGGCCTTGCCCCGCGCCATGTCGACTTGCGGCCTTTCGTGCTGTGTTCGCCCGATGGCGTGGACATCACGCCCGGCGGGCTGACCCGCGTGGCGCTCAAGAAGGGCTCGCTGGTGGTCAATTCCAGCCAGGGCGGCGGGACCAAGGATACGTGGGTGCTCGATGACTGAGGCTGGCGCCATCACCCCCATGGAGCGCCCCATGCTCGGTCGCGTGGCGGAGGGCATCTTCTGGATGTACCGCTATCTCGAACGGGCCGAGAATACCGCCCGATTGCTGGCAGCCGGTCATCGCATGACGTTGACCCGCGGGCAGGAAGAGGCAAGCCAGGAATGGCGATCGGTCCTGACCACGCTAGGCCTGCTGAATGCCTATGACGCGGACCATGACAGCTATACCGGGGCGCAGGTCTGCGATTTCGTGCTGCGTTCGAAGAGCAATCCGGAAAGCGTCTACAACATGTTCGAGCGCGCACGCACCAATGCGCGTGCCTGCCGATCGGCCATCACCATGGAAGTGTGGGAAGCGGTCAATGAAGGCTGGATGACGCTGCGCGACCTGCTGGCGCGGCCCGTGCGCGATGCCAATCTCAACCAGGTGCTCGGCGCCATTCGTCGGGAAAGCACGCTGGCGCGCGGTGCGACCCATGGCTCGATGCTGCGTAACGAGGTCTATTGCTTCGCTCGCATGGGCACTTTCATCGAGCGTGCCGATGCCACTACCCGCATCCTTGACGTCAAATACTACCTGCTTCTGCCCTCGCTGGCCTATGTCGGCACTGTGCTCGATACCAGCCAGTGGGACAATATCCTGCGCTCGCTTTCGGGAGAACGCGCCTATCGCTGGCTCAATGCGGGCCGGATGGATGCCCGCTCCATGGCCGATTTCCTGATCCTCGATCCGCGTTTTCCGCGAAGCCTGACCTTCTGCTATGCTACGCTGCGCGAGAACCTGAACGAGCTTGCCCAGTTGCACGGCCGCGAAGGCAAATCGCATGTTGCCATGCGCGAGGCCGATGTGAAGCTCGCGGGCAAGACCGTTGAGGATATTTTCGAGCAGGGCCTGCACCAGTTCCTGATCGAGTTCAGGAACAGCAACGCCGCCATTTCAACCGCAATCGCCGAGGATTATCGCTTCATCCCCTGAGGAACCGACGCCACAAACCATGCGCCTTTCGATCCATCATACAACCGCCTATCGCTTCGACGGCCCAGTCAAGCACGGCGTCCAGCGCCTGCGGCTGACGCCCAAGGAGACGCAGGGCCAGAAGATCCTCGATTGGCAGATGGAATATCAGGGGGCGAAGGAAGAGCTCACCTATGACGATCAGAACTTCAACCATGTGACGCTTGTCTCGGTTGAAGAGGGTGCCCGCGAAGTGGTGGTCGCCTGCAAGGGCGTGGTGCATACCGAAGACCATTCGGGCGTGATCGGCCATCATGCCGGGCACATGCCGCTCTGGTCCTTCCTCGGCCACACGCCGCTGACCAAGCCGGGCCCCAAGATTCGCCAGCTGATCGCCAGCGTCGAACGTAGCGACGAAGGCATGGTGTCGACCTTGCACCGCCTCTCCGCCGCCATTCGCGAGGCGGTCGATTACGGTACCGGCGAAACCCATGTCGCCACTACGGCGGAAGAGGCCGTGGAGAGCGGGCTTGGCGTGTGCCAGGACCATGCGCATGTCTTCATCGCCGCCGCGCGCATGCTGGAAATTCCGGCGCGCTATGTGAGTGGTTATCTGATGATGGATGACCGCATCGAACAGGAAGCGACCCATGCCTGGGCGGAAGCCTGGGTGCAGAACCTTGGCTGGGTCGGTTTCGACATTTCCAACCAGATCAGCCCCGATCCGCGCTATGTGCGCGTGGCGACCGGGCGCGATTATCGCGATGCCGCGCCGATCACGGGCATGAGCTTCGGTGCGATCACTGAAGACTTGACGGTCAACCTTGCTGTAGAGCAGCAGACGGTTGAACAATAAGAAGGCGCGGATTCGCACCGCGCATTGTCAGGGGTATTCTGTTTTTTAAATGACTTATTGCGTTGGCATGGTGCTGGACAAGGGCCTTGTCCTGATGAGCGACACCCGCACCAATTCGGGCGTCGACAACATTTCCGTATTCCGCAAGATGCACAGCTGGTCCGTGCCGGGCGAACGTTTCATTTCCCTGATGACGGCGGGCAATCTGGCCACCACACAGGCTGTAATCAGCCAGTTGGAAGAGCGCTCCAAACATCCTGACGACCGGCAGAATTCGCTGCTCGAACTGCCGACCATGTTCCAGGTTGCAGTCGAGGCGGGCAAATTGCTGCGCGAGACGGTTCGGGCTACGCAGCAGGACAATGGGCCTTCGGGTAATGGCCGCTTCACTGCCAGCATGATCCTCGCCGGGCAGATCGCCGGGATGGAGCCGCGCCTGTTCCTGATCTACCCGGAAGGCAACTTCATCGAAGCCAGCTTCGACACGCCCTTCTTCCAGATCGGCGAAACCAAATATGGCCGACCGATCCTGATCCGCGGCTATGACCGGAACATGAGCTTCGAAGATGCGGTGAAGCTGCTCATGGTCAGCTTCGATTCCACGCTCAAGGCCAATCTCTCGGTCGGCCTGCCTTTCGACCTGATGGTGGTCGAGCGCGACAGTTTCGAACCTCTGCACGAGCGGCGGATCGAGCAGACCGATCCCTATTTCGACGCCATTTCATCGAGTTGGGGCGACGCGCTGAAGCAGGCCTTCCTCTCGCTGCCCGACTATTCCTTCTACCAGGATAGCGACAAGGCAAGCGGCTGATCCTGGAGGGGTTCTACGCAAGAACCCCGAGGGGATTGCTCACTAGGTAGACATCCTTTCGGGAGAAGTACCGATTTCCAGTCCACAATGGATGGCAATTGGTGATGGATTTTCGAGGGAGAAAGCCATCCGGGCGCGCCCAATTGCCCGGATATGGTCGCGACACAAGGTGCCTTGGGCCGGGTAAGGGCGCAAACATTGGGGCCATGGAACAGCGCCTCATCCTGCACATCGTTGGTGGCGATAGCCGCCTCAGGGCCACACAGTCGCGAACGGCCTATTCGCTTGGCCATCACGCCGAAGTCTATTCCGACCTTGCCGAACTGATCGCCACTTCGCCGCAGGCGGGCGTGATAATCGCCTGTGACGGGCTTCTCGAAGAGGGTGTCGATCAGCTGCTCGCGCAATTGGGCGATGCCGGCATCTGGCTACCGGTGGTCGCGGCAAGCCATAATCCCGGTGTCGACGATGTCGTGCAGGCCATCCGGGCCGGTCCGCTCGATTATCTCCGCCTGCCGCTGACGCGCGAGGAATTCACCCGCATGGCCAGCCATGTGCAGAGCGATGCAGGCCGTCATGCGGAGGCGCGGCGGCGGCTGATCGAGGCGCGTCAGCGAATTGGCACGCTAAGCGGACGCGAGCGCGAAGTGCTCGACTGGCTAAGCGAAGGCTGTTCCAACAAGGCGATTGCCCGCGAACTCGCGATCAGCCCGCGCACGGTAGAGATCCACCGCGCCAACATGATGGGCAAGCTGGGCGCGCAGCACGCTGCAGAGGCCGTCCGCCTGCGACTTGAAGCGCGCTTCGAAGAGGACGAGCCGGAAGCGAGCGAGCTTTCGGAGGATGAATGCCCGCGCCGGGGCGGGGCGGGCGGCTGAACCATCGCCTCAACGGCAGAAGGAGGAGCCGTCGATAACGCCCTCGACATGGAAGTGATCGCGATGGGCTTCGTTGTAGTCCGGCCCGAGAACCGTGTCGAAGCGCTTGCAGGCGCTGCGCTGGACGGTGCGCAGGAATTCGCGTTCCGCAGCCGTCCCCGCATGCCAGTCTCCGGCGACGGAAATGCGGCGGCCATCCTCCAGCACGAAACCGGCCACATCGATCGCGCCGGCCGTGGCATGGGCAGAGCGCCTGCTTGATCCCGCGACATTGCGGCAGTTGTAGGAACCCATGGTCTCGATAGAGCGCACCGGCGAACCGAGGATCTGCCGCGCCGCGCGGTCCACGCCGTAACGCGCCCAATTGGCGAATGTGTTCGATAGCTCGCATTGCACCGGGCCGATATTGGCGAGGCTGAGGCTGGCAAAGTCCGATTGCAGCGAAGTCATCTGCACCGTGCCCACCAGGCTGCAACCCTGGCCGGTATAGGAATCGGGGAGGGTGGTAAAATGCACCCCGGCCTGTCCGAGATCGGTCAGGCACTGGCGCGTAGGCAGCGAAGCGGTGACCGGCGCGGGCTGGAAGCGTGGCGTGGGAGCTACGGCAGTCCTTGTCTGGCCGCCACGAGCTTCGGGGACGACCGAGCAGCCACTGGCGAGCAGGGCGAGGAGGGCGATGGAGAATGCGCGTTTCATGGTGAACGGCATATCCCGCACATGGTTAAGCAAGGCGTGCGCTATTTGGTAAACGTGCCGCTAACCATTCACAATTTCGGGCGTGTTCCCGCAATCTTGCTTGACTCCTTCGCGCGCCGCTCTAGTGCCGCCGACGGGCCACGCGGTCCCAACGCCGCGCGTGCTCTCTGTAAGGAGAGAATACAGTATGAATACCCAACCTACGCTCCGTCCGGAGCGCCCCTTCTTTTCATCCGGTCCCACCTGCAAGCCTCCCGGCTGGTCTGCCGACAAGCTCGACACCAAGTCGCTTGGTCGCTCGCACCGCAGTAAATACGCCAAGGGCCGCCTGAAATATGCCATCGACCTGACCAAGGAACTGCTCGGCATTCCCGACGACTACCTCGTCGGTATCATGCCCGCTTCCGATACCGGCGCGCTGGAATGCGCGATGTGGACGATGCTGGGCGCGCGCCCCGCGACCGTGGCAGCGTGGGAAAGCTTCGGCAACGTGTGGATCCAGGACGCGGTCAAGCAGCTCAAGCTGCCGAACCTGCAGGTCCTCGATGCCGATTACGGTGAAATTCCCGACCTGTCGCAAGTTCCGCAGGAAAACGATGTCGTCTTCACCTGGAACGGCACGACCTCTGGCGCGATGATCCCGAACACGGACTGGCTTGAGCCGGGCCGCGCAGGTCTTGCCATCAACGATGCCACCAGCGCCGTTTTCGCCATGGAAATGGACTGGGCCAAGCTCGATGCGACCACGTTCAGCTGGCAGAAGGTGATGGGCTCGGAAGCCCAGCACGGCATGCTGATCCTCAGCCCCAAGGCTGTCGAGCGCATTGAAAGTTACGATCCGGCATGGCCGCTGCCCAAGCTCTTCCGCCTCAAGAAGGGCGACAAGATCAACAAGGGCATCTTCGAAGGCGCGACGATCAATACGCCGTCCATGCTGGCGGTCGAGGATTACATCTGGGCACTGGAATGGTGCAAGTCGATCGGTGGCCGCCAGGCCATGTTCGACCGGGCCAATGCCAATGCCAAGATCGTCAAGGACTGGATCGAAGCCACCCCGTGGTTGCGCAACATGGTCTCCGACCCTGCCAAGCAGACCAATACCGGCGTGTGCATGGTCTTCCAGGGCGAGTACATCGACAGCCTGTCTGCGGAAGATGCCGCAGCCGTGCCGAAGAAGATCGCCTCCAAGCTGGAAGCGATGGATATCGGCTACGATTTCAACGGCTATCGCGATGCCCCTCCGGGCCTGCGCATCTGGTGCGGCGGTTCGCTGGAAGCAGAAGACATTCGTCGCCTGCTGCCGTGGATCGAATGGGCTTACGAAGAGCTCAAGGCCGGCAATCTCTGATCGCTGACTAGCGTAGGCCCGCCAGCCCGGCGGGCCGCGCATTCACCCCTTTCAAGACATTCATCGCCGGTCGACGCCCGAAATCCCTTTTGCGCACCGGCGATCCACATGGAGAAATCCCATGGCAAAGCCCAAAGTACTCATTTCCGACAAGATGGACCCCAATGCAGCGCGCATTTTTGAAGAGCGCGGCTGCGATGTCGATGTCATCACCGGTGAAACGCCAGAAGAACTGATCTCGCGTATCGGTGAATATGATGGCCTGGCCATCCGTTCCTCGACCAAGGTCACCAAGGAAGTGCTCGACGCGGCGACCAATCTCAAGGTCATCGGCCGAGCCGGTATCGGTGTCGACAATGTCGATATCCCCGCCGCCAGCGCCAATGGCGTGGTGGTGATGAATACGCCCTTCGGCAACTCGATCACCACGGCCGAACACGCCATCGCCATGCTGATGGCCCTGGCCCGCGAGATTCCCGCCGCCAACGCCCGCACCCAGGCCGGCGAATGGCCGAAGAAGGACTTCATGGGTGTCGAAGTCACGGGCAAGACGCTCGGCCTGATCGGCGCCGGCAACATCGGTTCGATCGTTGCCAGCCGCGCGCTCGGCCTGAAGATGAAGGTCGTCGCTTACGATCCCTTCCTGACCGAAGACCGCGCCGTGGAAATGGGTGTCGAGAAGGTCGACCTCGGCGAACTCGAGCGCCGGGCGGACTTCATCTCGCTGCACACGCCGCTGACCGACGAGACGCGCAACATCCTCAACCGCGAACGCCTCGAACGCACCAAGAAGGGTGTGCGTATCGTCAATTGTGCCCGTGGCGGCCTGATCGACGAAGTGGCTCTCAAGGACCTGCTCGACAGCGGCCATATCGCCGGTGCTGCGCTCGACGTGTTTGCCGAAGAGCCGGCCAAGGAAAGCCCGCTTTTCGGTACGCCGAACTTCATCTGTACGCCGCATCTCGGCGCTTCGACCACTGAAGCGCAGGTCAATGTCGCGCTGCAGGTGGCCGAGCAGATGAGTGATTACCTCGTCAATGGCGGTGTCACCAATGCGCTCAATATGCCGAGCCTTTCGGCCGAAGAAGCGCCGAAGCTGCGCCCGTACATGGCGCTGGCCGAAAAGCTGGGCTCGCTGGTCAGCCAGCTTTCGCATGGCAATTTGACCGAGATCACCATCGAGCGTTCGGGCGCTGCCGCAGAGCTCAATGGAAAGCCGATCGAAGGCGCCGTGCTGGCCGGCTTCATGCGCCGCTATTCGGACACGGTGAACATGGTCAACGCACCCTATCTCGCCAAGGAGCGCGGGCTGCAGGTCCGATCGGTCCGCTACGAGCATGAAGGCGTTTACCACACGCTGCTGCGCGTCACCGTTGCCACCAGCACCGGCCCGCGTTCGGTTGCGGGTACGCTGTTTGCCGACAATGCCCCGCGCCTGGTCGAGATCTTCGGTATCGGCATTGAAGCCGATCTCGACGGTCACATGCTCTATGTCGTGAACGAGGACGCACCGGGCTTTATCGGCCGCGTCGGCTCGCTGATGGGCGAGGCCGGTATCAATATCGGTACCTTCCACCTTGGTCGCCGCGAAGCCGGTGGCGAGGCTGTGGTACTGCTCTCGGTCGATGCTGCGATTCCGGCTGACATTATTGCCAAGGCGGAAAAGCTGCAGGGCGTGAAGACCGTCAAGGCGTTGTCTTTCTGACGCATCGCACTTAGGGGCAGCTGGTCATGAGTGATCCGACGCAAGACCTGCTGCCCGAAGGGCTCGAAGACCGCTTGCCGCAAAGCGCGGCGACGGCTGCCCGTATCGAACAAACCGCAATGGCGGTGCTGGGCGCGCATGGTTTCGACCGTGTGCGCCCGCCGCTTATCGAGTTCGAAGGCAGCATGGGCCGCCGCATGGACGGGCTGCAGACGCGGCAGATGTTCCGCTTCGTGGATCCCAAGAGCCTGCGCACTCTCGCTTTGCGGTCGGACATCACCGCACAGATCGGCCGCATCGCCGCGACCAGCCTTGGTGCTGCGCCGCGTCCGCTGCGCCTGTGCTATTCGGGGCAGGTGGTGAAAATTGCGGGCGACCAGCTCGAACCGCGCCGCGAGAATTTGCAGATCGGTGCCGAACTGGTTGGCAGCGATACAGCTGCTGCGGCTGGCGAGATGGTCGAACTGGCGATTGCCGCGCTTGAGGCGGCAGGTGCGACCGGCATTTCGGTCGATTTCACGCTGCCCGACCTCGTCGACACGCTGGCGGAGGCGGAGCTCCCGCTTGCCGAAGGCCAGCGCGAGGCCGTGCGCCGCGAGCTCGATGCCAAGGATGCAGGCGGGCTCAAGGATGCGGGCGGTGAAGCCTATATCCCGCTGCTCTTTGCCAATGGTCCGTTCGAAGAGGCGATGGCAAAGCTCGGCGCGTTGGATGCAGGCGGGGCTCTTGCCAGCCGCATGGACGGCCTCGCCAGGATCGCCGAGCGCGTGGCGGGCAGGGCGCGGCTGACGCTCGATCCGACGGAGCGGCACGGCTTTGAATATCAGAGCTGGTTCGGCTTCACCCTGTTTGCCGATGGTGTGCGCGGCGCGCTGGGTCGCGGCGGCACTTATCTGATCGGCGGAAGCGACGAACCGGCGACCGGCTTCTCGCTTTACCCCGAAGAACTGGTCGAGCTGCTCAAGGCCGACGAGGCCCTTGGCGCCAAGTTGTTCCTGCCGCTTGGCCATGATCGCAATGCCGCTGCGGCTCTGCGCGCCAAGGGCTGGCGCACTGTCGCGGCTCTGTCCGAGGCGGACGATGCCGCGGCGCTGGGCTGTTCGCACCTTCTCGAAGGAAGCGAACCGAGGGCGGTTTAGGCTTGGGGGTCTGATTGCGCCCCGGTTGTAGTCAACATCCGCTGAGTATATCTAGCTTGCCATGGGCCAAGCCAAGTCAAGAATGACAGTGCTTCACCATCGGCGACTTCGGAAGTCGCGGACTCCCGAAGCGATTGCCAACTGGGTTCGAATGGGCATCAACGCTTCGGCGCTTTCGCATTCAAAGCATGAAGAATTGCTGGGTAGACTCCGGCAACCGGGTAGCAAAATTAGCTGCGCAAGCGGTTCCCTAGACGCCATCCTCGCTGAATTTAGTAAGTCGAACGATATTATTGTTGTCATAGGTTGGAACGTCGATGAGGAGCCATCGCTATTGATTCCAGGCGATGCGCTTGCTCAGTCCCAGACGTTTTTCCGCACAGCCTATCCGGATGGGTTTGTGGTTACTAACCAACCAGTTAGCCACGCTCTTATGATCGATTTTGATGAGTCCGACATTGAAGTCGAAGCAGTTTTCTTGGCTGTGAACTAAGGACCGGCTTCCATTCATTTGGAGTCTTAGGGGAGCAGTTGTCCCTCGCGCCCCAAAAGTTACCTGCTCAGCTCGTCTCCGGCTCACTCCGCAAGCGCTTCTTCCAGCACTGAGTAGTCGATGAACTGCGCCAGTTCCTCGCGCGAACGCGGTTCACGGTCCTGCGCCCTGGCGACCCACCTGTCCTCGACTTCCAGCACATCGAGGATGTCCGGCACGATATGGATCGGGAATTCCATTTCTTCCCAGCTGCCCTCGATATCCGAGACCGGATAGCCGATTTGGTCGGAGACCATCTGCCAGTACGGCTCCGGGTCTTCCTCCAATGCGTTTGTGGCATCGATAATGGCGCGCACGAAGCCGACCACCGCCTTGCGGCGTTCGGGATCGTTCAGCTGGTCCACCGTGGTGTAAAGGCTGAATACCTCGCGATAGACGCTGCGATCCTGAAGCACGATGGCATCGTCTCCGAGATCGGCGATGGCATCGACAGGCTCGGGTTCCCAGATCGACATGGCATCGGCTTCGCCATCCACCATCAGGTCACTCATCATGTCCATGGAGGTGATGAGGTCGGGGCCTCGGGGGAAGGGAACCAGCGTCACGTCTTCATCGCTGAGCCCGACCGATTGCAGCATTGCCTCAAGGTAATATCCTGCCGATGTCCCTGCGGGCACGACGATGCGCTTGCCTTCGAGGTCGGCCAGGGTCTCGATGCCGGAAGAGCGCTTGGCCACGAGGCGGTAGAAGCTCTCGGTCACGGTCATGATGAGCCGGATGTCCGGATTGTTGACCGTTTCGCGCAGCATCTGGGTCTCGGCATTGGTGACGATATCGGCTTCGCCGCTGGTCAGGGACCTGACCCCGCCGGTGCAGATGCTCACATCGCCATTATAGAATTCGTTCGCAGCCACGACCACGGGCGAGAGTTCGATCCACATGCCGCCGCAAAAGCGCACATCGGGTAGCGGCTCGGCTTCGGCCACCTCCTGCGCATCGGTGCAGCCCGCGAGCAAGCTGACGCTCGCGACCAGTGCAACAACTGCGCGCGGGAGAAGTGAACTTTTGAGCGATTTCATATCCAGTCCCTGTGGCTACTCATCTTTTTCGATGGCTTGACCAATGTGCTGGATAGCCTGCTGCGGCCCTGGGCGGTTCCTCCAAGAGGAGTCGATTTTTGATCGACTGGGCGCGGCTAGCCTTCTGCCTCCCACAGATCGTGCTTCTGCATGATCTGCTGGAACAGGTCCGAGGCGAGGAAGTTCTCCAGCCACTTGCGAAGATGCGGCCAGTCCTGCGCGTCAAACCAGTCGCGATCGGTATTGGCGAATTGCCGGATGAAGGGCGCTATCGCCGCATCGGTGAAGCCGAAACGCGCGCCTGACAGGAAGGGTCGGTCCGAGAGTCTCTGCTCCAGTTGCATCAGGATCGCGCGCGCTTCGGCGCGATGTTCCTCAGCGTTCGCGCCTTCGTATCGCGTGGCATACTTGTAGCGGTCGAGATGGTGCTTGAATGGCCTGTCATTGGCGGCGATCAGGGCCTCGTCAGTGCCGCTCAGCCACTCTTCGGGGTCGCTCTGCTCCAGCGCCCAGCGCATCACGTCGAGGCTTTCTTCGAGCACCGTGCCGTCGGAAAGCAGCAAGACCGGGACCGTACCTTTCGGCGATATTTCAAGCATATGTGCGGGCTTGTTGCGAAGGATTATCTCGCGATGTTCGTAGCAGACGCCGCTGACAGCCAGCGCCAGCCGTGCCCGCATGGCATAGGGGCAGCGACGGAAACTGTAGAGGATCGGAAGTTCAGCCATCGCCCTGTCTGGCGGCCTGCCTTGCGGCTTCCTTTTCGGCGAGCTTTTCGGCCTTGCGCTCGGCCCGCAGCTTCTCCTGTTTCGCCCCGACATGCGCCTGTCCGCGCTCGCGGGCGAGGCGCGACTGCTTCTCGCGTTCGGCATAGCGGGCGCGCTGTTCAGCCGTCTTGCCGCCATGGCAATGCGGGCAGGAAACGCCTTCGATGAACAGGTCGGACGCGCGGTCTTCGTCGCTCAGCGGGAAGCGGCAGGCGCGGCACAGGGTGAAGTCGCCCGGCACCAGTCCGTGGCCCACGCTCACCCGCTCGTCGAACACGAAGCATTCTCCGCGCCAGCGGCTTTCCTCCTCGGGAATGTCCTCGAGATATTTCAATATCCCGCCCTTGAGGTGGTAGACGTCCTCGATCCCCTCGGCCTTGAGGAAGGCGGTAGACTTCTCGCAGCGAATGCCGCCGGTGCAATACATGGCGACCTTGGGCTTGTTGGTGTTGCCGAGCAGCTTGGTGCGTTGTTCACGGAACCAGCCGGGGAAATCGCGGAAGCTGGCGGTCTCCGGATCGATAGCCCCTTCGAAACTGCCCAGTGCCACCTCGTAATCATTGCGCGTATCGATCACGATCGTGTCGGGATCGGAAATCAGCGCGTTCCAGTCCTGCGGATCGACATAGGTGCCGACATCCTGCGTCGGGTCGACGCCGGGCTGGCCGAGCGTGACGATCTCCTTCTTCAGCCGCACCTTCATGCGGTGGAAGGGCATTTCGGCAGAGCGCGAATATTTGAGCTCCAGCTCCGCGCAGCCGGGCAGGGCGTGGATATGCGCGATCACCGCGGCGATTCCGGCATCGCTGCCCGCAATCGTGCCGTTGATCCCTTCCTCAGCCAGCAGCAGCGTGCCCATCACGCCATTCGCCTCGCACACCTCCTGTAGCGGTTCGCGCAGGGCGTCGGGATCCTCGAAACGCGTGAACTTGTAGAGCGCGGCGATACAGATGGGTTGCTGGGACATGATGCGCCGCCCCTTAGCACGAAGCGCGGCGCATCAAAGCATCAGCGCACGAACAGGCTCGCGAGGAAGTCATCGACCACTCGTGTGGCGGGATAGTCCGGATCGCCGAGATTGCGATTGATCTGCATGTGACCGCGCAGGCCGCGCCCGCGAAGGCCCTGTACCTCTGCCGGAGTGCCCGCGCGATTGAGGGCTGCAGCCAGTGCCACGCTCTGCGCCCGGGCATCCTCGCGCTGGACGTGGAGGATCAGGAACTGGGGAGCATTGGGCGAAGCCGCATGCCTCGTGGGGGAAAGGTCGCGCTGCCTCTCCGCGTCCTCGCCGAATGCCTGGCGATAGGTGCCGCGCATCAGGATTCCGGCGTGATCGAGCTGGTAGGCGACATCGTAGGCGGCACCATCGAGCGGAATCACGCCCAGTATCGCATCGAGGCCTAACCCCTCTGCGGCAAGGTATTGCGGATCGGTGCCGACCAAAGCGATGAGATGCGCCCCCGCACTATGGCCGATCAGCGCGATGCGATCCGCATCGAAGCCGAGCCTGCCGGCATTGTTCCGTAGGTAGGCGACAGATGCGGCGACATCGCTGGCCTGCTGTTCAACCGTATTGTCCGGAACGAGGCGGTAATTGACCGAGGCAACGGCATAGCCAAGATCTTGCCAATGCTCGAGCTTGTCCGAGCCGTGCATCATCTGTTTGTCGCCGCGTTTCCATCCCCCGCCATGGACGAAAATGACCAGTGGCGCGTCGCGCGTCGCACCGGCCCAGTAGTCGATGCCCTGCAATTCCTCCGCGCCATAGGATAGCTCCTGTTGGGCGAGAGCGGGTGCTGCGGGCAGGGCGGTGACAAGAAGGGCAAGGGCAAACAGATTGTGTTTCACGGAAATTCTCCGGCAAACGTCCCGCCGCCAATGTTACGCCCGGTGCATTACACTTCCAGTCGCGCATTGGCGTAATTTGTCGCGTGGCGGTGCAATGCTTGCCTGCTGCTGAACCTTGACCCTGAATGCCCGGAATTTGGCCTTAGCCGTTCCAGTATGCCTGGATGACGCTGCGGCGGCCGATCACGTCGATGCGTGCCCATTCGGCCTCGGCTTCGGCCTGGGTGGCGCCGCGCTGCATATGGATCTCGATGCTGGCCTCTTGCAGGGCATCGCGCTCGGTAAGGCAGCTGTGATTGACCAGCCGGGCGAACTGGTCGATCGGCATGTCCGCTTCCTGTGATTCTCGGGCGACTTCGAACAGGCAGGAGACATAGGCTTCGTTCAGCGCGTCGGCGCGTTCGAGCAGGGCCGGTTCGACTGCCAGCGCCGTTGCCAGGATCAGCGACATGTCATTCTCCCCAAAGTGGGTTTGCGATGCTGGCGATGCTCGCGGCTCGTCCTCAAGATCGGGTTGCGCAATGCGGTTAACAGGTCAGGGTGCGGACATCGCGCGGGCATGAAACCTGCCTCCCCCGTTGACATTGCATGCCGCCGCGTTAGTTCCGCCACCGCAATCCGGGGATCGAATCCCCCCTGTCCCATCCCGGCGTCGAGTCCTGTCGAAGGACGCCTGCGGATCCACCTGGCAGGTGGAGGAGTGTATCCATGGCCAATGTCACCGTCATCGGCGCCCAATGGGGCGATGAAGGCAAGGGAAAGATCGTCGATTGGCTCGCCGCGCGCGCGGGTGCGGTCGTCCGTTTCCAGGGCGGTCACAATGCCGGCCATACGCTGGTTGTGGGCAACACCACCTACAAACTCAGCCTGCTGCCCTCCGGCATCGTCACCGGCACGCTCAGCCTGATCGGCAATGGCGTGGTGCTCGACCCCTGGGCGCTGATGGGTGAGATCGAGCGCCTTGAAAGCCAGGGCGTATCCATCACGCCGGAAAATTTCGGCATTGCCGACAATTGCCCTCTGATCCTGCCGGTCCACACCCAGCTTGATGTCATGCGTGAAGCCGCTGCTGGCAAGGGCAAGATCGGCACCACCGGTCGCGGAATCGGCCCGGCTTACGAGGATAAGGTCGGCCGCCGCGCCATTCGCGTGTGCGACCTGGCCCATCTCGACGAACTCGAACCCCAGCTCGACCGGCTCTGTGCGCACCACGATGCTTTGCGCGCCGGTTTCGGCGAGGCGCCTGTCGACCGGGCGGCCCTGCTCGATGAACTGAAGGGTATTGCGCCTTTCGTGCTGCAATATGCCCAGCCTGTGTGGAGGCGCCTCAATGAGGCGAAGAAGGCCGGCACTCGTATCCTGTTCGAAGGCGCGCAGGGCGTGCTGCTCGATGTCGATCATGGCACCTATCCCTTCGTCACCAGCTCCAACACGGTCAGCGGCACGGTAGCCAGCGGCTCGGGTCTCGGGCCCGGCTCGGCCGGCTTCGTGCTGGGTATCGTCAAGGCTTACACGACGCGCGTTGGCTCCGGCCCGTTCCCGACCGAGCTGGAAGACGAGGTCGGCCAGCGTCTGGGTGAGCGCGGTCATGAGTTCGGAACCGTCACCTCGCGCAAGCGTCGCTGCGGCTGGTTCGATGCCGTGCTGGTGCGCCAGACCTGCGCCATTTCGGGCGTGACCGGCATCGCCCTGACCAAGATCGACGTGCTTGACGGGTTCGAGACGATAAAGATCTGCACCGGCTACAAGCTCGATGGCGAAGTGATCGATTACCTGCCGTCGAACGCGCAGGACCAGGCACGGATCGAGCCGGTCTATGAGGAAATGGACGGCTGGGACGGCACCACAGTGGGCGCACGCAGCTGGGCCGACCTTCCGGCGCAGGCGATCAAATATATCCGCCGCATCGAGGAACTGATCGAATGCCCGGTGGCCTCGGTTTCGACCAGTCCCGAGCGCGACGACACGATCCTGGTACGCGATCCGTTCGCGGATTGATCAGTCAGCCGGGGCGAATGTGCTCCGTCGTGTATTCTTGACACGATCCTGATTTGTTCTCATCCTGTTCTTATTCAGGATGTCCATGCGAATCAGGAGTGCGATCTTGGCCCAGCTCGATATTGCCTATGCTGCAGCCGCCGATGCGGTTGGCCTGCCCTTTGCGGTTTCCGTCTTCGCCGATCGCGAGCATGTCCGCAGCGAAATGCGCGAGGATGTCGAGGCGGCGGGGCTGGTCATTCGCGAATGCGGCTCGCTTGCACAGCTGATGCAAGGCGATCCGCGCCCGCTGGGCGAGGTGATCCTGCTCGATTGCCCGGAGCCGGGGGCGGAAGCTCTTGCAGCATTGGTGCGGCTGGACATGCGCGCCGCGCGTTCGGGCGCATACATGGTCGTGTCCACTTCGGTCGAGGCTTTGGAGGACATCTATGGCTGCTGCAGCCAATCGCTTCCGCAGATCCTCGTCAATCCGAACCGGGCGGACCGGATCATAGCGCTTGGCCAGGTGCTTGCGAATGAGCCCAATTTGCGCCTGCGCGAACTCTCCGAGGATGACCGGCTGACGCTGCTGCGGCTGACCGAGCAGGTGAACCAGATTGCCGAGCGGCTCGAACGCATGGGCGAGGGCAATGAAGGCGGCTTGCGCAGTCCCGGTCATGCCTTCCGCTTCGATGGCGGCAATATGGTGCGGTCGGACGAGGACCGTCTGGTGCGCGCCACACGCCCGCCATTGCCGGATGCACGGCTGGTCCGCCGCATCATCCACCAGCGGCAATTGCGCGCGCGCTTCTTCGATGGCGATCTTTTTGCCGATCCGGCGTGGGACATGCTGCTCGATCTCACCGCCGCGCGGGTCGAGCATAATCGCGTTTCGGTAACGTCCTTGTGCATCGCTTCCGGCGTGCCGCCGACCACGGCCTTGCGCTGGATTGGCCAGATGACCGAGGCGGGCCTGCTTGAAAGGGTGGAGGATGAGACCGACCGGCGCCGCGCCTTCATCCAGCTGACCGACAAGGCGGTCGATGCCATGGCGCGATATTTCGCCGAGATGGGCAAGGGTGCGGCCAGTCTGGTGTGATGTTTGTCCTTGGGTTTTCGATCCGGAACGGTCCTCAGGACTGTTCCGCGTGGTCGAAAATGGTGGGCGATGACAGGCTCGAACTGCCGACCCTCTCGGTGTAAACGAGATGCTCTACCAACTGAGCTAATCGCCCCTGGCCTTAGCCATAGAGCGGCGCCCTTAGCTTAAGGTTACCGCGCAGGGAAGCCCCAATGGAAAGTCTGCGCCTCTGTTGCTAGGCAACACGGCATGGACAGGCTCGACATCGCCATTGCCGGATGCGGCGTTGCTGGCCTTGCCAGCGCCTTGCTGCTTCACCGGCAGGGCCATGAAGTCACGCTCTACGAACGCTTTCCCGAACCGCAGCCGATCGGATCGGGGCTGATGATCCAGCCGACCGGGCTGGCGGTACTCGCGCATTTGGGCCTCGCGCAGGCCGCTGTAGCAAAAGGATCGCAGATCGAGCGCCTGCACGGCCTCAATCAGCTTGGCGAGGCTGTTCTCGAGGCGGACTATCGTCACTTGGAGATCGCGGGCCTGTTCGGCCTCGGCATCCACCGCGGCAGCCTGTTCGAACTGCTCTACCAGGCGGTAATCGATGCGGGGATCGAAGTGAGGACTAGCCACGAGATTGCCCGCAGCGAATCCTGCGCGAAAGGCAGGCGGCTGCATTTCACCGATCATGCAGCCAGCATAGAGCACCAGTTGCTGGTCGATTGCCTTGGCGTTGGCTCGCCCTTGGTACCTGCGGGCGACAGCTACCTGCCTTTCGGCGCGCTGTGGTGCACGCTCGAATGGCCCGAAGACGGTCCATTCAATGCGTCCCTCCTCGAACAGAGATATGAGCATGCCGGCAAGATGGTGGGCGTGCTGCCCACCGGTCGCCGGACAGAAGGAGGTCCGCGCGAGTTCTCCTTTTTCTGGTCGCTGCAGCAGGCGGCCTATGCTCCTTGGCAGGAGCAAGGCCTCGAACGCTGGAAGGATGAGGTGTTCGCGCTTTGGCCAGAATGCGCGGGGATCCTCGAACAGATCGCTGCGCCCGAACAGCTGACCTTCGCCTGCTATGCCCATCGCAGTTGGCATTCCCCGGTGGAGCAGGACCTGATCCATATCGGCGATGCCTGGCATTCGGCCAGCCCGCAATTGGGGCAGGGGGCGAACATGGCTCTGCTCGACGCCTGGGCGCTGGCTAGCGCGCTGGCGGGTGAGGGCGAACTGCAGCAGCGATTGCACCGCGCCATCGCACTACGGCGTGGCCATGTCCGGCTTTACCAATGGCTGACCGCGGCCTTCACACCGCTTTATCAGTCGCAGGTCAAACTGCCCGCCGTCTTGCGTGACGTCCTGCTGGCACCACTCTCGCGCATCCCGCCGGGCCCGGCCGCAAAGGCCATGCTTGTGGCCGGGCTGGCCGGAAGCCCACTTTCGAAATTGCAGCTCGATATGCCCGATTACGAGGCGCTGGCCGCAATTCCCTCTTCGATCGCTACGCGCGCTTCCTCGCTCGCCCAGTCATAGGCGCCGATCACGCGCCAGACTTCCTCGCCCTCGGCATTGTAGAGCACAGTCAAGGGGAGCACGGCGCCCCCGCCAAAGGCAAAGGCAAGATCGTTGGTAGGGTCCATCCATTGCGGTAGATTTGTGAATCCCTTTTCCTCGAAGAAGGGCACCACCAGCTCGGCGCCGCGCATGTCCTCGCTTACCGTCAGAACCGTGAGGTCCTCGCCCATTTCGCCGGCGATCTCGTCGAGCAGCGGCATCTCCACCACGCAGGGCGCGCACCAGGTGGCCCAGAGATTGAGCAGGACCGGCTTGCCAGTGGCCGTGGCCAGGTCGAGGCTGGTCCCGTCAGGATGGGTCAGCGTAACCTCGGGCAGGGTGGAGCCCGCGAAAGTGTGGTCGATCGTGCCGGCGAGTTGCTCGTCACCGGTTTCTGAAGAGACCTCTTCGCCGCCTTGCGGAGTATCGGAGCCGCCTGTATCGCAGCCCGCCAAGGCAAAGGCCGCCAGGCTGGCCACGAAGAAGGTGCAGGATTTCGACTTGAGCAAGGGTAATCCCTCCAATGCCCAAAAGGGCAACAAGATGTGGGGCGGACGGTTCGCTGAGGGACCATCCGCCATTATGCGCGAGATAAATGCGTCGATCCCCTTCGACAAGGCGTTGTGGCGTCAGGACATCGCCGCGAGCAAGGCGCATGTCGCCATGCTGGCCGCCTGCGACATCGTTTCGGCCGAGGATGCGGAGACGATTATCGACGGGCTCGAGCAGATCGCCGGCGAGTACGAAAAGGACGGCGTGCCTGAGGATTGGGACCTCGAGGACATCCACATGACAACCGAAAGCCGGCTTTCCGAGCTGGTCGGTCCGGCAGCCGGGCGCCTGCACACGGCGCGCAGCCGCAATGACCAGGTGGCGACAGATTTCCGGCTCTGGGTGCGCGAGGCTATCGACCAGGCCGATGCCGGACTCGAAGCGTTGCAGCGCGCACTGGTGGCTCAGGCCGATGTGCATGCCGACAGCATCATGCCCGGCTTCACCCATCTGCAGACCGCGCAGCCGGTAACGCTCGGCCATCACCTGATGGCCTATTACGAGATGATCCGCCGCGACCGTTCACGCTTTCATGATGCGCGAGCGCGGATGAATGAGTGCCCGCTGGGCAGCGCGGCGCTGGCCGGGACTGGTTTTCCCATCGACCGTGAAATGACCGCGCAGGCGCTGTCCTTCGATACTCCGACGCGCAACAGCCTAGATGCCGTTTCGGATCGCGATTTCGCGATGGATTACCTCCAGGCCGCGGCGCAATGCAGCCTGCACCTTTCGCGCCTTGCGGAGGAATTCGTAATCTGGGCGAGCCAGCCCTTCGGCTTCGTGCGCATGCCAGACAGCCTTTCGACCGGCTCCTCGATCATGCCGCAGAAGAAGAACCCCGATGCGGCCGAGCTGGTGCGCGGCCATGCCGGGCGCATTGTCGGCTGCGCCACCGCGTTGATGGTGACGATGAAGGGCTTGCCGCTCGCCTATTCCAAGGACATGCAGGACGACAAGCCGCCCGTCTTCGAAGCGGCAAACCTGCTCGGCCTGTCCATTGCAGCGATGACCGGCATGGTGGCGGACAGCACGTTCAAGACCGATCGCATGCGCCAAGCGGCCGAACTTGGCTATGCCACCGCGACTGACCTGGCCGACTGGCTGGTGCGGCAGGCGGATATTCCTTTTCGCGAGGCGCATCACATTACCGGCGCGGCCGTGAAACTGGCCGAAAGCCGCGGTGTCGCGCTCGATCAATTGCCGCTCGAGGACCTGAAGGCGATCGATGAGCGCGTGGACCAACGCGTCTATGCCGCGCTGTCGGTCGAGGCATCGGTTGCCGCGCGCGCCAGCTTTGGCGGCACCGCGCCCGCGCAGGTTCGAAAACAGGTGGCGGAAGCCAAAGCGGAACTGGACGGCGAATGATGCGCAAGGCCGTCGCCCTTTCCCTGCTCGCCCTTGCGCTCGCTTCCTGCGGCCGCCGAGGCGATCTCGAACCCGCTGCTGGCAGGAGCCTGCCGCCTGCGCCCTATGGCGCCGAAGCGCCGCTGACGTCCGCGCAATTGCTCGAGACGAGCCCGATGGCCGTGCCCGAGCGAAGCGTCGAACTGCGCAGCGAATCCGAACAGAGGGAGGACGACCCGTTCGACCTCCCGCCCGAAGGCTGATCAAGAACGAAAATATATGGACCATTTCCAACTACGTAACGGCGAGCTTTACGCCGAAGACGTGCCGATGCGGCGCATTGCCGAGCAGTATGGCACTCCCGTCTATGTCTATTCGCGCGCCACGCTGGAGCGCCACGCCCGCGTCTTTCGCGAGGCCTTGCAGCCACTCGGCAAGATTCATCTCGCCTTTGCCGTGAAGGCCAATCCCAACCTTGCGGTCCTGCGTGTAATGCAGCGCGAGGGCTTTGGCGCGGATGTCGTCTCGGGTGGCGAGATGGCCCGTGCGCTGGCAGCCGGCATGCCGGCGGAAGACATCGTCTTTTCGGGCGTTGGCAAGACCGCACGCGAGATGATGCAGGGTCTCGACGCAGGGATCGGCCAGTTCAATATCGAGAGCGAGGAAGAAGGCGTCGAGCTCGCTCGCATCGCCGATGCGGCCGGTCGCACTGCGCATTGCGCGCTGCGCGTCAATCCGGACATCGATGCCGGGACGCATGAGAAGATTTCGACCGGCAAGAGCGACAACAAGTTCGGCGTGCCGATCGACCAGGCGGTGGCCATGTATCTGCGCCTCGCCGAATTGCCCGGCCTCGATATGCGCGGGCTCGCGGTCCATATCGGCAGCCAGCTTTCCAGCCTCAAGCCGCTCGAACTCGCTTTCGAAAAGGTCGGCGCACTGGTGCAGCAGATCCGCAGCGCGGGCGGGTCTGTGACCCATGTCGATCTCGGTGGCGGAATCGGTGTGCCCTACAAGGCGGGCGAAGTCATGCCGAGCCCGAGCGAATACGGACATATGATCGCCGGGATCACCAAGGACTGGGACGTCACGCTGATGTTCGAGCCGGGCCGCGTGATCGCGGGCAATGCCGGTGTGCTGCTGACCGAAGTGATCCGCGTGAAGCGCAATTCCAACCGGACGCCATTCGTGATTGTCGATGCGGCGATGAACGATCTTGCCCGGCCTGCGCTTTACGGCGCATGGCACGATTTCGATGCTGTCGAACCGACCGGCGAAAAGATGACCGCGAATATCGTCGGGCCAATCTGCGAGACTGGCGATACCTTTGCCATGGAACGCGAAATCGATGCGCTGGAAGCGGGCGATCTTGCCGTGTTCCGCACTGCGGGTGCATATGGCGCGACCATGGCCAGTTCTTACAATTCTCGCGGTTTCGTAGCCGAGGTGATGGTCGATGGCGACAAGGTTGCCAGCGTGGCCGACCGGATCCTGCCCGAGGACATCTACGCCGCCGAGCGCGTGCCGGACTGGCTCGACTGAGGCGAAAGGTGCATTCGCTCCCGCTCTTCCACAGATTGACTGGTCAGCCGGTCATTGTGCTGGGGGAGGGGCCGATGGCGGAGCCCAAGCGCAGGCTGGTCGAGCGGGCCGGGGGTGAAGTTGTCACCGATCTCCAGCAAGGTATCGATGTCGGGGCGCGGCTGTGCTTCATCGCGCATGACGATGTCGCCATGTGCGAAGGCGATGCGATCCGCGCGCGCACCAGCGGTTTGCTGGTCAACGTGGTGGACCGGCCCGACCTGTGCGATTTCACCACGCCGAGCCTGCTCGAACGCGATCCGGTCATCATTGCCGTGGGGACGGGCGGGGCATCGGCGGGCCTCGCCAAGCAATTGCGGTTGCGGCTCGAGGCAATGCTGCCTTCCGATCTGGGTGAACTGGCGCAGAGGCTTTCAACCTTGCGTGAGCGGATCAAGGCGAAGTTTCCCGATATGGCCGGTCGCAGGCAGGCGCTTGACCGGGCGCTGACCACTGGCGGGCCGCTCGATCCGCTGGCTCAAGGTGCGGCAGGCAGGGTCGAGAACTGGCTGGCGGGCGCAGAAGATGCTGCAAGCGCCGGACGGATCGAGATCTTCCTGACGAGCAGCGACCCCGAGGAGCTGACATTGCGCCAGGCACGCCTGCTCGGCAGCGCCGATGCCGTGCTGCACGATATCGGGGTGCCATCTGCCATCCTCGACCGCGCGCGGGCCGATGCCTTGCGCCTGACGCTTCCTTTCGAGGGGGAAGAGCCTGAAGGTCTGGTGCTGGTGCTCCGTCACACTGCCGGCTGATCGGCCGATTACAGTCATTTAACTTCAGGCAATGCTGCACTCCCTGCATTTACCGCGCAGGCGGGGCGTGGTGCTCCGTCGCAAGGGGGAGATTGAGCATGAAACTGCCCAAGATCGATCTGGCAAGCCTTCCCGACCTGGACACGCTGACAGGCGTGTTCGGTTCGATGCAGGGTGGGCCAGGTGGTGACGATTTGATCATCGTCCTCGCGACTGTCGTTTTCGAACGTCAGCCGCCGGGCGGCGGCCTCATTTGAGGTCCCAGGGTCGCAGCGATGCGTGTTGATCCCACCATCGCGGCATTGCGGGACGATGACGCCCCGCAGCGCCAGGCCCAGGCCGCCATGGGGGCGGCCTGGGATGCCTGGCTGGCCGATGATAGCGCGGCTGGCCTGAACCTCGATTTCAGGAGGTTCGGTGCCGGGGCAGGGCTGGAGTCCTGCCCCGTACTGGAAGATATCTTTGCCGGCAGTGGGCAGGCTGAAGCGCTGATGCAGGCTCTGGCGAGCCAGTTATGCAAGGTCATGGCAGATCGGCCCTTCGCCCATCCGCCGTTCCGCCACGGGTTCAAGGGCAGCGCCTCTTCCTTGCTGCTTGCCAAGTCCGGCCGGGCGCAATTGCTGCTGCAGGCGCGCGAGCCGGGCGAATACCTCTATCCCGCTGCCTGCTTCACACACTCCCTGCGCTACGAGGCGGTCCTGGCCGGGTGCGGCAAGGGCGTGATCGCGCGGATTTGCGGCGGACAGGACGCAATCCGTTATTGCGACGAGGAAGTACGGCTGCAACGCGGAGTGCGCCTTGCCTTCGACTGTGCGAGCGAGAGCATGCTGGTCACGGAGGTAGACCGCCGGTTGGTGACGCTGCGGCTTGAAAAGACCGCTGCAGATCCTCGACCGGGACGCGAATATTGCCGGACCAGCGGGCGCCTCCTGCAACAGGCCGCGGGTTCGCTGGCGACAAGTCGGCGTGAAATGATGACCGCGCTGCTCGGACGGATGCATCGCAGCGATGCAGCGCCCGTCCTCGCCGATATGGCGCACAGGGAGAAGGATGAGAGCCTCCGTTGGCAGGCGCTGCGCGAATGCCTTGCGCTCGATTCCGCGCGGGGCTTCTGCGCCCTGTCGGCCATCGCCCGCAATCCGCAAGATACGCTGTCCGCCGCCGCAGGAGCCCTGCGTGCGCAGCTGGTCGAAGCGCATCCGCAATTGCTCGAGCTGGAGAGGAACTGATGCCGCGGATTATCGACTTGCAGGACGAATCCACCTGCGCGCTTGGCGATTGCATTGCTGCGCTGGAACAGCAAGGCTTCGATCCACGCGAGGAAGAAAGCCTGATGCATGCGGCCGGCTGGCTGCGGCGGCTCGGCAATGATCGGGATTTCCTCGCCGAGATGATGCTGGAGGAACTGAAGGGTCCATCGGGCGGAGAAGAAGATGGCAGTTCCTACGGGCCGCAGGTGATCATGCTGTCGCCCCAATGCAGCACTTTCTACCTGCGCGCCAATTTCTGGCCCAGCCGCAGCGAACATTGCTTTCGCGCTTCGGGGCAGTCGACTTTCAGCTACGAACTGCCGCATGATCACAATTTCAGCTTCCTCACGCTCGGCTATTTCGGGCCGGGCTACGCTTCCGACTATTACGAGTACGATTACGAGGCTGTCGAAGGCATTGTGGGCGAGAAAGCTGGCCTGCGCTTCATCGAGCGCTCCTGCCTCTCGCCCGGCAAGCTGATGCTCTATCGTGCGCATCTGGACGTGCATTCGCAGATTCCGCCCGAAAGCCTCTCGGTCTCGCTCAACATCATGCATTCGGACGGCGCACAGGGCTGGCTCGACCAATACAAGTTTGATGTCGAGAAGGACGAGATTTCGGGAGTTCTCAGCCCCGGCGGCGCGGAGGTCTTTCTGCGCGTGGCGGTGGGTCTCGGCAATCGGGAGGCGCTGGATGTGGCAGAGCACTTCGCGCGAAGCCATGTCAGTCACCGCATGCGCATGACCGCGCTGGAAGCACAGGCCGGCATACTCGACCCGGAGGGCCGCGATGCGCTGTGGCGGCGGGCCGAGAATTCGGGGAGCCTGCTGGTTGCGGCAGAAGCGAAGAAGCGGCGCCGCGAACTGGCGCGCGCCTAGAAGACCCCGCCCGCCAGCCGGTCGATCGCACCTTGCAGGATCACCGCGGCAGCATGGCTGTCGATCTTTTCCGCTCGCTTCGCCCGGCTGATATCCTGCGCGATCATGTCGCGCTCGGCGCTGCTCGTGCTCCAGCGTTCGTCCCACAACAACACCGGCAGGCCCATTGCCGCGATATTGCGGCCGAAGGCGCGGCTGGCCTGCGCGCGCGGGCCAGCCGTGCCGTCCATGTTAAGCGGCAGGCCGATGACGAGGCCTTTCACATTGCGCTCGCCCACCAGCGCCTCGATCGCCGCCTTGTCGCGGCTGAACTTGCCCTTGGGCAGCGTCTTGCCCGCCGTGGCAAAGCTCCAGCTCGCATCGCAAAAGGCCGTGCCGATGGTCTTTGTGCCCAGATCGAGCCCGATCAGCGCGCCTCCTTGGGGCAACGCATCGCGAAATTCGGCCGCGTCCTCGGTGATCAAGAGCCGGCCTCCGAGCCCGACCATGCTTGCATGCGGCGGACCACGTCCAGCTGCAGGTTCCGCCAGAATAGCGGGATGTCGTAGACGTGGTAATTGTTGAAAGGCAGGACGTAGCTGCCCATTTCCGGCGGGTTGCCGATCAGCAGCAGGCCTTGGGCATCGCATCGCGCGGGCACGGCTTGCGGGACCAGGACGCCGCCGGAAAGGTCCTCATCGGGGACCAGTGTTCCCTGGTTGGATGCTTCCTGTGCAGAGCCGCCAACCGTTCCGGTGATCGGATTGACGCATAGGATCGGGCTGTCGCCGCGGATCTCCCCGTCGAAGCCCGCGCTTTCCGCATAATGATTGAGCATCATGTCCGGGTCCGGCGGCTCGGCAAAACTGGAATAGGAGAGCAGGCACCCGGCCTGATCCGGCGTGGCGCAGGCGGGCAGGGGCAGGGCAGGCAGGTCATGCTCGACCGAGATCGGCCAGCCGATCGGATAGGCCATGGCGAGTCGGTCCTGCAGCTCGGTTCCGGCGATCTTCTCGCGCATCAGCCGCAATATGTGCAGCGAGCCCTGGCTGTGACCGGCCAGCACGATCGGCATGTCTGCATTGATACCCGAGACGAAATAGTCGAAGGCCGCCGCAACATCCTGATAGGCGGCATCGATGGCCTGCTGCGCGTCCTCGCCGTCCGACAGGAAGGCGCCAAAGGTCGCCTGGCGATAGCGCGGTGCCCAGATCTCGTCCGCCCGGTTGAAGGCGCTGGCCATGCCGCGCACCATGATGCGGGCGTAGAGCTGCGATTGCTCGTCATCGAGCGTGGCGTTCCACTGGCGGTTGTCGGTGAAGCTGGTCGGATGGACGAAAAACACCGCGAAGCGGCTATCGGCGCTTTCGGCCCCGGCTGGCGCGGCTTGGAAAGAGGTGTCTCGCGTCTCGGCCGGCTCTTCCAGCACGTCTTCAGCCGCAATCGAGGGCGCTGCATTGGGAGTCTCTTCCGCAAAGCGCGGCTGCCAGCGCGCCGGATCATTGCCTGCGCCCATGCCGGGTCGCGAAAACCACATGTCCGGATTGGCATAGGCATTGTCGGCCAGGGCATCCTGCTCGACGAAATCGCCTGACGGGACCAGCGCGATCTCGGTCAGTTCATTACTGTAGAGCCGCAGCACGAACAGTATTGCGCCAACCAGGATGATGCCCAGCGCGATCGTGTAGAGAAATTTACGCATCGGCCCCCTCCTGCGCGACGCGCAGCGCGGCCTCGGCCTCTGCACGCGCTTGCGCTTCGGCATCCAGGCGAGCGTCTTCGGCATCGTTCTGCTCGCTACGCCGCTCGAGCGCGACCTTGATCATGGCGAGTAGCGGATCTGCCAGGAACAGGCCGAGGATGCCGAACAATATGCCCATGATAAGCTGCATGGCGAGGACCAGTGCCGGGGCAAGGTCGACTGTTTTCTTGGCGATCATCGGAATGACGAAATAGCCGTCGATGTTCTGGACCAGGAAATAGACGAAGATGGTGTAAAGTCCCATTTCGGTGCCGCCGGAGAAGCCGACCAGGACCATCAGGACACCGGAGATCACCGCGCCGATATTGGGAATGAAGGCCAGCAGGCCAGTCAAGATGGCCAGCAGGGCGGGCATCGGGATCGGGTCGCCGGTGACTGCGCCATAACCGACCAGCATTACGTATGTGAAAATGCCTTCCACTACCATGCCGACAATGCGGCCGAACATCAGGCGCCGCATCGTATAGGCCATGCGGTTGGCCGTGATGTGGAAATCCTTGCGCCGGCCGCGCGGCAGCATCCAGGCCACGCCGCGTTCGTAGAGGCGTGGTTCGATCACCAGGTACACGCCGATGATCATTACCAGCAGTAGCGAAGTCAGGCCGCCGAGTATGCCGCCCAGCGCCCGCGTAACCGTGCCGAAGCCGCTCATCGCCTGGCCGATCAGGCCCTGCAGCTGGTTCAGTTCGACGGCAAATCCCTGTTCGCGCAGCCAGTTGAAGAACACGCGCGCCTGATCCTCGACTATAGTCGGCAATTGCGCCGCTTCGCGCGAAATCTGCGATCCGGCAAAGGATGCCAGCCAGACGAGAAACACGACGGCGGAGACGAGAACGACGGCAACGCGCCAGCTGCGTCCGATATGCCAGACGCGGCCAAGCAGGCGTGCGCCGCCATCGATCATCGAGGCGAAGACCAGTGCGCCGAAGATCACCAGCAGGCTTTGCGAGATATAGACGGCAAGCACGGTCAGGCCGACCATGGCGATCCAGATCGCGGCGCGGGCCATTTCGTGCCGCAGTTCGGGACTGCTTATGCGTGCCGGACTCGCGCCTATGTGCCTTTCTTCAGCATGGTTTTCGTCACTCATCGCCGTCTCCCGCTTGTGCCCCCGATTGCGCAATGGAAGGGCGCAGGCTGTCCCACGCGCGATCAGGCCTTAGCGAGGTGAACCATGTCAAGGGGTTGTAGGATGCCCGCCCGTCGAGCGAGAAGGTGATGAATTCCGCACGGCCGCCAATATCGGCAATCGGGACGGGGCCGCCGAGGCCGTTGCCGAATGGCGGCCCCGGTGCACGGCTGTCGGCCGAATGGTCCCGATTGTCGCCCATCAGGAAGACATGACCGTCCGGGACGGTGATCTCGGCATAGTTGTCTAGGCCCTGCATCCTGTAATCGATAATCAAGTAGCTGGCTCCGTTTGGCAGCGTCTCGCGGAAGGTCGGCGGCTCGTAGACCTCGCTGCCATCCTCCAGCCGCACCTTGAACTGCTCGAAATCCTCGAGGCAGGGGTGTTCGCGCGTGTAGGACAGGCAGGTATTATCATGTTCGACGGGCAGTCGGACGGGCGGCTCTATCTCCTGCGGCACTGCTTCGCCATTGAGGATGATCTGTCCGTTGACCAGCGCGATCGTGTCACCCGGCAAGGCGATCACGCGCTTGATATAGTCGGTGGTGGGCTCGGACGGGTTCTCCGGCGGCACAGCAATCACGATATCGCCATATTCGGGCGTGGCGGGGGCGATACGCCAGTCGCTGCGCGGCAGGATATGAAAGCTCGCCGAAACCCAACTCCAGCCATAAGGATATTTGGAGACTACCAGCCGGTCCCCCACCAGGAGATTGGGCACCATGCTGGCCGAGGGAATGTAGAAGGGCTTGGCGATGAAGGTGTGAAAGGCGAGCACGGCGAGCAGCATCAGCGCCAGCCCACGAATTTCCGCCAGCCAGTTGATTTTGCCTTTTCCCTCTTCTCCCTCTTCCTCACTCACAGGCGGTGCGCCTCCAGAATGACGAAGGCCTGCGCCCAAGGGTGGTCGTCTGTCAGGGTGAGGTGGATGGTCACTTCATGACCGTCAGGTGTCAGTTCCATGAGCCGTGTGGCGGCTCCTCCGGTAAGGTGCAGGGTAGGCGCGCCCGAAGGGGCATTAACTACGCCGATGTCCTTCATGAACACGCCGCGCTTGAATCCGGTTCCGACGGCCTTGCTGAAAGCCTCCTTGGCGGCAAAGCGCTTGGCATAAGTGCCGGCGCGGGTATGCGGCCGGCGCGCGGCCTTGGCGTTCTCGATCTCGGTAAAGACGCGCGCGGTAAAGCGCTCGCCATAGCGCTCGAGCGAATTGGCGATCCGCTCGATATTGCAGAGGTCGGAACCCATGCCGATTATCATCTCACATCATCCATGAGCTGGCGCATCTTGAGGACGGCAGCCTCGAGGCCGACGAACACTGCCTCGCCGACGAGATAGTGGCCGATATTGAGCTCGGCGAGTTGCGGAATTGCGGCAATCGGCTGGACATTCTCGTAAGTGAGGCCGTGTCCGGCATGCGGCTCGATCCCGTTCTTGGCGGCCAGCGCTGCCATGTCGACCACGCGCTTCAGTTCGCGCGCGGTTTTGTCCGAATCGTCGTCGAGATGGGCATGGGCATATTCGCCGGTGTGAAACTCGACCACCGGCGCACCGAGGCGCAAGGCGGCATCGAGCTGGCGCTCTGAGGCCTCGATAAACAGCGAGACGCGAATCCCGGCTTCGGTAAGGCGGCTGACGATGGGGGCCAGCTGATTGTGCTGCCCGGCGGCATCGAGCCCGCCTTCTGTCGTGCGCTCCTCGCGCTTCTCGGGGACGATGCAGGCGGCATGCGGCATGTGCCGCAGGGCAATGGCGAGCATTTCCTCGGTCGCCGCCATCTCGAGATTGAGGGGCAGGTTGGTTGCCGCCTGGATGCGGGCAAGGTCGTCATCGCGGATATGCCGCCGGTCTTCGCGCAGGTGAGCGGTGATGCCGTCACCGCCGACGCGGGCGACGATTTCCGCCGCGCGCACCGGGTCGGGATGGTCGCCGCCGCGTGCATTGCGGATGGTGGCGACGTGATCGATGTTCACGCCGAGGCGAAGTCTTGTCGACATGCTACTTCTTCTCGGCGCGGCTGCCCGGCTTGGTCACGGGAATGGCGGCAAGGTCAGCGGGGACTTCCTCGTCTGCATAGGTCGGGAAGTTGATCGCCACGAGGGGGAAGAAGGGCACGCCAAGGTCCACTTCGCCCGCCGAGCGGTCGACCAGCGCGGCTTCGGCAATGATATCGCCACCTTCCGCCTTCACGCATTCCATCGCCTCGCGACTCGAAAGGCCGGTGGTGACGACGTCTTCTACCATCAGCACCTTGGTGCCGGGCTTGATTGCGAATCCCCGACGCAGCTCGAACGTGCCGGTCGGGCGTTCGACGAAGATGGCGTCCTTGCCCAGCGCGCGGCCCATCTCGTGGCCGATGATCAGGCCGCCCATGGCAGGCGAGACGACAAGGTCGATCTTGCTGCGAACCTCGCGCGGGATCTTCTGCACGAGGGCGAGGGCAAGCCGCCCTGCGCGCTCGGGATTCATCAACACCCTGGCGCATTGCAGGTAATGCGCCGAATGGCGTCCGGAGGAGAGCTTGAAATGGCCTTCGAGCAGGGCATCGCTGGCGCGAAATTCGTGCAGGACCTCTTCTTCAGTCATCGTTTTGCAAAGGGCCTTTCGGTGGGTTGCGCATCATGCAGGACCAAAGCCCGCATGGGTGATCGTGAAAAATCTCCCTAGAAGCGCTTGAGGCATGGGGCAAGCGGGCGTATAGGCCCGCCCGATACGGCCTTTTCAAGGCTACGGGGGGCCTAATTCGTGCCCGCAAACGAACGGAAAGCGTTGGACAGATGAATCTCGGCGATATCGCCCGCAAGCGGCTGCTTTTTTCCACCCTTGGCACCGCATTCGTGACAGCATTGACGGCCCCGATGGCCGCATTCGCACAGGAAGCCGAGGAGGCTGTAATCGAGGAAGCCGCTCCCGCAGCGCCTGCCTTCGAACATTATGGCCCCGACATGATCAAGGGCCAGCCGATTGACGGCGCCTGGAACATCCAGACGCAATATTCGCCCATCGGCCATGAAGGCGCCTGGATGCACAACACCATCCTGATGGGGGTGATGATCGGTATCAGCCTGCTGATCCTGTTCCTGCTGCTTTACGTGCTGCTGCGCTACAACAAGCGCGCCAACCCGGTTCCCTCGAAGACCAGCCACAACACCGCGATCGAGGTGATCTGGACTATCGTTCCGGTCTTCATCCTGCTGATTATCGCGGTTCCCTCGATCCAGCTGCTTGCAGCCCAGTATGAGAGCCCGCCCGAGGACGCGGTGACCGTGAAGGTGACCGGTTACCAGTGGTATTGGGGCTATGAATATCCCGATCACGGCGTGGGCGAATTCGTGTCCAACATGATGCCCGAGGACGAAGCGCGCGCGGCAGGTTATCCCGCCCAGCTTGCTGTCGACAACCGTATGGTCGTCCCCGTCGGCGTTCCCATCCGCCTGCAGATCATCGGTGCGGACGTGATCCACTCCTTCGCCGTTCCCTCGCTGTGGACCAAGCTCGATGCGGTCCCGGGCAAGCTGAACGAGACCACCATGCAGGTTGACGAGCCAGGCATCTATTACGGCCAGTGCTCCGAACTGTGCGGCGCGCGTCACGGCTTCATGCCGATCGCGGTCGAAGCTGTCCCGCTGGATCGTTTCGAGCAGTGGGTCGCCTCGCGAGGCGGCACCATGCCGGGTGCCGAAGTCGTAGAAGCCGTGGTCGAGGACGCCACGGAAGAGCCGGCTGCCGAAGAGGCAGTGTCGGTCGAAGAAACTCCTGTCGCCTGAGCGCGCATTTTTGAATTTATAGGGTAAGGTCGAGAAACCATGGCAACCACCGCCGATACCTTCCAGGCTCACGCCGAAGATCACCACCACGACGCCGATCACAAGCCGAGCTTCTTCGCTCGCTGGTTTATGTCCACGAACCACAAGGATATCGGCACGCTGTACCTGATCTTCGCGATCATCGCCGGCATCGTCGGTGGCGCCTTCTCGGGCATGATGCGCATGGAGCTGGCCGAACCCGGTATCCAGTACCTGCACACATTCGCCACCTGGTTCGGTGCCGAAAATCCCTCGATGGACGAGGCGCTGCATACCTGGAACGTGCTGATCACCGCGCACGGCCTGATCATGGTCTTCTTCATGGTCATGCCAGCCATCATCGGCGGGTTCGGCAACTGGTTCGTCCCGATCATGATTGGCGCGCCGGACATGGCCTTCCCGCGCATGAACAACATTTCGTTCTGGCTGACCGTGGCCGGCTTCCTGAGCTTGCTTATGTCGGCCTTCATGCCCGGCGGCACCGGTACCGGTGCCGGCGTGGGCTGGACGGTCTATGCGCCGCTTTCGACCAGCGGCTCCGTAGGTCCGGCGATGGATTTCGCGATCTTCTCGCTGCACCTTGCCGGTGCCGGTTCGATCCTGGGCGCGACCAACTTCATCACCACCATCTTCAACATGCGCGCACCGGGCATGACGCTGCACAAGATGCCGCTGTTCGTATGGTCGGTGCTGGTTACCGCCTTCCTGCTGCTGCTGGCCCTGCCGGTGCTGGCAGCTGCCATCACCATGCTGCTGACGGACCGTAACTTCGGCACGACCTTCTTCGATCCGTCGGGCGGCGGCGACCCGGTCCTTTACCAGCACCTCTTCTGGTTCTTCGGTCACCCCGAAGTCTACATCATGATCCTGCCGGGCTTCGGCATCGTCAGCCAGATCATCGCCACCTTCAGCCGCAAGCCTGTCTTCGGCTATCTCGGCATGGCCTATGCCATGGTCGCGATCGGCGTGGTCGGCTTCATCGTCTGGGCGCACCACATGTATACTGTGGGCCTCGACGTGAACACGAAGATGTACTTCACCGCGGCCACCATGGTCATCGCGGTACCGACCGGCATCAAGATCTTCAGCTGGATCGCCACCATGTGGGGCGGTTCGATCGAACTGAAGAGCCCGATGGTCTGGGCGATCGGCTTCATCTTCCTGTTCACCGTTGGCGGCGTGACCGGTGTCTACCTGTCCAATGGCGGCATCGATAACTACGTTCACGACACCTATTTCGTGGTGGCGCACTTCCACTACGTGCTGTCGCTGGGTGCCGTGACCGCCCTGTTCGCGGGCTTCTACTACTGGTTCCCCAAGATGAGCGGCAAGATGCACAGCGAAGTGCTGGCGCACCTTCACTTCTGGGTGTTCTTCATCGGCGTGAACCTGATCTTCTTCCCGCAGCACTTCCTCGGCCTGCAGGGCATGCCGCGTCGCTATCCGGACTATCCGGAAGCCTTCGCACAGTGGAACGAGATTTCCTCGCTCGGTTACGAGATCACGGTCGTCTCGATTGCGATCTGGTTCGTGAACATCGCTTACGCCTTCATCGCCGGCAAGAAGGCCGAGGGCAATTACTGGGGCGAAGGCGCAACGACGCTCGAATGGACGCTGTCGAGCCCGCCGCCGTTCCACCAGTTCGAAACGCTTCCGGTGATCGAGGACAAGGGTCACCATTGATGCGCCTGCCCGCTCTGGGGGCATGACAGACAAGGGGTGGGGGCGCGCCGGAAACGGTTGCGCCCCACCTGCATGACAGGAACCGAAGAACAGCAGACCATGGCCAGCAAGCCGATCACGACCCAGGCAATGAGTGCGGAATGGCGCGACTATTTCGCGCTGACCAAGCCGCGCGTCATGAGCCTGGTCGTTTTTACCGGCCTTGCCGGCCTGCTGGCTGCGCCCGGCTCGATCCATCCCGTGCTCGGCTTTACCGCGATCCTGTGCATTGCGCTGGGCGCGGGCGGTGCAGCCGCGCTCAACCAGTGGTGGGAAGCCGATATCGATGCCGGGATGAAGCGCACCTCCAGGCGTCCGCTGCCGCAGGGCAAGATGCGGCGCGAGGATGCGCGCGATTTCGGGCTGATGTTGTCGGGCGGCTCGGTCATGGTCATGGGCGTTGCCATCCACTGGCTCGCCGCGGTCATCCTTGCCGTTTCGATCTTCTACTACGCGGTGGTCTACACCGTTTGGCTCAAGCCGCGCACGCCGCAGAACATCGTCATCGGCGGCGGCGCCGGTGCCTTTCCGCCGCTGATCGGCTGGGTCGCGGTTACGGGCGACATCACCGCCATGCCGCTGCTGCTTTTCGCCATCATCTTCGTGTGGACGCCGCCGCATTTCTGGGCGCTCGCCCTGTTCGTGAAGACAGATTACGCCAAGGTCGGCATCCCCATGCTGCCCGTGGTCGCTGGCGAGACGGTGACGCGCCGCCAGATCCTTGCCTATTCGATCATCCTCTTCGCGGTCAGCCTGCTGCCCTGGGCCATCGGTGGCACCGGCGCGATTTACGGTGTCTCCGCTGTGCTCCTGTCAGGTGCTTTTCTGGTCCTTTCTGTCCCGGTGGCCTTCCGCCAGTCGGTCGAGGATGACCGGATGAAACCGGAAAAGCGGCTGTTCGGCTGGTCGGTCATTTATCTCTTTGCGTTGTTCACGGCGCTGGTCGCAGACAGGATGGTGCTGGCATGACCCCAGAAGAGGAAGAAGAATTCATCCGCCGCCGCAAGGGCCGCAACGTGGCTCTTGGCCTTGCGCTCGCGGGCATGGTGGTGCTGTTCTACCTCATAACGATCGTGAGGATTGGCGACTGATGGCTTCGGCACATATCGAGCACCGCAATCGCAAGACCATGCTGATGGCGTTCGGCATTGCCTTGGGCATGCTCGGCCTGGGCTATGCATCGGTGCCGCTCTACCGCATCTTCTGCCAGGTCACGGGTTTTGGCGGGACCACGCAGGTCGCGACCGAGGCCGAAGCCGATCTCGCCGCGCGCATGGCGCAGAGCGCTGGCGGGGTGACCTATTCGGTCCGCTTCGATGCCAATACGGCGAGCGACATGCCGTGGACCTTCCGACCGGTGCAGGTGACAGATACCGTAAGCGTGGGTCAGCGCGACATGGCGACCTACATCGCGCGCAACAATTCCAGCGTACCGATCACGGGAACGGCGACCTTCAATGTCGAGCCTGAACAGGCCGGTGCCTATTTCAACAAGATCCAGTGTTTCTGCTTCACGGAACAGACGCTGCAGCCGGGCCAGGAGGTCCGTATGCCGGTGCTCTATTACGTCGATCCCAAGGCCCTGGACGATCCCAACATGGAAGGCGTGGAGCAGATCACCCTGTCTTACACCTTCCACCGTGCAAAAACCGACTCATAGGCTCTGGACCCTTGGAGCGCGCAGCTTTAAGGGCCTTGCAAACGACTAACCAGGACTGAGACAATGGCCGGCGCCAAGAACCACGATTACCACATTCTCGATCCCGATATCTGGCCGCTGATCGGTGCCTTTTCGGGCCTGATCTTCACGACCGGCATGGTGTTCTTCATGCACGAGATGTCGGGCTGGCCGATTATCCTCGGTCTCGGCATTGCCGGCCTGATCGCCACCTTCTTCGGCTGGTTCTCGAAGATCGTGAACGAGGCGCAGACCGGCTATCACACCCCGGTGGTGCAGCTGCACATGCGTTACGGCATGATCCTGTTCATTGCATCGGAAGTGATGTTTTTCGTCGGATGGTTCTGGGCCTTTTTCGACTTCGCCTTGTTCCCCGCACCGATCGAGCAGGATGGCGATTTCTGGGTCAACCTCGTCGGGCAGGAAGGCGCGGCTGCGCTCGCCAAGTTCCCGCCCGAAGGGATCCATGTCCTCGACGCCTTCGACCTGCCGCTGCTCAACACGCTGATCCTGCTGTGCTCGGGCACTACGGTGACCTGGGCGCATCACAGCCTGATCCACGGCGACCGCGACGGCCTCAAGAAGGGCCTGTGGCTGACCGTTGCGCTGGGCGTGCTGTTCACCAGCATCCAGGCATATGAATACATGCATGCGCCGTTCGCATTCGGCACGAACACCTATGGCTCGGCCTTCTACATGGCGACCGGATTCCACGGTTTCCACGTCCTGGTCGGTACGATCTTCCTGATCGTCTGCCTGCGCCGCGCCTATCTCGGCCACTTCACCCCCAAGCAGCATTTCGGTTTCGAAGCCGCTGCCTGGTACTGGCACTTCGTCGACGTGGTGTGGCTGTTCCTGTTCGTGGCAATCTATGTCTGGGGCGGCTGGGGCGCAGAAATCCACTAAGCCCGCATGAGCGACAATTCGCCAATCACGAAGGGGCAGCCCGCCACTGGCGAGGCTGCCCTTTTCGGTCTCTGTCCCCGCTGCGGAGAGAAGACCCTGTTCGCCGGCGTGGCAAGCTTTGCCGACAAGTGCAGCGCCTGCGGGCTCGACTATTCGCGCTTCAATGTCGGCGACGGGCCTGCTGCCTTTCTGACGCTCGGCATTGGCGGGCTGGTAACGGCGTTGGCCATCTGGCTCGAGCTTTCGGTCGGTCCGCCCTGGTGGGTGCATGTCGTGTTGTGGCTGCCGCTGACCACAATCGGCGTGATTGCAGGATTGCGGGTCACCAAGGCCTGGCTGCTGGTCACGGAGTACAAGCGCAAGGCGGTCGAGCATCGCAGCGAGGGCGGAGCGGACAAGTGATCTTCGGTATCCGCAAGTGGCCGTTCCTGCCCACGATCATCGTGCTGGCGGCGGTAGCGGTGATGGTCCGGCTCGGCTTCTGGCAGATAGACCGGCTGGCGGAGAAAGAGGAGCTTCTGGCGAGCTACGCTGCTGCGGCCGAAAATCCGCAGGCGCTGTCGTCATTTCCGAACCAACCACTCGAAAACCTCTATCGCCGGACTTCCCTCTTTTGCGACGGAGTGACCGGCTGGATTGCTGTGGCCGGACGAAACGCGAGCGAGCAGTCAGGTTATGCCCATGTTGCGCAATGCAATGCTGAGGGAAAGTTCGCTTTCGATGCTCCGGGGTGGGCGCAGGTCCTGGTTGGCTGGTCGCAATCTACTGAACACCCGAACTGGGATGGCGGACAAGTTACCGGGATGATCGGACCGGGGGGTGAGAATGGCTGGCGTCTCGTAGCCGACCCCCCGCTCGCTGGTCTTGAGGCCAATGCCATGCCTGATCCGGGCGCTGTGCCCAACAACCACCTTGCCTATGCCGTGCAGTGGTTCTTCTTCGCCCTGACCGCTCTGGTCATCTATATACTGGCATTGCGCCGCCGCTCCCGCTAACCGCGCAGCCGATATGGAATATATTTCGACCAGAGGCGGCGGGACTCCGCTGAATTTCGAACAGGTGACGCTGGCAGGGCTGGCTCCCGACGGCGGGCTGTATGTGCCGCGCGCATGGCCGTGCTTCAGCGAGGCCGAGATTGCCGCCATGCGCGGCCTCTCCTATGTCGAACTCGCCGTGCGGGTGATGACGCCTTTCGTCGAAGGCAGCCTGACCGAGGACGAGCTGCGCGATCTGTGCATGCGCGCTTATGGCCGCTTCGCCCATGCTGCGGTGACCCCGCTGACCCAGTTCGACGAGCAGCAATGGCTGCTCGAGCTGTTCCACGGCCCCACGCTCGCCTTCAAGGATGTGGCGCTGCAATTGCTCGGCCGGCTGTTCGAGCATTTCCTCAAGAAGAGCCACGACCATCTGACGATTGTCGGCGCGACCAGCGGAGATACCGGTTCGGCGGCCATCGATGCCGTGGCCGGGCGCGAGCGTGTCGATATCTTCATGCTTCATCCCAAGGGCCGTGTCAGCGACGTGCAGCGCCGCCAGATGACCACCGTGCTGGCGCCCAATGTCTACAATATCGCCATCGATGGCAGCTTCGACGATGCGCAGGCCATGGTGAAGCGCATGTTCGTCGACCAGGACATGACCGGCCGCTTCCGCATCAGCGCGGTCAATTCGATCAATTGGGCGCGGCTGATGGCGCAGGTGGTCTATTACTTTGCCGCTGCGCTGCAGCTTGGCGGGCCCGAGCGCAAGGTCGCCTTCAGCGTGCCGACCGGCAATTTCGGCGATGTCTTCGCCGGCTATGTCGCGGCGCAGATGGGCTTGCCCATCGAGCAGCTGATCGTTGCCACCAATGTCAACGACATCCTCCACCGCGCTTTGTCCTCGGGCGACTATTCGACAGGCACGGTCACGCCCACAGCGGCACCAAGCATGGACATCCAGGTCAGCTCCAATTTCGAGCGCCTGCTGTTCGATTGCGGCGGCCGTGACGGGCAGGCCCTGGCCGAGCAGATGCGCGGCTTCGAGGCAAGCAAGGCGATGATGCTGACCAACGCACAGCGCGAAGGCGCCTCGGCGCTGTTTACCTCGGCCCGCGCCGATGCGAACGACATGGGCCGCGCGATGGCCTGGGCGGCGGACAAGTGCGGCGAGATCATCGATCCGCACACGGCCATCGGCCTGCATGCCGCGCGCCATGCCGAGATCGACAAGTCGGTTCCGATCGTGACGCTCGCCACAGCGCATCCTTCGAAGTTCCCCGATGCGGTGGAACGTGCCACAGGGCAGCGTCCGGCTCTGCCAGGGCGCGTGGGCGATTTGTTCCAGAGGGAAGAGCGCATGTCGGAGCTTCCAGGCGATTACGATGCGATTGCCGCCTTCGTCGCGGAGCACGCTACCCCAAGTGCTTAAGGGGAGCGCCTGATGGTCGAGCTCGCGAACCAGCCGCTCGTCATGGAAGGCTCCGCCTGGGCCGATTACGGACTGGTCGATAGCGGGCATGGCCGTAAGCTCGAGCGCTATGGCTCTTATCGTTTCATCCGGCCCGAGCCGCAGGCCATGTGGGCACCGCGTCTCTCGGATTGGAGCGCCCATGGCGAATTCGTCCCCGGCTCTGACGAGGATGGCGGCGGTCGCTGGCACTTCACCGGTGATGTGCCGCCGCAAGGCTGGGAGCTGGCGTGGAACGAAGTGAAGTTCACCGCGCAGTGCACGCCATTCCGGCACCTTGGTTTCTTCCCCGACATGGCCCCGGTGTGGGACTGGATGCGGGGAATGGTGGCAGACAAGCCCGACGCCACCACCATGAACCTGTTCGGCTACACCGGCGTAGGATCGCTGGCGTTGAGCCAGTGCGGCCCCGTCACCCATGTCGATGCGAGCAAGAAGTCTGTTGCGCAGGCGCGCGACAATGCTGCGCTGTCGGGCATGGAAGACCGCCCGATCCGCTGGCTGGTGGACGATGCCTCCAAGTTCACCGCGCACGAGGTGCGCCGCGAGAACCGCTATGACGGGATTATCCTCGATCCGCCCAAATTCGGACGCGGGCCGAAAAACGAGACATGGCGTCTCGAAGAATCGTTGCCCGGCCTCATCGGCGATTGCCGCCAGCTGCTCGATGCGGACAGCCGCTTCCTGTTCCTGACCGCATATGCCGTGCGCATGTCCTCGCTCGCCATTGGCGGTCTACTGGCAGAGGCGTTCGAGGGCCTGCCCGGCACGATCGAACATGGCGAACTTGCCGTGCGCGAGGAAGGCGTGGGAGGACGCTTGCTGCCCACCGCCATCTTTGCGCGCTGGAGCAATCCCGCATAACTTTTGATTCAGTGGATCAAACTAGCGCGCCTGCAAGTCGGCGAGGAAATCCCGAATCCGCTGCGCGTTATAGCCAAGGTCGCTCACGCCGACCTGGCTGACAGAGCGCATGTCCACGCGCGTACTGCCATCCTCGATCGGCGTGGCGCGCACGATCACATCGTCGCGGAACTTGAGGTAGCCGGCATAGGCGGTGGCTTCGATCTGCGCTGAATCGGCGGCGGTTTCTGCCACGGCCCAGCCGCGATCTTCCATCAATGCCCGTGCATCGGCGAGCACCTCCGTGGGGCTCTTGTCGATGATGATCGGCGCGACATCGGAATAAGCCCCGGTGTGGAAGGCGCGCCATTCCTCGATTGTGAAGGGACCGGTGCTTACTTCGGGCCGGTCGATCACGGTGAATTGGGGCACATTGTCGACATTGGTGGTGATGTCATGGATCGGGGGAACCTTGCCACCCGGAATGATGACCTGGCTGTACAGGACGGCGAGAAGCACCAGCGACAGCACCAACCCCGTCGCCGCTTGCCATTTCGGGCCCACCTTGCGGATCACCGCGAAAGCCAGCACCAGACCCGCGATCACTGCAATGGTTCGCGCGGGGTTGAGCATGGTCATGAACCCGATGAAGCCGGTGATCTTTTCGATCATGTCGAAGCGTGCCAGCGTCAGCGACACGAATCCGACAAGGACGATCAATATGGCGCCGCCCAGCACGAAGGCGCCGCCCCATTTGACGATTGCCGTATCCATTGGCTTCGGCCCAGCCGTTACAGCTTCATCTGCCATCTGTGTCCTCCCCATCTTTGCGACGCCGGATTGGGTCATATTCCTCCGGCTTCGTCAACTGGTGCTTAGGACCGTAACAGTCGAGCTTGCTTGCCAAGTGCGCGCGCCGGTGCCAGTGCGCTGCACATGGCAGACAGCCTCATCCTCGAACTCGCCGATTTCGTGCACGATGTGCACACCGGCATCTATTCCGAAGAGACCGGCCAGCCGCAGCCGCTTAAATTCACCGTGCAGGTGCAGCTGAAGGTAGAGCCGCATTATGATGCGGAAACGCCGCTCGATGCGTCCAAGAACTACATGGATTTGAAGTTCGCCTGTTCCGAAGCGCTGGGCGATACGCATTACAAGCTGATCGAGGCGGTGGCCGACCATGTCTGCGAGACGCTGTTCCTGCAGGACGACCGTGTCGAGCAGGTCAGCGTCAAGATCGTCAAGCTGGCGCTGTCCGAGGCGGACGAGCAGATCGGCATCACGCTGACGCGCGAGCGCCGTTGATGGTCGAATTCGACTTTCGGGCGGTCGACTGGCCGGAATCCTCTGTGGATGCCGCCAGCCACTTCTACGCGACATTGCTGCCGCAAATTCGCGAATTGCTGGAAGGCACTGGCATGTGGGCACAAATGGCGGAGGAGCTGGAGGGGCTGGAAGGCATTGCCGTGATCTTTCCGCCCGCCGATCACACGCATGCCGCCTGGCGCCTTGCCGCCATCCAGGAACTGGCGCGGGAGGCGGCTCCACTGCGCGTCAACGGCATTGCCGGTAACGAAAGCGAGGATCTGGGCGAAGTCATCGAATATCTCGCCTCGGCCCCCGGCGTGACCGGGCAAATCCTCGTCGTGGATGCAATCGCCGGCAAAAACGCCTAGATAGGTTACGAATGAGCTGTTCCGCCCCCCTCGTAGACGCGTTCAACCGCCGCATTTCCTACCTGCGCCTGTCGGTGACCGATCGCTGCGACCTGCGCTGCACATATTGCATGCCCGAGATGATGACCTTCCTGCCCAAGAAGGACGTTCTCAGCCTCGAGGAGCTGCACAAGCTCGGCCTCGCCTTTATCGAACGCGGTATTACCAAGATCCGCCTGACCGGAGGCGAACCGCTGGTCCGCCGTGACATGATCGAGCTGATCCGCGCGCTGGGCCGCAAGCTGGGGGATGGGCTGGAAGAACTCACGCTTACCACCAATGGCACGCGGCTTGAGCAATTTGCCGAGAATATTGCCGAGGCCGGGGTCAAGCGCGTCAATGTCAGCCTCGACACGATGGATGGCGAGCTGTTTCAGCAGCTTTCCCGGCGTGACCGGCTGGTGCAGGTGCTGCAGGGCATCGCAGCGGCCAAGGAGGCGGGGCTGCGTGTCAAGATCAACACGGTGGCGCTGAAGGGCCTCAATGAGGAGGAGATTCCCTACCTCGTCGAATGGGCCCATGCGAACGGCCACGATCTTACGCTGATCGAGGTCATGCCGCTGGGTGAAGTCGAAGGTGAGCGCGTCGATCACTACATGCCACTGACTGCGATCCGCGACCGGCTGGAAGCGATGTGGACGCTGGAAGACGTCGAGGACCGCACTGGCGGCCCCGCACGCTATGTCCGTATCCGTGAAACGGGTGGCGGCAGGCTCGGCTTCATCACCCCGCTGACCAATAATTTCTGCGCCAGTTGCAACCGCATACGCGTCACCGCGACAGGCGAACTCTATGCCTGCCTCGGCGGGGCGGAGAAGGTCGATTTGCGTGCTGCCCTGCGTTCGGACACTCCCGATGAGAGACTTGGCCTCGCGCTGGACGAGGCCATGCGTATCAAGCCGGAGCGTCATCATTTCCGTATCGAACAAGGCGCAGGCCCGGCACAGCAGCGCCACATGTCCGTAACTGGAGGCTGACATGCCCGTGACGCTGGTTTTCCTCGGCAAGCTCGCCGACCTTGCAGGCGTGGACCAGAAACAGGTCGAGGGGCCGCTCGACTGGCAGGGTCTGCTCGACGAATTGCATGGTCCACTGGGCAGCGCCGCGCGGCAGGATCGTACGCGCATCGCCGTGAATGGCGAAGTCCTGGCGGACAAGGCCGCGCTTGAGGCCGAGAATGGCGACGAGGTTGCTCTCCTGCCCCCGGTAAGTGGAGGCTGAACGATGTTCCGGCGAGTCGAACTGGTGCGCGGTCATTGGGATCCCAATGACGCGGTCGGGGACTTTGCCAGCCAGGTCCCCGCTGCCGGGGGGATTGCCACATTTGTCGGCAAGGTGCGGCCCGACGGCGATGTCGAGGCGCTTGAACTCACCCATTACGAGAAGCTCACCCTGCCGGGCATGGAGAAGCTCGCCGACGAAGTGGCGAAGCGCTGGCAGCTGGAAGGCTTGCTGATCCTGCACCGTGTCGGCGAGATGTTTCCGGGCGAGCCGATCGTATGCGTTTCCGCCGCTGCGAAGCATCGCCGTGCAGCAATCGAGGCGGTGGACTTCGCCATGGACCACCTCAAATCCAATTCCTGGTTCTGGAAGCGCGAAAAGCGTGCCGGGGTCTGGGCCTGGATCGAACCGCGCGAGCAGGATCATAGCGATCTGGCGCGGTGGAAGGACTGATTCCGGCCTTTTGACCGCGATCAAGGTGCCCGGCGCCGAATCGCTTCATCCTGCACCGCATCAGGATGGAGGATTGAAATGGTCGAGAAACTCACGCGCGAAGCGATTGCCGAAAACGCGATCATGCATGACAGCGTGCCGGGCACGCACCAGCCGACGAAGGTGCATCGCACGTTCGATTTGCCGCCCAGCATCTATGCGGCAACGGTCGCCTGCTATCTCGGCTTCATGGCGATCACGGCCTTGGCGTTTTCTTCGCCCGAGCTGATCCTCCCGATGGCCGTTATGGCGTTCTCGATTATCGCCGGATTCGGCATCAACACGATCTGGACGCGGCTTGCGCCCAAGACATCGGACAAGGCCCTGAGCTGGGGCAAGTTCGAGCGTGACGGAATTCAAACTCTTACCGGCCGCAATACGGCTGGCCAGGCGACGGTGCAGGTCCTGATCCTCCCCGCACTCCTCCTGGTCTGGGGGCTGGCGGTTGTGACCATTGCCGCCATTGTTCGCTGAACTATCGACGCGACACTGATTCAGCGAATAGCCCCTTTTGCGCGGGATCGGGTAACCGGTCCCGCGCAATCAATTTGTACGCAAGGCGCTTATCAAGAATCGAATGCGGCTAGGAGAGCCTCGACGAGGCGATTCTCCTCGTCGACCAGTCCGGCCACTTCGGCGCGAGCGCTTTCGATACGCGCGATCTCGCCGCCTTGGGTGGCAGCCGAGAGGTAGATCCGGTCGATATCGGCCAGCGCGATCATCGCCTGGCTGCGCAGCGATTCGAGATCGGCGACCGCGACTTGCGCGACCGACCATTCCTCGCTGCCGATGGCCGCCCCGCGCGCCGCATTGACCGGGCCACGCGCTTCGCCAGCGGCCGACAGGAAGTCGGCATGGGCGCTGCGTGCCGATTCCACCAGCTCGTCGAGCTGGGCAAGGGTGGCCGGAGCTGCGGGGGCTGGGGTGAAGGGAGGTGTTTCAGGCACGCTGAGCGTGCCCGTCACCCGCTCCGCTTCGCGCAAACCGAGATCCGGATAGCCTTCGGGCGTTGCGCACGCGGCAAGCAGCGATATTGCGGACAGGCCTATGGCAAGGGAGATACGCGATTTCATCGCGCTGAGCCTTAGCCCGCACTTGGCACAGTTTCCAGCCGTGGAATTGGCAGGAGATTCGCCGCAAAAAGGCGCTGCTGCTTGTTGACAGGAACCTCCTCCTGCCTTATCGGGCGCCCCACTTGGCGGTGCCCTTGTGGGCGCCTTTTTTGTCGTTTTCGTGGAAAGGTTCCACGCCGATGACACCAGAAGAAATGGAATAGAGCACCATGTTCGCAGTAGTGCGCACGGGCGGCAAGCAGTATCGCGTCGCCGAAGGAGACAAGATTGCGGTCGAGAAACTGGCTGGTGAAGCCGGTGATACGATCGTGCTGGATGACATCCTGCTGGCCGGTGAAGGCAGCGAGCTGGCCGATGCCTCCAAGGTAACGGTTTCGGCGGAAGTCATCGCCCAGGCGAAGAGCGAGAAGGTTGTCGTCTTCAAGAAGCGTCGCCGTCACAACTATCGCCGCAAGAATGGCCACCGCCAGCAGATGACCCTGCTGCGCATCGTGGGCGTTGGCGAAGGCAAGAAGGTTGCCGCGAAGAAGGCCGCCGCTCCCAAGAAGGACACTTCCGAAGAGAAGGCAGCACCGGTCGCGCACAAGGCCGCTCCCGTGAAGGAAGCAGCCGGTTCCGCGAAGGCCGATCTCGACACGACCAACCTGTCGCTGATTTCGGGCATCGGCCCGACGATCGAGAAGAAGCTTCACGCTGCGGGTATCAAGGACTGGGCCGACATCGCTGCCTGGGACGAAGCGACCGCAGAGAAGATGAATGACGAACTCAAGCTGGGCAATCGCCCGGTGAAGGACGAATGGGTCGCGCAGGCTAAGGAACTGCTTGCCGGCAAGCCCCCTCGCGCTGCGGTCGACAAGGCCGAAGCGGCGAAGGCCAAGAAGTAAGGATTACGGACCATGGCACATAAGAAAGCAGGCGGTTCATCCCGTAACGGTCGCGACTCGGTCGGCCGTCGCCTTGGTGTGAAGAAGTTCGGCGGTCAGGACGTGATCGGCGGCAACATTATCGTGCGCCAGCGCGGCACAAAGTTCTACCCGGGCACCAATGTCGGCATGGGCAAGGACCACACGCTGTTCGCGCTCGCCGAAGGCGTGGTTCGTTTCCACGATGGCAAGCTCGGCCGCAAGTATGTCTCGGTCGACGTCATGGCGGAAGCAGCCGAATAACCGGATGATCCAAGGAAGGGGTCATCCACCGGGATGGCCCCTCCGGACCCTGACAAGTCTGGAATTTGCGAAGGAGATGGGGCCAACCCGTCTCCTTTTTTGATTCTCCTTCGCGAAATGAGCGTCACCGGCCGCAACTAGGAGGAGCGGCAGGCGATGGGAGGAGAAATTGCGATGTTCATAAGGACGCAAAGGCTGCTGTTGCGGCCGCCCTGGCCCGAAGATTTGCATGCGATTGCCAAGGGGATCGGCGAGTTTGCCGTGTCCCGCAATTTGGCGCGCGTACCCTATCCTTATGACGCGGAGGCCGGCCGCGAATGGCTGATGAAGCCTTTCGATGCGCATATGCCCGCACTGCTCATGACTCTGCCCGGCAGGGACGGCGCCCCGGTGATCGGCGGGATCGGCTACGGCCCCCGTGACGATCATGACGAGCTTGAGCTCGGCTACTGGATCGCACAGACCCATTGGGGGCAGGGCTATGCCACCGAAGCGGCCAATGCCCTGGTCGAGCATGCCCGCATGGCGGGAGTGAAGCGCCTCGATGCCGGACATTTCGCCGACAATCCCGCCTCTGGCCGGGTGCTTCAAAAGGCTGGCTTCGTTCCCACCGGCCAGACCGAGCAGCGCTTCAGCCTCGCGCGCGGCGAGGAGGTGCCGAGCGTGAAATACGTCCTTGAGCTGGAGGATAGCCTTCCGGCTGCGGCCTGACGCGGCCCTCTATTGCGGCAGGTTGGCCGCCCCATAGTCGCTGTCATAGCGGCGAATAAGGGGGCGGTCGTCCTGCTGCCAGGGATGGAAGCCGGGCATGAAATAGGAAAGCCAAGCCGGGAAGACCCGGCGCAAGATGCCCGGCCTGCCGAACAGGTAGGCCAACAGCTTCCACTTGGCGCGCCAGCCGGTGATCCCGTCCTGGCGCAGCAGATCGAGCGCATCCTTGCTGCGATTGGCAACGAAGCTCCTGGTGATGTGCAACATCAGCAGGCTCTTAACCTTCCAGCGCTTCCAGCGGCTCCAGTCCTTGGTGGCATGAAGCCAGACATCGTAGGCGACGCCCTTGTGCTCGATCTCTTCCGCCGCGTGCCAGCGCCATAGTTCGACCTGTTCGCGCTCGCCGCCCTGGAAATGTTCGGGATGGGTGAGGAATTCATGCGCGAACATGGCGGTGAAGTGCTCGAGCGCAATGGTAATGCCGAGCCAGACGATAGGCGGCTTGGCAAGGACATCGCCGATTAGCGCTGCAACCCGTTCATCGATGCGCGACAGGTCGTAACCGGCCTGCTCGGCAGAGCGATTGAAGGCGAGGTGTTCGCGTGTGTGGTTGATTTCCTGCTTTACGAAGGCGCGGATTTCCCGGGCGAGAGAATCGGGAACGCCCTCGCGATGGGCCTTCACCGCTTCGATGAAGAGCGCCTCTCCGCGCGGGAAGGTGGCCGACAGGGCGATATGCCAGGCCGTGGCTACCGGATCGCCGCCCAGCCACCAGCGTAGTGGCACCTCGTCGCGGCCGAAGCGGCGATCGCGGACATTGATCGCCAGATCCGCCGGGGAGCGCCCCGGCTTGCCAGCTTTGTCTGTCACATCTAGGTCGAACCTTGTCGGAGCGTTCATGCTGCGAAGCTGGGGACTGTTTACATTGATGTCAATAAGAAAGAGGCTCTCGCCGGAAGAAAGCCGCGCCGCCGCTTTGGCCGCGGCGCGCGAGTTGCTGATCGAGACCGGCCCGCAAAGCGTGACGCTGAAGGCGGTCGCCTCGCGCATCGGGCGTACCCATGCCAATCTGCTGCACCATTTCGGTTCTGCTGCGGGGCTGCAGAAGGCGCTGGCCGCGCATATCGCCGGGACCGTGTGCGATTCCATCGGCGAAGCGGTGCGTGCCACGCGCACCGGGGCCGGATCTCCGCGCCAGGTGGTGGACCTCACATTCGATGCTTTCGATCATGAAGGCGGCGGTGCGCTGGCCAGCTGGATGCTGCTGTCGGGAAACGAGGATGCGCTCGATCCCATCGTCGAGACGATCCACGAACTGGTCGACGAACTCCACCCGCAGGAACTCGAGCACGGAGCCGAGCGGACTATGCACGAGACGACCTATACGCTGGTGCTTCTGGCGCTGGGCGAGGCATTGATGGGCCAGCAACTTGCCGAATCCCTGCAGGTCGATCGCGAGACCTCGCGCCAGCGAGCGACGGACATGATGACCGCCTCTTTCATGAAGGCGGGCGATATCAAGAGCTAGGCGACTGGCCTCAGGTCGAGGCCTTGTCCTCGTCGGTGATCCAGTGCGGCAGCACGCCGCGCGGAATATCGTCCACCCTCAGGTGATCGACCGCAAGCTTGAGATCGCGATAGAGTGCCTTGCGCCGCTTGGGGTCGGAGAACTGGAACGGTACCACCACCAGCCGGCGATTGATCTTCTGCCGCCAGTTCATCCGCGCGGTGTTTTCCTGTCCGACATAGCAGCCCTTGGTGAAGCTCACGCCGTTGAGCTCGCCGGCATTGGTTTCCAGCCACAATATGTCGGCCATTTCATCTTGCCCTTCTGGCACGCCGAGGCTCAGCCGATGGGCAAGGTATTCCTCGTCGACGGCTTCCTTGTGGCATGGTTGGTTAAGGACGGCGCGAAAGCCCAGCTCGGGCAGTCGCGGGTCGTTACCCTTGCCTTCCTCCTGTTCATTGCCGGGAGGGGCCCAGACGACGCAGCGGTTCGCATCCACCGCAATGTCCAGCTTGCGGCGGAGGCGGTAGAGCGAGAGGCGTTTGACCAGTTCGTCTGCCGCGCGCTTCTCGCAATCGAGAAGATAGCCTAGGCCGTGCTCGAAACCTTCCGGCCAGACGAAGAAATCGAACAGCATCTTGCCCTGCGGCGAAAGCAGCGCGGCGTAGACCGGTTTGCCCTTGCTTGCGAGCGTCACGTCATTGGTGACGAGGCCTTGCAGGAATTCGGTGACATCCTCTCCCGCCGCGGCGGGAGCGACGCGGACAATCGTGCGATTCTTCAGCGGACTGCTCATTCTGCCAAGGTGGCAGGCCCGCAGCCGAAATCAAGCCGTGCCGCATGCAGGAAATTACCAAGAACTACCCTGTTAACGCACCGGAGGCTGTGCCATTGGCCTTGCCAAGCCCACTGCCTGCAATTCAGGATGCCTGCATGACCGTTTCGAGCATCACCGTCCCGCGCCCCGATGACTGGCACCTCCATCTGCGCGACGGCGCCATGCTGGAAGGCGTGGTGGGATATACTGCGCGGCAATTCGCCCGCGCGATCGTGATGCCGAACCTGACGCCGCCGGTCACCGATGTCGCCGCGGCAGTGGCCTATCGCCAGCGGATCCTCGATGCTGTGCCAGAAGGCATGGACTTTACCCCGCTGATGACCGCCTATCTCACCGACAATTCGGACCCGGAAGAAATGCGCCGCGGCTTTGCCGAAGGCGTGTTCACCGCAGCCAAGCTCTACCCTGCCGGGGCTACGACCAATTCGGATAGCGGTGTAACCGATATCGCCAATATTCGCGGCGTGCTCGAAGTCATGGCGGAGATCGGCATGCCGCTTTGCGTGCATGGCGAGGTGACCAGCGCGGATGTCGATATTTTCGACCGCGAGGCGGTGTTCATCGATCGCATCCTGGCACCGTTGGTGAAGGAATTGCCCGAGCAGAAGGTAATCTTCGAGCACCTGACAAGTGAGCAGGGCGTGCAGTTCGTCGGAAGCGCCGGAGAGAATGTCGCGGCAACGATTACACCGCAGCACCTGCATATCAACCGCAATGCCATGCTGGTGGGCGGCATGCGACCGCATGCCTATTGCCTGCCCGTGGCGAAGCGCGAACGGCACCGGCTGGCGCTGCGCCGGGCAGCGACTTCCGGCAGCTCCAAGTTCTTCCTCGGCACGGACAGTGCGCCGCATGCGCGGGAGGCGAAGGAAAGCGCTTGCGGTTGCGCGGGCATCTTCAACGCTCCCTATGCGCTGGAAAGCTATATCGCCGTGTTCGAGGCGGAAGATGCGCTCGACCATTTCGAGGGCTTCGCCTCACGTCACGGCCCGGCCTTCTACGGCCTGCCGGTCAATGAAGAGACCGTGACGCTTGAGAAGCGTGATTGCGTGGTTCCCGACGAGATCGATGTCGGTGCGGCGAAGCTGGTGCCCTTCCATGCGGGCGAAACTCTCGGCTGGACCTTTGTCGGATAGAGTTTGCTTCAGCATTGTCGAACCGATTTCGGTACTGGCCTAATCCCACACCGCCTCCCAAGGTATTATCCTGTTCGGGAGAGTGGGCTGGCGCCGCTTCCACGTTAATGGATCGGACTCTAATCTCCTGCTCCACGTGAGGCCACTTCATCGCCCGAGGGCGGCTTGGCCCCGCGCAGCAATTCCCATGTGAACAGCCCCGCTGCCGCCCAGATGGCGATGAAGCAGGCGAGCTGGACGGGTTTCAACTCCTCGCCAAAGTAGAGCAGGCCAAGCAGGAAGACGATTGTAGGGCTGGTGAACTGCAGGAAGCCGATCACCGTATAGGGCATGCGCCGGGCCGCCGTGGCAAACATGATCAGCGGGATCGCGGTCATCGGACCGCTTCCGGCAACCGCCAGCGCCACGCCCGTTCCCTGGCCCATTGCCGGGCCTTCCGCAGTGGTCCAGTACCAAGCGACGATGCCTAGCGCGACGGGCATGAGGATCATCGATTCCACTGTCAGGCCGACCAGCGGACCAGCCGCAACCGTCTTGCGCAGCAAGCCGTAGACGCCAAAGGTCACACCCATGGAAACGCTCAGCCAGAGCGTGGTCAGCGCGCCCGCAGCCAGCGCCGCTACGCCGACGGTGGCAATTCCGACCGCCCACCATTGCCGCCTGGACAGTCTTTCTTTCAAGAACACCAGGCCGAGCAGCATCATGGTCAGCGGGAGGATGTAGTAGCCAAGGCTGGCGGCGTAGACATAGCCCGACTGGATCGAGAAGATGTAGAGGAACCAGTTGACCCCGATGAAGGTCGAGCTGGCGAGCAGGGTGAGCATGGTACGGCGATTGCGCAGCACCTGAACGAGCTCGGCGAAATCGGCAAACAGGGCGATTATGAGCAGGCACAGGGGCAGGGTGAAGACCAGCCGCCAGGCAACGAATTCAAGGGCCGGGACGCTTTTGACCAGTAGCAGGTAGAGCGGCATGGAGCCCCAGACCGCATGTGCCCCCAGCGCATAGAAGAGGCCGCTGGCATTTCCCTGTTTTGCACTGTCCATCGCAGCACAGCTACGCTTTGCCGCGTCGAACGGCAAGCGGTCGTACCCGTTGTAACCGGTTCATTGTTTTTAACGTAAAGACAAGGACATCGGGCATGAAGCTTGATCTTCATCTGCAATGTCCGGATCGGCCATGCCCTGTTGGGCCGGTTCCGGAGCGCGGCCCTCGGGTCGCAATATCGGGGGTCGCGCCAAGGCGTCCGCGTGGTCGATGATCGCGTGGACGCCTTGTTTTTGTGCCTGCGCGAAATTTCGCCCGTGTGCGTTAAATGCTCCTTGGCGATTGGCGTGCTAGGAGACACGCATGTTCGCCTTGTCCGATCTCGTTGAGCCTCGGCTCTTGCTCTGCGCTCTGCCGCTGGCCCTGTCGCTCTCCGCTTGCGGGGAGGAAGACAGCGTGACGGCGGTGACCACGCATCACGAGGATCCGCTGATGGATGCCGCGCTGGCTGACCAGATCATGGTCGATCCCGACATGGTCAACCGCAATAGTGCCAACCTTGTCGCCAGCTTCCCCACGCAGGAAGGCATCATACCGGCTCCCGATGCGGGCAGTGCGGCGATCATGGCGGCGCGCGAGGAGGCGATTGCCATGCTCGGTGGCGCTGCTGCCCTGCGCGATGCCCCGCAGCCCGAACGCATCGACGGCACCTTGCCGCCCGAAGCAGCGCTCAGCGTGGCAGCGCGGGCCGCCTCGGCGGGCGAGGGAATGGAGGATTGCGCGGCGCTGGCGGAGTTCTCGGCCGTCTGGGCCGCGCGCCTGCCCGAAGTCTTTCCCGTATATCCGCGCGGTGCGGTCCATGAGGCGGCCGGCACGGATGAGGGTGATTGCTCGCTGCGCGTGGTCAACTTCACCACGCCCGTCCCGCTGGGTGACGTGATGGATTTCTATTTCACCCGCGCAGATGCCGCGGGGTACGAAGTCCAGCGCGTGCTGCAGGACGGCGACGATATTCTTGGCGGCACGCATGGTGCGGCGAGCGTCATGGTCTTTGCGAGGCTCCGCGATGACGGCATGACCGACATCGACCTGGTAACCAGCGGCGGGATTTGAGCTCCTGTTTGGTGCCGCTCAGCCTTCCCTGAAGCCTACGCCCACGCTGGCGCGCGGCTGTTCTACTTCGGCGCTGGTAACCGGATAGGCGCAGTAATCGGCTGCGTAGAAGGCGGCCGGACGATGATTGCCCGAGAAGCCGATCCCGCCGAAGGGTGCTGCGGAAGACGCGCCATTGGTCGGCCTGTTCCAGTTGACGATGCCGGCGCGGATATTGGCCCAGAAGCGGTTGTAGTCCGCAGGCGATCCGCCGATCATGGAAGCGGAAAGGCCGAAACGGGTATTGTTCGCCTCGGCAATTGCCTGGTCAAGCTCATCCACCTTGATGACCTGGAGTAGTGGACCGAACAGCTCGACGTCGGGACGCTCGGCCATGTCGGTCACGTCGATCAGGCCTGGCGTGACGAAGGGCAGTTTCTCGTCCGGGCGGCGCATATGGGTGATCGGCTTGCCGCCATTGGACAGCAAATAGAGGAAGCTCTCGGTCAGCTGGTCGGCCGTATGATTGTCGATCACCGGCCCCATGAAGGGCTGCGGTTCGTCGAACGGCCCGCCGATGATGACGCGGCCGATAAGCGTCTTCAGTTCGGCGATGATGTCGTCATAGAGCTCCGACTTCACGATCAAGCGACGCGCGGCGGTGCAGCGCTGCCCAGCCGTCGTGTAGGCGGACTGCATGATCAGGGCCGCGGCATCGCTGATCTTGGGCGTGTCCCACAGCACGATCGGGTTGTTACCGCCCATTTCCAGTGCGAGGATCTTGCCCGGATCGGTGGCGAGCTTGCGGTTGATGGCGATGCCGACCTGCGCCGAGCCGGTGAACAGCACCCCGTCCACGCCCTCATGCGCGACCAGCGCCTTTCCTTCTTCGGGACCGCCGACCAGCAATTGCACCAGCGCGGCCGGAATGCCGGCGCGGTTCATGTATTTAAGCAGTGCCTCGCCTACGGCAGGGGTCTTTTCACTCGGCTTGAGGATGATGGCATTGCCAGCAATCAGCGCGGGGATGATGTGCCCATTAGGCAGGTGCGCGGGGAAGTTGTACGGGCCGAGCACCGCCATCACCCCATGCGGCTTGTGGCGCAGCGCAGCGCTGCCCTGCAGGGCGCTGTCGAGCTTTCGCTGGCCGGTGCGTTCGGCATAGGCGCGAATCGAGATTTCGACCTTGGCGATCACCGCCTCGACTTCGGTACGCGCTTCCCACATGGGCTTGCCCGTCTCGCGCGCGATCAGTTCGGCGAATTCTTCCTGCTCCTTGCGCACTTCGTTGGCGAAGCGGCGCACGCGCTCGATCCGCGTGGCAAGTGGCATGGTCGCCCATTCGGGCCATGCACGGCGCGCACGGGCCACGATTTCGTCAACATTGCCATGCGGGCCGCGCCACAGTTCCTCACCGGTCGCGGGTTCGTAGGAGACCAGTATCTCTTTCGACAAGTCAGCCAGCCTTTCTCACCTGAATTGGCCAGTCCCTTAAGGAACTTGTCCCGATTTGGCTACGGATGGTTGCATCCGCAACCTATTCCGCTGTGGAAGCCTGTCAGCCGCACTCGCCGATACGCTCGCCTTCGATCTCCGCGGTCATGTTCATGGCCCCCATCGGGCTCTGCATCTGGACGTTCGAGACCATGGAGTATGTCGTGTCGGTATAGCTGCCGGTCATGGTCATGTTCATCGTACCCTGTTCCGTCGCGCATTGCGCTTCGGCATCCAGAACGCCGTCGGCCATTTCGAAACGCGAATATTCGCACTGGCCTTCGGTCTGGTCGAACATCTGTTCGGGCGCATTGTCGATATCTTCCTGCGTGACGCAGCTGGTGGAGCTTCGCGCGTTCTGCATCATCTGCGTGCGGATCATGTCGGAAACCTGCGCGGGCATTTCGCCGGGGAGGTCGATATCGACCGTGCGCATGGTCGAGCTCCAATTGCCGGGTTCGATTGCGGCGGCGGAAGTGGCAAGTGCAAGGGCACCGGCGGCAAGGACGATTGTGTGACGCATGAAGGACTCCCCAAGTCTCTGATTGGCGAGCAGGCTAGGGAACAATTATTTCCGAGTCATGCCCCCATCTGCAGCCCGGCTGGTGCAGGCGGCGGGCCGAGCGCGCGACCAAGCTCGCGGATTGCGTCGATCTTGGCCTGCAATGGTGCCCAGTCGTCGCCTTGGTCGATGGCGGCCCAGATGCTCTCGACTTCCTCGATCAGCATGCTTTCGGGCTCGTCGCGGCCCCAGAAATCACTTTCTGGACTTGATGGCGCGTGGTCACGCAGGGCCTCTGCCAAAGCGCCCGTGGCATTGCGTCCTCCTCGATGGACATGGAAGAACTTGTCCGGCCCGAAGCCGCCCTCGCGCATGGTAAGCTCGGCGGCCTCGATAATGGCGCCATCCTGCTCGGTACCCTTGCTTTCGACGCCTAGCCGCCAGCAGAAGCGGCGCACCATGTTTCGCTGATAGAACTCGCCATAGCGGTCGAGCGCGGCGATCAGCAGCTCGGCCTCTACCAGCGGCCTCAGCGAAATGGCCAGTTGCGCCAGGTTCCAGCGCAGTGCCTCGGGCTGGCGGCCGAAGGCGTAAAGCCCGCCATGATCGAAATAGGCAGCGGTAAAGGTCGGGTCCCAGCGGGGCAGCCAGCGCCACGGGCCATAGTCGAAGCTCTCGCCGGTCACGTTCATGTTGTCCGAATTGAGCACCCCGTGGACGAATCCGGCGACCATGTAGCTCGCGGCCAGGTCGGCCAGCCGTTCGACCGACTGGTGCATCAGCACGATGGCCGGCTCGTCGCGTCCCGGCGCATCCTCGGGCGGCAACGGTCCGGGAAATTGCGCCAGGCAGTAATCGACCAGTTCGGCAAGGTGCTCTTTCTCGTCGAGCGCTGCAAGCCGCTGGAAACTGCCGATGCGGATATGCCCGTGTGAAAGGCGCGTGAGGACGGCCGATCGTGTTGGTGAGGGCTCGTCGCCACGCTCAAGGGCTTCGCCCGTTTCGATCACGGAGAAGGTCTTGGAAGTGTAGCAGCCCAGCGCTTCGAGCATTTCGGTCGCCAGGATCTCGCGCACCGCGCCTTTCAGCGTCAGCCGCCCGTCGGCCGTGCGGCTATAGGGCGTGGTCCCGCTGCCCTTGGTGCCCAAGTCGAGCAGCCTGTCATCCCCATCGCGCAATTGCGCATATAGGAAACCGCGCCCGTCGCCGATTTCGGGGTTGTACACGCGGAACTGGTGGCCGTGGTAGCGCAGCGCGAGCGGACGGGGCAAATTGCCCTCGAGCGGCTCGAAGCGCGCAAAATGGCCGATCCACTTGTCGTCCGCCAACGATTCGAGGCCCACGGAGCGCGCCCAGCGATCGTTCCGGAAGCGCAATCTCGCCTCTGGAAACTGGGCTGGGGTAACTTCGTCCCCGATCCAGTCGGCAATTGTCTCGATTTGCGGGTCGGGGCGATAGGCAGCAGGTTGCGGTTCGTCGCGCATCTGGCATTAGTGGCGATCCGACAGGCGCGGCGCAAGCCGCACGGCAGGCAGGGACCAAGAGCATCGACATGACCGACAAGGCCTATGAGGATGGCTTTTGGGAAAGCACCGATGGCCTCAAGCTGCATTATCGCGACTACGCGGGACGCGCGGATCGTCCGCCGATCCTGTGCATTCCCGGCCTGACGCGCAATGCCCGCGATTTCGAGCCGATCGCAGATGCCTTTGCCGGCGAATGGCGGTTGATTTGCGCGGAGCTTCGCGGGCGCGGCGAAAGCGATTACTCCAAGGACCCTTCGACCTATGTCCCGCTTGCCTATGCCGAGGACATTGCCGCACTGTTTGAACAGGCGGGGCTCGACAAGGTTGTGGCCATCGGCACTTCGCTGGGGGGTATGGTCTCGGTCATGCTCGCATCGCAGATGCCGCAGCACTTCGCCGGGATCGTGCTCAACGATATCGGCCCGCTGATCGAACCGTCCGGTCTCGCGCGTATCCGCGAATATGTCGGGCAGGGGCGCAGCTTCCCGACCTGGATGCATGCCGCGAGGGCGCTGAAGGAACAGCATGGCAAAGCCTATCCCGATTTCACCATTTCCGAGTGGCTGCGCCTGACCAAGAGGCTTATGGTGATCGGCAATAATGGCCGCATCGGCTTCGACTACGACATGCGCATTGCCGAGCCTTTCGCGAGCAGTGATGCCCAGCCGCAAGTCGCCATGTGGCCGCTCTTCGAAGTGCTGTCGAAAATGCCGTCCCTGCTGATCCGCGGGGAGTTGTCGGATATCCTTTCCTCAACCACCGCCTTGCGCATGGAGCGTGACATAAAGGGGCTGGAACTGGTCAATATCCCCCGGACCGGCCACACGCCGACGCTGGACGAGCCCGAGGCACAGGCGGCGATCGCCCGCCTGCTTGCGAGGATCGCATGAGCAAGGCACCGCGCATCCTGCACATCCATTCCACCTTCGATCCGGGTGGCAAGGAGGTGCGCACCACTCGCCTGATCAATGCCTGGGGCAAGGAATGCGACCATGCCATCGTCTCCGGCGATCCGGAACGGCGCGGCGCGGCGCATCTCATCGAGCGAAGCGTGCGCGTTTCATGGCCCAAGTTCCCGCCCCTGACGGGCAAGCCCCTGCCGGGAATGCTCAACCGCATCGCTGCGGCCATGGCTGGGTACGACCTTGTCTGCACCTATAATTGGGGCGCGATCAACGCGGTGATGGCGCACACATTGTTCGCTGACCTGCACAAGCTTCCGCCACTCGTGCATCACGAGGATGGCTTCAACGAGGATGAGGCGAGCGGCCTCAAATGGCAGCGCAACTGGTTTCGCAGGCTTGCGCTGGGGCGCAGCGGTGCGCTGGTGGTGCCGTCGAAGAGCCTTGAAAACATCGCGCTCGAAGCATGGGCGCAGCCACGCGCCCGCGTCCGTCGGATCGCCAATGGCATCGATACCCGTGCTTTCTCCGCACCGCCCAAGCGCGATTTCCTGCCGGGCCTGATCAAGCGCAAGGACGAATTCTGGATCGGCACGCTGGCCGGCCTGCGCGAGGTGAAGAACCTCTCGGCGCTTGTCCGGCTGATCAAGCGTCAGCCGCCCGATTGGCACCTGGTCATTGCCGGGGAAGGCCCCGAACGCGAGAAATTGCAGAACCTGGCGGAGGAATTGGGCGTGGAGGACCGCGTCCACCTGCCCGGCTTTGTCGAGAGGCCCGAAAAGATCGTCGGCCTGTTCGATATCTTTGCGCTGTCCTCCCTGTCGGAACAGTTTCCCATTTCGGTGGTCGAGGCGATGGCGGCGGGCCTGCCCGTGGTCGCCCCGCGCGTCGGGGACATCGGCGACATGGTGGCCAGCGATAACGGGCCCTACCTCGCTGCGCCGGGAGACGAAGAGGCGCTTCACCAGGCGCTGTGGACGCTCACCGGCGATGCCAAGGAGCGCAAGCGCGTGGGGCTAGCCAACCGCGCCAAGGCGCGCGAGGAGTATGACTCGCTCAGGATGATCGAACGCTACCGCGCGCTCTACTGGGGCCTGATGAACCGCCAGAAGGGCAGGGATGAGGCTTAAGCCGCCATTCACCGCCCGGGGAACAGGTGCAATTGTCAATTGAATTGACCGCCCCAGCCGCTAAACAGCGCCCCCAAAGTAATTAACCGATTTCCGAGACAACGTGGCCCAAGCTCCAACGACACCTTCCACCCCCGGCGGCAAACCCCAGCGCGACATTGGGCAGGAAATGCTCATGCGCGAGGTGGACGAAGCCGTCCGCACCGACGAAGTCACCAATGCCTTCAGGAAGTATGGTGTCACCGCCGGGGTGATCATCGTGCTCGGCCTGGCAGGTTTGGCAGGCTATCTGTACTGGCAGGACCAGTCGGAATCCGCGTTGGAGGAACAGTCCGAAACGCTGATCCAGGCAATCGACGAGTTCGAGGCGGGCAATTTCCAGATCGCCGACGAGGAACTGGCCCTGCTGTCCGAAACGGGTAGTCCCGGTGCCATGACCTCGGCGCAGATGCTGCGCGCTGCCGCTGCCCTTGCCGAGGGACGGCAGGAAGACTCGCTGGCACTGTACCAGCGCGTGGTAGACAATGCAGACGCGCCTCAGGCCATGCGCGATGCCGCCAATATCCGCTACGTCGCGGCCAATTTCGACGCGATGGACAAGCAGGAGGTGATTACCCGCCTCGGCCCGCTCGCCAATGCCGACAGCGCCTGGTTCGGCAGCGCGGGCGAACTGGTCGCCATGGCCTATCTCGAAACGGGCCGTGATGAGGATGCCGGTCGCCTGCTGGTAGAAATCGCCAAGAACGAAGATGTGCCGGCCACGATCCGTGCCCGCAGCCGCCAGCTGGCAGGCTTCATGGGCTTCGATGCGATCGAGGATGTCGAGGAAACTCTGGCCGAAATGCGCATTGATGACGAAAGCGTCGCGGCGGCACAATGATACAGGATAACTGCATGAAATCGAAGCTCCCGAACGCGCGCGCTCTCTTCGGCCGGCTTGGCAAAATCGCCGTTGCTGGCGGATTTGTGTTTTCGCTGGCAGCCTGCAGCGTGATTGGTGGCGGCGATGACGAGCCGGTTACGCCAACCCGTGGCAATCGCACGCCGATCCTCTCGCGTATCGCGACCGAAATCGTCGCTGATCCCGACCTTGCCGGTGTCGCGGTGGTGGTTCCGACTGCGGAAACCAATGCCGACTGGCCGCAAGGTGCGCGCAATGCTGCCAAGACGACCGGCCATGTCACGCTCAGCGCCACCCCTGTTCGCGCCTGGACCGCGAATATTCCCGGCACCACCAATACGCGCCGCCTTGCCGCTGCACCGGTGATCGGGGACGGCAGGCTTTATGTCGTGGATGCCAATGGCTTGATTCACGCCATGGACGCGCAAACCGGCAGCACACTTTGGACGCACCGAATCCAGGTTACGGGCGATTTGCGCGATGCCACTTTTGGTGGTGGCGCGAGCTTCTACCAGGGCAAGGTTTTCGCCACGAGCGGTACCGGTGACGTGGTCGCTCTCGATGCGGCGACGGGTGCCGAATTGTGGCGCAAGAAGCCCGCCGGCCCGCTGCGCGGCTCGCCCACCATTGCCTTCAACTCCGTCTATGTGATGACGCAGGACAACCAGATCCACGCCATGTCCGTTGAGGATGGCGAACCGATCTGGGCGGATGCAGCCGCGTCGGGCCAGTCGGGCGTGTTCGGCGTTGCTGCTCCCGCTGCTGGGCAGGGCTCGGTGATCGCCGGTTATTCCTCGGGCGAAGTGGTCGCCTATCGCTATGAGAATGGTCGCAACCTCTGGTCCGACGCACTGGCGCGTACCTCGATTTCGACGCAGGTCGGTGCGCTGACCGACGTCGATGCCGATCCGATCATCAACTCCGGGCAGGTCTTTGCGCTGGGGCAGGGCGGCCGCATGGCAGCTTACGAGCTCAGCACTGGCCAGCGTATCTGGGAATTGACGATTGCGGGTATTTCCACTCCCGCGCTTGCCGGGGAATGGCTGTTCACGCTGACCGACGATGCACGCTTGCTCGCCCTGCAACGTTCGACCGGCCGTGTGCGCTGGGTCACGCAGCTTGAACGGTTCCGCGATCCCGAGGATCGCCAGGGACCGATCTTCTGGACCGGACCGGTGCTGGCAAACAATCGCCTGTGGGTCGCCAGTTCCGAAGGCGAAGTCCGCACAGTCGACGTCATGAGCGGCGAATCGACGCTGTTTACCGATCTCGACAAGTCGGTTTCGCTGCCGCCGATCGTGGCCGACAATACGTTGTACATCCTCGACGATAGCGGTCGCATCACCGCCTGGCGCTAATTGCGGCGCTAGCGGGCGGAAATCCGCGATTTTCGTCTATCGGTTACCGGCCTCTTAACCAATTTAATGCAAGGCGGGCGCATGAGTGCGCAAGCTGCCTCTCCCGCGCGTCTGCCGAGCAGCGACGTCAGCCCCTGGGTTGGCGCCGTCGGGCTGTGCACGCTGCTTGCCTATATCGCCATCTGCCGCTTGTGGCCCGAGGTCGTAAACACTTTCGGCCTGCCGGGCCCTGCAGAACGCCTTTCGGGCCCCTATTCGGCGCTGCTCGCGATGATCCTGACGGGTTTCTCCATGGCTGTCTATTCGCTGCTGGTCGAGAAGGTGCATCGCAATCCTTCGACCGGGATCGACTGGAACCTGCGCCGCGCAACGTCCGAGATCATGGAAATCTCGGTCACCAAGTTGGCCGGCCTCTGGGCCACCTGGATCATCATTGGCGGGCTTTACTGCCTCGGCCGCTGGTACTGGGAGGGGCAATATCTCTTCGCCATGCAGGTCATCGCGGTTGCCGCCGTACCGATCTTCCTGCTCTCGATCCCCTACATCTTCTGGCTTGACCGCAGGATGGTGAGCCCGCGCGACCATGCCTGGCATTTCGGTGCCATGCTGATCGGCCGCGAGGCCTGGGACATGGACGAGGTCAAGAAGCACTGGCGCGCATGGATCATCAAGGGCTTTTTCGGTGCCTTCATGATCTCGATCCTTCCCGGCGGATTCGCCGCCGTGGTCGAGGTCAATTACACCGAAATCATCGACAATCCGGTCAATCTCGGCGTTGCGCTCTTCGAGCTGCTGTTCGTGGTCGACGTGCAGATCGGCACGGTCGGCTATCTGCTGACGCTGCGCCCGCTCGATGCGCATATCCGCAGCGGCAATCCCTTCATCGCCGGCTGGCTCGCCGCGCTGCTGTGCTACCCGCCCTTCGTCTTTGGCTTCATGGGCAATGGCGGCGTTATCCAGTACGAATACAACACTGCCGGCTGGGACTACTGGTTCGAAGGGCATGACGTGCTGCTCTGGGGCTGGGCCGCCATGCTGGTTGTCCTGACCGCAATCTATGCCTGGGCGACCGTCGCTTTCGGAATCCGCTTCTCGAACCTGACCTATCGCGGGGTGCTGACAAACGGTCCCTACCGCTTCTCGCGCCACCCGGCCTATCTCTCCAAGAACCTGTTCTGGTGGTGTACCACCTTGCCCTTCCTCGTCACCAGTGATTCACTGGTCGACGCAATCCGCAACACCTTCTTCCTCGGCATGGTCAGCGCGATTTACTACTGGCGCGCGCGCACCGAAGAGGCGCATCTGCTGGGCGAAGATCCAAAGTACCGTGAATACCACGCCTGGATGCAGGAACACGGCCTGATTACCTCGCGCATGGCCCGCTTCTTCAAGCGCGCCAATCCGCGCCCCGTGCCGTAGGTCCAGCCCGCGGAGTAGGCCTTCAGGCGTTGCCCGCGACGAAGCAGGCCGCTGCTACCAGCAGACCGGCGAAGCGATTGGAGCGGAAGCGTGCCAGGGGGTTGTCGGGATCTTTCGGATCGAGCGTGAAGGCTTGCCACAGCAAATGCACCGCTGCCGGTATGAGCGCCGCCAACGCCAGCCAGTCTCCGCGGAACAGCCAGAAGGCGAGGCCCCACATGGTCACGGCGAGGCAATAGAAGCCGATCACGCCCGCCTGCACATTCTCGCCTAGCCGCAGGGCGGAAGATTTGATGCCCACCAGCGCATCGTCCTCGCGGTCTTGCAGCGCGTAGATCGTGTCATAGCCCATGCACCAGAAGAAGGCCCCGGCATAGAGCGCCAGCATGACGTCGAGCCGGTCGCTCCTCAGCGCGATCCAGCCGACCGGTGCGCCCCAGGTGAAGACGAGGCCGAGCCAGGCCTGCGGCCACCAGGTTATGCGCTTCATGAAGGGATAGGCGGCCACCAGCAGCAGGCTGCCCAGCGCCACGACCTGCGCCTCCCAGCGCAATTGCAGCAGGACGACGAGGCCCACCGCGCACAGCGCCAGCAGCCATGCCCAAGCCGCTTTCAGGCTCACGCGCCCGCTCGCCACGGGGCGGCTGGTGGTACGCGTGACCTTCCGGTCGAGATCGGCATCGACAATGTCGTTGTAGACGCAGCCCGCGCCGCGCATGGCGATCGAGCCGAGCAGCAGCCACAGTACCAGCTGCCACTGGATTCCCGCTCCGGTCAGCCACACGCCCCAGGCACAGGGCCAGAACAGCAGCCACCAGCCGATCGGCCTGTCGAAGCGCGCCAGCATGGCGAAATCGCGCATGCGTTGCGGCAGCATGGAGACGAGACCGCGATGTTCGCTATCGGGGGTGACCGTGTCATTCATCGCAGCGGGCCATAATCGGGTTGGACGCGGGGGGAAAGTCTTGGCTAGGGAAGCGCCATGACTGATGTAGGCGAATATAACCGCGAACAGTGGAACAGGCGCGTCGAGGCGGAGGACGAATGGACCGTGCCCGTCTCGCCAAAGGAGATTGCCGCCGCGCGGCGCGGTGAATGGGAAGTCGTGCTTACCCCGATGAAGCCGGTACCGCGCAGCTGGTTTGGCGATATTGCCGGCAAGGACATGCTCGGCCTCGCCTCGGGCGGTGGGCAGCAATGCCCGATCTTTGCCGCGGCAGGAGCCAATGTGACCTGCCTCGATGCTTCGGAAGGGCAATTGGCACGCGATGCGGAAGTGGCCGAGCGAGAAGGCCTTTCGATCCGCACCGTACAGGGCTTCATGCACGATCTCTCTGCTTTCGAGGATGAGAGCTTCGATATCATCTTCAACCCCTGCTCGACCGCCTTTGCCCCCGATGTGCTGCCTGTCTGGCGTGAATGCGCGCGGGTTCTGCGTCCGGGCGGTGCGCTCATGACCGGTTTCTACAATCCGGTCTTCTTCGTCTTCGACCAGCTTGCGCTCGATCGCGGCGAACTGGTTGCGAAACATAGTCTGCCCTACAGCGATTTCGACCTGCCCGAGGATGAGAAGGCGGCGCTGCTCGCCAGCAGCCCGGACGACAAGACCCTGTGCTTCAGCCACACACTCGAAACGCAGATCGGCGGGCAATTACAGGCCGGCCTGATGCTGACCGACATGTTCGAGGATGGCTGGGAATATCTCGAAGTGCTGACAGAGAAATTCCAGCCCTTCATCGCCACGCGTGCGGTGAAACCTGCCTGATGGGGGCGACTCCCGCCTGGCCTCCGCGGAGCGCGCCGCGCCTGTTCGTGGGACAGGAGATCGCGCAAGGCGTTCCGGTGACGATCGAGGGCACGCAGGCGCATTACTTGCTGCGAGTCATGCGCGTCGGCGAGGGCGATACAATTATTCTGTGCGACAACGTAACCGGCGAATGGGCCGCGCGCGTCATCGAGGCGGGCAAGCGTAACTGCATGGCCGAACCGGTCGAAAAGCTCAGGGAGCGCGAGGAGGTACCAGATTTCTGGCTCTGTGCGGCGCTGCTCAAGAAGGACCGGTTCGACATGGTGCTGGAAAAGGCGACAGAGCTTGGCGTGGCGCGCATCCAGCCTGTCATCACGCGGCGCTGCGTGGCTGACAAGCTCAACATGGACCGCGCGACCACGATAGTCACCGAAGCGGCCGAGCAATGTGCGCGGACCGCGCTGCCCGAAATAGCCGAGCCGGTAAAGCTGGAGGCCTTGCTGCGCGATTTTCCCGAAGATCGGCTGATCTTCTTTGCCGATGAAATGGGCGGCGATCCGGCGGCCAAGGCCTTTGCCGAGCATCTGCCGACTGCCGCTTTGCTGGTCGGCCCCGAAGGCGGGTTCGACGATGCCGAGCGCGAGGCAATCCGCGATCATGTGCAGTCGCGCCCCATATCGCTTGGACCGCGTATCCTGCGCGGAGAAACCGCTGCCATCGCCGCCACCGCGCTGTGGATGGGGCAGGCGGGCGACTGGTCGTGAGCATTTCGTTGCAATTTGAGACTGGCGCAGCGGCGCTTAGTCTCCTAACGGCCTTGCCATGAGCACGCGCACAGCGTCCGCAGGAGAGGAGCGGCCCATCGAAAGCCGCGACCAGCTGGTCCAGCCTATGCAGGCGGGCGAGAAGCCGCGCGCCGATTGGCGGATCGGTACCGAGCACGAAAAGCTCGTCTTCAACCGTTCGGATTTCCATGCACCGTCCTATGACGAGCCCGGTGGCATTCACGACATCTTGATGGCCATGCGCCGCTATGGCTGGGAGCCGGTCGAGGAGAACGGCAAGGTTATTGCCATGCGCGGCGATGACGGGACGATCAGCCTCGAGCCCGCCGGCCAGCTCGAACTGTCGGGTGCTCCGCTGGAAAACCTGCACCAGACCTGTGCAGAGACCGGCCGCCATCTTCAGCAATGCAAGGAAGTGGGCGAGGAATTCGGCGTCGGCTTCCTCGGGCTGGGCATGTGGCCCGACAAGACACGCGAAGAACTGCCTGTCATGCCCAAGGGCCGCTATGAGATCATGATGCGGCACATGCCGCGCGTGGGCGACCTAGGCCTCGACATGATGCTGCGAACCTGCACCATCCAGGTGAACCTCGACTATGCGAGCGAGGCCTGCATGGCGAAGAAGTTCCGCACTTCGCTGGCGCTGCAGCCGCTGGCGACCGCGCTGTTCGCCAATTCGCCTTTCACGGAGGGCAAGCCGAATGGCTACCTCTCCTATCGTAGTCATATCTGGAGCGATACCGATCCGCACCGTACGGGCATGCTGCCCTTCGTGTTCGAGGACGGCTTCGGCTATGAGCGCTATGTCGATTACATGCTCGACGTGCCGATGTATTTCGTCTTCCGCGACGGCAAATATATCGATGCGGCGGGGCAGAGCTTCCGCGACTTCCTGAAGGGCGAATTGCCCGCGCTGCCCGGCGAATTGCCGACGCCGAGCGATTGGACCGATCACCTCTCCACCGCCTTCCCCGAAGTGCGGCTCAAGAGCTTCCTCGAAATGCGCGGCGCCGATGGCGGTCCGTGGAATCGCATTTGCGCATTGCCGGCGCTGTGGGTTGGCCTGCTCTACGACGATGCGGCGCTCGATGCCGCCTGGGATCTCGTCAAGAACTGGTCGATGGAAGAGCGCGAGGCGCTGCGCGATGCCGTGCCGAAGCTGGCGCTCGATGCGCCGATCCCCGGGGGACGCAAGCTGCACGACATGGCGGGCGAGGTGCTCGACATTGCCCATGCCGGGCTGGCGGCGCGCGGCGCGACCAATGCCGCGGGTGATGACGAAACGGGCTTCCTCGAGCCGCTTCGCGAGATCGTCGATAGCGGCAAGGTCCCTGCCCAGATCCTGTTGGAGAAGTTCGAAGGGAAGTGGGGCAGGGACATGTCGCGGGTTTACGAAGAGGCATTCTGAGCGCCACGCGCTCAGGCGCAGGCCAGCCTGACCGATGGCCTCAGCCGCGGCACGAATGACAGGCACCACCATTTGAGCGCATCGAAGCGGATTGCCGGTTCGTGCCCCTGAGACTCGTGACTGTAGGGCTCGGCTCTGCGCGCCCGGATCGGGCGCCGCTCTTTAACGCGTCGTGGACCGAAGAGCGGTTCGCGGATGATCGGGTCAAACATAGCTCACCACCTCGAACTCGATGCCGTCCCAGTCGAAGAAGTAGAAGCGTCGGCCCGGATCGTAATCGTCGTGGCCCCAGGGCTCGAGCCCGGCGGCCTTTACGACCGATTCGGCCGCATCCAGATCGTCCACCAGCAGGCCGACATGGTTCATCGGGCGACCCTTCTTCTGGCCGGCATGGTCCTCCCGGTCGGTGTAGAGCGCGAGATAAGTCACATCCTCGCCGACATGGATCGTCTCGCCGCCATTCATCGCTTCCCCGCGCCATCTTTGGTGCCATCCCAGCAAGTCGCTGAAGAAGCGGGCAGACCTCTCTATGTCGGTCACCGTCAGGTTGACGTGCTCGATGCGTCCTTTTGCCATTTCTCAAATCCTTTGCACAAACGTCTGTTTCACAAGCGACTTTCGGTGACCGAAATTGGACGTTCCGAATCGCTATTTGCCCATTCTGCAACCTCAAGCTAAGTTGAGGTCAAGAGATTGGGGAAAAGAATTTCGTGACACAGGCAAACTTCATTTCGATCGGGCAATTGGCCAAGCGCACCGGCGTCGCCGTTTCGGCAATCCGGTTCTACGAGGAAAAGGGGCTGCTGCATCCGCTGCGCACGCAGGGCAACCAGCGCAAGTTCCTGCGCGGCGATATTCGCCGGGTCAGCTTTATCCTGATCGCGCAGAAACTCGGGCTCGGCCTCAGGGAGATCGAGGAGCAGCTGGCCGCATTGCCCGAAGGGCGCAATCCGACGCTGGCCGACTGGCAGAAGATCAGCCGCCGCATGCGCCATGAAATCGACGAGAAGATCAAGCTGCTCAACCGCACGCGTAACCAGCTCGACCAGTGCATCGGCTGCGGCTGTTTGAGCCTGCAGAAGTGCCAGCTCTACAACAAGGATGACCGGCTCGGCCTCAAGGGTCCGGGGCCCAGGGCGGTTCTCGATTAGGTTTCGATTGCGGGCGGATTTTCCGGCGGCAGGTCGATGAATCCCAACCGTTCATAGAGGCGTTCCGCACCCGTGGGATTACCCCTTGTGACCTTCAGTTCGACCCTTTCCACGCCCGCCGCTGCGAAATGGGCGAAGCTGTGCCGCAGCAGGAATTCGGCTATGCCCCGCTTGCGCCAGCCGGGCGCCACCGCCAGGTCATAGACGAAACCGTTGCGCCAGTTGATGACGATCCCCGCTACTTCGCCCTCATTGCTTCGGGCAAGGAATATGGCCTCGCGACAATAATCTTCGTCCGCCAGCAGGGCCGACAGCCATTGTTCGAACGGGGCAAGCACCATGCCGTCATCGACTTCGTCATAGGTGGGGGCGAGAACGGCATAGAGCTCTGCCGCATCGCGCGCGGGATCGAATGGCGCGAGGACAATGCCCGGCGGCGGCTCGGGAAATGCATCCGCGTCATCCACCGGTCTCGCCATGTGGCGATAGGGCAGTTGCTCAGCCACTGACGTCACTCTGCTGCCAGAGCTTCCGCTTCGCCCAGGTCTACGCTGACAAGGCGCGAAATGCCCTTTTCGACCATGGTCACGCCAAACAGGCGGTGCATGCGGCTCATCGTCACGGCGTTGTGAGTGACGATCAAATAGCGCGTCTGCGTTTCGCGGACCATGGAATCGAGCAGGTCGCAGAAACGATCGATATTGGCATCGTCGAGTGGCGCATCGACCTCGTCCAGCACGCAGATCGGGGCCGGATTGGTCAGGAACAGTGCGAAGATAAGTGCTGTAGCCGTCAGCGCTTGCTCGCCGCCCGATAGCAGCGAGAGCGATTGCAGGCGCTTGCCCGGCGGCTGGGCGAAGATTTCGAGCCCCGCTTCGAGCGGGTCGTCGCTGTCGATCAGCGCGAGATGCGCCTGCCCGCCTTCGAACAGGCGCTCGAATAGGCGCTTGAAATGCTCATTCACCGCCTCGAAGGCGGCGCGCAGCCGCTCGCGGCCTTCGCGATTGAGATTGCCGATCGAATAGCGCAGCCGATTGACCGCCTCGACCAGCTCGGCCTGCTCACCGGCATTGGCGCCGTGCTCTTCCTCTATCTTGGCCAGTTCATCGGCGGCGACGAGATTGACAGGACCGATACGTTCGCGGCTCGCGGTCAGGCGTTCAAGCTCTTCGCCTTCCTTGCCCGAATCCTGCACCTGTTCGGCCTCGAAGCCGAACCTCTCCGCCAGCATGATCGGCGGACACTGGAAGCGTTCGCCCGAGATGCGCGCCATTTCCTCGCGTCGCGATTCCTCGTTCTCGGCGCGTGTCGCCAGCGTGGCACGGTTCTCTCTAGCGGTGGAGAGCGCCTCATTGGCCTGGTGAAGCTGTGCATCGAGACCGCGCATTTCCTCGTTTGCCGCGGCGACCGCCTCTTCCGCCTTGAGCAATTCCTCGCCCAGACGCGCACGCACCTGTTCGCCGCCCTCGATCTCGCGCATCAGCCCCTCGGGCTTGGCGGCGACCACGGCACGTTCTTCCTCGATCTCCTCGAAACGGGCGGCCATGCCGGCCAGACGCTGCGCTGCTTCGCCTGCACGGGCTTCCCAATTGGCCTTGTCCGACCGCTGGGCAGCAACGCGCTCGCGCGCCACGGCCAGGCCCTGGTCATGCGCGGCAAGCGTGGCGCTGGCCGCAAGCATGGCATCGCGCGCCGCCTCGTTCTTCGCCCGCGCGGCATCGAGCGTGGCGCGGCCGCTTTCGGGATCGGGCAGGGTGGAGCGCTTTTCGCTTGCCGCGGCGACTTCGGCTTCCGCCTGCTTGCGCTGTTCGGCCAGTTCGGTTTCGGCTTCGGCCAGCTCGGCGAGGCGATTGGCGAGGCGCTCGCGCTGCGCTTCTGCCTGGTCGAGGGCACGCAGGGCCTGCCGCTCGTCCTCCGCCGCCTCGTTGACCGCGCGTTCGGCACCGATCAGGCCGCGCTGCAGTTCCGCCGCCTCCTCGCTCAGGCGGTCATGCGCAGACTGTGCCTGCTCGACCGCACTGCGCAGGGCAGGAAGCTGCTTTTCCAGTTCGGCAAAGCGGTTGTCGGCTTCGAGCCGGGCCGCCTCGGCAGCGCCTTCCCCGCGCGCGATGAAGCCGTCCCAGCGGCGCAGCAGGCCGGACTTGGTGACCAGCCATTCGCCGGGATTGAGCACGCGCCCATCATCCTCCTCGGCGACATGGACAAGGGCGAGGCGTGCAGCCAGTTCGTCGGGGCAGGAGCCGAGATGGTCGGCGAGGCTGTCTGCTACCTTGGCGGGAGGCTTGGAGCCGGTCCAGAAGCGTCCCTCGGCTGCCTTGTCGGGCATGCCGAGCGGGGCCTTGCCATCGCGGCCCAGTACGGCGGCGAGCGCGCGCTCATAGCCGGGTTCGGCGGCAAGCCGGTCCAGCGCCGCGGGCAGGCCATGGGTATTCTTTTGCCGCTTGGCGCGGGCTTCGCGGTCGCGCTGCAAGGCGTTGAATTCGCGTTCGACACCGGCCAATTCGGCGCGGGCGGTGGACAGGGCACTGGCTGCCTCGTCGCGCTGCACAGCCAGTTCATCCTTGCGCGCGCGGGCACTTTCCAGCGCGGTCTTGAGTTCTTCGCGTTTGGCTGCGCTCGCTTCGGCGCGGGATTTGGCGCTGGCAACGGCTTCTTCGGGATCGCCTTCATTGGTCAGGCTATACCGCTGGCTGGCGATACGCTGCGCCTCATTGCCCAGCCGATCGAGGCGCGCCTGCGCCTGTGCCAGTTCGGCCTCGGCGACGCGCCATTCGGCCTCGACCCCGGCATGGTCTGCAGTGGCCTTGGCCAGCGCCAGTTCGGCGGCACGGCCCGCGCGCTCGGCCTGCTCGACCTTGTTGGCGAATTCGGGACGCTTGGCCTCGTCATCGACCAGCGCCTTGGCATTGGCCGAGAGATTGGTCTCGAGCTCCTTGAGCGCCTGTGCCGCATCCCGTGTCAACCGGTCGGCTTCGAAACGGTCTTCCTCCAGCCGCTGCTTCTGTCGGTCGAGATCGCGCAGCTTCTCTTCCGCCGCTTCGAGTTGGCTGGATAGCGCCGCCATGCGGTGGCCATGCGCGCTGGCATCGTCCCGCCGATCGGCCAGCTCGTCACGCAGTTCGGCCAGTTTTTGGGCCAGCTCGGCCTGCGCCTTTTGTGCCTGTTTCGCCGCTTCCTGTGCACGGGCGACGCCCTCATCTGCGGTCTTGGCCTGCTCGCGCGCTGTTTCGGCAGCCGCAGCGGCATCGCGCCAGCGGGCGAAGAGCAGCTTGGCCTCGGCCACATGGATCTCGTCGCTCAGCTTCTTGTAGCGTTCGGCCTGCTTGGCCTGCCGCCGCAAATTCGACATCTGGCTGTCGAGGCCCGACATGATGTCTTCGAGCCGGGCGAGGTTGCGTTCGGTCTGCTTGAGCTTGTTCTCGGCATCGCGCCGCCGGACATGCAAGCCGGCAATGCCCGCCGCCTCTTCCAGCATCATGCGGCGTTCGGCGGGCTTGGCGGCGATCACCTGCGCGATCTTGCCCTGGCTGACGAGGGCGGGGCTGTGCGCGCCGGTGGCGGCATCGGCAAAGACCAGCGCCACGTCCTTGGCGCGCACGTCATTGCCGTTCACGCGATAGGCGCTGCCTGCACCCCGCTCGATCCTGCGGGTCACGTCGAGCGCCTCGCCCTCTTCGTCGACCGCGTGCAGAACTACTTCGGCGAAATCGCGCGGCGGCCGTGCGGCGGTGCCGGCGAAGATCACGTCCTCCATCCCGCCCGAGCGCATGCTCTTGGGTGAGTTCTCGCCCATTACCCAGCGGATCGCCTCAAGCAGGTTTGACTTGCCGCAGCCATTGGGCCCGACAACCCCGGTCAGCCCGGGCTCGATGCGCAGTTCGGCAGGCTCTACGAAGCTCTTGAAACCGGAGAGTTTGAGCTTCCTGATCTGCATGCCGAATGCGCTCTCCTTTCGCCCCTAGCGTGCGCCAGCCTGCTGCAGGGCAGGTTCGACCACCGACCAGGCAGTACCGCTGACCAGGCGTCCATTGAGGAAGAAGGTCGGCGTACCGGTCACATTGTCCTCCTCGGCGGCTGCGGAGGCCTTTTCTGCCAGCGCCTGCACAGCCTCGAAATCCGACAGGCATTGCTGCGTCATGTCGGTGCTGAGGCCGCGTGCGGCAAAGAACTGGTCGATCTGTCCGGCCTGCGCCATCGCGGCAAAGCGCTGGTCCTCGGGCAGGTTGAAGGCTGCCGTCATACCGGCCTCATTGGCCTGTACCGGATCGATCACCGCATCGATATTGGACCAGATCTGGTCGGCCAAAGGCACGGCCACTTCCTTGGGCGCGCATTCGAGCACGCGGGTCAGCAGCAGGTCGACCACGCCGTGGATCATCACGCTGCGCAATTCGTAGCTGACCACGCCCGAGGCGATGTACTTCTCATGCAGGGTGCGCGAGCCGTCGATCGAAAAGGCAGCACATGCTGGACAGGTGAGCGAGCCATATTCGAGCAGCTTGACCGGGGCATCGGGATTGCCGACCAGCCAGCCGCCCTCTTCTGTGCGCACGACCTGCTGGTCCCAGCTGGAGCCTTCGGGTGCAGGAATAGCCGCAATCGGCTCGTTCGATACGAGGGCGCTGTCGTCTTCGGATCCACAGGCTGCCAAGGCGAGTGCCAGCGGTGCGACGAGGACAATCTTGCTGAAGGACTTCATGGAAACTCTCGATCCTCTCTGATTCAAATAGGGCTAAACGATAGGTCGGGGGAGACAAGCGCCTCACCCTCCGGCAGGGCGCTTTTTACACAGGGATATGCCCCGTTACTCGCCGGTGGAGGCGGCAGCGGCGGACAATGCGGGCTGCAGGGCGGCCCAATTGTGCACGCCAGCGAGCATATTGCCGTTGATGGCAAAGCTTGGCGTACCGGCAATTTCGAACTCCGCATCGTCTGCTTCCTGGCGTGCTACCAGTGCCTCGATCGCAGCCTGGTCGGACAGACAACGGTCGATTTCGGCGACGGAATAGCCGCGCGGTTCCATCAGCTCGTAGAAATCGAGATCGTCGGCGATGGCGCGCATACGGGCGGGCAGGGGGCCGCTCATCCAGCGATTGGTGGTTGCCTGACCGGCGTTGACGGCCACATCCAGCCACTCTTCCTGCGCTCGCATGATCGCTCGCATATTGCCGAAATAGCGGCTCTCGGGACCGCATTCGGCGGTCAGGGCAGCGGCAAGATCAAGCGGGTTGCGCAGCACGTTGCGGACCTCCAGCGAGAGCATTCCGGGCTGGACGTAAAGCAGGCGCATGGGCGCATCGCTTTCCATTTCGAATTGAGCGCAATGCGGACACGAATAGCTCATGAAAACGATGAGTTTGATCTGGGCATCGGGATTGCCAGTCCGGAAACCGCGTTCCGTCTCCGCATAGGTCGCGTCCCAGTTACGGTCCTGGCTTTGGGCATGCGCCGGTGCAACAGGTGCCAAGGCAAGCACGGAAGCTGCCAGCAGCAGGCGTTTGATCACGTATCGTCCTCCCTCGATCCCAGCGACCGCGCCAGACCTTCGAGCACGGCGCGCAGTTCGGGATCACCAATATCGCGCAGACTGTCGCCAAGCTCCATCGGAATGGGCTTGAGCGAGGGCGGCGCGGCTTTCTTTTGTTCACCAGATTGCGGCTTAACCTCACCTTGCCGCATCTTCACGCGGGCAACGGCCTTGTAGCCGAAAAAACGGTTCACCCGCTCGATGATCTCGGGGATCACGTGCTGGATCAGCGGGGCATGGGCGGGCAGCACGACCAGCTGCAAAATGCCATCGCTCTTCTCGCCCGGAGGAAAGCGGATTGATTCGGGCGCGCAGACCTTGGCGTGGGTTTCGCCCACGATCTCCGGCCAGCGCGTGACGACCGAGCTTTGCACGAAGCCGTAGCGGCGAAAAGCGGCCCGCCCGATCTGCGGGACAAGCTCCGCCACGGGGCGCGCCTCGCCCCCGCGCGGCCGCTCATAGGGGCGGGCCACCTTCTTCTTCGGGCTCTTCCCCGATTTTGGCTTGTCGTCGCGTTCCATGGGAGCGGCGCTCATGCCATAGCTGCGCCGTGACCGCCACCGTTTCGCAAGAGCTTCTCGACTGGTATTCGGCCCATGCGCGCGCGCTGCCCTGGCGTGCACCTCCGGGTGCGCCGGCACCGGACCCGTACCGAGTGTGGCTGTCCGAAGTGATGCTGCAGCAGACTACCACATCGGCCGTGGCACCCTACTTCGCGAAGTTCGTGGAAACATGGCCCAATGTGCATGCGCTCGCCGCCGCGCCGGAAGAGGAGGTCATGGCCGCTTGGGCGGGGCTGGGCTATTATTCGCGGGCCCGAAACCTGGTGAAAGCGGCGCGCGCAATCGCCACCATGGGTGATTTCCCCAGGACCGAAGGGGAGTTGCGCAAACTCCCCGGTCTGGGCGCCTATACCGCGGCGGCCATCGCCGCGATTGCCTTTGGCGAGCGCGCCGTTGTGGTCGATGCAAATGTCGAGCGCGTGGTGGCGCGGCTCTTTGCGATTGAGGAGCCACTGCCGGGCAGCCGAGGCCTGATCCGCGAAAAGGCGGACTCGATCACGCCGGATGAAAGCGCGGGCGATTTCGCGCAGGCCATGATGGACCTCGGTGCGACCATCTGCACTGCGCGCGACGCCAAATGCCTGCTCTGCCCGCTCAGCGCATCATGTGCGGGGCGGGCGACGGGCGATCCCGTCCGCCTGCCGAAAAAGGTCGCCAAAAAGGCCAAGGCCAAGCGGACCGGCACCGCGTTCTGGATAGAGCGCGATGGACGCGTGTGGCTGGTCAAGCGACCGGGCAAGGGCATGCTCGGCGGGATGCGTGCCCTTCCGGACGACGGCTGGTCGGCAAAGCAGGACGGCGACGAGGAAGCCCCGCTCACAGGCGCATGGCGCGCCGGCGGCGTAGTGCGCCATAGCTTTACCCATTTTGACCTCGAACTGGGCGTGGCGATCTATGCCGGGGAGACAGAGCCGCAAGGCGCAGGCGAGTGGTGGGACGTAGCGGATATCGAGGCCGCGGGCCTGCCGACGCTTTTCGCCAAGGCTGCGCAATTGGTGCAGGCTTGAGGAGGGGCGCTTCCACCCGGCGGCCCAACACTACCTATCGGCAAGCGCCACCCTGCTATAAGGGCAAGGCATGATCCAAGCGACTGACTGGAGCGGACAATTCCATCTGGCGACGCATTTGCTCGCGGCGCTCAGCGCCGGCCTGCTCGTGGGAATCGAACGCGGCTGGCGCCAGCGCGAAGAGGAAGAGGGTATGCGCGTTGCCGGAGTGCGCACCTTTGCCCTGATCGGGACATGCGGCGGCCTGTTCTCGCTGGTCAGCCTTCAAATCTCCACGGCCATGGCGGCAATCCTGTTGTCAGGCTTTGTTATCCTGCTCTTGGGTGCATTCCTGCGACCCCGGACCAATCCATTACGGCGCGACGCGACAACCATGGTTGCCGCCATGACCACGCTCGGGCTCGGCCTGCTGGCAGGGGCGGGCTATGCGGCGTTGGCGCTTGCTGCCGCCGCTGTGGTGACATTCCTGCTCTACATGCGCGAGCCGATGCACGGACTCCTCAAGGTGCTGACCGACACGGAAATGCGCGCCATTGCCCGCTACGGGATCATTGCCATTGCCGTGCTCCCCTTCCTGCCCGACGCGAACTACGGTCCCTACGGGGCGTGGAACCCGTTCAAGCTCTGGCTCGTGGTTGCGCTGATCACCGGATTCTCGATTGCTGGCTATGTTGCCAATCGGCTGGTTGGGGAGAGCCGAGGGACGATCGCCACCGCGCTGATTGGCGGCGCCTATTCTTCGACGGCGGCAACCGCCGCCTTTGCCAGTCAGCTGAAGGATGAAGATACCGGCCGCTTCATGACCGGCATCGCGCTGGCGAGTGCCGTCATGTATGTACGCGTGGTCATATTGGCGGCGCTGCTGGCGCCTTCTCTGGTGCTTGATTTCGGATTGCTGCTGGCGCCCGCGACTATCGTCGCCTTCCTTGCCGCAGGTGTGATGTGGCGGATCGAGCGGAGCGGCGATACCGGCTCGACCGAGCTTACCCGCAAGCCCTTCGAGCTGCTGCCCGCGCTCGGCTTCCTCGTCGTCGTCGCGCTGGCTTCCCTGCTGGTCCACTGGGCGCAAACTGAATTCGGCCAACAGGGCGCTGCGCTCTCTCTCTTCATCGCCGGCAGCTTTGATGTCGATGCGGCCCTGGTCGCCTATTCTGTGCTTCCGGAGGATGCGGTTGCCGTGCCGATGGCGGCGCTGGCGCTTGCCGGTACGGTTGCGGTCAATATGGCGCTGAAAGCCGGCATAGCCTATTTCAATGCGCGTAAGAGGGCGGGTCGGACTGCCAGCCTGGCCTTGCTTTCCAGCTTCGCCATCTTGGTGATTACGCTCGTTGTGCGTGCCACCATGTTGTTCGGCTGAACAGTGCTTGCTTGAGGACTAGAAGACCCCGCCGCCCAGCATCAGGCGCACCACGGCGATCGCGAAGACCACGAGGCAGAAATTCCGTCCGCTATTGGTGCGCGACAGGGCGCCCAGGCCTGCGCCGACCACGACTAGCGGCAGGGCCAGCCAGTTGCCCCAGCCAAGCAGCGGGATCTGCGAGGGGATGACAATGACCAGCGAGACGAGGCCGAACAGGATCGAGAGAATATTGAGCATGTGTCTTATATAGATAAGACAGTTGTATCGCGCAAGTCTTGCGGGCGTATTTCGGCCTGCTAGGTTCCGCGCCGGATCACGATTCCCCGGGAGAGAAATGATGACAGAGCGCGAGCTCTTCGCCCCCTACATCTCGCGTCGAGGCATGCTCCGCTCGGGCGCCATGCTCGGGGCCGGGGCGGCTCTTGCTGGCGGCCCGCTGGCTGGTCCCGCTTTCGCGCAGCCTGAAGACTGGCCCGCCCTGGGTGCCATGCTCGGCGAATATGTCGAAGGCGGGAAGGTCGCGAACATGGCGCTGGGGCTGGGCTGGGGCCAGCAGTATCCCGAATTCCTCACCGCAGGGGAGACGAGCTTCACCAGCGGCGTGGCGGTCGATGCGGACACGCTTTACCGCATCTATTCGATGACCAAGCCGATCACCGGCATGGCAGCAATGATCTGCGTGGATGAGGGGCTGATGGGCCTCGACCAGCCGATTGCCGAGATCCTTCCCGCCTTCGCCGAGATGCAGGTGCAGAAGGTCTATGACGGGCCGATCACGGCGGACAATCTCGAGCCAGCCACACGCCCGATCACCATCCGCAATTTGCTCACCCATACGTCGGGGCTGGGCTATTCGATCGTCCAGACTGGCCCGTTGGCAGAAGCGTACACCGATGCGGGCCTTGTGCCCGGGCTGGTCTCGCGGCTGCAGGACCTGCCGGTGTTTCGTGGCACGGCGGTGCGCAGCCTCGAGCTGTTCGCAGACCGGCTGGCGGAGATGCCGTTGGTCTACCAGCCGGGCACGAAGTGGTCCTATTCGGTCGGGCTCGATCTGATGGGCCGGATCATCGAAGTGGTGAGCGGCCAGGCATTCGATGCCTTCCTCAAGCAGAGGATTTTCGATCCCTGCGGCATGACCAGCACCTTCTTCCGTGTGCCCGAAAGCGAGGCCCATCGGATGACGGCCAATTATTTCGTTCTCAATGGCACGCTGTTGCCGATCGACCTGCCCCACAACTCGGTCTTCTATGACGAGCCGCCCTTTGCCTTCGGCGGGTCGGGCCTGGTTTCCACCGCGCGCGATTACGACCGTTTCCTGCGCATGCTGGCCGGTTGGGGCGAATTGGATGGCGCAAGGGTGATGAGCGAAGAGGCGGTGAGGCTCGGCACTTCCGACCTTTTTCCCGATAGCATGCCCGAAGGCGAGGCTTTCGAGTTTGGTGGGCGGCAGTTCGGTTTCGGCGCGGCGGGCCTTGTCGGCAAGGACGATGCGGAAGGGCTGTATGGCTGGTTCGGCGCGGCGGGGACTTGCGGGCTGGTGAACCTCAAATGGGGCCTGCGGCACAATCTGATGACGCAATATATGCCCGCCACGACCTATCCGATTTACGAGCAGTTCGCGCTCAATGCGGCGCAGGATGCGATCCCGCAATTGCTGGGCCAGCGCGGCTGATGGCGGCGGAAATTTCCTTTGCCGGGCACGGCCTCGACCGTGCCGATCACCTGCGCACAGATCCGGCGAAACTGGCGGCGATGCGCGGGGATGCTGGCGCGCTGATGCTGGCGCTCGATGGCCTCGCGCCAGAACTCGACGATGAGGACCGGCTGACATGGCGCGGTGTCGATACGGATGTCGAGACGGTGTTCCTCGGATTGCGCGATGGCGCGCCACTCTTCGCCGCTGTCCCGGCAGAAGGCGATAACGAACTCGCCTATGCCCGCCGCAAGAGCTGGGCGGCGATTTCGCGCCTCTCTTCCGCCGAACTGGCGCTCTATGGCGGCGCGCGCAGCCTGGTGGACTGGCATGCGCGGCACAAATTCTGCGCCCAATGCGGCGCGCCCACGGTGATCGCCAAGGGTGGCTGGCAGCGCAATTGCCCAAGCTGCAATGCGCAGCATTTCCCGCGTACCGATCCCGTGGCGATCATGCTGGTCGAGCATGACGGGGATTTGCTGCTCGGGCGTGGGCCCAACTATCCCGAACGCTCCTATTCCGCGCTCGCCGGCTTTATCGAGCCGGGTGAGAGCATCGAAGAAGCGGTGGCGCGCGAAGTGCTTGAGGAAGCGGGCGTCGTGGTGCGCGATGTCTCCTATATCGCCAGCCAGCCCTGGCCCTTTCCGAGCCAGCTGATGATCGGCTGCCACGGCTATGCAGAGGGGCGCGAGCTGGTGATCGACTATACCGAGATAGAAGATGCGCGCTGGTTCACCCGCGCCGAAGTCGAAGAAGCGATGGCGAAACTCAGGGATGCGAGCAGCTTCATCCCGCCGCCAAGGCACGCTATTGCCCACCACATGCTCGACTGGTGGCTTGAAAGGCAGGAATGATGGCAGACGAATTGCAGGTCGATATCTGGTCGGATGTGGTCTGCCCGTGGTGCGCCATTGGCTGCACCCAGTTCCTCAAGGCGGTGGAGCAGTTGAAGGGCGATGTCGACGTGACAATCCGCTTCATGCCCTTCGAACTCAATCCGGAAATGGGCCCCGAAGGCCACAACCAGGTCGATTTGCTGGCCAAGGCCTACAACAAGCAGCCTGCCGAAGTGCTCGCCATGCGCCGTAATGTCGAGGCGACGGGCGAGGATATCGGCTTTCCCATGACCTGGCAGGGCGAGGGGGAGGAACCCGTGCTGATGGTGTGGAATTCGCATGAGGCGCACAAGCTGCTGCGCTGGGCGCTCACTGTCGATGACTGGCAGGCGCAGGTGCGGCTGAAAATGGCTCTGTTCCGCGCCTACTTCCAGCTGCGGCAGGAGATTTCGAACCGCGACGTGCTGCTCGATATTGCCGAAGCCGAGGGCTTCGACCGCGCCGCTGCATCCGCCGCGCTCGACGATGAGGCGCTTTCGACGGCGGTGAAGATGGAAGAGCAGCGCGCGCTGCAGAGCCAGATTTCCTCGGTCCCGACTTTCGTCGTGGCGGGCAAATATATCCTGCAAGGCGCGGCGACGCCGGAGGAATATTCCGGCGCGCTAATCAAGCTCGCCAGCATGGAAGCGATGGCCTAGCCTGCGCCGCCGAGCGGCCCGCCGAACAGGTTTGCCGGATCGTATTTCGCCTTGATCGAAGTCAGCCGCGCGGTCTTGGGGCCAAACAATTCCGCTGCGCGATCGATCTCGTCGCGGTCGAGATAGTTTATATAGACGCCTTTATCGGCATGCGGCGCAATCGCATCGAACAGTGCGCGCGTGCGAGAGATCGCTTCGTCGTCCAGTGCCGGGTCGATCCTGCCGCAGGAAATGCCGAGATTGTAGCGTGCACTGCGATTGGCGAAGGCAGTCTCATCCGCACCCACCTGCGATACGGCTCCTCCAAGTCCTTCGGTGAAAATCTGCGAGAATTCGCCTGGAAAATCGCGCGCCGCCTCGACCATGATGTCGATCACCTCGTCGCTCAAGTCGTGGATGAAGTGCGATTTCCAATAGTAGCGATTGCCGTGCGGTGAGCCGTCGGCAAGGCATCGCTGGAAATCCACGTAGGGCATCGGATCGACAAAGCCGAACAGCATCTCGCCCTGCTCAAGGAAGGGTTGCAACGCCTTGCGCGCCTCGTCTGCCTCTCCGACATGGCTGGCGATCAGCGCGAGGCAGGGCTTCCCATGCGCCTCCTCGGGGAAGGGGTCGATCGGCGGCACGCGCAGGAAGGAGGTGGCCAACCCAAGATCTTCCGATGCGGAATGCATGTAGTCGCGCAGCCAGGTCAATGCGGCTTTCGCATCGTCCATCGGATAGTAGGCCTGTGCCACCATCACTTCGGGCCCAATGGGGTGAACGCGATAGTCGAAGCGCGTGACGATCCCGAACTGGCCCCCGCCGCCGCGCAAAGCCCAGAACAGGTCAGGATGTTCGTCCGCGCTGGCCGTCACCACGCTGCCATCTGCGAGCACGACTTCCATGCTGGCGAGATTGTCGATGGTCAGGCCAAGCTTGCGGCACAGGAAGCCGATCCCGCCGCCAAGCGTAAGGCCGCCGGCGCCGGTGCTCGGCTCGATGCCGGCCGTCACCGCGAGACCATGCTCCTGCGTCGCGGCGTCGAGATCGCCGAGCAGGCAGCCGCCCGCGACATGGGCAATGCGCGCTTCGGGATCGACCGTGATGCTGCGCAAGCCGGTAAGGTCCACCAGTACACCGCCTTCGGGAAGCGAGGCGCCCGAGACCGAGTGCCCGCCGCAGCGCGCGACCGCGGTCAGCCCGTTGGCGGCGGCGTGTTTCACAGCGGCCACCACGTCTGCGGTGCTGGTGCATTGCGCGATCAGCGCCGGTTTGCGGTCGATCATGCCGTTCCAGCCGGGGCGGACTTCATCGTATTCGGGATGATCGGGACCGATCACATTGCCAGCGAAACCTGCGATCATGCTCATGGCTGCCTCCCCAAGGAAGCGCGCAGCCTATCATTTCCTTTTCAGGTGGCAATCGAAGGTCAAACGAGACCGAGCTTGCTCAACTCGCTGACCAGCTTCCCCGGCATGGCATCGCCTGCGACTTCGCCTTCCGCAAGGTCTTTCGGGGCGTCTTCATCCTTGAGATAACGCCAGCCCTGGTGGGCGCGCTTGGGCTTGGGATGCACGCGGTGCAGCCGGTTCTCGAGCAAGATGTCCCAATGCCCGTCCTTGCGCTGTTCGAAGCCCTTGATCTCGGCGCGGGCGACCAGCGCATGTTCATGGATCCAGTAGAGTGATCCGCCGATGAGTTCTTTGAAGCGCGTGGGGCGATAGCGTGTGCGCAGGCGCTTCACTTCCGTCTTGCCATCGAACCAGTCCTGCAAATCCTGCAGGCTCTCGGCCCGAAAGGCGATCTTGGTCATGTGCAGCGGCATGCGGCCCAAGATAGGGGCCCGGTGATGCCCCGACAATGTCTGCAGTGCGGGGGAGGCGCGAACCTCCCCCGAATGCTTTCGGATTAGCGGCTGAGTGCCGCGACTTCCGGCCCTTCGGCATCGGCTTCCGCACGTGCCTGACCGGCACCCGGCTTGCGGACCTGGATGGCATTGCCGCCGCCGAAGCCCGGGGCACCGCCGCCGCCGATATTGCTCTGCGCCGTGCCGCTGCTGGCAGCCACGATCTTGAGCCAAAGAGCATCGTCGCCGGCGAAGTAGGCCGTGCTGTCGGCGGAACGCAGCGCATCGAGGCTGGCCACTTCGGTGCCGTTATTGGCGCTGGTGAAGCCGGGCAGTTCGAAAATCACCCACGAACCGTCATCCATTTCGGTCATGTTGATGTTCATCTGCAGCGCTTCGGTCTCTGCGCGTACCTCTGTGCCCGCCTCAACCGTCGTGTTGGCCTGGCCAGCACCGAAGAAACCAGCCGACTTGCCCGTCAGGAACGAACGGCCATTGCGGACCAGCGTGATTTCCGCCGTGCCCGATGCCGGAGCGAAGGGCGAGGCACCGGCAGCGCGCGGTGCGCCGTCGCTGGTGGCCAGCGTGACGCGACCGAAATCGCCTTCGCAGATCGCGGCATTCCAGCTCGGCTGGACGACGCAATCCTCATTGTTCGACGCGATGCCATTGTCGATCACGACATAGGAATCCGGATTGCCGCCGAGCGAGCCGTCAATGTCGTGGATGACGGCGCCCGTATAGCCGATTTCGCTACCCAGTTCGAAGGCCCAGCGCGGCTCGATCTCGGGGAAATGGACCGGCTTGGCATTGTCGAACACCAGTCCCTCGACCGAGTTCTCGGTGCTGATCGGGAAGTTCGAATAGAGCAGGTAGGAGATGGCACCTGCCTGGCGCGTCTCGTTATCCTGGTAATTGCGGAAGGTGACATTGGTCAGCGAGTGACCGAAGTCGTAATATTCATAGCCACGGATGGGGAAGTCCGGAGCATGCGGAGGAAGCGTGCGACCGGCTGCGATTTCCTCGGGCGTGCTCGGATTGCCGACATTGTCGGTTTCGCCCACGAACAGCGAATCCACCACTTGCGAGGTGAAGGCCGCACCGCCCGGCGAGATGCCGGGGAAGGCATGGGTGTAGCCAATGGCGTTATCGGCCAGGCGCAAATCGCGGAACACGTGGTCTTCGCCGCGTGCCCAGATGGCCGCGTGGTTCTTGTACCCGGTGAAGTTCTCGATCGTGCTGACCACGTGGCCGCTATCGCGTTCGCCCGGAATGCGACGAGCCAGGTGCGTATTGCCGCCGAGGTTGAAATTGCCCTCCGGCGAAGGACCGCGGTCGAACATCAGCCCGTCGAAATTGGAGTGCGCTACATTGTCGCGGAACTCGCGAAATTCGGTCTGGCGCGGGAAGACGGCGTTGCCTTCCTCCGTGCCTTCGAACTGGCCGAAGCCATTTTCTGGCAGGGCGATCCAGAAGCCGATCTGCTCGGACCCGGCAGCCACATTGCCGCGATAGACATTGTCCGGATTGGTAATCCAGAAGGTTGCCGCGGTGTTGTCCGAGGGGATCAGGATGTCGTCGGCCTGCTGTCCGGTCGGCGCGCCATTATAGGCGTTTGTCGGGACGCAGGGCTTGTCGAAATGACACTTGGTCAGGATGCCGAGGTTCTCGACGAACTGGTTGCCCGTTTCGACCGCGTCCTCAAGGAAGAAGCAGTGACCGATATTGTTGAAGGTCACATTGTTTTCGATCTGGAGGTTGTTGGTGCCGTGCACGGTCACGCAGCGGCTGTAAGTGTCATAGACGGCCGAGTTGCGGATGTACTGGCCCTGGCCTTCGCCGATCAGGTGCCAGTGGATCGGGTAGCGGGCGAGATGCATGTTCTGGCCCATGCGGTTGAGCCCGACGCCATCGACATACATTTTGGAGCCCGACATCGCCATGATGTGGCCGCCAAAGCCGTCTTCGGCCGAATCTTCGGAAGACTGGACGACGATATTGCGCGTCAGCATGCCGACCTCGCCACGTTCATCCACGCCGTAGGTGATCTTGCCGAAGTGCATATATTCGAGCGGCTCGGCAAAACTGATCGTATTGCCGTTGACGGCCGTGATGGTGCGGCGCTCGGCCTGGTAGGCATCGTAATCGGTCGAGGCGAGGACGATCTCGTCGCCTACGCTCCAGCCGCTGGCATCGAGCACATTGATGCTGGTTGCACCAGCCTCTGCCGTACCGGAAAGCTTGGTCCAGGTGTGTTCGGTCGTGCCGTGGAGGTTGAGCGTGCCCTGCATCAGCAGGATGCCGCGATCGCCCATCGTGTTGATGTCTTCATCCTTGAAATTGTCGGTCAAGGTGATGGTCGCATTATGCTCGAAGGGATCCGCCTCGGTGCCGACCTCCAGCTCGCCACCCGGGACGTAGATCCACTCGGTGGTGAGGTCGAGATCGCTTTCATCGGCGAAGCTGAGCTTGCCCTGGATGGTCAGGCTGCGCAGCGCCGGCGGGCTGACATCGAGCACGACATTCATGCCGCGGGCGATGGTTACCGCATCGCCTTCACCCGGGACTTCGCCCGACGGCCATGTTGCCGGATCGGACCACATGTCCTGGCCAGCAACGGTGGTCGCCGCGCCGAGCAGGCAGGAAACAGGAAGCAGCGAAGAAGCAAGAAGCAGGCGAGACTGCATACGCATGAAGTTTTTCCTCTCAACCGGGACGATTTCGTCCCATTTAGATTTTACATTGCAGCCATGCGCGGCGAGGCCGGTATTCAGGCTGCTACATTGAAGTTCCTGGTGCGTTACTCCCGCCGGGTGCTCTGGTCGTCAAGCAATGCCGTGCTGATCGGCGCGTCCCCGCCCATGCCGAGCCTGCTGACTTCGAGACGGGCTCCCGCTCCGAATGCGCCGCCGGGGCCGGGGCCGACCGTGCTTACGCCGAAACCGGGTGTTCCGATCTGCACGCTCTGGCCAGCGCCATTGTCGACCACCAGCTTGACCCAGAGAGAGTTGTCTCCCTTGAACCAGGAGGTTTCCTCGGCAGCGCGCAGCGCTTCGAGGCTTTCCTGCTCGGCTCCGCCTGCAGGGGTGGTGAAACCGGGAAGCTCGAAAACCACCCAGGACCCGTCATCCATCTCCGTCAGGGACAAGGAGAGGTTGTCCCGGCTGGTCTCGACCCTGACATCCGCACCGCTGCGGATCGTGGTCTGGCCGGTATATTCCCAGCGCCTGCCATTGCGACTGAGCATGATCGGGTCTTCGATCGGGGCGGTGCCAAAGCCCATATTGCCGCCGAGGCCAAAGTGCCCGAAGTCGCCGGCACAAACGGCAGCACCCCAGGTCGGCTTGATTTCGCAGGCGTCTTCGTCCGACGCGATGCCGTTATCGAGCACGATGAAGGCATCGGGGATGCCCCCGACCGAACCGTCGCGGTCGTGGATTGCCGCGCCCCTCCAGGCATTGCCGCGGCCGAGGTCCGAAGCCCACCGGCGCACATAGGGCGGGAAGCTGACCCGCTTGGAATTGACGAAGGTCGCGCCTTCGATGGCATTCTCCGTGCTCATCCCGAAGCTCGTGTACATCAGGTAGGATAGCGCCCCCGCGTCACGCAGGTCGTTGGGCTCGAAATTGACGAAAGTGGTGTCCACCACATCGTGGCGCATGTCGTAATATTCGTATCCGCGGATCGGGAAATCCGGGAGGTCGTTGGGCAGGCTGCGGCCATAGGCGATTTCCGCAGCCGTGCTGGGATTGCCGATATTGTCGGTCTCGCCCACGAACAGCGAATCCTGCACCTTGGACGTATACTCGGCGCGGCCGACGGCCGAAGCCGCGTGGGTGTAGCCGATAGCATTGTCGGCCACGTGCAGATTGGTGAACAGGTGCAGCTCCCCGCGGCCCCAGACACCGCCATTGCGGTTCTTGTAGCTGGTGAAGTTCTCGAAGTGCGAGACAAGCGGCTCACTGTTCGGATCAGCCGGATCGACTGTGGGGAAATGGTAGTTGCTGCCCCCGACGCTGAAGGTGTTGTCGGGATTGGGCCCACGGTCGAACATGAAGCCGTCATAGTTGGAATGCGCCACATTGCCGCTGAATTCGCGCACCTTCGTGCGGCGCGGCCAGGTGTTGGCGCTCACATCCGTGCCTTCGAACTGGCCGGTGGGATGAATGGGCAGGGCGTACCAAAAGCCGACTGCATCGGAACCGGCCGCCACGTTGTCGCGATAGATATTGTCCGGATTGGTGATCCAGAAGGTCGCGGCCGTATTGTCCGAAGCGATCAGGATATGTTCGGACTGCTGGCCTCTCGAACCGGGCTGACTTGCCAGGGCCGATCCGGCCGGGCCGAGGTTCGAAGGCTCGCAGGGAAGGGTCGGGTGGCACTTTGTCTGGATGCCGAGATTGCGGACGAACTGATTGCCGGTTTCCACCGCGTCCTCGAGGAAGAAGCAGTGACCGACCGTGTTGAAGGTCACATTGCCTTCCACCAGCAGGTTATTCGTGCCGTGAACCGTCACGCAGCGGCTGTAGGTGTCATGGATCGCCGCATTGCGAATGTACTGTCCTTCGCCTTCGCCGATCAGGTGCCAGTGGATCGGGTATCGGGCGAGGTGGAGATGCTGGCCCATGCGGCTGAGTTCGACACTGTCGACATACATTTGCGATCCCGACATCGCCATGATGTGGCCGCCGAAATAGTCTTCGTCCGCATCTTCCGAGGCCTGGATCTTGATGTTGCGGCTCAGCATGCCAACTTCGCCGCGTTCGTCGACGCCGAAGGTGATCTCGCCGAAATGCATGTATTCGAGCGGCTCTGCAAAACTGATCGTGTTGCCGTCGAT
>CAJXNC010000002.1 GCA_913056125.1 uncultured Altererythrobacter sp.
TGGATCGTCAGGCTGCGCAGACCCGGCGCATCCATATCGAGCACCACGTCCATGTCACGGGTAATTTCGACGGCATCGCCTTCGCCAGGAACCTCGCCCGAAGGCCAGGTTGAGGCATCGGACCAGAGCGACTGCGCCGAAGCGCCCGAAGCTGCTCCAAGCAATAGGCTTGCTGGAATCAGTGAAGAAGCAAGAAGCAGGTGAGACTGCATGCGCATGACGATCATCCCCTCAACCGGGACTTTGCGTCCCGTGTCTTTCTATTTCGGACGGTCGTATTTGCTCCGCCCAAGCAAAAAACCCCCGGCGACAGCCGGGGGTTTTCTATCCGTTAGCCGCCGAGGCCTTCGCGGCTGGCCGTCAGGCTGGGCGGAATGTTGAACGGACCGCCGCCTCCCGCGACGGGGTTGTTGTCGGCGTAAAGCTTGACCCACAGCCCGTTGGCATCCTTGTAGTAGGATGTCACGTCGGCCGCGCGCAGAGCAGCCAGGCTGCTTTGCTCGACACCGCCCTCGGCACCGGTGAAGCCGGGTAGCTGGACCATGATCCACGAACCGTCATCCATCGAACTCAGGCGCATGGGCACCGTTTCCCGCGTGGTATCGACTTCGATTTCGGCACCGCTGCGGATCGTGGTCTGACCGCGATAGTCGAAATCGCGGCCGTTGCGCCGGATCGTGACAGGATCTTCGACAGCGCCGCCGCCGAAGGCGAAGCCGCCACCAAGGCTGAGGCGGCCATAGTCGCCGGTGCAAACGGCGGCACCCCAGTCGGGCTTGAGCTCGCAAGCCTCGTCATCATTGGCGATGCCGTTGTCGTAGACGATATAGCTATCAGGAACACCGCTGGTCGTGCCGTCGATGTCGTGGATTGCTGCGGTCAGGAAGGCGGCGCTGGTTCCGAAATCGCTGGCCCATTCCTGCCTGCGCTCAGGGAAAAAGACTGGCTTGGCATTGATGAACTCGAGGCTTTCGACCGAGTTGTCGACGCTCATGCCGAAGCTGGTGAAGAGCAGGTAGGAGATTGCACCTGTCTTGCGGGTGTCATTGTCCGTGAAGTTGACGAACGTGTTGTTCTGCAGCGAGTGTGTCTGATCGTAATATTCGTAGCCACGGATCGGATAGTCGGCGACCTGCGGCTTGGGAAGGCTGCGGCCATAGGCCAGTTCCTCTGGCGTCGAAGGGTTGCCGACATTGGCGCTCTCACCCACGAACAGCGAGTCTTCCGTATGCGAGGTGAAGGTGGCGCCGCCGCCCAGTCCGGTCGCAAACGTCATGCCGATGGCATTGTCTGCAAACTTCATGTCGCGGAAGATGGTTTCCTCGCCGCGGCCCCACAGCCCACCATTGCGGTTCTTGTAGGCGGTCAGATCGGTGATCAGGTTCACGATTGGCCGGCTGGTCCCGTCGGAGGGATCTTCGCGCTGGATATAGACGGTGCCGGTCACGCCGAACGTGCCATCGGCACCGGCGTTGCGGTCGAACATGAAGCCGTCATAGTTCGAGTGGGCGGTGTTGCCCCGGAAGATGCCCAGCGGCGTACGGCGCGGCCAGGTCTGCGCGCTGATTTCCGTGCCCTCGAACTGGCCCGTCGGATGCTCGGGCAGGGACAGCCAGAAGCCGGTCGAGTCCGAACCTGCGGCAACATTGTCGATATAGTGGTTCGCCGGATTGGTGATCCAGTAAGTCGCTACCGTGTTGTCCGAGGGGATCAGGACATGCTCGGACTGCTGGCCGCCCTGCGTGCGTTCCGAGGGAACGCCGAGATTGGTCGGCAGGCAGGGCAGGGTCGGGTGGCACTTGGTCTGGATGCCGAGATTGGCGATGAACTTGTTCCCCTTCTCGATCCCGTCTTCCATGAAGAAGCAGTGGCCGACCGTGTTGAAGGTGACGTTGTTCTCGATGTCGAGATTGTCGGTGCCGTGAACGGTCACGCAGCGGTTGAACGTGTCATGGATTGCCGCGTTGCGGACATACATCCCCGAACCTTCGCCCAGCACGTGGAAGTGGATCGGGTAGCGCGCCAGCGTCAGGTGCTGGCCCATGCGGTTCAGCTCCACGCTGTCGACATAGAGGCGCGAGCCCGACATCGCCATGATGTGGCCGCCGAAATAGGTCTCGGCCGCATCCTCTGATGCCTGGACCTTGATGTTGCGCGTCAGATTGCCGACTTCGCCGCGTTCGTCGACGCCGAAGGTAATCTCGCCAAAGTGCATGTATTCGAGCGGCTGCGCGAAGGAGATGGTGTTGCCATCGATCGCGGTGATCGTGCGGCGTTCTGCCTGGCGCGGATCGAAGTCGGTCGAAGCGAGGACGATTTCGTCACCGACATGCCAGCCATGGCCATCGAGCACGGTGATGGTAGTCGCCCCGGCCTCTGCCGTCTGCGACAGTTTGCTCCAGGTGTGATCGCGGTCGCCATGCATGTTGAGCGTGCCCTGCATCAGCATGATGCCGCGGTCGCCCATCGTGTTGATGTCTTCGCCCGGTACGTTGTCGGTCAGCGTGATCGTGGCATTGTGCTGGTATGGAAACGCCGCCGTGCCGATTTGCAGTTCGCCGCCCGGCACGTAGATCCACTCGGATTCGAGGCTGATATCCCTTTCGTCGGAAAAGCTGAGCTTGCCCTGGATCGTGAGGCTGCGCAGGCCCGGCGCATCGACATCGAGCACCACGTCCATGTCGCGGGTGATTTCGACCGCATCGCCTTCGCCCGGAACCTCGCCCGAAGGCCAGGTATTCGGATCGGACCAGAGCGACTGCGCTGCAGCGCCCGAAGCGAGCATGACACTCGCCGGAATAACAGATGCAAAAAGATACAGGTTATGCTTGCGCATGATATTTTCCCCTCCAGCGGGACTCTTCCGATCCCGCAACAATTAGAATGCTATGATTTTGCCTCGGAAGGACGGTTTTGCCAAGCTTTCGGCGGGGGAATTGTTGTAAAAACTTGTAACAGTCCGGCTGGACGTTTTGCCTATTCCGCCTTCGTCACAAAGCTGTCGATCACGCGTTTGGTGCCTGCCTTGTCGAACTCGATCTCGAGCTTGTTGCCTTCCTGGCCCATTACTTCGCCATAACCGAACTTGTCGTGGAACACCCGGTCGCCAATGCCGATGTCGCTGCGCGGCTTGGCGGCGAAACTGGCGGCGGAGCGCGTGCTTTCCTTTACTCGCGAAGGCTTCTTCTCGTAGCCGGTGGCAAGCGCGCGCTGCCAGCCAGGGCCGCGCGATGATGAGCGTTCCGGGCGGCTTTGCGACACATGGGCGAAGGGATCCTCGCTTTCGCTCCAGTTCGCACGCCACATGCTTGCCCCACCGGTCAGCGTCGTCTCCGCATCCACCGCCTCGGCCGGAAGCTCATCGATGAAACGGCTCGGTATCGAGCTGGTCCACTGGCCGTAAATGCGTCGGTTTGCGGCATGCAGGATGGTGCAGCGGCGGCGTGCGCGGGTGATCGCGACATAGGCGAGGCGGCGCTCTTCCTCCAGGCTGGCAAGCCCGCCTTCATCGAGTGAACGTTGGCTCGGGAATACGCCTTCTTCCCAACCGGGCAGGAAGACATGGTTGAATTCGAGCCCCTTGGCGGCGTGCATGGTCATGATGGTGACCTTCTCGCCATCGTCGGTGCGGTCATTGTCCATCACCAGCGAAACATGTTCGAGGAAGTCGCCAAGCGTCTCGTATTCCTCCATCGCCCGTGAAAGCTCGACGAGGTTGTCTGCGCGGCCAGCGCTTTCGGGTGAGCGGTCGGCCTTGAGCATGGCGTCATAGCCCGACTCCTCCAGAACCACGCGCAGAAGTTCGGACGGCGTCACAGTCTCGCTCATCTCGCGCCAGCGCAGGAAGTGGCTCATCAGCTCGGCGATGGTGTTGCGGGCGCGGGCGGGCAATTCGTCGCTATCGGCCAGTTCGAGCGCCGCCGCGGCAAGCGGAATGCCCTGACGGCGCGCATGCTGGTACATCTTCTCCAGCGTCTTGGCGCCGAGCCCGCGCTTGGGCTGGTTGTAAATGCGCTCGAAGGCGAGGTCGTCCTGCGGCTGGGCGATGACCCGTAGATACGCCAGCGCATCGCGGATTTCGGCGCGTTCGTAGAAGCGGAAACCGCCGATTATGCGGTAATTGAGACCGATCTGGATGAAACGGTCCTCAAATTCGCGCGTCTGGTATTGTGCACGCACGAGGATGGCCACTTCCTCCAACGGCGCGCCTTCATGCTCGAGCCGCTCGATTTCCTCGCCCACGCGGCGGGCTTCCTCGGGCGCGTCCCACACGCCGATCACGCGCACCTTCTCGCCGGCATTGAGCTCGGTCCATAAGGTCTTGCCGAGGCGCTGGCTGTTGCTTTCGATGAGGCCGGAAGCAGCGGCGAGGATTTGAGGGGTCGAGCGGTAATTCTGCTCCAGCCGGATCACCTTGGCGCCGGGAAAATCCTTCTCGAAACGCAGGATATTGGCCACTTCCGCCCCGCGCCAGGAATAGATCGATTGGTCGTCATCGCCGACGACGCAGATATTCTTGCGGTTCTGGGCAAGCAGCCGAAGCCACAGATACTGCACCGCGTTGGTGTCCTGGTATTCGTCCACCAACACGTATTTGAAGCGGTTCTGGTATTGCTCGAGCACGTCCGCGTGCTTGCGGAAGATGTTGAGCATGTGGAGCAGCAAGTCGCCGAAATCGCATGCGTTCAGCTCGAGCAGGCGCGCTTGGTAGAGCCGGTACATCTTCTGGCCCGCGCCATTGGCGAAGCTCTCATTGTCGACAGGCGTCAAATCGTCGGGGTTGAGCCCGCGATTCTTCCAGCTGTCGATCAGCCCGGCCAATTGGCGAGCGGGCCAGCGCTTCTCGTCGAGGTTCTGCTCCTGGATCAGCGTTTTCAGGAGGCGCAACTGGTCGTCCGGATCGATGATCGTGTAGTTGCTCTGCAGCCCGACAAGCTCGGCATGGCGCCTGAGCATGCGCGCGCAAATCGAATGAAAAGTGCCGAGAAAGGGCATGCCTTCCACCGCATCGCCGATCAGCTCGCCAACGCGGTGACGCATCTCCCGCGCAGCCTTGTTGGTGAAGGTAACGCAGAGGATTTCGCTCGGCCAGGCCAGCCGCTCGCGGATCAGATGGGCGAGGCGATGGGTGAGGGCGGCGGTTTTTCCCGTGCCGGCACCTGCCAGCATCAGCACCGGGCCCTCCGTCGTCAGCACGGCCTCCCGCTGCGGGTCGTTCAGGCGGGCAAGCCAAGGCGGTACGCCTTCGGAGGGAAGGGAATCGGCAGGTGAGGGGGGCTGGTTCACCCGTGAACAGTTAGGGAACGCAGGTGAAGCGCGCAAGCCGCACAGAAAGCCTTTGCCGGAACCGTCGCTTGCGCTTCACGTTGGACCTGCACAAGATCATCCCGTTCGCGAGGAGGTTTGCCATGAGACGCGGTTTTCAACTTGCTCTTGCCGTGGTTGCATTGGGTTGCGGGACGACCGCGCTGGCGCAGGATTCCGGAGAATCCGATGCGCCTCCCAAGGCCGAAGTGGTCGAACGCGACGAAGACGGCCGGGCGACGAGAATCCGAGTCGAAGGCCAGGAATATGCCGTCTGCTCGGATACACAGACCGACAATTGCATCAATCCTGCTGCTGCGGGCTTCGACTTCGGCGGTGTGCCGATCGACTATTGGCCCGGCCAGCCAGCCAGCGAGATCGACGGGCCACTGCCTGAGCATGCGCCGGAACAGGCGGAAGGCAACTAGTCCGCTTCGGACAGCCTGATTAGCGACAGCTTGGCCTTGCCGACCATGCGTTCGCTTTCCACTTCCATGCCGCGCAGATTCACATCCTCGTCACGCGCGGTTTCCAGCGAAATCCAGCAGGAAGGCGCGAGCCAGCCAAGACGGTTGAGCTTGTCGAGCGCGACCTGCCCGGCACCGGTGCCATAAGGCGGGTCGAGCATAATGAGGTCGAGCGGCTGTTTCGCCGGGCCAAGGCTCATTACCGATGCAGCGCGCACATCGCAGCGCTTCTGTGCATCGAAGGTGGCGATATTCTCGCGCAGGGCGCGGATGGCGGCAGCGTCCTGTTCCACGAACAGGCAGCTTTCCGCGCCGCGCGACAGGGCTTCGAGGCCGAGCGCGCCCGATCCGGCAAAAAGATCGGCCACTTTCAGGCCTTCGAAACTGCCGAGGCGGCTGGCGAGCATGGAGAACAGAGTCTCGCGTACACGGTCTGCCGTGGGCCGCGTGGCATCGCCCGGTGGCGCGCGCAATTGCCGCCTGCGCCAATCCCCGGCGATGATCCTCACAGGCTTCCATCTTTCTTGAGCTTGCTCATGAAAGGTTGGACCTCGTGCTTCCTAAGTTCCTCGGCCTGGCCCTTGGCCAGATCGCCCAGCAGGAACGGGCCATAGGCGGTGCGGATCAGGCGGGACACCTTAAGGCCGAGATGTTCGAGAACGCGGCGGACCTCGCGGTTCTTGCCTTCGGTCAGTGTCAGCTCGATCCACTGGTTGCGGCCCGTCCGGCGCTCCAGATTGGCATCGATCGAACCATAGCGCACGCCGTCGACAGTGATCCCGTCGAACAGTTCCTCCAGCTGCGGCTGGCTGATGTCGCCGAATGTGCGCGCGCGATAGGTGCGCGGGATTTCACTGCTCGGCAGTTCCATTGCCCGCTTGAGCGCGCCATCATTGGTCAGCAGCAGCAGGCCTTCGGTGTTGAGGTCGAGCCGACCGACAGGCATCAGCCGCGGCGTATCGGGCGGCAGGGCATTGCGCAGAGCGGTATAGATCGTCGGACGGCCAGAGAAATCGCGCTCCGCTGTCAAAAGGCCAGCAGGCTTGTGGAAGCGGAAGAGGCGCGTGCGGTCGGGCTTGCCCACTGGCTTGTCGTCCACCGTCACACCCTTGAGCGAAGTGAGCAGGGTGGCTGGCGTTTCGAGGACTTTGCCATCGATCTTGATGCGGCCATCGGCGATCATGCGCTCCACCTCGCGACGGCTGGCGACACCGGCACGGGCAAGAAGCTTGGCGATTCTGTCGCCGCGGTTTTCGGAATTCTCGGACATTCTTCGCGCGCCTTAGCCGCGAAGCGGGATCAGTCCAAGCGTGTGCCGCGTATCAGGCGGACTTGTGTTGGATTCTCCGGCGAGGATCCTCGTCCTCGGACTCGATAAACGCACGCCAGCCGTGCTCCGAACGAACCAAGGGTTGGCCGCAACGCGAGCACTTTGTCCGGAAATCGAGACCATCGTGCCACACGCGCTTTCGGTTGATCGCATGTCCGGCAACCAGGCAGAATTGGTGTCTAAACATGGGCGAAACTCCTTGGCTCGCCTTCCATCTTCCCCTCGCCTAGTAGAGAAATCATCGCAGGTTATTGTTACCCACTTCACAATGGTTGGGTCATACCATGTTCACACCACTCGCGCGAGGTACGTAGGATGACGGAGGCAAAGGCGGCCACAGGCAAAAAGTCTGCGTGGGATTCGGTCAAACCCTATTTCGAAAAGGAATCGCTGGCGGCCTTCTTCCTGGGCGTTTCGTCGGGTTTTCCCTATGCCATGATTGCCGCCACCCTGACCACGCGGCTCGCGCAGGACGGCATCGAGAAGAGCACGGTCACCGCTTTCAGCCTCGCCTTCCTCGTCTATAACTTCAAATGGCTATGGGCCTGGATTGTCGATGGCGTCCGCATTCCGGTGCTCGGTCGCATGGGGCAGCGCGTATCCTGGATGATCGTGACTGGCCTTCTCGTGATGGCCGCTGTCGTCAATCTTGCCCTGGCAAGACCGGCGGACGATATCGTCTACACCGCCATCGCTGCCGTGCTTGTCGGCGCGGCGGGCGCGACTTTCGACATTGTCATCGATGCCTACCGGATCGAGACGTTGAAGCCCTACCAGCTCGGTACGGGCTCGGGGATGAGCCAATATGGCTGGAGAGTCGGTGCCGCTGCAGCAGGCGCGGTGGCGCTCTATGTCGCCGCTCGGCATGGCTGGCAGGCCGCCTATATTGCCTGTGCGATGTTTGCGCTTCCGGCGATGCTCACGGCGATCATCCTGGGCGAACCGGCGCGCCGCAAGGTTGAGATTGCACGCAAGGGCATTGCCGAGATGTGGCAATCGGTTTCCGGTCCATTTGTCGAGTTTTTCAGGCGCAGCGGTGCCTTCGTCGTGCTGCTCTTCATCCTCGTCCACAAGATCGGCGACACACTCGCCAATCTCACCTTGCGGCTACTGTTCGACGACCTTGCCTATACCAATGACGAGATCGCGCTTTACGACGTCGGTGTTGGTTTCTGGGCGCTGATCATCGGAGTCTTCGTCGGCGGGGTGATCTATGCCCGCTACGGCCTCAAGAAATCCGTGATGCTCTCGCTAATCCTGATGGCCGTCTCCAATCTCAGCTTCGCCCTGCTGGCGGCTGCCGGGAAGAGCAATCTCGGCATGGCAGCGGCGATCGGCTTCGAGAATTTCGCGTCGGGCTATGGCGGCGTGGTCGTGGTCGCCTATTTCTCGGCCCTGTGCGACCTGCGCTTCACCGCCTCGCAATATGCGCTGATCTCGGCGGCTGCGAGCATTGTCGGGCGTTTCCTCACCGGCACAACAGCGGGCGCGCTGATCGAGGCCATGGGCTATGTCAATTTCTATATCTTGACGACTTTCGCAGCCCTGCCAGGCATCGTGCTGTTCTGGTGGATGATGAAGACCGGCCTCGTCGATGCGGCCATGGGCACGGCGGGCGAGGTTGGTGAAGGCGACGCGAGGGACGATCCCTAGACGCGTCTAGTCGGGGATTTCCCCGTTCGCCTCCAGCACCAGACCGGCAAGGTAGAGCGAACCGGCGATCAGGACCGTCCCGCCCTGCTTGTGGCGGCTGGCGATCCCCTGCAGCGCTTCTTCGAGGCTGCCTGCGGTCCAGCACTTCTCCACGCCTGCCTCCTGCGCCATCGCGGCGAGGTCTTCGAGCGGGTGATATTCGCTACCTTCAATGGGAATGGCGGTGAGGCTGGCCAGATGCGGCGCAATCGTGGTGAGCGTGGTGCGGGCATCCTTGGCGGACAGCATGCCGACAATCGCATCGACCGGCTTGTCCGCCTTGCTGTCGAGATATTTGGCCATGGCAATCGCGGCGTCGGGATTGTGCCCGCCATCGAGCAAGACCATCGCCTCGGGAACCATGCGGGTCAGCGGACCGTCGCCAAGCACTTGCAGGCGGGCAGGCCATATGGCCGAGCTTATGCCTTGGGCCATGGCCTCTGGCGAAACCGTGACTTCGGACTGGTGGCGCAGCATGGCGACGGCCAGTGCGGCATTGTCGCCCTGGTGGCTGCCGGGCATTTGCGGCAGCGGCAGGCCGAGTTCGCCCTTGGCGTCGCGATAGGCAATGCCTTCATCGCTCACATCGGCAAACCATGCCCGGTCGCGCATGAAGAGCGGCGCATCCACAGCGAGACAGCGCGTGACGATCTGTTCTTCCATGTCCTTGCGATAGTTCTGCGTGACCATGGGCGAGCCGGTGCGGGCAATGCCGACCTTCTCGAAGGCGATGCGCACTTCGGGATTATCGGGTGAGGGCGCGGTGGGGTCCTCGTTGAGGAGGAACTGGTGGTGGTCGACGCCAAGCGAGGTGATGCCGCAGGCGGCGGGCTTGACCATAACATTGGTGGCATCGAAACGCCCGCCAAGGCCGACCTCGATCACGCAGGCATCCGCAGGCACACGGGCAAAGGCGAGGAAGGTTGCCGCCGTGGTCACTTCGAAGAAGCTCGGACCCAAATCCTCTGCTGTATCGAGCACTTCCTTGAGCAGGCTCGCCAGCATGGCGTCGGAGATCAGCTCCCCGGCTACGCGGATGCGCTCATTATAGCGCACGAGATGCGGCTTGGTCGCGACATGGACGGTGAGGCCCTGCGCTTCGAGCATGGCGCGCAGATAGGCGCAGGTGGACCCTTTTCCGTTCGTCCCGGCAACATGGAAGACGGGCGGCAGGCTGCGCTCCGGATTGCCGAGCCGGTCGAGCAGCCCGTGGATCACTTCGAGGCCGATGCGGCCCTGCGGCAGTGACAGGGCGGACAGGCGGTCAAGCTGGGCCTGGACCTCCGGGTCGCCCGAGGATGCAAAATCTTTCATGTGCGGGGTGTCCGGCTTAGGCGGCTGCGGCAGGGCTCAGATAGGAGAGCAGGCCGGAAAGCGTGGTGCGCAATTCCTTGCGCGGCACGACCATGTCCACCATGCCGTGCTTGTGGAGGTATTCGGCGCGCTGGAAGCCCTCGGGCAGCTGCTCGCGAATGGTCTCCTGGATCACGCGCTGCCCGGCAAAGCCGATCAGGGCACCCGGCTCGGCAATATGCACATCGCCCAGCATGGCGTAGCTTGCGGTCACGCCGCCCGTGGTCGGGTCAGCGAGGACCACGATGTAGGGCAGGCCGGCTTCTTTCAGGCGGCGCGTCATCACCGTCGCGCGCGGCATCTGCATCAGGCTGAGAATGCCCTCCTGCATGCGCGCACCGCCTGCTGCGGTGACGGCGATATAGGCACAGTTCTCGTCAAGCGCGCGCTGGGCCGCAGCACAGAAGGCATTGCCCACGGCCATGCCCATGGAGCCACCCATGAAAGTGAAGTCCTGTACACCGACAACGGCTTTCTTGCCCTCGATTGCGCCAAAGGCAGCGGTAAAGGCATCGCGGTGCGGGCTGTTGGCGCGGGCGGCCTTGAGGCGGTCGGTATAGCGCTTGCTATCCTTGAAGCGCAGCGGATCCTCGGCCACCTCGACATCTGGTAGCAGCACGAAGCCCTCGTCCATCAGCTGGGCGAGACGGGTATCGGCGCCGATACGGCCATGATGGTCGCAGCGCGGGCAGACCGAGAAGTTCGCCTCATATTCCTTGGCGAACAGCATCTCCTGGCAACGCGGGCATTTGACCCAGAGGTTGTCGGGTGTTTCGCGCTTGCTGCCCCAGGGCAGAGCGTTGCGGACGCGGGAAAGCCAACTCATGCTGCGGTCTCTCGCGCATTGTGGACGGCCTTGGCAAGGGCGGAAGTGAGTTCCCTAATCTTCTCAGGGGCTTGATCGGCATACTTGCCGACCAGTTCGACCAGCGCCGAGCCCACGACCACGCCATCGGCCACCTTGGCGATGGCTTCGGCCTGTTCGGGCGTGCGCACGCCAAAGCCCACCGCAATGGGCAGGTCGGTACTCTGCTTGATGCGGGTGACGTTCTCTTCGATGGAGTCGATTGCCGCCTGCTGCTTGCCGGTGATCCCGGCGACAGAGACGTAGTAGAGAAAGCCCGAAGAGCCGTTGAGGACGGTTGGCAGGCGCGCAGCATCGGTTGTCGGCGTGGCAAGGCGGATCGGCGAAATGCCTTTGGCGCGCAGGGCGGGGCCGAGATCGGGATCTTCCTCGGGAGCCAGGTCGACGCAGATCACGCCATCGGCTCCTGCAGCGGAGGCGGACTCGGCAAACCATTCCGGCCCGCGACGGACCATGGGATTGGCATAGCCCATCAGCACCAGCGGCACGTCGGGATGGCGCATGCGGAAATCGGTGGCGATCTGCAGCACGTCTGCGGTCTTGGTGCCCTTGCCGAGCGAGCGCAGGTTCGCTTCCTGGATCGCGGGGCCATCGGCCATGGGATCGGTGAAGGGCATGCCCAGTTCGATCACGTCCGCGCCGCCCTCGACCAGCGCGTCGAGATTGGCCGCAGTATCGCCATCGCCTGCGGTGATGAAGCAGACCAGCGCCGCGCGCTCGGGTGAGAATGCGTGGGTGAAGCGACTCACATCGTCACTCCCAGCGCGTCGGCGACGGTGAAGATGTCCTTGTCGCCGCGGCCCGAGACATTGACGAGCACGATCTGGTCAGGCCCGTATTCCTTCGCCAGCGCGGGCAGGGCGGCGAGGGCATGCGCGCTTTCGAGCGCGGGGATGATCCCCTCGAGCTTGCTGCACAGCTGGAAGGCTTCGAGCGCCTCGTTATCGGTGATGGGGACGTATTTCACGCGGCCCGATTCATGCAGCCAGCTATGCTCGGGGCCGATGCCGGGATAGTCGAGGCCGGCCGAAATCGAATGCGCCTCGGTAATCTGGCCGTCCTCGTCCTGCAGCAGGTACGTCTTGTTGCCGTGGAGGATACCGGGAAAGCCGCCGGTCAGGCTGGCGGCATGCTGGCCGGTCTCGATTCCGTGGCCCGCCGCCTCGACGCCGACCATCGCCACGTCTGGATCGTCGAGGAAGGGGTGGAACAGGCCGATCGCATTGGAGCCGCCGCCGACCGCCGCCACCGCGACATCGGGCAGCTTGCCCGTCCGGTCGAGCAATTGCGCACGCGCCTCGCGCCCGATCACGCTCTGGAAATCGCGCACCAGCTCCGGATAGGGATGCGGGCCTGCCGCCGTGCCGATGATGTAGAAAGTGTTGTGGACGTTAGCGACCCAGTCGCGCAGCGCCTCGTTCATTGCGTCCTTCAATGTCGCCGCGCCGCTGGTGACAGGTACCACCTCGGCACCGAGCAGTTTCATGCGGAAGACATTGGGCTTTTGCCGCTCGACATCGGTCGAACCCATGAAGATGGTGCAGGGCAGGCCGAAGCGCGCGCAGACCGTGGCCGTGGCAACGCCGTGCTGGCCCGCACCGGTCTCGGCGATGATGCGCGTCTTGCCCATGCGGATAGCGAGCAGGATCTGCCCGATGCAATTGTTGATCTTGTGCGCGCCGGTATGGTTCAGCTCCTCGCGCTTGAACCAGATCTGCGGGCCTCCGAAGTGCTCGGTCAGGCGCTCGGCGAAATACATCGGGCTGGGGCGGCCGACATAATGTTCGAGCAGATCCTCGAACTGTTCCTTGAACTTGGGGTCGGCCTTGGCCGCGCGGTATTCCTTCTCCAGGTCGAGGATCAGCGGCATCAGCGTTTCGGCGACATAGCGTCCGCCGAACTGGCCGAAATGTCCGCGCTCGTCGGGCTGGTTCATGAAGGAATTGGGCAATGGTGTGGCGTCGGTCATGATCGTCTCGAATGTCTAAAAGTGTCAAAGCATCGCTGGGAGCCCTATCGGGCAGCGATCAGCGCCATCGAGCCGAGAGGCGTGTGACAGGGACGGTCAGAGTCAACATTGGCGAACCGCTTGGCAGAATGCCTCGATCTTGTCGATATCCTTGATGCCCGGAGCGCTTTCCACACCTGAAGATGTGTCGACAAGCGGGGCTTTGGTCTGTGTGATCGCTTCTCCGACATTTTCGGGCGTCAAACCGCCGGCAAGGCCCCATGGCGCCTTGTGATCGAAATCGGCGAGTAGAGACCAGTCGAGCGCCAGTCCGTTGCCGCCCGGCAGCTTTCCGGCAGGCGCATCGTAAAGGATCATGTCGACCGCGCCGACGAAGCGCTGCGAGGTGGCAAGCGCGCTGGCATCCTTCACCCCCACGGCCTTCCAGATCTTGATCGGGGTCGAGCCTTTGAGCGCGGCGCACCATTCGGGCGTTTCCGCGCCGTGAAACTGGATCACGTCGGGGCGTATGGCGGTGGCGGCGCGTCCGGTCGCTTCGGCATCCATGTTCACCGTCAGCATCACCGCCTGCACATGCTCGGGGATCAGGCGACGCAGTTCGACCGCCTGCTCTACCGTGACCGAGCGCGGGCTCGGCTCGTAGAGGTTGAGCCCGATATGCGTCGCCCCGGCCGCTACCGCAGCCCGCACGGTTTCGGGCGTAGACAGCCCGCAAATCTTGATCATCGTCTTGGACATTGCGCAGGCGATCTAGTGCGTCGCGCCGCTTTCGTCACCCCTCGGGCGGATTTTGCACCAGCCGGAGCAGCGACCCATCCGGATCGACCATATAGGCGATGGTCAGCCCGCTGATATCGCGCGTCGGCGGGACCATGCGCGGAATACCTGTGCGCGCATTGGGTACGCCCGCTTCGCCAGCCTGCGCCACCATGGCGTCAAGATCGTCCAGCCGCACGCAGCAGGAATGGCTGTTCTCCTTGGGATCGAGATCGGGCCAGGGAAAGAATTCGAATTGGACGCCTCCGCGCTGGAGGATCAGCCAGTGACCTGAGCGGTAGGAGGCCCTGAAGCCGAGCTTGGAATAGAATAGCTCGGTCTTGAGGAGATTGCGGCTCGGCAGGTTGGGCGTGGCGCGGTCGGGCATCGTTTCACGTCATTCCGTTGTGAGCGACATGCGTCACTTCACCACCCGGCATCGCGAATTCGACTCCGAAATAGGCCGGACCGCCATCGCAGACGCCAATACCCGAAGTTGGGCCGAAGCTACCGTAAAGATAGCGCCGACCCTTACGGGTGAAGCCAGCATATTCGCGAACGATCTCGTTACGGAATATCTCTTCAGTAATTCCGGCGTTGCGCAGGATCTGGGCGTGATCTTGCAGCAGCATTTCTTCGACCATGGCGATGTCGCTAACAGTCGCCTCCCAGCGCCCGTCATAATCATCGGGTTCATCGCGGGAGCACAGCCACAGCAAGTCCATGCCAACTTCGTCATTGTGGATGGTCAGCGACGGCTCGGCCGATAGCTCGGCGGGCGTCATGCAAGCTCCTGCCGCCAGAATGACCGCTAACTCCGGCAGCCGGATTACCTTCAAAGCGTTGCCTCGATATCGCGCGCGGCCTGCGTAGGATCCTCTGCGCGGCTGATCGGACGACCGATGACAAGTACCGACGCACCGTCGTCGCGTGCCTGGCGCGGCGTGACGACACGCTTCTGGTCTCCAACCGAAGAACCGGCGGGCCTGAGGCCGGGAACGACGAAGAAACCTTTCTTCCATTGCTTGTGGACCGCGCCAACTTCCTGGCCCGAGCAGACAATACCGTCGAGACCGGCCGCTTCGGCCAGATCGGCAAGGCGCATAACATGGTCATGCGGTGTTCCCTCCACGCCGGTGCGCTTCAGGTCATTCCCGTCGAGGCTCGTCAGCATGGTGACGCCGACGACCTTGCAATTCTCCCCTGCAGCCGCCTTGGCATCTTCCATCATCGCGCGGCCGCCACTGGCATGGACGGTGACGATGGCGGGTTCGAGCACATGGATAGCCTGCATCGCGCCGGCGACGGTGTTGGGAATGTCATGCAGCTTCAGGTCGAGGAAGATCGGCAGGCCGGCGGCATGGGCGATTTCGTGCACGCCATGCGCCCCGTGCGCGCAGAAGAATTCGAGGCCCAGCTTGAGACCGCCGACATGGCTCTTGACCTTCTGCGCCAGGGCCACGCCTGCATCGAGCTGGGGGACATCGATGGCAAGATAGATCGGATTGCTCACAGAAGCGGACCTTTATCCTCGGGCTTGTCTTCGGCAGGCGGCTCGCTTGCAGAGGACCGTTCATCGGTGGCCGCTTCATTTGTTTCAGGCGAGGCGACGGGCGTTGCCTGCGCCGTGCGGGCGACATTTTCCAGCGCGGCGATGCGGCGCTTGAGCTGCCATTTGCTGGCACGGTGATAGAGCCACATGGGCATGAAGCCGATCAGGAAGGCTACTACCACGATCGCCGGGATCTTGGTGTCGACCACCAGGTTCTGCCAGATGCGGACCGTCACCGTCGGCTCCCAGTTCGCCACCGAGAACAGCAGCAGCGCGACCAGTAGCAGCACCCAGATGACGGTGCGGACGATTTGCATGGGCCTTCCTCTCAGTCTGCTTGCGACGATGCTAGGAGCAAGCGTCCAATAAGTGAAGCGCGCTTAGCCGAACACCCGGTCGAACACCGTGTCGACATGCTTGAAGTGGTAATCGAGGTTGAACTTCTCCTCGAGTTCCTCCGGTGGCATGGCCGCGGCCACTTCTGGATCGGCTTTGAGCAGTTCGAGCAGCGAGAGCTGGCCGTCCGATTCCCACACCTTCATCGCATTGCGCTGGACCAGCCGATAGGCGTTGTCGCGGGTAATCCCGGCCTGGGTAAGTGCCAGCAGCACGCGCTGGGAATGGACGAGGCCGCCCATGCGGTCGAGATTCTTCTGCATGCGCTCCGGATAGACCAGCAGCTTGTCGACCACGCCGGTCAGGCGGGCGAGGGCGAAGTCAAGCGTGATCGTGGCGTCGGGCCCGATGAAACGCTCGACCGAGGAGTGCGAAATGTCCCGCTCGTGCCACAGCGCGACATTTTCCAGCGCGGGCATGGCATAGGCGCGGATCATGCGCGCCTGCCCGGTCAAGTTCTCGGTCAGGATCGGGTTGCGCTTGTGCGGCATGGCCGAGGAACCCTTCTGGCCGGGCGAGAAATACTCCTCGGCTTCCAGAACCTCGGTACGCTGCAAATGACGGATTTCGACAGCAAGGCGTTCGATCGAGGATGCGATCACCGCCAGCGTGGAGAAATAGGCGGCGTGGCGGTCGCGCGGGATGACCTGCGTCGAAACCGGCTCCACCGCGAGGCCCAGCTGTTCGGCGACATAGGCTTCTACCGAGGGATCGATATTGGCGAAGGTACCGACGGCCCCCGAAATGGCGCAGGTGGCAATTTCCTCTCGCGCGGCGATCAGGCGCTTCTTGCCGCGTTCGAATTCGACATAGGCCTGCGCCAGTTTGAGACCGAATGTCGTCGGCTCGGCATGAATGCCGTGGCTGCGGCCGATCGTGGCGGTGTATTTGTGCTCCAGCGCCCGGCGTTTGATGGCCTCGAGCAGCTTGTCCATGTCTTCGAGCAGAATGTCCGTCGCGCGGGCAAGCTGCACGGCCAGCGTGGTGTCGAGCACGTCCGAACTGGTCATGCCCTGGTGCATGAAGCGCGCCTCGGGGCCGACCTGCTCGGCCACCCAGTCGAGGAAAGCGATCACATCGTGCTTGAGCACGGCTTCCTTGGCGTCGATCGCGGCAACGTCGATGCCCGGTTTGGTCGCCCACCAGTCCCACAAGGCTTTGGGGCCGCTTTCGGGGACAACGCCCAGTTCACCCAGCTTCTGGGTGGCATGCGCCTCGATCAGGAACCAGATCTCGTACTTGCTTTCCGGCTCCCAGATTGCGGTCATTGCTGGGCGGGCATAACGGGGAACCATGCGTGTTCTCTCTACTGGTCAGGATTGCGGGCTATCGCCGGGCGGCTAGGACGCGAGCGCCGCATTGGCAAGCCTTGAGCCTCTGCCTTTCACAGACTGGCGGCGGCAAACGACTAGATAAGCCCCTTGGACTTGAGTGAAACCTGTCCTTCGCGCCCGATAATGACATGATCGAGAACGGCAATTCCGAGATGGCGCCCGGCCTCGATAATGCGATTGGTGATCTGGATGTCGGCCCGGCTTGGCTCGGCATTTCCGCTTGGGTGGTTATGCACGAGGATCAGCGCCGATGCGCCGATATCGAGCCCTCGCTTTATGACTTCGCGCGGATGGATAGCCGCCTCGTCTATCGTGCCGTCGCCGACAAGGTGATCAAGCAGGAGGCGATTGCGCGTATTGAGGTCGAGCACGCGCACGCGCTCGTGGTGGAGATGCGCCATGTCGATGGCGAGGTAGTCCATCAGCGCCTGCCAGCTTCCCAGCACCGGCTTTTCCTGTACTTCACTGCGCGCCATGCGACGCGCGGCGAGGGCAGCGATCTTGAGCGCTCCTACCGAGGCATCGGAAATGCCTTTGACCTGCTTCAGGGCGGCAGGTTCGGCATTGAGTACGCTCGCCAGCGAACCGAAGCGGTCGAGCAGGGCCTTGGCTAGCGGCTTGGTGTCGCCGCGTGCATGGGCGCCGAAGAGCAGGAATTCGAGCACTTCGTAATCTGCCAGCGCCTCCGCGCCGCCGGTAAGCAGGCGCTCGCGCAGGCGCGCGCGATGGCCTGCGCCCGAATGGGCTGGCGCCTTCGGCTTTTCTGGCATGTCTTCAGGCAAATGCTCGACCCCGCTCCCTCAGTCAGAGCATTGCCTTTAGCGCTCGCCTCGCGCAAGTGTTGGCCGAATGGCGCAGGACAGCCCCCAAACTGCGGAAAAGGTCGCCCCGCGCCGCAAGCGCAGGATTGGCAGGTGGATCCTGCTTACCTTTCTTCTGGTCAATGTGATCGGCGCGGCCTGGGTCTGGCTCAACCGTGAGGAACTTGCTGCCGACCTGATTACCGATACGCTGGAGGGCTATGGCGTTCGCGCCACCTACACTATCGAGAGCATCGAGCCTGACCGGCAGGTGATTACCGATATCGTCGTCGGCGATCCTGACAGGCCTGACCTGACCATCGAGCGCGCGGAATTGCGCGTCGAAGCGAGGCTCGGCCTTCCCGGTGTGGGCGAGTTGACGCTGATCCGGCCGCGCCTGTTCGGTACCTACATTGATGGCGAACTGAGTTTTGGAGAACTCGATCCGCTTCTTTTTGCCGGCGAGCAGGGCCCCTTCGAGTTCCCCGATCTGATCGTCCATCTCGATGATGGGCGCGCGTTGATCGAGGGAGATCGCGGCCCTGTTGCGCTACGTCTTGCAGGTGAAGGCCACTTGCGCGGCGGATTTGCAGGCGAGATTGCCGTTGTCGCCCCGCAACTCGTCCTGCCAGGGTGCAGCGCGGAGCAGGCCACATTGTTCGGCGAGGTTTCCATCGATGCGGAGCGACCGAAATTCGATGGTCCGCTGCGTTTCTCCTCGCTTGCCTGCAAGGATACGGGCCTCTCGATTGCCGATGGCGGCCTGCAGATTGAAGCACGTGCTGATCGCAATCTGGAGGATTTCGAAGGCAGTGCGGGGATGGAGAGCGGACGTATCGCTCTGACGCAGGTCCAGATGGCGGGTTCCAAGGGGAGCCTGGATTTCACCTTCCGCGGCGGGGACCTGACTGCGCAATTCGGCCTGCAGGGCCGGGATATCACCAATCCGAACATGCGCGCGGCCCTGTTCGAAGTGGATGGCCTGCTGCGCACGCGGGAGGATTTCGCCAATCTCGAGATCGAGGCAGAGATGCAGGGGCGCAACGTCCTGCCCGGACAGGAGCTCCTTTCCTTGCTGGGTGCGGCAGTCGAGGCGTCGGAAGGCTCGCTGGCGCAGGACCTGCTCGAGCGGTTCCGCACCAGCCTCGCCAGCGAATTGCAGGGCAATGAGCTTTCCGGTCGGCTGACCGGCCGGCGGGAAGGCGAGCAGATGAGCCTGGTGATTCCTGAGGCGAGGCTGCGCGGGCGCAGCGGCGCCAGCGTGCTCGCCCTGTCGCGGTTCCAGGCAGGGCTTTCGGAAGAGGGCGTGCCGGTCTTCACGGGCAATTTCTCTACCGGCGGCGCAGGCCTGCCGCGAATCGCCGGGAATATCGACCAGCCATTGGGCGGCTTGTTTTCCATGCGCCTGGTGATGGAGGAATATGCGGCCGGACAGTCGCGTATTGCGCTGCCGCGCCTCAATCTCGACCAGCAATCATCCGGATCCTACGCGCTTTCGGGTGATCTGCGTACGTCCGGCCCCTTGCCGGGCGGTATTGCCGAAAACCTCGAGTTACCTATTTCAGGGACGATTGCAGGCAATGGTGACATCGCCTTGTGGCACGAGTGTACGCCAGTCGTCTTCGATCGCGTCGAACTCTCGAACCTTGCACTCGATCGCCACCGACTGGACCTGTGTCCTCCATCGGGATCGTCCATCCTCGCCTATGACGCCAATGGATTGCAGCTCGCGGCGGGGGTTCCTTCGCTGGGCCTCAACGGCATGCTGGGAGAGACGCCTATCCAGATAGAAAGCGGGCCTGTGGGCATGGCCTATCCCGGCGTGGTCACCGCCAGCCAGCTCAATGTCGCGCTGGGCCCGCAAGGTTCGACCATGCGCTTTGCGATAGAGGATTTGTCCGCGCGGCTGGGTGAGGACGAGCTGGGCGGCACTTTCAACGGGACTGACGTCCTCCTCACCGCCGTGCCGCTCGACATCCTGCAGGCTGGCGGCAACTGGTCCTATGGCGATGACGGGCTGGTGCTCTCCGGCGCGCGCTTCATCCTCGAGGATCGCGAGCAGGAGGACCGTTTCAAGCCCCTGCTGGCGCGCGGTGCACGGCTCTCCATGCTTGATAATGGCATCGCCACCAACTTCACGCTGCGCAATCCGGCGACGGACAGCGAAGTGACCGATGTCGCCATCATTCACGACCTGGAAACGGGTGCGGGCAGTGCCGTGCTCGATGTGGAGGGCGTAACCTTCCACCCCAATGGATTGCAGCCGCGCGACCTGTCCGAGCTTGCCTATGGCGTTGTCAGCCTCGTCGATGGCACGGTGACGGGCGAAGGACGGATCGACTGGACCGAAGAGGAAATCACCAGCAGCGGCAGCTTCTCTTCCGAATCGCTTGATCTCGCGGCAGCCTTCGGCCCGGTGCAGGGCGCCAGCGGCACGGTCCACTTCACCGATCTGCTCGGGCTCACGACCGCTCCTAACCAGCGCATCGCGATACGGGCGATCAATCCGGGTATCGAAGTGACCGATGGCGAAGTCGGCTTTTCGCTGACAGATGGTACGGTGTTGCGGCTGGAAGATGCCAGCTGGCCATTCCTTGGCGGACGGCTGTCCATGCGCCCGCTCACCATGAATATCGGCGCCAGCGAGGTGCGGCGCTACGTGTTCCAGATCGAGGGTTTGGAGGCATCTCGCTTCGTCGAGCACATGGAGCTGAACAATCTTGCCGCAACGGGCACGTTCGACGGTTCGATCCCGATCGTTTTCGACGAGATGGGCAATGGTCAGCTTGAAAGCGGCACGCTGTCGGCCCGGCCGCCGGGAGGCAATGTCTCCTATGTCGGCCAGCTGACCTATGAAGACCTGTCGGCAATCGGCAATTTTGCCTTCAGTGCGCTGCGCGACCTGCAATATAACCGGATGGAAATCGTCATGAACGGCCCGCTGACGGGCGAATTGGTCACGCAGGTGCGTTTCGACGGGATCCGCCAGGGTGAGACTGCGCAGACCAATTTCATCACGAGGCAGATTGCCAAGCTGCCGATCCGGCTTCTGGTGAATGTGCGCGCGCCCTTCTACCAGCTCATGTCGACCACCAGGTCGCTTTACGATCCATCGGCCGTGCGCGATCCGCGCAGCCTGGGCCTGCTGACCGATGACGGTATGCGACTGCGCCAGACCACCGATTTTCGCGAAGTAGAGCAGCGCGAAGCCGAAGCTGCCGCGGCCGCGGAAGGCAGCAATTCCGATGAATCCGCCATTCAGCCCCCCGAAAGCGAGGCCACGCCATGATATCTGCGAAATTGACCAGTCGAGCTTCCTCAGCGCATATAGGGCGCATGATCGGGGGGCTTGGAAAGCGATTGGGCGTGATTGTGCTGGCGGGATCGATCCCACTCGGCGGGTGCATCAATCTCGAGGCACCGGACAAACCGATTGTGATCGAACTCAACATCAACATCACACAGGAAGTGATTTACCGCCTGGCAGAGGATGCCGGGAATGCGATCGAACAGAACGCAGACATCTTCTGATGGAGCGAGGAATGAACAAGAATATGATCCGCCGCACGATCTTCGGCGCCGCCCTTGCGGCCATGGCTGCCGGCTCCATCGCCGTTCCGGCACTGGCCCAGCGCGATCCGGCCTATGCTGCTGCTCGTGCGGCCGGGCAGGTGGGTGAGAAGATGGACGGCTATCTCGGCATTGTCGGTTCCGCGACGCCCGATTTGCAGTCCATGGTGGACGACATCAACATTCGCCGCCGGGCGGTCTATGCCGAGCGCGCACAGGCACAGGGCGCGACGCTGGAAGAATATGCCCTGACCGCAGGTTGCCTGGCCATTTCCAACACCACACCGGGGGAAAAATACCAGGCGCCCGACGGTTCGTGGCAGACCCGCACTTCGGCTCCACCACAGCGCGATCCCCGCTGTCCGTAGGGGCCGTCAGGCGCGTCCCTTCGCAGATGCGAAGAAATCCCCCTCGAAAGGGGCCTCCACCGGTTGACTCGAATATGACCCCCGCCTAAGGGGGCGGCGCCCTTGGCGGGTACCTCTTATGCCCGTGTCAAAACCTTGCTAGAGGAGATGGCATGAGCGACGAGAAACCCGCACGGGAATTCATCGGTGAGGATGCGCGGATCGACGCGCTCGAAGAGCGGCTAAGAGCTGCGCGCGAGCGGGAAGATGAGCGCAACCGGCCGACCGTTAAGGGAGCAAGCGAGAGCGAAAAGCTCGGCAGTCGCGTGCTCAGCTACCTTCTCGGGGGAATTCTCGGCGGTGCGGTGGTTGGCTGGACCATAGACTGGTTTGCCGGCACGTCGCCCTGGGGTCTGTTGGTGATGCTGTTCCTCGGAATAGTCGTCGGCTTCAGGAGCATTATCCGGATTTCGAGCCCGCCCTCGGACAAATAGTCCAACAGGCGCGGTTCTGGCTTTTAGGGGCACGAAAACAACGTGGCAGGCGAAACGGCCAAGGTCGATCCGATGCACCAGTTCATGATCGAGCCGATGTTCGGCTCGGCAAACTGGGAGCTGGCAGGCTTCAACATTGCCTTTACCAACAGCGCGCTGTGGATGCTGATTGCAGCCGTGGCGCTATGGGCATTCGTGCTTGGCGGGCTGAAGCGCGAGCTGGTTCCCGGGCGCTGGCAAATGGCGGTGGAAGTCTTCACCGGCTTCATTGACGACATGCTCGAAGCCAATATCGGCAAGGCGGGCAAGAAGTACGTCCCCTACATCTTCAGCCTGTTCATGTTTATCCTCTTCGCCAATTTGCTGGGCCTGATCCCGCTGCCGTTGGCGATGGCGGGACTCCATGCCTTCACCTTCACCAGCCATTTCACCATTACCGGTGTGCTGGCGATCATGACCTTCGCCATCGTGCTGATCATCGGATTTGCCAAGCATGGGCTGCATTTCTTCAGCCTGTTCGTGCCGCATGGCACGCCGGTGCCGATGATCCCGCTGATCTTCGTGATCGAGCTGATTTCCTTCCTGTTCCGCCCCTTCAGCCTTGGCCTGCGACTGTTCGTGGCCATGATGGCCGGCCACGTGCTGCTTGAAGTGCTGGCGAGCTTCGTAATCGATTCGTCCAATGCCGGCGCCGTCTGGGGCCTCGCCATTGGCGCTCCGGCCTTCGTCCTGATGCTGGCGATCTGCGCGCTCGAGATCCTCGTCGCCGGTATCCAAGCCTATGTTTTCGCTCTTCTCACGTCGCTGTATATCAACGACGCGGAAAACCTTCACTAATCACACTTTCAATCAGTCAGGTTTCAACGAAAGGAAATTGTAATGGATCCAGAAGCTGCAAAGCTCGTCGGTGCGGGTCTCGCTGCTATCGGTGCCGGCATGGCCGCCATCGGTGTGGGTAACGTCTTCGGTTCGTTCCTCGAATCCGCCCTGCGCAACCCGGGCGCCGCAGACGGCCAGCAGGGCCGCCTGTTCATCGGCTTCGCCGCTGCCGAGCTTCTCGGCCTGTTGGCGTTCGTCGTTGCCATGATCCTGATCTTCGTCGCCTAAGCGACAAGTTCTTGCCCGGCTGGTGATTATGCACCGGCCGGGAAACGATCAGTTAAGCCCAGGACACCCGGAATCCGCCTATGCCACAGATAGCCCAACTTGCCGAAGTATGGTCCAGCCAGCTCTTCTGGCTGCTGGTCATCTTTGGCGCGGTCTTCTTCGTCGTCGGACGCGGCATGGTGCCCAAGGTGATGGATACGGTCGGCCTGCGCGACAAGCAGATCGCCGATGACCTCGCCGCCGCCCAGGCTGCCCGCGAAGCGGCCGACGAGCAGGAAGAGGCGTGGCGCAATCGCGAGAACGAAAATCGCGCTGCCGCCCATGCCCTGGTGAACGAGGCCAAGGCCAAGGCCCAGGCCTCGACCGAGAAGAAGCTCGCCACGGCCCAGGCCAAGATCGACGCCCGCGCCGAAGAGGCCGAGGCACGGATTGCTGCCGCACGTGACGAAGCCGCGGCGGAGATCGAAAGCGTGGCCAGCGAAGCGGCGCAGGACATTGTTTCGCGTCTTGCCGGTATCGAAGTGACCAAGCCGGCTGCTGCAGCGGCCGTGAAGAAGGCGATGGCCAATGGCTAATCCGGCAGAACATAGCGGCCCCCCAGAGCTCTTCACCACCGAAGATCCGGCAATGGAGCATGCCATGGAAGGCGGTGCGCATACCGAGGCTGATGGCGGCCACGCAGAAGGTCCGAGCTTCATCTTCGGGCCGGGCGGCTGGGTCGGCCTTGCGATGCTGGTCTTCCTGCTAATCCTGGTCTGGAAGGGCGTCCACAAGGCTATTGCCGGTGGTCTCGACAGCAAGATCGCTGCGATCCGCGAAAGCCTGGACGAAGCGAAGAAGCTGCGCGAAGAGGCAGAAGCCCTGCGCGCGGAATATGCGGCCAAGATCGCCAACGCCGAAAAGGACGCGGCGGCCATGCTGGAGAACGCCAAGGCCGAGGCCGATGCGATCGTCAAGAAGGCTACTGCCGATACCAAGGCAGTCATCGCCCGTCGCGAGCAGATGGCTTCCGACAAGATCGCCGCTGCGGAGCGTCAGGCACTGGACGAATTGCGCGCCAAGGCCGCCGATGCTTCGACTGCTGCTGCTGCTGCGTTGATCTCCGAAAAGCACGATGCCGAAGCCGACAAGGCACTGGCAGACAAGGTTATCTCCGGCCTCTGAGCCGATCGCGAAAAGCCAATCGGAAAGCCCCGCTTCGGCGGGGTTTTTCTTTGCGTGCGTCCGGTGAGCGCGCTAACCACGCGCGAAACCTAGATAATGGGAGAGACCATCATGAAAGTCGCAGTCCTGGGAGCCAGCGGCAAGGGCGGGTCCGAGATCACCAAGGAACTCGTTTCACGCGGGCATGAAGTGGTCGCCATCGGCCGCAATGCCGAAACCTTGCCGAGCGGTGAGGGCATCACGCAAAGGCCCGGCGATGCCTCCAATGCAGACGAGCTTGCCGGCCTGATCAAGGGTGTCGATGCGGTTATCAGCGCGATCCATTTCGACGTTCCCTCCGCCACGCTGCTGTCGGCCGTGAAGAAGGCGAGCGTCGATCGCCTGCTGGTCATGGGCGGTGCGGCCAGCCTCAACAATGCCGATGGCGTGATGCTCTATGACGCCGAGGGCTTCCCCGATTTCCTCAAGCCGATCGTCAAGCCGGCGATCGATTTCCTCGACGAGCTGCGCAAGGAAGAGGGCACGGACTGGACCTTCCTCTCCCCGGCGATGAATATCTTCGAGGGCGAGCGCAAGGGGCCCGGCAGCTTCCGCCTGGGCAAGGACGAGCTCGTCGTGGACGAGAAGGGCGAAAGCAATATCTCCTATGCCGACTTTGCCATCGCCATGGTCGACGAGCTGGAGAACCACGACCACAGCCGGTCGCGCTTCACGCTGGCATACTGATAGGTGCTAGAAATTGTCCTTCGCTGCCCTCAGGGCAGCGAAGGTCTCAAAGGGCAGCCCGCCGCCCCATTTGGCCTGCATTTCCGGCGCATCCGCTCGCAGGAAAGGATTGGTCGCGATCTCGCGTTCGAGCGGGAAGGGAACCGTCGGTTCGCCGCGCGACCGCTTGAGCGCAATCTCGTGCGCATAGGCGCGCAATTCGTCATTGTCCGGATCGGCATGCAGTGCGAACTTCGCATTTGCGGCGGTATATTCATGCGCGCAATAGAGCGTGGTGTCGGGCGGTAGGTGACGCAGCCGCAGCAGGCTGTCCCAGAATTGCGGTGCGGTACCTTCGAACATGCGTCCGCAGCCCAGCGCAAACAACGCATCGCCGACGAAGGCAATTGCACTGTCGGGCAGGTGATAGGCGATATGGCCCATTGTGTGGCCGCCCACATCGATCACCTGCGCGGTATGCTCGCCCAGCTTGAGCAGGTCGCCGTCGCGCACGGTCCGGTCGAAGCCGGCAATCTTGTCCGAATCTACCAGCGGTGCGGAAATGGTACAGCCGGTCGCAGCCTTGATTGCTTCGTTCCCGCCTGCATGGTCCGGGTGCCAGTGCGTGTTCCAAACCTGCGTGATCTGCCAGCCCTTGGCCTTGGCCTGCTTCAGGTATTCGTCTGCTTCGGGCGTATCGATACAGGTCGTCTCGCCGCTGGCTGGATCGTGGACGAGATAGCCGTAATTGTCGGACAGGCAGGGAAACTGGTGGATTTCCAGGGTGCTCATATCAGTCGCCCCCGCCTGGGAGGTTGAGCTGCCAGCTGACGCCGAAGCGGTCGGCCACCCAGGTGAACAGCGCGCTGAAACCATAATTGTCGACCGGCATGAGCACATTGCCGCCATCGCCGAGCCTGTCTGCCAGCGAGAGGAGCTGAGGCTCGTTGTCGCAATCAATGAAGATCGAGCTCGACGGAGTGAAGCCGAAGTCATGCACCGGTGGGCTGTCATTCAGCATCCACTCCGATCCGCCTATGCGAATGCGGGCGGACATAACCTGGCCTGCCATTTCGCCTTCAGGAAATTCGGTCAGTTCCAGGATCTCGAATCCGGGCACGGCGGATTGCCACAGTTCCAGCGCAGCCTTTGCTTGGCCTTGGAACATGAGGAAGGGACTTGCTTGCATCGCTGCAGTCTACACGAGCGCCAGATGTAAGAAAGGCCCGCCCGCGATTGTCACGGACGGGCCGATCTTGGACCCTCGGAGGGTGAACGCAGTTAGTCGTTCTTCTTGAGCGCTTCGCCCAGAATGTCACCCAGCGAGGCACCGGAGTCGGCCGAGCCGAACTGTGCCACGGCTTCCTTCTCTTCGGCGATCTGGTGTGCCTTGATCGAGAAGTTCGGCTTCTTCGAACGATCGAAGCCGGTGATCATGGCATCGACCTTCTGGCCGGTCTGGAAACGATCCGGACGCTGTTCGTCGCGGTCGCGGCCGAGATCCGAACGTTTGATGAAGCCGGTCGCACCATCGTCGCCAACCTGCACTTCGAGGCCACCATCGCGGACTTCGAGAACGGTGACGGTGACGACCTGGCCCTTGCGCAGCGCGGAGCCGGCAGCGCCGCCCTCTGCCGGAGCGCCCTTTTCGAGCTGCTTCATGCCGAGGCTGATGCGTTCCTTTTCGATGTCCACGTCGAGCACGACGGCCTGGACCTCTTCACCCTTGCGGTGCAGCGCCAGCGCGTCTTCGCCCGAAATGCCCCATGCGATATCCGACATGTGGACCATGCCGTCGACATCGCCCGGCAGGCCGATGAACAGGCCGAACTCGGTGGCGTTCTTGACTTCGCCCGACACGGTCGAGCCGACCGGATGTGCTTCGGCGAATTCTTCCCACGGATTGCGCTGGGCCTGCTTGAGGCCGAGCGAAATGCGGCGCTTGTCCGAATCGACTTCGAGGACGACCACTTCGACTTCCTGCGACGTCGAGACGATCTTGCCCGGGTGAACGTTCTTCTTGGTCCAGCTCATTTCGGAAACGTGGACCAGACCTTCGATGCCCGGCTCCAGTTCCACGAACGCACCATATTCGGTGATGTTGGTGACGGTGCCGTTGACCTTGATGCCAACCGGGTACTTGGCGCCAACGCCTTCCCAGGGATCGCTTTCAAGCTGCTTCATGCCCAGCGAGATGCGCTGCGTGTCGGCATTGATGCGGATGATCTGCACGGTCACGGTCTGGCCGATCTCGATCACCTCGGAAGGGTGATTGACGCGCTTGTAGCTCATGTCGGTGACATGCAGCAGGCCGTCGATACCGCCCAGGTCCACAAAGGCGCCGTAATCGGTGATGTTCTTGACCACACCGTCGACGACCTGGCCCTCGGCGAGACCGTCGATCAGCTCGCTGCGCTGTTCGGCGCGGGTTTCTTCCAGAACGGCGCGGCGCGAAACGACGATATTGCCGCGGCGGCGGTCCATCTTCAGGATCTGGAACGGCTGTGGCATGTCCATCAGCGGGGTCACGTCGCGCACCGGACGGATGTCGACCTGCGAACCGGGCAGGAAGGCTACGGCGCCGTCGAGATCGACGGTGAAGCCACCCTTCACGCGGCCGAAGATGCGGCCCTCGACGCGCTTGCCTTCGCCGAACTCGCTTTCCAGCTTGTCCCAGGCAGCTTCGCGGCGGGCGCGGTCGCGGCTGAGCATGGCTTCGCCATCGGCATTTTCGACGCGGTCGACGAACACTTCGACTTCGCTGCCGACTTCAAGGCCGTGCTCGTCTTCGCCACGGGCGAATTCGCGCAGGTTGACGCGGCCTTCGCTCTTCAGGCCAACATCGATAATGGCCATGCCGTTTTCGATTGCGGTGACAGTGCCCTTGACGACGCGGCCTTCAAAGCCGCCCTCGGCGCCGCCGAGCTGTTCATCAAGGAGAGCCGCGAAATCATCGCGGGTAGGATTGGCTGTGCTTGCCATAAAAATGGGTTTCCTAACTCAAATTCGTTTTTCCGGCCGGGCGGTTCATCCGCCGGTCTTTCTCCACCGCAGCACCATTGCCTTGGTGGGCCAAAGGGCCGAACTGCCTGCGCGGCCGTATGCCGGTGCAGGCGCCTTCGGGGCCGGGCATGGAAGCAGCAGCAATCACGCATGTTTCGGGCGACGTTGCGCCCCGGTAGGATGCCGACCATGCGTGGTTAGCGTGCTGCGGACCTGTTTCCTGTCCGTCAGACGGGCGCGCGCCTAGGCGAAAACCGGCCGCGACGCAAGGAAAAGCGCACCGAAGGCGTGGCGGCAATTGGGCTAACCCCTCACACCTGACACACTGTCCTGGAGGGAAATCCCCTACCGCTGGTCCAGCCATGCACCTGCCGGTTCGAAATGGCACATTCGGGAAAGGAAGAGGGGAGCACATGGCGGGCATCTTGTTCCTGCCGCTTTTTTGTAGGAAAGTGCTCGCGGGGAGAGGAGTTCAAACAATGAGCCCGCTTGTTCGCAATCTTGCTGCTTATGGCGAGTATCACCGCGATCGCAGGAACGTGGTCACGCACCTTGTCGGCATTCCGATGATCTTCCTGGCCGTGGAGGTCCTGCTTTCGCGCCCGGCATGGGAATTTGGCGGATTTCCGCTGACCCCGGCAATCGTGCTGTCGGCTCTGGCCGCGCTCTATTACTTGCGGCTCGATATCGCGCTCGGCCTGGTGATGACGACGCTGCTCGCAATTTGCGCCTGGGCCGGGTTTGTCATCGCTTCCATGTCGACATGGGAGTGGCTCGAAAACGGTATCGGTCTCTTCGTGGTCGGCTGGGTCTTCCAGCTCGTCGGCCACGCCTATGAGGGGCGCAAACCTGCCTTCCTCGACGATCTGAAAAGTCTCTTGGTCGGGCCGATATTCGTGGTTGTTGAACTGGGCTTTGCCATGGGACTGTGTCGCAATCTCAAGCACGCACTCGACCAGCATGCCCGGTACGAGAAAGATATCGCCTAAGGGCAGGGCGTCTGCCCGGTCGCCTCGTTGACCACGGCAATTGCGGCAGCAATCGCTTCTTCCTTCGTCATCTCCGACGTATCGAGCAGGAAAGCATCCTCGGCTGGGATCAGCGGTGCGTCCTTGCGCGTGGTGTCGCGGGTGTCGCGGCGACGCAAATCGTCCTCGATCTCCACCAGTGTATGGCTTTCGCCGCGCGCGCGCATTTCCGCCCAACGACGTTTGGCGCGCGCCTCGACGCTGGCCGTGACGAACAGCTTTACATCAGCCTCGGGGGCAATCACCGTGCCGATGTCGCGACCGTCAAGCACTGCGCCGTTCGGCTGCGTGGCGAAATCGCGTTGCCGCTCGAACAGGGCCTTTCGAACGCCTGGATGGACGGAAGCGCGGCTCGCCAGCCCGCCGGTCGCCTCGCTGCGCAATTCGGGATGGCCGAGCAGTTCGTCGGGGAAGTTGGTTGCTCCCAGGGCTTCTGCGGGATCGTTCGGATCTCCACCATAGAGCGATACCTGGTAGCCGACCGCGCGATAGAGCAGGCCGGTATCGAGATGCGGAAGGCCGAAATGCCGTGCCAGCGCCTTGGCAATCGTGCCCTTTCCCGAAGCTGTAGGTCCATCGACGGCAATGATCATGAGAATGTGTCTTTCCCCTGTTTGGGCGTGACGATCTTGCGTTCGCCGGCGCGCCAGCGGAAATGAAGCAGGACAAGGCCAAGCACGGCGACGATGCAATTCACCGCCAGGGTTCTCGGATCGAGCGTCCAGTCCGCCCAGTAGAGTGAGGAGCCGATGGCAAAGGCGAACAGGATCATGGCAGCCAGAACGCGGCGGAGGATCATGGCGCCTTCGTGCGGCCGCGCCAAGCCTTGGACAGGCCCCAGATGGCAATCGCCGCCCAGAAGCCTTCCAGGACGAGGCTGGGCCAATTGGTGTGGACCAGCAGCGAGATTGTCAGCAGCGCCGCGCCGGTCAGGTTTACGCCGTGCAGGATCCACGGGTTCGGCTTGTCCGAAGCGGTCAAGTAGAAATAGGCACCGATAATGCAGGCGGTGCCGACAAAGCCCACTAGCGAATAGATATCGAGCTCGGTTGTCACCGGCCGCCAACCTCACTCATAGCTGGCGAAGACGGAGTAGCCTGCCTCGCCAAAGGCGATGACCTGGTAGGGTTGGACCTGGTTGCCCATTTCCATGCCGGGCGAGCCGATCGGCATCCCCGGGACAGCAAGTCCGACCACGCCGGCGGGACGTTCTTCGAGCAGGCGGGCAATGTCTGCGGCAGGCACATGGCCTTCGATCACATAGCCTTCGACGATCATGGTGTGGCACGACCGCAGCTCGGCAGGCACACCGTGCATGTCCTTGACGCCCGCCATGTCAGCGCTCTGCGTAACCGAAACCTCGGCATGCATGCCTTCCCGCACATGCTCGGCCCATTCATCGCAGCACCCGCAATTGGGGTCCTTGAACATGGTGTAGGCTGCTGCCTGTGCCGCGCTCGAGCAGGCGGCAAGCGTCATCAGGACGGGGGCCAGCAAGTTGCGGATTGAGCGGGTGGTCATCGGACTTCTCCGTTGCAGTAAAGGCTGACTATCTGGAGGCAGTGGCCTGTTCGAGCAAGTCCGCAAATGTCGGAAAGCTGGTGGCGATGGGGCGCGTATCGTCGACCAGCACGCCATCTGTGCTGGCAAGCCCGGCAATGGCCATCGCCATGGCGATACGGTGGTCGAGATGCGTCTTGACCCGCGCATTGGCCGTGCCGCGTAGCGGAGCGCCGCCGCTGCCATGGATTGTCAGGCCGTCTTCGTGCTCTTCCAGCTGTACGCCTGCGGCGGCGAGCGCCTCGGCCATGGAGGTGAGGCGATCCGATTCCTTGACGCGCAATTCGTCGAGGCCGGTTGTGGTTGTAACGCCCTCTGCCAGCGCCGCAGCGACGAAGAGAACGGGGAATTCGTCGATCATCGAGGGTGCGACTGCAGGATCCACCGCGATGCCCTTCAGCTTTGAATACCGCACGCGGAGGTCCGCCACCGGTTCGCCGCCGACTTCGCGCCGGTCCAATTCCTCGATCGAGCCACCCATCTGCCGCAGTACATCGAACAGGCCGGCGCGCGTGGGATTGAGGCCGACATTCTCGACCACGAGGTCGCTTCCCGGAACGAGCAGGGCCGCGACCACGAAGAAGGCGGCGCTGGAAGGATCGCCCGGCACGGTGATGGTCTGGGCTTTCAGTTCTGCTTCGCCCTTGAGCGTGATCACCCGCTCGCCATCCTTCTCTTCGACCGAGAGATCTGCGCCAAAGCCCTTGAGCATGCGTTCCGAATGGTCGCGCGTCGGCACTGGCTCGATCACGGTGGTGGTTCCGGCGGTGTTGAGGCCCGCCAGCAGCACGGCGCTTTTCACCTGCGCCGAGGCCACGGGCAGGCGGTAGGTAGTCGGCATGGCGGGCGAAATACCGCGCAGGGTGAGGGGAAGGCGACCGCCCTCGCTGGCCTCGAATTCCGCACCAATCTGGCTCAGCGGATCAATCACCCGGCCCATCGGGCGCTTGGAGAGGCTCGCATCGCCCACGAAAGTGGCGGTGATCGGATGGCTGGCGACGAGGCCCATCAGCAGGCGCGTGCTCGTGCCGCTATTGCCCATGTCGAGCGGCTGTGCAGGCTGGAGCAATCCGCCAACGCCCACGCCGTGGATCGACCAGGTACCGTTTTCCTCGCGATTGATTGTCGCGCCCATGGCCCGCATGGCGGCAGCCGTGGCGAGTACGTCCTCGCCTTCGAGCAGGCCGGTCACCCGCGTTTCGCCCACCGCCAATGCACCGAGCATGAGCGAGCGATGGCTGATCGACTTGTCGCCCGGCACGCGGATGCGGCCCGTTAGCGGCCCCATGGCGGCGAAGGTGCGCGGTGTCGGGTCACTATCTGCTGGTGCGGACACGGTTTCTCCGTAAGGAAGGGGCGATAAAGTGCGCGCGTCTTTGACAGCGACACGGCCCTATGGCAAGGCGCGCCCGCTCTTGATTCCGGCTCTTGATTTGACAAGAGGCGGCATCCATCAAGTCACGTGATTTTTTGCTACGCAGTTCGCCCAAGGGCGGACGATTGAGGACATCTATATGGTAAAGCCAGAATGGGGCACGAAGCGCACCTGTCCCAAATGCGGGGAACGCTTCTACGACCTGGGCAAGGAAGACCCGGTCACCTGCATCGAATGCGGCAATGAATGGACGCCCGAGCCCGTGCTCAAGTCCAAGCAGCCGATTCCGTTCGAGGAAGAGAAGAAGAAAGAAGACGAGAAGAGCGATAGCGATCTCGCCGATGACGATCTGGAAGATATCGACGAGGACGATGATTCGCCCGACAACGATGTCGATCTGGGCGGCGATGACGACCTCGGCGTCGATACCGCGTCGGACGATGACGGTGACGACGATAACTGATATGTAATTCCCACTTGCGCTTTGGGAGGTTCGGCAATATTGGGCCACCTCCCCGCGAGGGGAACCGCATCCATAAGCCTCCCGGCCGGGTGCGGAACATGAATGGAACGGGGCCTTAGCTCAGCTGGGAGAGCGCTACAATGGCATTGTAGAGGTCAGCGGTTCGATCCCGCTAGGCTCCACCATTCAACCTGAAACAGTCGGATTTCGTATAGGAAATTCGCACGCTGGCCGACGAGTTCTCGTCCGCCGGCGTTTTTCGCGTTTATCACTGGTTCGCCAGTGAGAAGGAGTTTTGAGGCACATGTTCGACAGCCTGTCAGACAATCTGAACAGCGTCTTCGACCGCCTGCGCGGGCGCGGGGCGCTCGGAGAGCAGGATGTGCGCGATGCCATGCGCGAAGTTCGCGTGGCGCTCCTGGAAGCGGACGTGGCGCTGCCCGTCGCGCGCGACTTCATCGCCCGCGTTACCGAAAAGGCCGTGGGCGAGAAGGTCCTCAAATCGGTCAAGCCGGGCCAGCAAGTGGTCAAGATCGTCAATGACGAACTGATCGAGATGCTCGGCGGCGCGGATGTGGGCGAGGGCTCGGACGCTATCCCGCTCAATCTCGATGTCCGTCCGCCCGCCGTGGTGATGATGGTCGGCCTGCAGGGTTCGGGTAAGACCACCAGCACCGCCAAGATCGCCAAGCTGCTCAAGGACAAGAACGGCAAGAAGCCGCTCATGGCCTCGCTCGACGTCAACCGTCCGGCAGCGCAGGAACAGCTTGCCGTGCTGGGCGAACAGGCCGGTGTCGCCACTTTGCCGATCGTGCAGGGCCAGCAGCCGGTCGATATCGCCAAGCGCGCGCTCGAATCCGCGAAACTGCAGAATGTCGACGTGCTGTTGCTCGATACGGCAGGCCGCTTGCATGTCGACGAAGCGCTGATGGCCGAGATGAAGGCCGTCGCCGGCGTTTCCGATCCGGCAGAAGTGCTGCTCGTCGTCGACAGCCTGACAGGCCAGGACGCGGTGAATGTCGCCAAGAGCTTTACCGAGGAAGTACCGCTGACCGGTGTCGTGCTGACCCGCATGGACGGCGATGCCCGCGGCGGTGCGGCTCTGTCCATGCGCGCGGTCACCGGCAAGCCGATCAAGTTTGCCGGTACCGGCGAAAAGATCGACGCGATCGAGCGTTTCCACCCGGCGCGCGTTGCCGACCGCATCCTTGGCATGGGCGATGTCGTTTCGCTGGTCGAAAAGGCTGCCGAAGTCGTCGACCGCGAAGAGGCCGACAAGATGGCCGAGCGGATGATGCAGGGGAAGTTCGACATGAACGACCTGCGCACCCAGCTTTCCCAGATGCAGAAGATGGGCGGCCTTGGAATGCTGGCGAGCATGATGCCGGGCATGAAGAAGGCCAAGGCGGCGATGGCTCAGTCGGGCATGGACGACAAGGTGCTGGTGCACATGGATGCCATCATCGGTTCCATGACCAAGAAGGAGCGCGCGCGCCCCGAACTGATGAACGCAAAGCGCAAGAAGCGCGTTGCGGCCGGTTCGGGCACCTCGGTGCAGGAGATCAACAAGCTCCTCAAGATGCACCAGGAAATGGGCCGCGCGATGAAGCAGATCAAGAAGATGGGCGGGCTCAAGGGCCTTGCCGCCATGTTCGGCGGCGGGGGTGGTGGCATGCCCGGTGGGATGGGTGGCGGCGCTGCGCCTGGTGGGCTTCCCGGCCTTCCCGGCGGCGGTGCAGGAGGCCTTCCGCCCGATTTACAGAATTTGTTGAACAAGAAGTAATTTCAAAGATTTGGACTGGAAAGGTTAGATACAATGGCAGTTACAATCCGTCTTTCGCGCGGTGGCGCCAAGAAGCGTCCCTATTACCGCATCGTCGCCGCAGACAGCCGCAAGCCGCGCGATGGCCGCTATCTCGAGCAGATCGGTACCTACAACCCGATGCTCCCCAAGGATGACGAAAACCGCGTCAAGCTGAACGAGGACCGCGCCCGCTACTGGCTGAGCGTTGGCGCCACCACCAGCGACCGCGTTGCCCGTTTCCTCGATGCTGCCGGCATCAAGGAGCGTGCGCCGAAGAACAACCCGCAGAAGGCCGAACCGGGCGAAGCTGCCAAGGAACGCGCCGAGGAAAAGGCGGCCAAGATCGCTGAAGCCGAAGAAGCCGCCAAGGCTGCCGAGGAAGAAGCAAAGGCCGCTGCCGAAGCACCGGCTGAAGAAGCCGCAGCCGAAGAGGCTCCGGCCGAGGAAGCTGCTGCTGCTGAGGAAGCACCGGCCGAAGAGGCTGCTGCCGAGGAAGCTCCCGCTGAGGAAGCACCGGCTGAAGAAGAGAAGGCTGCGGAGTAATCCGAGTTGGACAAGCCCGTCACGCTGGCCGCCATTACCGGCGCGCATGGCGTGACGGGCGAAGTCCGCCTGAAGCTTTTCGGCGATGGGCTCGCATCGCTGAAACCGCATAAGAGCTTCAATGACGGCGCGCTGACCCTGAAGAAGGTGCGCGACGACAATAAGGGCGGGGCAATCGCCCGCTTCGAGCAGGTTTCCAATCGCAACGATGCCGAGAAATTGCGCGGGACGGTGCTCACCGTGCCGCGTTCCTCTCTGCCTGCGCTCGCCGAGGGCGAGTATTACCATGCCGATCTGATCGGCCTAGCGGCTGTCTCCGATAATGGGGAAACGCTCGGTACTGTGGTGGCGGTGGAGAATTTCGGCGCGGGCGACGTGATCGAGATCGAACGGCCCAACAACAAGCGTTTCATGGTCCCCATGCGCGCCGAAGCCGTGCCTGATTGGGATGATGAGAGACTGATCGTAACCTCAGAATTCGCCGAGGCTTGAGTCAGCCGCCTTATAAGGCTAATACACCTCCCGGGACGATGTACGGGACTTAAGTCTTATGGAACTCGCAATCTGGATCGCCTCGATTATCGGCATTCTTGCGCTACTCGGTGGACTGTCAGCCGGCTCGGCGCTTGGCCTGCACCTGCTCAAGCCCAATTGGTCGCGTGTGCGACGGATCATCACCGCTGGCAGCTTTGCCGCCATGCTGCCCATGTCGATCGCCTTTGCCGGCTTCCTGTTTGAGGGCGATATCGAGGATACTTCCGAGTTCGCCATCGCTTTTGTTGCGCTGATCGCGACAACAATCATGCTCGCGATCCTGTGCCTTCCGGCAGCGTGGATGATTACGCGCCATGCCGAAGCGAAGGATGGCCAGGCCCCCCTTCTTGGCGACAGCAGCGAGGATCCCGCCCTGATCGGGGCAGATGGCTGACGCGAAGCCAGCATTCGATTTAACGCTCTGGCACAGGCTCGAATCCTATGAGATCGGGCCCGAGGGTGCCGCGCTGTCCTTTGCCGACCGGCTGGCGCGCGAAAACCGCTGGAGCGTGGACTACGCCGCGCGCGTGATCCGTGAATATAAGCGCTTCTGCTATCTTGCCCGCACGGCCGGGCACGAAGTCACACCGTCCGACCAAGTCGACCAGGCATGGCACCTGCACCTGACCTATAGCCGCGACTATTGGGACCGCTTTTGTCCCGAGATACTCGGCGCACCGCTCCATCATGGTCCCACGGCGGGCGGGCAGACCGAAAAGGCGCGCTATTTCGAGCAATATGCGCAGACGCTGAAAAGCTATGAGGAGGCATTTTGCGAGCTTCCGCCTGCCGATATCTGGTCGCCTGCGAGCTTGCGTTTCGGCAAACATCCGCGCGCCTTCCGCGTTAACCCCGAGGATGTCATCTTCTTCAAGGAAAAGCGGGGTATTGTGCTAATGCTGGCAGTCATTGCAGCATTGCTGGTGCTGGGATTTGTCCTTGGGAGGATAACATGACCGGACTTAATCCGTTCGACTGGTATGGCGGCGCCTTCCTCGCGCTTTATGCCGTGCTCTATTTCGGCGCGATGATTGCCGGTTTCGCGATTGCCAACTGGCTGCGTCCGGATGGCAATTTCGCCGTCCTCGATGACGAGGAAGACCTCGCCGTGCTCGCCGGCAACAAGGACAGGCTGGCCGAAACGCTGGTTGCGCGCATGCTGGCGCGCGGCGCCTTGCAGATCGACAAGAGCAAGAAGCTTTACCGTGCGACTGGCGCGAGCGGCCAGAATGCCAGCGAAAATGCCATCCTTGCGCTCGAAACGCCCTTGCGCTGGTCGCAAGTGCGCAAGATCGCCAACCACCGGGCGGAGGAGATCGACACGAAGCTGGTCAATCGCGGCGTGCTGATGGAGAAGGGCGAGGCGCTCAAGATCGGGCTCTTCGCCGCCATTCCCTATTTGCTGCTAATCGCATTCGGCTACACCAAGCTCGATATCGGGCTCGAACGTGACCGCCCGGTCGGCTTCCTCGTCGTCTTCCTCATCATAACCGCCGTCTCGGCGCTGGTCCGCTGGGTGACGACAGACCGTCAGACCAGGGAAGGGCAGCGGGCATGGAAGGATGCGCGCTCGCGCGCTGCGCGCCTGCGCCAGGCGCCGACCGGCGCGGAAACGGGCATGGCGGTGGCGCTGTTCGGCACCGGCGTGATCGCGACATCCTCCTTTGGCGATTTCCACCGCATGCGCGCCTCTTCGGGCGATGGCGGGAGCGGCTGCGGCAGCGATGGCGGCAGCGGTTGCGGTGGAGGCGGCTGCGGGGGTTGCGGCGGCTGACATTGCCCTGAGGCCCCGCGCGTCCTAGGGCGGCGGCATGACTTTCGCCGCAACCCTCTTGACGCTCTATCCGGAAATGTTTCCCGGGCCGCTCGGCGTATCGCTGGCGGGCAGGGCGCTGGAAGAAGGCGCCTGGTCGCTCGAGACGGTGCAGATCCGCGATTTCGCCAAGGACAAGCACCGCACGGTGGACGACACACCGGCTGGCGGCGGTGCAGGTATGGTGCTCAAAGCAGACGTGCTCGCCGCTGCCATCGACCATGCTCTGGACAAGCAGCCCGCCTGTCCGGTGCTCGCCATGACTCCGCGTGGGCGTCCGATTTCGCAGGAGCGGATTCGCGAGCTGGCGGCGGGTCCGGGAGTGACGATATTGTGCGGCCGTTTCGAGGGTTTCGACGAGCGAATCTTCGAAGGCAGGCCGGTCGAGGAGGTCTCACTCGCCGATATCGTCCTCTCGGGCGGAGAGCCTGCCGCGCTTGCCATATTGGATGCTTGCATTCGCCTGCTTCCCGGAGTAATGGGCGCGCCTTCAAGCGGTATCGAGGAAAGCTTCGAAACGGGGCTTCTCGAGTATCCGCAATATACCCGACCTGCTGAATGGGAAGGGCGCACGATCCCTGAAGTGCTGCGATCGGGGGATCATGCGAAGATTTCGGCTTGGCGAAAGCAAAAGTCGGAAGACGATACACGGTCACGCAGGCCGGACCTTTGGGAGCGCCATAGTGGTGCTCGGGACCGACCTGCCTCTGATGCGCAGCGCGATGATTGAGGAAGCAAGACCATGGGTCTGATTCAGGAGCTCGAGGCAGAAGCCATCGGAGCACTCAGCGAGGGGAAGGATATCCCCGAATTCCGCGCCGGTGACACCGTGCGCGTGGGTGTGCGCGTCGTCGAAGGTACGCGTACCCGTGTCCAGAATTTCGAAGGCGTCGTTATCGCCCGTTCCAACCGCGGAATGGGTTCCAACTTCACCGTTCGCAAGATCAGCTTCGGCGAAGGCGTGGAACGCGTCTTCCCGCTTTACAGCCCGAACATCGATTCGATTACCGTGGTCCGCCGCGGCGTCGTGCGGCGGGCCAAGCTGTACTACCTGCGCGGCCGCACCGGCAAACGCGCTCGTATTGCCGAACGACGCGAAAACGTCAGCCAGTAATCGCCCAATCCCTTGGGACAAATTCAAAGGGGCGGTTCCGCGCTGGCGGAGCCGCCCCTTTTTCATGTCTCGAGTATCGATCCAAGGCAGGCTGCGGGACCAGGGATGCCCGTTTCGGCCTGTAAAAAGACTTTGCCGTAAAAGCTTTAATGGCTCTGGAAACGGCTAGGTAAACGCAGCGTTAACGAAATTATCGCGACATTCTTTTCGGTCTTCGGACCGCATTTCCGCAAGACAGGAATAAGGCAAATGGCGAAGGGAAAACTGGGCTTCAATGCCGCATTTGCCATGGCAGTTGGCGGGATGATCGGCGGCGGCATCTTCGCCACGCTTGGCGTGGTGATTTCGCTGGCTGGATCCTGGGCCTGGCTGAGCTTCCTGATCGGCGGGGTTATCGCGCTGGCGACCGGCTATTCCTATGCCCGCCTGACTACACATTTTGGCCGTGAGGGCGGGGCTTACACATTCCTGCGCGAGACCGGTCATGCCGGCATGGCCGCGCCTGTCGCATGGGTGCTGATTCTCGGATACACGCTTACCGTATCGGTCTATGCCTACACGTTCGGCGCCTATCTCGCCTATGCACTGGGCGGGCCGCACTGGTTCGCGCCTGCAGCGGCAGCGCTCGCCATCCTCACGCTCGCCGGGGTAAACCTGATGGGCGTGGGTGAGGCAGCCGGGGTCGAGATCTTTGCCGTCTGGGGCAAGCTGGCCGTTCTCGGTGTTTTGGCGGTGATCGGCATAGCCCGCTGGCAGCCGGACATGCTTTCTCTCGACCAATCGACGCCCGGTTTCACAGGCGCGCTGATCGGCGCAGCCTCGGTCTTCATGGCCTATGAGGGCTTCCAGCTGCTCGCCTACGATTATGACGACATGGCCAATCCCGATCACGTGCTGAGAAGCGCTGTGTCGCTAGCGATCATCTGCACGGCCTGTGTCTACATTGCTGTGGCCATTGGCTGCGCCATGCTGGTGGGTGCCTCCCAGATCGTCGCGGACAAGGAAATCGCACTGGCCGAGGCCGGGCGGCAGGCACTGGGCGAGACAGGCTTTGTCGGCGTGACCATCGCTGCGGCGCTGTCCACCGCATCGGCGATCAATGCCACGCTGTTTTCGACAGCGCGCCTGTCCAGCGAAGTCTCGCGCCACGGTGACCTTCCGCGCCTGTTTTCCAGGGAGGACAAGGAAGGCGTGCCCTGGGCCGGTGTCCTTATCATCGGCGCAATCGCTGCGCTGCTCGCCGTGATCGGCGGGCTGCAAAACCTCGTCCAGGCAGCCAGTTTCGTCTTTCTCGGCGTCTTTGCGCTGGTCAACTGGCTGAGCTGGCGCGTGGCGGAAGAGGGGCGCTGGCAGGCCATTCTGGGCATGGTTGGAGCATTATCGGCCGCATTAGTTCTTGCGGCTCATCTCGCGGGCTTTATCTGAGCCCGCAACAAGCAGGAGTATCGAATAATGGGTTACCGGGTAGCAGTGGTCGGAGCGACGGGGAATGTCGGGCGCGAGATGCTCGCCATTCTCGCCGAGCGCGAATTCCCGATGGACGAGGTGGCCGCGGTCGCCTCTCCTCGCAGCCATGGCACGGAGATCGAGCTGGGCGACACCGGCAAGATGCTCAAGTGCAAGAATATCGAGCATTTCGATTTCACCGGCTGGGATATTGCCCTGTTCGCCTGTGGCAGCGGCCCGACGAAGGAATATGCTCCCAAGGCGGCGGCGGCCGGTTGCGTGGTGATCGACAACAGCTCGCTTTACCGCATGGACCCGGACGTGCCGCTAGTCGTGCCCGAAGTGAACCCTGACGCGATCGACGGCTATACGAAGAAGAACATCATCGCCAACCCGAACTGCTCTACCGCGCAGATGGTGGTGACGCTCAAGCCGCTGCACGATGCCGCGACGATCAAGCGCGTGGTCGTCTCGACCTACCAGTCGGTTTCCGGCGCGGGCAAATCGGGCATGGACGAGCTGTTCGAGCAGAGCCGCGCGATCTTTGTCGGCGATACGGTCGAGCCCAAGACCTTCACCAAGCAGATCGCCTTCAACGTGATCCCGCATATCGACGTGTTCATGGATGACGGCTTCACCAAGGAAGAGTGGAAGATGGTCGTCGAGACCAAGAAGATCCTCGACCCGAAGGTCAAGGTGCAGGCCACTTGTGTGCGCGTGCCGGTATTTGTCGGCCATTCCGAATCGATCAGCCTGGAGTTCGAGAACGAGATTTCGGCAGAGCAGGCGCAGGAATTGCTGCGCGAAGCGCCGGGCATCATGCTCGTCGACAAGCGCGAGGACGGTGGATACGTCACCCCCGTCGAATGTGCGGGCGATTATGCCACCTTCGTTTCGCGCGTGCGCGAGGACCCGACGGTCGATAACGGCCTTGTGCTGTGGTGCGTCTCCGATAACCTTCGCAAGGGTGCCGCATTGAACGCGGTGCAGATCGCCGAGCTGCTCGGACGACGTCACCTGAAGAAGGGATAAGGGTAGGAAATATGCGTTTGGCAGGCACTGTAGCGATGGTTCTCCTCCTCGGTGCCTGCAATGCGCAGGAGCCTGCGGCAGAGCCCGAAGCACCAGCCGAGGCGGATTCGACGCTCGGCGCCAAGGACGAGATCGACCTTCAGGCAAGCGGGATCACCGTGCCGCCGCAGGATGGCGATGCGGCGCTGGAAGTGCCCTTTGGCAGCAAGCGGGCAGCGGCCGAGGCAACGCTCGCCGTGGTGCTGGGCAGTGTCGTGGAGCGCCGAGAGAATGACGAATGTCCTGCAGGCCCCATGGCGATGACCGAGTATCGCGGTGTCACGCTCAACTTCCAGGACGACAGGTTCGTCGGCTGGTTCGCCACCGATCCCTATGTCCCCGACCAGACCCGCGAAGAAATGCTTGCGACCGAAGGCGTCGTACTGATCGGGGACAGCACGCTCGGTCCCGAATTCGTGATCGGAGATGTCGATGGCATGAGCATCGGCGGATTGTTCGACGGTGCCTTGGACGATTCTGCCGTGTTCAGTCTCTGGGCCGGCGTGAACTGCTTCTTCCGTTAGGGTGGGGCACGTGACTGCATTTGATCCCTACGCGCCGCTAAATGAACCCAAGCGGTTCGCGGAAGGCGTGTGGATCGTCGATGGGCCGGAAATCCGCATGACCTACGGCCCGATCAAACTGCCATTCCCAACGCGCATGACGATTGTCCGGCTGACCGGTGGCGGCCTTTGGATACACTCGCCCATCGCTCCCGATGAGGGGCTGTTCGAAGCGGTGGATTCGCTTGGCGAGGTGCAGCACCTCATCGCACCCAATTCGATCCATTACTGGTACATGGCCGACTGGATCGAGCGCTACCCGCAAGCGACGACCTATGCCGTGCCCGACCTTGCCGAAACGGCCAAGCGTCCATTCCGCATCGATCACAGGCTGGAACTGGATGCCGGGTTCGACTGGCAGGATGAGGTGGATTTCCTGCTGGTACCGGGGACCATGGTCAGCGAGGCAGTATTCTTCGTCCAGGGTGGTAATGTCCTGATCCTCACCGATCTGATCGAGAATTTCGAGCCCAAACGCGTTCACAACCCGCTGCTGCGCTGGTTGATACGCCTGGCAGGGGCAGATGGTGGCGCGCCCTATGATTTGCGCATGACTTTCCGCCCCAAAATGAAGCTGGTGCGCGAACAGGTCGGGCGCATGCTGGAATGGCCGGTTGAGAGGATCGTCATGGCCCATGGCAAGCCGGTCGAGGAAGATGCGCGCGCCATGCTTGGGCGATCTTTCAAATGGGCCAGGCCGGAAGTGAAGATGTGAGCGATCCGCAGATAATAGAAAGCTTCGACGGCACACCTATCGCCGTGCATCGTGAGGGAAGCGGTCGACCGGTCCTGCTGCTGCACGGCCTGTTTTCCAGCGCCTGGATGAACTGGATCAATTTCGGCCACGCGCAGGCCTTAGCCGATGCCGGTTTCGAGGCGATCATGCCGGACCTGCGTGCCCATGGCGAAAGCGGCAAGCCGCAGGACCCTGCCGCCTATCCGCGCGACGTGTTGGTGCGTGACGTGCTGGCGCTGGTCGATGCCTTGCAGCTCGAGGATTACGACCTGGTCGGCTTCTCGCTCGGTGCGCGCACGGCGGCAAGCTCTGTAATCGCCGGTCTCGAACCACGGCGACTGGCGCTGTGCGGGATGGGTCTGACAGGTCTTTCCGGCTGGGTGCGGCGGGCGGACTTCTTCATTGATGCGATCGACCGTTTCGAGACGGTGCGCCCCGGCGATCCGGCCTACTACTCGGTCCAGTTCATGAAGCAGATGAAGGTGGATCGGGTGGCCGCACGGCTCTTGCTGCAATCTGTAGGCGACGTGGAACCCGGCGCACTAGAGGCCATCACCATGCGCACCGCAGCGATCTGCGGCTTGAAGGACAATGACAACGGCTCTGCCAGGGACCTTGCCATGGCACTGCCGGACGGGCGTTATCGTGCCATCCCCGGCGACCATATGGGAAGTGTCACCAAGCCCGATCTGGGACAGGCCCTGGTGGGCTTCTTGTCGGACTGACACGTATTTGGTCGAAGCGCGCTTGGCCGACTTGGTTATGTAGTCTTACTCATACAGGAAGTGGGGCGTTTCCTCGGCCAGGGAGGCGAGAATGAGGATCTTATTGGGCTGCGGGGTCGCGCTGGCAGCCCTCGGCGGATGTTCTGCGCTAGAGGACCAGGGTATGCTGGCCACCGCGTCGGAAGATGTGACCGGGACATTGTTCGTTGCCAATAAGAGGGGTGATTCCCTCTCCCGCATCGACCTTGCCAGTGGTGAGGAAACGGCGCGCGTGGACACGTGCAGCAATCCGCATGAACTGGCGGTTTCGCCCGATCACGCGCAGATCGTGGTTGCCTGTTACTCGGGCCGCTCCGTCGAACTCTATGCAACGCAGGACCTGGCTCGAGTAGAGCGTATCGAGCTGGGGGAGGGCGCGCGCGTGCACAGTGCCGCCTGGCTCATCGACGGCCGGATCGTTGCCGGGGCCGAAGGGCGCGGTTCGCTCTATGTGATCGACGATCCGCTCGGGGAAGAACATGAACTGACCGAGATCGGCGGCGGCGGAACGGGGCCACATATGGTCGCCGTCAATGCCGAACACACTTTCGCCTGGGGCACGATCATCCCGACCGGCGTGGTGGTCAAATACGATCTCGTAACGGGCAGGGAAGCCGCCCGGCAGACGGTCGGCGATCAGACCGAGGCGCTGGCACTCTCGCCCGACGGCAACACGCTGTGGGTCGGCTCCAATTCGGACAATGTGATCTATCGTCTCAATGCCGCTACGCTAGAGATCGAAGCGGAGATCCCGGTCGGCGAAGTGCCCATCCGTATCGCCGCAAATCCGGACGGCACCTATGTCGCCACCTCCAATTTCGGCAGCGGCGATATCAGTGTGATCGATACGCTCTCTGACGAGGTAGTCCGCACCATCCCGGTTTCGGGAAGCAGTGATGCCGTGCAGGTGACGCTGGTCTTCTCGGAGGATGGTTCACGCCTCTATGCGGCAGAGACGGCCGATGATGTCATCGCGGAGATCGATTTTGCCAGTGGCGAAATCTTGCGCAGGTTGCCTGCAGGTCCCGGAGGAGATGGCCTCGCAGTGATCGACTGACCCTCGGGCCTGAGGCGATCGCTGGCAAATACTGTGGCGAAGGCCCGGCCTGCTTGTGCTGGGTATCTACTTCGCTTTTGCCAGTCTGTTCTTCTTGGAAATACGAAAAAGGGCGCCGATCCCGCAGGATGGCGCCCCTCTTCGTCAGCGAATTGAGCGGACAGGGTTTAGCCCTGTTCCTCTTCACTGGCTTCTTCTGCGGCCGGAGCTTCCTCGGCAGCTGCTTCCTCTTCGGCATCTTCTGCCGGGGGAAGTTCGCCAAGCTCGCGATCCGGGTCGAGCGCTTCGGTGAAGCCTTCGCCTTCGGCACGCTCTTCTTCGTTCATCTGCGCGATGACGTCGACGCCCTGGCTCTGCAGCTCTGCTTCGTCGTCCGAACGGGCAACATTGGCCTTCACCGTCACATGCACCTCGGGGTGCAGGGCGATGGTCACGTCGAACATGCCGATCGTCTTGATCGGTGCGCCCATGATGACCTGCTTCTTGTCGATGTCATGGCCCTTTTCGACCAGCGAACCGGCGACGTCGCGGACGTTGACCGAGCCATAAAGCTGGCCGGTGTTCGAAGCGGCGCGGATCAGCACGATCTCGGTGCCAGCAACGCTCGAGCCCTGCGCCTCGGCAGCGGTACGCTTCTCGGCATTTTCCTGCTCGAGGCGCTCGCGATTGGCTTCGAAGACCTTCTTGTTGGCTTCGTTGGCGCGCAGGGCCTTTTTCTGCGGCAGCAGGAAGTTGCGGGCATAGCCGTCCTTGACGGAAACGACATCGCCGATGCTACCGAGATTCTCGACGCGTTCGAGGAGAATGATATCCATGGTCTTTCTCCCCTTACTTCACGATGTAGGGCAGCAGGCCCAGGTGGCGGGCGCGCTTGATCGCCTTGGCCAGTTCACGCTGCTTCTTGGCAGAAACGGCGGTGATGCGGCTGGGCACGATCTTGCCACGCTCGGACATGAAGCCCTGAAGCAGGCGCACGTCCTTGTAATCGATTGTGGGGGCGTCCTTGCCGGCGAACGGGCAGGACTTGCGGCGGCGGAAAAACGGGCGGGCCATCAGTTGCGCTCCTCACGGTCGCCACGGCGCTTACGCTCGCGGTCGTTCTTGCGCATCATCACCGAGGGACCTTCTTCATGCTCTTCGACAGAGATGGTCAGCCAGCGGATGACGTCTTCATTGATACGGTTCTGGCGTTCGAGCTCGGCCACCAGCGAACCCGGTCCGTCGATGTTCAACATCACGAAGTGGGCCTTGCGGTTCCGGTCGATCTTGTAAGCGAGGCTCTTCAGGCCCCAGGTTTCGGTCTTCACGACCTTGCCGCCATTGGCTTCCACGATTTCCGTGGCACCGGCAGCAAGCGCATCGACCTGAGCCTGGCTCAGGTCCTGACGCGCGAGAAAGATATGCTCGTAGAGAGCCATCTTGCGCTTCCTTTCATTCCATGCCGATCGCTGGCTTGTCCGCGCGGATCGCGGGGCCCCTCCGGCTTTCTTGATTTCCCCTGCCGGACAGGTCCGATCCCGGGGAAGGGGCGCTCTTAGCGAAATCGCCCGGTAATGCAAGGCGCAATGCAGGCATGGCCTTTACAGTTTCAGCCCTATAAAGATTGGAGCGGATCAAAAGGGAAATCGGGAAGGACTGGCCTTGCCAAGCGGAATTGTTGCGCTGCTCGACGATGTCGCGGTAATCGCACGTGCTGCGTCCGCTTCTGTCGACGATCTTGCCATGATGGCGGACGACATCGGCATGGCGGCGGGCCGCGCAGGCTCCAAGACGGCAGGCGTGATCATCGACGATGCCGCGGTAACGCCGAGCTATGTCACAGGTTTCACGCCCGATCGCGAATTGCCGATCATCTGGAAGATCACACGCGGCAGCCTGATCAACAAGCTGCTGATCCTGCTGCCCGGTGCATTGCTGCTCAGCGAGTTCTTGCCGCAGGCGATCATCCCCATCTTGATGCTGGGCGGCCTTTTCCTCTGCTATGAAGGCGCCGAAAAGGTGATCGAGAAGCTCGGCGGCGCGCATCACGGCAAGACGCTGGACGATGTGATCGAGGATCCGGAGACCTTCGAGAAGGAGCGGGTGCAGGGCGCGATCCGCACCGACCTGATCCTCTCGGCGGAGATCATGGCGATCACGCTGAGCGAAGTCGCTGCAGAGGATCTGGTGACGCGCGGCGGCGTGCTGGCGATTGTCGGCATCGCCGTGACCTTGGTGGTTTATGGTGCAGTCGGCCTAATCGTGAAGATGGACGATGTCGGCCTTCACCTCGCGAAGAAGCCATCCAAAACGGCGCGCAAGATGGGCCGGATGCTGCTGCATGCCATGCCGCGCCTGCTGACCGTGCTCTCGGTTGTCGGCACGGCTGCCATGCTCTGGGTCGGCGGCGGGATCGTGCTGCACGGGTTGGAAGAACTCGGCCTGGCCGCGCCGGCGCATATCGCCCACGATATCCAGCACGCCGTCGAACAGGCCACGGGCGGACTTGGCGGTGTCCTAGGATGGGTCAGCAGTGCCGTGTCAGCCGCTTTGTTCGGTATCGTACTGGGCGCGCTGATCGTCTTCCTGTTGCACAAGGTGCTGCGGTTCGGCCACGCCGACGAGGTGAAAACCCCAGCAGGCTGACGTCAGGAGGCTTCGGTGTCCTGCTGTGCCTTTTCGGCCTGTACTGCCTCGGGAACGGGAGCCGGTTTGGGATCGGGCAGGGGCTCGGGCCGCGTACTATCGCGCAGCAGGCGGCGCTCTTCCATCGTCCAGTCGTCGACGGTTTCCCAGCAGCGTCCGTCGCTGCATTCGACCCGCCCATCGGGATGGATCACGAACCAGTCTTCCCTCGTTATGGCGGACGGATCGACCACCAAAGGTGTCAGGATACGCTCGCTGCCGACCTGCCAGCCCAGTATATTCGATTTGACCAGTTCGATCTGGCTGTCGTCGAAATAGGCATGGACGAGATAGGTTCCCTTCTCCGCAGGGATCATCCCGATGCCCCCCGGGCGGTAATTCTTCACCATCACACGGTCCCCTTTTCTTGCAGCGCTAGGGGGCGTGTTTGAAAGTGGGACCAATGAGTGTCGTTAACGCGATTTAAGGCTCGGTGGAGCGCGCTATTGCGGAACACGGGACGCGGTGAGGTCGCGCCCACAATAGCCGCATTCGCGATGCGGAATGCGCGGCCGCGACAGGAATGCGAGGAATCCCGGCGCGTCCCCGCTAGCGGGAGTGTGGGTAGGCTCGTTGCAATGTGGACAGCGCGGCCAGCGATGCGCGACGAAAGAACAAAGGCCGTATGGCAGGAGTGCGAGGAGGATCAGAAGGAAGCCCTGCCCTTCGGTTTTGGGCACGATCCAACGCACATCATCCCGAATCGCAAAGATGGTGAGAATCAGGAAAGCGAAGCTGCCGATCAGCAGCCAGTTCACAATACGGGCCTTGCCGATCGGCGTCACAACCGCGCCAGCAGGTCTTTCGCGAACTGGCTCAGCGTGTCGTCGCGCGCACCCATCACCACCACGCGGTCGCCCGGTCTGGCAAGTTCGACAATCCGGTCGGCGCAGGCCGCCCGCTCGGACACATGCTCGGCATTACCGCCGAACTCTCGGATCATGGCGATGATCCTCTCGGTCCCCTCGCTGCGGTCGACCGTGCCGCCGAAATAGACCGGGTCGCACATGATGGTCAGGTCATCATCGGCCATCTCTGCGGCAAAGGTCCGCGCCAGCTCGTGGCCCATCTGGCGCAAGGGGCCGTAGCCATGCGGCTGGAAGAACGCGATCACGCGGCCCGGCTGGCTCTTCAGCGTCTTGAGCGTGGCGCGACACTTTTCCGGATTGTGGCCGAAATCGTCGATCACGGTGATCCCGGCTTCCGAGGTGCCGACAATATCGAAACGCCGGGCCAGCCCCTTGAAGCTGCGCAGTGCCATGGCCGCATCATGCACCGGAATTCCCCCGGCAACCGCGCCGGCAATGGCAGCAAGCGCATTGGAGAGGTTGTGCATGCCCGGCATGGGGAGGGCCAATGTATGGCTCGTATCGTCGCGCCGGTCGACGATCAGCGCGGAAATACCTTTCGCGGTTTCTTCTATCGTGCCCGGTTCGACCCCGATCATGGCATCGGAATGCTCGATACCGAAGGAGATCACCCGCTTGGCGCGCCTCGCCAGTTCGCGGGCTTCGAGATTGTCGAAATTCACCGCGGCCACTTCCGCGCTGGCGACGTAATTGCCGAACAGCACGCGTAGTTCCTCGATCGTCTTGTGATCGAGGCTGACATTGAGCAGCACGGCCACTTCGGGATCGTAGAGCGCGATCGAGCCGTCGCTCTCATCCACCTCGCTGACGAAGCGGTTGCCATTGCCGACGCGCGCGCTGGCAAAGGGATTTTCCGCGGAGACGAAGTTCTTCATCACCGCCCCGTTCATGATCGTGGGGTCCTGGCCGTATTCGTCGACGATCCAGCCGAGCATGCCGGTGACCGTACTCTTGCCGCTGGTCCCGCCCACCGCAAAGCTGTGCGGCGCAGCGTTGAACATGGCGGAGAGCAATTCGGCGCGGGTCATGCGCTCGCAGCCCAGTTCCAGGGCCTTGGCAACTTCGGGCACCGTGTCCTCAATCGCGGCGCTGGCGACCAGCACCTGATCGCCTGACGTTATACCGCTGCCATCCTGCGGGAACAGCGCGAAGCCGTGCGCAGCCAGCCAGTCGCGCTTTTCCAGCGTGCGGCCCTGGTCGAAGCTGCGATCCGATCCGGCGACCGTGGCGCCCATGCCCTTGAGGATCATGGCGAGCGGCAGCATGCCGGAGCCGCCAATGCCGCAGAAGAGATAGGATTTGAGCGCGAATTCGGCGGAAGGGGCGTTTTTCATCAACACCTGATTATGCGGGGAGTGGCGCTTTGTGAAGCGGATGATAGGGAAAGGGAGATGATCCACCGGATTGCCCTTTGCTGCCCGGGAAAACCCATGCTGCGCGAGCGGGCCGATGCCGTGCTGGCGCTGGCGGCGCGCGAATATCCCGGCATGGAGCTAGTCTTCCACGAACAATGCTTTGCACAAGCTGGCCACTTCGCGGGTGACGATACCACGCGGCTGGCTGCTTTCCTCGATTGCGCCAATGATCCCGAGGTCGACGCTGTCTGGTTCGCCATGGGCGGATATGGCTCCAACCGCATTGTCGGCGATGCCATTGCCGGGCTGGGCGATGCGGCGCGGAACAAGGCCTTCCTCGGTTATTCGGATTGCGGCACGCTGCTTGGTGCGCTCTATCGGGAAGGGATTGGCAGGCCGGTGCATGGCCCTCTGGCGGGCGATATTCGCCGCGAAGGCGGGAAGGATGCGGTGCGCCGCGTGCTCGATTTCTTTGCCGGCAGCGATGACGGGGTGGAGCCGGGCCTCGAGGGCAAACCAACAATGGCTTTCAACCTGATGACGCTCGCCATGCTGGTGGGCACGCCCCACATGCCCGATCCGGCCGGCCATGTCGTGCTGGTGGAGGAAGTGGCAGAGCATCTCTACGCGGTCGACCGGCTGTTTGGCCATGTCACGCAGATGTTGCCCGGCGTCGCCGGATTGCGGCTCGGGCGGGTCAGCGAAGTTCCGGAAAACGACCGTCCATTCGGCGCGAGCGCAGAGGAAATCGCCCGCTATTGGTGCGAAAAGACCTCCATCCCCTATCTCGGCCGGGCCGATATCGGGCATGACGCTGCCAACAGGATTGTCCCATTCGGGCTTGCCCGAAAGTCCCCGCGCTCATAGTCCGGCGCTCCGAAACAGGAGTTTACGCATGATCGCATTCATCTTTCCCGGCCAGGGCAGCCAGAAAGTGGGCATGGGCGCAGAGCTGGCCGCTGCCAGCGCGGCCGCGCGCGAGGTGTTCGAGGAAGTGAACGATGCGCTGGGACAGGACCTGTTCGCCATCATGCGCGAGGGTCCCGAAGAGACGCTGACGCTGACCGAGAACGCGCAGCCGGCGATCATGGCCCATTCACTCGCCATCGCCCGCGTGCTGGAAGGCGAATTCGGCGTGAAGCTGTCTGAAAAGGGTGAGGCGGTCGCGGGCCACTCGCTCGGCGAATATTCTGCGCTAGCCGCTGTCGGGGCCTTCTCGCTCACCGATACGGCGCGGCTTCTGAAGCTGCGCGGACAGGCCATGCAGGCCGCCGTTCCGGTGGGCGTTGGCGGCATGTGCGCATTGCTTGGCGCGGACCTCGAAAAAGCAACTGCGCTGGCCGAAGCTGCCGCGCAGGGCGAGGTGTGCGAAGTCGCCAATGACAACGATCCGGGCCAGGTCGTGCTTTCGGGCCACAAGTCCGCGATCGACCGCGCGGTGGAACTGGCTAAGGAATATGGCTGCAAGCGCGCCGTTCCTCTGCCCGTTTCCGCGCCCTTCCACTGTTCGCTGATGCAGCCTGCCGCCGATGCCATGGCAGAGGCGCTGGCCAAGACCCCGCCGCAGCCCATGCTGCTGCCGGTCTATTCCAACTTCACTGCTGGCCTGACCAGTGATCCCTCGGTCGAGCAGGACCTGCTGGTCAAACAGGTGACCGGCCGTGTGCGCTGGCGCGAAAGCGTTGCCGCCATGGGCGATGCGGGGATGAGCCATTTCGTCGAACTGGGCGGCAAGGTCGTGGGCCCGATGGTGCGCAAGATCCTGCCCGATTCCACGCAGACCAGCGTGGTGACGATGGACGATATCGAAGCGCTGGCGAAAGAGATTTGAGCGAGAGGAAAAGACGATGTTCGATTTGACCGGAATGAATGCGCTGGTGACCGGCGCCGCAGGCGGCATCGGCTCCGCCATCTCGCGCGCTTTGGCGGCGCAGGGGGCACGCCTTGCCCTTTCGGGCAGCAATGGCGCCAAGCTGCGCGCCTTTCGCGAGGAGCTGAACGAAAATTACGAGCATGATGCCGGCCCGCATGTCGAGATTACCTGCGACCTGTCCGACACCACGCAGGTCGAGGAACTGGTGCCGGCCGCAGTCGATACGCTGGGCGGGATCGATATCCTCGTCACCAATGCCGGGATCACGCGCGACAACCTTGGCATGCGCATGAAAGACGAGGAGTGGCAGCAGGTCATCGCCATCAATCTCGAATCCACCTTCCGCCTGATGCGCGCTTCGATCCGCCCGATGATGAAGGCGCGTTTCGGCCGCGTCATCGCCATCACCAGCGTGGTCGGCGCCACCGGCAATCCGGGGCAGATGAACTATTGCGCCGCCAAGGCCGGGATTACCGGCATGACCAAGAGCTTCGCGCAGGAAGTCGCCAGCCGCGGCATCACCGCCAATTGCGTTGCGCCCGGCTTTATTCGCACGCCGATGACCGATGTGCTGACCGACGACCAGAAGGCCGCGATCAATAGCAAGATCCCGATGGGCCGCATGGGCGAGGGCGAGGATATCGGTTCGGCCGTGGCCTTCCTTGCCAGCAAGGAAGCCAGCTACATCACCGGCCAGACGCTGCATGTAAATGGCGGCATGGCGATGTTGAGCTGATTGGGTTGAACTGATCGGGTCGAGCTGACCAGCCAAGAACAAGGAATATACGATGGGACGGCATATCGTCCTCCTGGGAGATTCGATCTTCGATAATGGCGCCTACGTCCCGGGCTGGCCGGACGTTGCCGCGCAATTGCGGGTAGCACTAGGCGATGACGGACAAGTCTCGCTGGGCGCGGTCGATGGCAGCCTGTGCGAACATGTGCACGGGCAGATCGCAGACATTCCTGTGGACGCGACCCATGTGGTCATATCTGCCGGTGGCAATGATATCCTCCATTATGCAGCGCTGCTGGAGCAGCAGGCAGGCAATGTTGCATCGGCAGTGGCCATGCTGGAACAGGCAAGGTCGGAATTCGCGCCAGCCCATCGCCAGATGGTAGAATTGGCGGCCAGTCTCGAGCTGCCCGTGGCAGTCTGCACGATCTATGATGCCAATATGGGATCGTTGGTCGCTACGGCGATTTCCATATTCAACGATGCGATAACGCGGCACGTCCACGAGGCAGGGCTCGATCTCGTCGATCTCCGGCTGGTCTGTAACGAGGCAGCCGACTACGCCAATCCGATCGAACCCTCCGTTGCAGGCGGCGAGAAGATCGCTGCGGCGCTGGCGCGATACAGCCTTGCGGTCGAAGATCGCGGCGCTGTCACGCGGGTGTTTCGCTAACCGGGCTGCTTCTCTGCGGGAGAAGCGTCATGCTGCCTGCCGATGAAGAAGCCGAGCACGGCCCAGACCCCGGCCACCACCACGCCTGTCACCAGCGCCGCAGCCACCGAGGCCACAGCCACGATGCCGGTATAGGCCCAGGACGAGATCAGGTCGCCGCCGCGATAGACTAGTGTGTCGATGGCGTTCTTGGCCTTGTACTTGGTTTCCGCATCGACATTGGTGAACACCATTTCGCGGCCCGGTCGGACCAGCGCATATTCACCCACGCGGCGCACGATCATCACGAAGACGAGCACGGGGAAGGTCGTCGCCAGCGCCAGCAGGCCAAAGCCGAGCATCATGGTGACCGGCACCGCCACCAGCAGCACGGTCACGCCCAGCTTCTTTGCGAGGCGGCCGGTGAAGAAGAGCTGGATGAGGATGGTCAGAGACTGAACCGCCACGTCGATCGCGGCAAAGACCTGCGTCTGCGCCGTGCGGTCGGGGAAGACCATTTCGACGATCCGCGCCTGCTCGAAATAGAGAATGGTGGTGACCGAAGTCAGCAGCAGCACGAAGCAGGATATTGCCAGCAGGTACGGCGAGCGCAGGATCAGCAAGATGCCGGCCCAGGGCGAACCCGCAATCCTCTCCTTGGGCGGCACGTCGGTGCGCGGCCCCATTGTGTCGCGCCAGCCGAAAAGCTGCTTCACGAAGAACAAGGTCAGCAGAAGCAGGCCGGTTGAGATGAGCAACAATCCCGGCTCCCCGACCACGGAGACGAGGAGGCCCGACAGCAGCGGTCCGGTCAATCCGCCGAGGCTTGCGCCTGCCGCAATCTGCCCGAACAGGCGGTGCCCTCGCTCGCGTTCGAACAGATCGGCCATCAGGCTCCAGGCAATCGAGATAACGAAAAGGTTCATCACCGATAGCCAGATGTAGAAAGCCCGCGCGATCCAGACATTGGCCGGATCGAGCCACAGGCTGGCGGCAAAGCCACTCATCACTAGCGCGCAGATGAGATAGAGGATCGGCAGGAGCTGGCGGCGCGGGAATTTGGAAGCGACCCAGCCATAGAGGGGGACAACGAAAAGCGTCGCCACGAAGGTGCCAGTCCAAAGCCATTGTATATTGTCGACCCCGCCGGCGATGGCGAAAGTCTCTCGCACCGGGCGCAGCATGAAATAGCTGGCGAACAGGAAGAAGAACAGCAGGAAGCCCTGCGCCACGGCAGGCACCTCTTCGGGTTCGGCGACGATCAGGCGGGCAATGCCCAGACGGGCAATAAGCCCGTCAGAGCTCGTCAATGAACCGTTCCATTCTCAGCCGCAGTGCCGCATCGGGCAGCGGGCCGATGGACGCGCCGAGATTGTCGTCCACATATTCGACCTTGTCCGTTCCCGGGATCGCGATTGGCTGGGACGGATGCGAGATGATGTATTTCAGGAAGACCTGCGCCCATGTCTGCGCGCCGATTTCCACCGCCCAATCGGGCAGAGGCATGTCGCGCGTGGCCGAGAAAAGGCGTCCGCGGCCGAAAGGCAAATTGACCATTACCGCCATGCCCTTTTCCTGTGCCAGTGGCAGGATGCGCTCGGCGGCGCTGCGATTGTCCATCGCATAGTCGACCTGGATGCAGTCGAGTGCCTCGCGGCGCATGACCGCTTCAAAATCCTCATACTGCCCCTCGAAGGAGGTGGTGATGCCGACCGCGCCGATCCGTCCGCCCTGCTGCGCCTCGCGCAACATGGCGAGTTGGTTGTCCACGTCGCGAAGATTGTGAACCGCGATCAAGTCGATGAAATCGGTCTGCAAGCGTCTGAAGGCCTGTTCGAGCTGCGCGCGCCCTTCCTCAGGGGTGTTCACGCCGATCTTGGTGGCAAGGTAGAGCTGGTCGCGCACGCCGAGTTCGGCGATCAGGCGGCCGAGTACCTCTTCGGCGCGGCCATAGGATGGTGCGGTGTCGATGACCTTGCCGCCCAGCTCGGCAAAGCGGGCAATTGTGGCACGCAGGGGGGCGTAATCCTCCTCTGTCTGCGGGTCCTGGTAGTTCCGGGCCGTGCCGATGCCGACCAGCGGAACCTGGCCTGCGGGCAGCAAGGAGCGCGTATTGTAGCTTGGTACCTGCGCCAGCGCCGGGCCTGCGAGCAGCGATTGCGCGGCTGCCGCCACCAGAGGCGTTGCGGCAATGCCGGCCAGGAAATCGCGACGATCCAAATGTCCCATCAGTTCTCCCTCCTGATGCTGTCTGTGCATGCAAGGTAACACTGGAAGCCCGCTGCGAACCAGTCGCATTTTGTCGCATGGTCCGGATGGGCTTGTTCTGGGAAGCGAAGCCGCTGTCTGCGCACCATTTCCCTGATTTAGGCCTTTATCCCCAAGGAATCCTCTTCTCGCGGGATCAGTCCTTGCCCCTCATGGCACCCAAGCTAAGACTGTAAGCAACATTTCCGGCGCAGCTATGCGAATCCGGCCATTTCTGGTCAGTAGCAGCGCGAGAAGGGGTTAGAGTGCGATGAAGGCCACCATCGAACGCGCGAACTTGTTGCGTTGTCTGTCTCACGTCCAGTCCGTGGTGGAGCGGCGCAATACCATCCCGATCCTATCCAACGTGCTGATCGAGGCATCGGGAGACGGGCTGGTCAAGATTATGGCTACCGATCTCGACCTGCAGGTTGTCGAAAGCCTTGATGCCGTATCTGTCGAGGATGCCGGATCGATTACCGTTTCGGCGCACCTGTTGTTCGACATTGCCCGCAAGCTGCCCGACGGCACGCAGGTCAGCCTCGAGACTGCCGATAACCGCATGGTGGTGAAGGCCGGGCGCTCGCGCTTCCAGTTGCCCACGCTACCACGCGACGATTTCCCGGTGATCGTCGAAGGCGATTTGCCGACCAGTTTCGAAATTCCGGCCGATGTGCTGGCCGAGCTGATCGATCGCACGCGCTTTGCCATCTCGACCGAGGAAACGCGCTATTACCTCAACGGCATTTTCCTGCACGTCGCGGATGACGACAAGCCGGTACTCAAGGCTGCCGCCACCGATGGCCATCGCCTAGCGCGCTTCACCATCGATCGTCCGGCCGGTGCAGAAGGCATGCCCGACGTGATCGTGCCTCGCAAGGCTGTCGCCGAACTGCGCAAGCTGCTCGAGGAGGCTGAAGGTGCCAGCGTGCAGGTCGACCTCTCGCCGTCGAAGATCCGCTTCACGCTTGGCGGGGAGGGCGGTGTCGTCCTGACCAGCAAGCTGATTGACGGAACCTTCCCGGACTACAGCCGCGTCATTCCTACGGGCAATGACAAGCTGCTTAAGGTTGATCCGAAGAGCCTTTTTGCCGGTGTCGACCGCGTGGCGACCATCGCCACGGAGAAGACCCGCGCGGTCAAGATGGGACTCGAAGGCGACAAGGTCACCCTCTCTGTGACCAGCCCGGACAATGGTAATGCGGCCGAGGAAGTGCCCGCGCAATATGGCTCGGACGAGATGGAAATCGGCTTCAATGCCAATTACCTCAAGGACATCCTCAGCCAGATCGACAGCGACACGGTGGAACTCCACCTTGCCGATGCCGGTGCGCCCACGCTCATCCGCAAGGATGAAAAGAGTCCCGCGCTCTACGTACTCATGCCGATGAGGGTCTGATGAAGAAACTTGCCTCCGCTTTTGCCGTAACGCTTGCACTTGCGGCCGCCCCGGTGGCGAGTTCTGCCCAGGCAAGTGCCCTCATCGAACCACTCGAGGCCAAGCAATGTGCGGTCTGGGCTTCGGTCATGAGCTCGCAGGTTGAAGATCCACAGACGCAGCAGGCGATGCTGTTCGCGGTCAATTACTTCGTCGGCCACTACGAAGGCGCGACGGGCACGGGGATCGGCGATCTTGAGGATGAGCAGGCACTGATCGAGGTCGCCTCTCAACTGCCTGCCTATAGCGAGATCTGTGCCGGGCACATGGAAGCCTTCGGCAACCGGATGATCTCCTGGGGCCAGTTCCTTTCCGCGCTGGGCGCAAAGATGGAGCAGCAGGGGCTGTAGGTCCGGGCGGGTAGCGTTTCAGTCGCCTTCCTGGCTGGCGCGGATCATCTTTTCGATATCGACGAATTTCTCACGTGGGGCGCCTTCGCGCGCAGCGCGTTCCTCCGCCTCCTCGATCTTCTTCCAGTCGCGGAAGGTGACGATGTCGAGTTGGCGATCGGCCGCCAGCTCGTCGAAGCCTTCGCGGCCCTTCTTGCCCGATGGGCCGAGCACGCCGCTGGCAATGTCTTCCGCGACCTGTTCGATGACCACACTTCCGTCCGGCCGGTTGGTGCCGATCGTTCCAGAGGGGCCGCGCCGTGCCCAGCCGACGCAATAAAGGCCGGGCAGGATACGCCCCTCGTCATTGGCGAAGCGGCCGGCGCGTTCGTCGAAGGGCACGCCGGGGATGGGCGAGGTGCGATAGCCGATGCAGGACACGACAAGATCGCAGGGCAGTTTTGCCCGGCGACCGGTGCCCACTGCGCGGCCGCGGACCAGCTCGGTCTGTTCGATCTCGATGGCCTCGACCTTGCCGTCGCCATGCAGCGCAACGGGCTGGGCGAAGAAGGCGAACTCCACCGCGATCGGCTTCTCCGCGCGAATGTCTTCGGGGATGGCAGCGAACTGACGCAGGAGGGTCACGCTCTTGCGCAGGCCCGGCTCGAGAATCGCATCGTCCTCCTCGTCGGGCAAGTCGCCGCGCGCGACATGCGGCGCTGCACGTTCCAGCTTGCCGAGCTCCCCCAGTTCCTTGGGTGTCATCATGATCTGGTGCGGTCCGCGCCGCCCGAGCAGGATGATCCGCTCGACCCTGGATTCTCGCAGCATGTCGAGCGCATGGGCGACGATGTCGCTGCCTTCGAACTCTGCCGGTGTCTTGGAAAGGATGCGCGCGACATCGAGCGCGACATTGCCCATGCCGATGACGACAGCGGTCCGGCCCGACAGGTCCGGATCGAGATCGGCGAATTGCGGGTGGCCGTTGTACCACCCGACAAAACAGGCGCTGCCATAAACGTTGGCGAGCTCCTCGCCACTTATCCCCAATTCGCGATCCTTCGGCGCCCCGGTGGCAAGAACGACAGCGTCATAGAGCCCGCGAAGCTCTTCGATGGAGACATCCTTGCCAATCGTGACATTGCCGACGAAGCGGACATTTTCTGTCAGCGCGGTTTTTTCGTAGCGGCGCGAAACCCCCTTGATCGATTGGTGGTCGGGTGCGACGCCAAAACGGATGAGCCCGTAAGGTACTGGCATACAATCGAAAATATCGACGCGCACATCGTCGCCGAACTGTTTTTGTGCAGCCTCGGCAGTGTAGTAACCGGCTGGTCCCGAACCGATAATGGCGATGTGCCTTCTGGCCATTCCTGCCCCCATCTCCCGCAATGGCGAGATAGTAACCTTGTTCGTCTCGCGCTCAAGCCCGCCAGTCTCGCGAAATACCGGAGAAATCCGCAGGTAATTCATCCCCTCCAGTTAACTCTTTTTCAAAGCAGTTCGGGCCATTAATGGTCCATGCTTGGGGCCAATAATGAGAAGCGGCAATCTCCTGTGCGCGAGGGTGCATCCAAGCTCGCGCCCGCGTCACAGGAAATGCTGGCTCTGCCAGAGGCAGCGCCGGAACCAAGCCCGGCCCAGGAAGAAGCTTCCGGAAGCACCGATCGTCGGAGCAAGGCACGCCGTATTCCAAGCGCGGATCGTGCCTTTTCCGCGCCTTCGCCATCAAATGAGCAGGACCACTGGTTCCCGCGCAGCTGGCCCTACCTGATCCTTGCCATGCTTCTCGGCACAGCGATTGCCTACGGCATCTCGGGGACATTGCCCGGTGCAGTTGGCACGATCTGCATAGCGGCGGCGATTGCGTGCGTGACGCTGGTTGGCGAGGCGCACCGCATCTTGGGCAGGAGGGCAGGTCTGGCGCGCCTCTTCGGTACCTTGCTGGTCGTCGTTGGTCCTCTTTTCCTGTTCGGTCTCGGCATGACCAGCTGGGTCATACGCGACGGCCTGCCGAGCGATGTGCTGGCCTCCGTCCTGCTTTGCATCGGCGCGATCGCCTCGGTCTATCTGCGGCGCCAGCCGGGCATGATCTTTGCCGCGCAGCTTGCCATTTGGTCGGCGGCGGTCATTGCCAGCGGTTCGCTTCCGGGCATTGCCGGCCTCGGCGTGACGACGGTGCTGGCCTTCCTGGTCAGCCGTGAACAGATTGCTGAACAGAAGCGCGAAATGCAGTTCCGCGCGGCGCAAGAGCGCGCGCAGATGCGTGCGCGTGACATTCTCACCGATTACGAGGGGACGGGGCAGGGCTGGTTCTGGGAAACGGACCGCCGTTCGCTGCTGACTTACGTTTCGTCGCCAGTTGCCCGGGCATTGGGCCGCGATGCGGACAAGCTGATCGGGCAGCCGCTGGTCCAGCTTTTCGACCTTGTCGATACTGATGAGGAAAACGAGCGCACGCTGATGTTCCACCTTTCCACGCGCTCGGCTTTCAAGGAACTGGCGGTGCGGGCCGCGACCCGCATGGAAGAACGCTGGTGGTCGATCAGCGGTAGGCCGATCTATGACAGCTTCAACAACTTCGTCGGCTTCCGCGGCTCCGGCACGGACCTGACCGAGAAACGCCGTAGCCAGGAAGAGGCCTCGCGCCTCGCCAATTACGATTCCCTGACGGGCCTCGCCAACCGCTTCCAGATCACCCAGGCGCTGGAAAAGATCCTTCGCTCGCAGCAGGAACTGAATCGCAACTGCGCGATCTTCCTGCTCGATCTCGACCGTTTCAAGCAGGTCAACGATACGATGGGCCACCCAGCGGGCGATGCCTTGCTCAAGCAGGTTTCCCAGCGGCTCGAGCGCTCGGTCGGCAATCTCGGCAAGGTCGGGCGTCTTGGTGGCGACGAATTCAAGGTCATCATTCATGGCATGCGCGAGCGGCAGACGCTTGCCGAGTTAGGTCGCGAAATCATCCATTCGCTATCGCAGCCCTATGCGATCGAAGGCCAGCGCGTCATCATCGGCGCCTCGATCGGTATCGCTGTTGCCCCCGATGACGGCGAGAACAGCGATGAATTGATCCGCAATGCCGACCTTGCACTCTATGCCGCCAAGGATGGCGGGCGTGGCCGCTTCCACTTCTATGCCGACGATTTGCATGCCGATGCAGAAGCGCGCGCGCAGCTTGAAGAAGATTTGCGCGATGCCATCGCCAAGGGCGATCTGCAGTTGTTTTACCAGCCGGTCGTTTCGACCGCGACCGAGAAGATCACCGGATTCGAGGCGCTGCTGCGCTGGCAGCACCCGGTGAAGGGGTGGATCCCGCCTTCGCGCTTCATCCACATCGCCGAAGATACCGGCATGATCGCGCAATTGGGCGAATGGGCGCTTCGCACTGCCTGCCACGATCTCGCTGAAATGCCCCCCGAAGTGCGCGTGGCGGTGAATGTTTCGCCACTGCAATTCTCCGACCCGAGATTGCCGGCAGTCGTGACCAATGCCATCGCACAAGCGGGCATCGATCCCGAGCGGCTCGAACTGGAGATTACAGAAAGCGTGTTCCTGTCCGATGACGAGGGCACCGATGCCATGTTCGCCGCGCTCAAGAATATCGGCGTGCGCTTGGCGCTCGACGATTTCGGGACAGGCTATTCCTCGCTCGGCTATCTGAAGAAAGCACCGTTCGACAAGATCAAGATCGACCAGGGCTTCGTGCGCGGTGCGACCGAGGCTGGTAGTCGCAATGGCGCCATTATCGCGTCCATCACCAGCCTGGCGCAGGCGTTGGGGATGGAGACCACGGCAGAAGGCGTCGAGACGCTGGACGAGCTGGATCTCATTCGCATGCATGGCTGCAGCCATGTGCAGGGCTTCATCTACGAGCGCCCGCTGGAGGCTTCGGCAGCCAAGGAAAGGCTCAAGACCGGCCTTGCCGCCGTGGCACGCGGACCACGCTCTGCTCGTGCGCCGCGCCAGACCATGCTTCGCCGCGTCGTCCTCGAACACGGCGGCAATCTCTATAATGGGACCATCCGCAACATTTCGACGACAGGTGCAATGATCGAGGGCCTTTGGAATGTGCCGGTCGATACCCACTTCAAGGTTCGCATCAGCGATGGCTTCAATGTCACTTGCACCACGCGCTGGTGCGAGGAGGACCGTATGGGCGTTGAGTTTGCCAATCCGCTCCAGCGCGATCAGGGTGGCCGCATCGTCGCCGTCCAGGGCGCAGCACCCGAACCCGTGGTAAAAAAGAGCCTGCGAAAGGCTAGCTGATCGCTTCTGTGAGTCCGGTGCGGTTAGCTCTTTGGTAACCGTGATCCTTTACCAAGCGATTGATTGGAGGGTTGTCGCATCCTCCGACAGGGCTGCTGGGAGTCATGATCGATGGATATGCGCGAAATGTTGCGTAAGGTGGGTGGAAAGTCCGCCCCGCTTGCGCCTGCGCATGACAATTCCGGCAAGCCGATCAGCGTGAACCCGCTTTCCGACCGTGAACGCCTGGCCATGCTCGAAGTGTTCGAGGACAATGAGATCGGCTGGTTCTGGGCAACCGACAGCGATGGGCGGCTGACCTATCTTTCCACTTCTGCAGCAGCCAAGTTCGGCGGGGATCGCAAAGTGGTCGGCGAGTTGCTTAATTCCTTGATCGAGACCGCCGATGAGAAGGGCGAGGAGGGCGGGGAGCGTCCGTTGAAGTTCTTCCTCGGCTCGCGCACCAAGTTCCAGGATGTCACAGTCAGGCTGAAAGATGTCGAGAACGGCATGTGGTGGTCGATCAATGGACGTCCACATTTCGACGAAAATGAACACTTTCTCGGTTTCCGTGGCAGCGCCAAGGATATTTCGCGCCAATTTGCACGGCAACTGGATGAAAGCCGTCTCGCTCAGTATGATGAGTTGACCGGGCTCGCCAATCGCCACCGCATGACCAAGCGGCTGGATTCGATCCTCGCCACTTTCAAGCAGTCAAAGCGCTCCTGCGCGCTGCTGATGATGGACCTCGACAAGTTCAAGCAGGTAAATGACACGCTTGGCCATCCAGCTGGCGACGAGCTGTTGCGGCAAGTCTCGCAGCGGCTGCAGCGTATCGTCGTTTCTCCCGCAGAGATTGGCCGCTTGGGTGGCGACGAATTCCAGATCATCATCCCCGACATGGACGATCGCGGAGACCTCGGTGAACTGAGCGCAAAGATCATCCAGATGGTCTCGCAGCCGTATTCCCTCGGTGATGACCGGGCAGTCATCGGGGCCTCGGTCGGCATTGCCATCGCTCCCTATGACGGGGTGGAGCCGGAAGAACTGGTCAAGAGCGCGGACCTTGCACTCTACGCGGCGAAGGGCGGCGGGCGCGGCCAGTTCCGCTTCTATGTCGATGACCTTGCCAGTGCGGCAAGGCGACAGCGCGAATTGGGCGAGGAATTGCGCGACGCGCTGGCCAATGACGGGCTGGAGTTGCACTACCAGCCCATCGTCCGCAGCAAGGACAACAAGGTCGTAGCCTTCGAGGCCTTGATGCGCTGGGACCATCCAGTTCTTGGCCCGATCAGTCCGCAGGTCTTCATGCAGGTTGCGGAGGAGACCAATCTCATCAACCGGTTGGGCGAATGGGTACTTCGGTGCGCCTGCCGCGATGCGGCGCAGTGGCCGGGCGACCTGCGGGTGGCGGTGAATATTTCCGCCAAGCACTTCCTTAATGGCACGCTGCTTTCGGCTGTATCCGAGGCGCTGGAGGAGACGAAACTGCGGCCGGGACGACTGGAGCTCGAAATCACCGAGGGTGTATTCCTCGGCGAAGCCAAGCAGGTGGACAAGACCTTCGACAAGCTGGGCAAGATGGGTGTCCACCTCGCGCTTGACGATTTCGGGACCGGATATTCCTCGCTTGCCTATTTGCGCCGTGCGCCCTTTGACAAGATCAAGATCGACCAGAGCTTCGTGCGCGACTGTGCCGAAGAAGGCAATTCCAACGCTGCCATCATCACAGCGATCGTCAGCCTGGCAGGCGCGCTCGACATGGAAACCACGGCAGAAGGCCTGGAGACGCTCGACGAACTCAAGCTGGTCATCGAGCGCGGGGCAACGCAGATTCAGGGCTTCATTTTTTCCATGCCCGTGCCGCAGGACATGGTTATGGAGAAGCTGGGCAGCGGCGATTTCATCTACGAACCGATCGGGCCCCTGCGCCATCGTGCCGAGCGAAGGAAAGTGTTCAAGCGCATCGGTGTGATCCATGAAGACCACCGCTATGACGCGGTGCTGCGCAACATCTCGCGCACGGGTGCGCTGATCGAGGGGATTGTCGGCGTCCCGGTGGGGACGGACCTCGTGCTCGATCTGGGCGGGGGGCAGCTGGCCGTGGCTACCGTTCGCCGGACCGAGGAGGCGATGCAGGGCGTCGAATTCGAGGAGCAGCTCGTCAGCGACGGGGCCAACGGCCTCTGTACGCGGCACCGTGTTTCGCCCTATGCGCTGGCGCAGGCGGGCATGCCGCTGGCCTCGCTTGATGCTGGCGACAGCACGCCTGCGACCCATGTGCCCAGTACCAAGCCGCGCTTCCTGCAGGTAGAAGTAGCACTGGGGACAAAGCGCGAGAACTAGGCGGCAATTCGATCGCTGCTGACAGGGGGCGCGGACATCGCTAAAGGCGCGCGATGACCGAACTCGCGAATATCAGAAATTTCAGCATCATTGCGCATATCGACCACGGCAAGTCGACGCTTGCCGACCGGCTGATCCAGTTCACCGGCGGCCTGACCGACCGCGAGATGTCCGAGCAAGTGCTTGATAACATGGATATCGAGCGCGAGCGCGGCATCACCATCAAGGCCCAGACCGTCCGCCTCAACTACACCGCCAAGAATGGCGAGACCTATGAGCTAAACCTCATGGATACGCCCGGCCATGTCGACTTCGCCTATGAGGTCTCCCGCAGCCTTGCCGCATGCGAAGGCGCGCTCCTCGTGGTGGACGCCGCGCAAGGCGTGGAGGCGCAGACGCTCGCCAATGTCTACCAGTCGATCGAGCACGACCACGAGATCGTCCCCGTCATCAACAAGATCGACCTGCCCGCCGCCGAGCCCGAACGCGTCAAGGAAGAGATCGAGGAGGTCATCGGCCTCGACGCCAGCGAAGCCGTGCTCACCAGCGCCAAGTCGGGCATCGGGATCGAGGACGTGCTCGAAGCCGTGGTCGCCAAGATCCCGCCGCCCAAGGGCGATCGCGACGCCCCGCTCAAGGCCATGCTGGTCGACAGCTGGTACGATCCCTATCTCGGCGTGGTCATCCTCGTGCGCGTCATCGATGGCTGGCTCAAAAAGGGCCTCGAGGTCAAGTTCATGCAGGGCGGCACCACCCACCTGGTGGACCGCGTCGGCTGCTACGGCCCCAAGCGGATGGACCTGCCCGAGATCGGCCCGGGCGAAATCGGCTTCATCACCGCGCAGATCAAGGAGGTCGAGCAGGCCCGCGTCGGCGACACCATCACCACGGTGAAGAACGGCGCGCCCACGCCGCTCAAGGGCTATAAGGAAGTCCAGCCAGTGGTGTTTTGCGGCCTGTTCCCGGTCGATGCGGCGGATTTCGAGAAGCTGCGCGAAAGCATCGGCAAGCTGCGCCTCAACGATGCCAGCTTCAGCTACGAGATGGAAACCAGCGCCGCGCTCGGCTTCGGTTTCCGCTGCGGCTTCCTCGGCCTGCTGCACCTCGAAATCATCCAGGAACGGCTCAGCCGCGAATATGATCTGGACCTGATTACCACTGCGCCGTCAGTGGTTTACCGCGTGCACCTCGCGCACACCAAGACCGAGAATGCCGCAGTGATCGACATCCACAATCCGGCCGACTGGCCCGACGTCAACCGCATCGAGATGATCGAGGAGCCGTGGATCAAGGCGGTGATCTACACACCTGACGAATATCTCGGCGCGATCCTCAAGCTGTGCCAGGACCGGCGCGGCATCCAGACCGACCTCACCTATGTCGGCGGCCGCGCGCAGGTGACCTACGAGCTGCCCCTGAACGAAGTGGTGTTCGATTTCTACGACCGCCTCAAATCGATCAGCCGCGGCTATGCCAGCTTCGATTACGAGCAGATCGGCCTGCGCGAGGGCGACCTCGTCAAGATGAACATCCTGGTGAATGCCGAACCCGTCGACGCGCTCAGCCTGATCGTCCACCGCAGCGTGGCGGAGGAGCGCGGGCGCGGCATGTGCGAGCGGCTCAAGGACCTGATCCCGCGGCACCTGTTCAAGATCCCGATCCAGGCCGCGATCGGCGGCAAGATCATCGCCCGCGAGACCATCGCCGCCCTGCGCAAGGACGTCACCGCCAAATGTTATGGCGGCGACATCACCCGCAAGAAAAAGCTGCTCGAGAAGCAGAAGAAGGGCAAGGCGCGTATGCGGGAATATGGCAATGTGTCCATCCCGCAGGAGGCTTTTATCGCTGCGCTGAGGATGGGTGAGGAATGATGAGGCCCCGCGCCTAGCGCAGGCGATTGCCGCGCAATCGACAAGCTAGAAGCGAGAGGCCGTAATCACGGCCGGGGGCCGACGGGCCTCAGCCCGTCCGAGCCCTTCGACGTCACGCGGCGCATGGAGCGTTTGCCCAGCAAACGCGGAACGGCGCGTGGCGGTAGGGTTGACTCTTCGTTGCGTAATAGAAGGCACCATACGCAAAGCGTTTTGCCCCAATTACCAAGCACCTAACAGACGAAGAGATATATTACTCTGCATTGACTGTAGGGTTGCGTAGTTAAAGGAAATATGTTCGTTCTTACGAGAACGAGGGGATAATTCTATGTCTAGCGGTATCCGAATTTCTGAACTCTCGATCAGCGAGGTTCTAGACAATCTGCGCGAGAGGAAGTGGCAAATCCCGCGCTTCCAGAGAGAGTTCGTGTGGGACACTTCTGCGGTGGCTGGCTTGGCGACATCCGTCATTGATGGATATCCAATCGGGATGGTCACCTTATGGGAGCAGCCAACCGAATCCCACATAGAACTTGAGCCCCTCTCCATTGATGATTGGGATACCAAGGCAAAGGCAAAGGTAACGCGAGAATTTGGTCACGAAGACTCAAATCCATCGACTGTGAAGGCAATCCTTGATGGGCGGCAAAGAAGTACTGCGTTGGCAATGGCCTTCGCGGGCTTCGCACCGACCTTCGGCCTCAACAAGTATGCAGGCAAGTACTTCCTAAATGCATCTCTTAAAGACCCGCTGGAGAGGGTGATCTTTAAGAAGAAGTCGGCGATAGAAAAGGAGGGTCTTACAAATTTAAACGCTTGTATATCGAAGGGCTATTTTCCACTGGCCAGTTTTGAGAAGGACCAGTCGATACTGAAGCAATGGTACGGTTACATACAGCTATTGCGTGATGAGAAAGTTTACCCAGAAGGAGAGTATCCCGAGGCGGAAGAACTCGAACGCCGAGATGAAATCCTTCAAAAAGCTTTTGAAGGCATTAGTGAAACAAAATTGGGGGCCTGCACAGTCCCGCAACGGTATGACTTGGGTCAGATTTGCGAGATATTCGAAACCCTTAATCTCACGGGAATGAAGGTATCTACTGTTGATTTGATCAACTCTTGGCTCCTGCGTGATACAGACGACCAACTCCACCTTCGCGAATGGATGGATACATTGGCGGAAGAAGACGGAGCGGTTGGCTGGTCGGTTCCGAAGAAACGGCCAGAATTGGTCGCCCAGTTAGCCACAGCGTGCTTCGTTGCCCTCACGGACTTGCCGACGAAACCAGACGCGAGGCGAGTAGCGGGGGCGAGCAAAACAAGAAGTATTACGACCGTAAAGTCCTCAGATTTGCTCGCAACTCCCACTCAACATTGGATAAATGTCACCAATCACACAGACGAATTTGCTAGTTATATCGGTGCTTTCCAAAAAGTCGTAGGGGACGGCCCATTTGGCTATCAGCAATGCCCCTACCCGATTTCTTCGGGCATTTATGTAGGCCTGAGGTGGCATAAGAAATTCGATCCTGAACACACTCACGGTAGTTGGCAGGTCGGCGATCTGGATCGCATTTACCGCGCATTCTTTTGGCGCAATGCACTTTCGACGCGATACGATCAGGGCTTCCTCAGCCAAATGGGGACGGACCTTGTCACCTTGAAAGCTCTACTCGCGACAAAAGGGGTTTATGACACTGAGGTAGAATGGCTCGATCAAGTGGAAGGCCAATTCCAAAAGGAGATACGGCCGGTAGACATCCCATCGCGTGAAGATCTGATCGACTACCTCACCAACGGGCGGCCTGGTGGCGCTTTGCAGTCAGCTCTGATGCTGCCGATGGTGGCCCGTAGCACCGTTGATTTTGGCGGAAATCAACTGATTGGCGATACGGATACACGAACTGAAATCCACCACGTCTATCCAACGCGCTGGTGTCGCGAGAACGCATCCAATGAGTACAAAGAACTCTTAAGCCAGGATGGTGAAGGACCCAATTTTGCAAATTCGATAGCCAACTTGATGCCTCTTTCGCGCGAACTCAATTCGGAATGGAGTTCGAAGAGTCCAGCCACATTCTTTGCCGCGAAAGGGGTACAATATGAAGGTGCTGTCGCGGAAGCTTTGGGCCAGGTTTTCATAGATAAGGAAGGCTTTGAGTTGCTGCGCCAAGGCTTGCCTTCAATAAAGAAGTTCTGGCTTCATCGAGCCGGATTGATTGCCGACCACCTGCTCGAACAAACCAAGCTCTGATGCCTGGCCCGCTCCTTGATTTTTTGTTTCGCGCATATAGGGACGGCGCGGAATGCACGCTCGCGGAGCTTAGAGCGTATGAGGAATTCGAAGGACTTAGCCTTCTCCAGTCTCTCACGGCAATCGATGAGCGATTGCAAGGTGAGGGGCTCTGTATCGTTCCGCCAATCGATGAAGGTGAAATGGACCAGGCACGAGTCGTGAGCCGGGCTGTCAGAGATGAGACATTCGAGGCTGCTTATAAGCGAGCTTTGGATGAAGATGAGAGCCAGGAAGTAGAGTATAAAGAAAGTCTATACCTCAAGAAAAAAGTCTACGGGAATGAGAAGGTTCCTAAGGATGCCTGGGTGGGCGAAGAGATTGTTTTCGAGGTCGTATCGACGATTTGCAGCTTCCTAAACAGTGATGGTGGTATCTTGCTTATTGGTGTGGCGGACGATGGAAGTAGTCCAGGAATTGATTGCGAGTTGTCATTCATTCCTGGAAACAAAAATGACCTCGATCAGTGGCAATTACACTTATCCAACTGCCTGAAGAAATACATCTACGACTTCACCAGCATCATAGGCTATATCAAGCGCAAAATTATTCAGACCGATGATGGGAATCACGTTTGCGTGGTCATTGTGAGTAAGCGGACTTCATCTTTGACAGTTTGCCAAACACCCAGCGCGCCTGGCTCCGAAGTTGTTTACGTTCGCAATGGGAATGGAAAGGCGGAAATAAAAGCTAGAGCAATCGAAGAGTTGATCCGCTCGCGTCTTACCAACTAGATCGGATAGGTCATTTGAATCACCACAATTGCTTGTTCATTTCTTGAATGGCGAACCTCCACCCGAAATTCGAACTATCCTCAATCCCACCGCTCATCCTTCACCGTCCTGACCCTCGGTCCGTCATCTTCCTCAACCTCCTCACGATAGCCGGGCAGCAGCTTCTTCATTTCCTCCGAGGGTTGCGGGAGGTTGGCAGGATCGAACTCCGCGTCGCCTGAACCGTCCGCCGGTCCCTCCAGCATCATCCGCTGGGCCTCTTCCTCCCGCCGTCGCATCTGGTCGATCTTGGCGTTGAGACTGCCCAGCACGCTATCCTCCTCGCGCACATCCTGCGCGGCGCGCTCGGCCTCCCATTCCTGGCGCCATTCCTTCTTCAGCCGCGCGAGCATCTGCCGGTCGACCGCGCTGAGGCCCTTGGCGCCGTCCGCCGCAAAGCGCTTGGGTGCGCGGTTCCTCAGCATGAACATCAGCAGCCGGTCATTATAGACGCGGCGCGTACCGATGATCTTGCCATAGGCATAGACGGGCACCTCCACGCCGTTGAGCGCGCGGTCCATCGCAACATCCTCGATTTTCTGGATGCCGAGGTCGAGCGCGGCCTCCCACGCCTTGCGGAAGCTTTTCGCCTCCGGGTGGCGGCGCAGCTGGTAGGCGCCGTTTGAACTGCGACTGACGCGGCGGCAGGCGGCCTCGACGCTGCCCGTATCGGCCAGCGCCTCGATAAAGGCGTGCTGGACGGTGTCGCTCCAGCCGTTCGAGCGCGCCTTCTTGCGCGGGACGGGGGTGAAGGCGGGAAGGGTGGAGGCGGCTTTCCTGGTCATGGCGGCAAGCTCCGGAGATGGAGTGGAGCCTGCCGCCATGCCCCCCGGTTATGGCAGTAGGAAAGCCCTAGCTATTGGCGCCGTTGAGTATGTCGGCGACATAGTCGAGCAGGGCCACCACCTCATTGCCGACCGAAATCAGCGCGGCGATGATGGCGACGGCGATCAGCGCGGCGATCAGCCCGTATTCGATGGCGGTGGCGCCGCTCTCGTCATCGAGAAGCTGCGCAAGAAAACTGGTCATGACGATTCCCCCCTGTGTGCGGGGGATGATTGCGCCGCGCGGGTTTGCGAGGGACTTGCGATATGGCGTTAACCGCAAATTAGGGCTGTTGGCGCGTCCGATACACCCGCGCGCCTAGGGGATTTCCTCGCTGTCCTCGATGATGGCGAATGCCTCCGCATTTGCCTGTGCGCGCAGGGATTCGAAGATCGAACGGGCTTCCGGCGCGTTGAGAAGGTCGAGATTGACCACGTCCTGGTGGTAGGCAGCCGGGATCGCTTCCTCCATGCGATAGCCGTATTTCTGCGCCGTCCAGTTGATCGCCACTTCGCAGAATTTGACCGACTGGTCGGGGCAGCGCGGCAGCCATTCTGCGCGGAAATCGCGTTGCCATTGCCAGATCAGCCGCTCGGGCTCGGTCGCGGGCGGAGTGGGGTCCTCGTCCTCTTCCTCCTGTACGTCGGGCGAATAGTTGTAAGTGCGCCCGCAGATAGTCTGGGCATGGCAGGTGAAATCCTTGCCATCCGGGGGCAGGGAAATGGTCATTTGCGGGAACCACACATCCCACGGCCATTCGTGGCGCCACAGCGCGACATCGACAAAGGCGATGGCAGTTACGCCCGGCGTCAGTTCGAAACCGATATTGTAGACCGGATCGCCGATAGTGAAGCTGCTGGCATTCCCGATCGGATCGACTTCGAGGTCGAAGCGCTGGCCTGGCTGGGAGATGGTGTAATCGCGATCGGCCAGATTGTCCGTCAGCGTCAGCTCCAGCCGGTCGGAGACCATGGAAACCTTGACCGACGGGTGCACCGTGGCCCCCGCGAACCAGAAGTTCGCGCGTCCGCCGAGAAGGTCGATGTTGCGGAAAACGTGCTCTGCCGGCGGAGTGGACTGGCCGGCCGCAGGCGGGGTGAACTGGCCGTTGGCGAAGGGTGCAGGCAGTCCTTCGGTGAAATCGTGCGAGACGCTGGCCCCGACCGAAGATGAGCCGATCGCCGGTATCTTGTAGGCAAACCCGGCATGGGCGCCGACCTGTGCCACCAGTTCCTTCCCTTCGAGGACCTGGTCCGCGGGCAAGGCGGTCGATTCGAAATCGGCGATCGATCCATTGATCGGATGGAAGTCGGCAGTGAAAGTCGCACGGCCATCGTCGAAATTGTAGGTCCCGCCGACTTCGAGTGGCAAGCGCAGGCCGAAATCGTATGTGAAGCCGGCATTGGCCTCGATGTAATAGGTCTTCTTGCAGCCCACGACGCACCAGCTGATCGTGATCGAAACGCGCTTGCGCCACTCGTTCTCGCGTCCGAGCGTGAAGCCCGCAAGGAATACGCGATCAGAGACGTCATGTTGCGCGGTGACGGTCTCTACCGGTTGCGGCACGAACAGCGCCCGCGTCGCCAGGCCCGGCTGTGCCATCTGCAATTGCGCCAATCCTGCCAGTGCGAGTTGCGGCCGCTGCCGAGTCGGGAGGAACATCACTTCCTCGATCTGTATCTCGCCCGCATTGACCAGCTCGGCCTCGAGCTGTTCGTCGGTCAGGCGGGCATAACGCGCGGCGGCATCGGCGCCGATTTCGCGTTCGATCGCTGCGCGCTGGACGGGGTCTTCAAGCATCGTGCGCAGACTGGCGATGTCGTCGGCGATTTCCCTCTGCTGTTCCTCCCGCCTTGCGGGCAGGGTACGATCGGGCCGTTGCAGGCTGCCGCCGGCAAAGCGCGAGCTAGCCGGATCGGCGCGTTCGGCGGCACGTTGCTCGTCGCTCATGCGCGTGAAGCAGGAGGCTCCGACGCGTGTGAGCGCCATACGCCTCACGCGGTCCGAACAGGCGCCGGGCACCATGCGGTAGGAGAGGAACTGGCGCACCAGCAGGCCGCGGTCGGTCTCGATCACTTCCATCGCATCGCGCACGTCCTGCGCCACGCCGGGGGCATCGCGCAGGCGGCTGGCCACGTTCGCGGGGGATTGCGGGTTCTGCAGCACAGGCCGCATATCGGTGCGAACCTCGCCCAGCTGGATTTGCGGATTGCGGCGGAGGGTTTCGAGATCGAACCTGCGTACGACTTGGAGGGAGCTCATGACCTGGCTCGATGCACCCGTCCTGAGGGTGACGGACTGGGGATCGTCATAGGCTTCCAGATCGGCGGGCGGCACGATCTCCGTGGCCAGTATCTCCGGCCGAATTTGCGCTTCCTCGACCTGAAGGCTGGGACGCAGCGCGGGTCGAAGCACCGGGCGCGGTTCGATATCCTGCGCTGCTGCGCCGGTTGAGGCCAAGGCCACGGCAATGGCGGCAAGCGATGCGAAGGGGCCGGGGATATTGGGGGACATGCTACCTCCAGGCAAAATCACGACTAGGATGCGATGAGGCCACGCGAAGGCGTTGCGGTCATTGTCTTGCATCAAGCGAGGCGCGATATCCCCACCCGTTCGCGAAGTCGCAGCAGGTCAGCCCTGTCCGTCGGCGCCCCGCACAGCCGCGTCGATACCGTCATAATGCGAGCCGACTTCGCTGCCGAGCGAGGCGAAGGCACCGGCCGCGGCGACCGCGATCAGCGATGCGATCAGCGCATATTCGGTGGCGGCGATACCGCGCTCGTCGCGCGAGATGCGATGCGCAATGGGCTTGAGCATGTCTGTCTCCCTGGCTGCGCGGCTCTTGGCCCGCGACCCGGGGTGCTCCTAGGGAAGGGAGCTGAGGACAGCCCTTATCCGGAGCTACGTATCAGGCCCTATGGCTTGGTGGCGCTGACCAGCGAGTAATATCCGCCGCCCGTGCGCACGGCCTGGACGTCCGTGAAGCCCGCGCTTTCGAGGATCTCGCGGAATTCGGGCAGCGAGTACTGCTTGCCGAGCGTACCCCACAGCATCATCAGGCTGAATGCGGCGGCCTGCCAAGGGCCGGTTCCGTCATCGTCCATAAGCACTTCGGAGAGCAGGATCTTGCCGCCGGAGGGCAGGGCCTCGAAGCTCTTGCGCGCGAGCAGCTTGTTGGTTTCCTCCGACCAGTCATGGAAGACATTGGCAAAGAAATGCGCGTCATGCCCGGTTGGCCATTCTTCCTCGAACATGTTGACGCCGGCGGTATGCACCCGTCCTGTCACTCCCGCGTCTTCGACATATTTCTGCGCCTCGGTGCACATTTCCTTGAGGTCGAGCAGCGTAACGGTGAGGCGCGGATTGGCCTTGGCGATCTCGATCCCGTAAACGCCCGAACCGCATCCGACATCCATGAGGCTGGAGATCTGCCCGAATACCGATTGCTGAGCCGCACCGCGCGCCGGAGCCATGGAATGGGCATGCATGAACTTGGCGATCCGCTCCGCCACTTCTTGGCTCATCGTGCCGCGTTCCCATTCCGGGCCTCCGGCAACCTGGTTCTCAGGGCGCTTGCCGGTCTTCAGGGTTTCGAGCAGCTGCGCATGCATGGGCACGGTTTCGCGGTAACGAAACAGGAAGCCCCCCCAATAGCCTTCCGCATCGGGATGGAGCCAGGTCCGCGCTGCCGGGGTTGCGGTCCACCTGCCGTCGTGCTTGTCGACCAGCCCGCTCGAGGCCAGCGCACCCAGGTGGATGCTTAGTGCACGTGCATCGACCTTGAGTTCCACGGCCAGCTCCTCCGTCGTCATCGGTGCATTGCCGAGTGCGCGGAACGTGCCGACCTCGTCCGCCACGGTTGCCACGGGCAGACGGAATTGCGATTCCCACATGTCCCAGATCAGCCGGTCGTCTGCGCTTGGCGGTAAAGGCCCCATACTCTTCCTCCCTCTCTATTCCCGCGATCCGGAATAGGACGCATGCTTGCTTAGCGCCAGTACCTCGTGCCAAGATTATAACGATTGTTAGAGTCGCGCGAGCGGCCGATGGGAGAGAACTGCAATGGCGACAGCTGCAGCCACCAATATCGAAGACGAAGCGCGCCAGGTCCGCGCCAGCATGCGTTATGTCGACGAAGGCGATTTCGTCACCCGCCGTTATGTCAGCCAGGGTGAGGAACTGAACACAGGCACCTATTCCGATCACGAGGTGGTGATCCGCGACGGCATGCCCATTCGCGACCATTTTGCGCTCGACACGCATGGCTTCATGATCGCCAAGAGTGAAAGCGCGATTGCCGATTTCCACGACAAGGACGAAGTCGAAGCAGGCTATGAGCGCGAAGTCGAACGGGAGGTCCTGCGGCTGACCGGTGCGGACAAATGCGTGGCGCGTGGCTGGATGTTGCGCACCAGCGCCGACCTGACCGAACATGCGCGCAACAAGTCGGGTAATTACAAGCATGCGGGCGGAATCCAGCCCACTGCGGGTGAGGCACATGTCGATACAAACGAAGCCACGGCGCTGCGCATGGCCGAAATGACCTATCGCCAGGCCTTTCCCGACGGGCCGGGTTTCAAGCGTTTCCTGGTCAGCAGCTTCTGGCGCACTTTCTCGCCGCCGCCGCAGGATATCCCCCTGGCGCTATGCGATGGGCGCACCAGCTTTGGCGGGCAGGAAAAGAACAACACGCTGCTGATCGTCGACGAGTTTCCAACCGGAGATGCGCTGACAGCACCGGTCGAGGGCGAGGAGAACATGCTCGCCGCGACGATCTTCTCTTACAATCCGGAGCATCGCTGGTGGTATTTCAAGAATATGCAGCGCGACGATGCCCTGCTGTTCAAGTTCTACGATAGCGACCACTCGGTGACATGGCGCTGTCCGCATTCGGCTTTCATCGACAATTCGGCAAGCAATCCGAATATACGGGAGAGTATCGAATGCCGCAGCGTGGCCTTCTGGGAATAGTGGCTCGCTAGTTTACCCGGGCGGGGATTTCCCCTCCTAGCGCCTCGTCGATATCGGCCCTTTCCTCGACTTGCTCGGCCTTGGGCATACGCAAGAGCGCATAGCCGATGGCCGAGAGCACCCACAGGCTGCCCGCCACACCCAGGGTCAGCTGCAGGTTTTCGCTGCCACCAAGCCAGCCGAGCATTGCGGCGCCAAGCGCAACCGGCAAATTGGCCATTGAGTTATAGATGGTGAACTGCGTCGCTCCGACGCGCTTGTCCGATAACTGCATGCGCAGAGGATTGGAGCAGATGCTGCTCAGCAATGTGAACATCGACCAGCAGACCAGCGCGCCGAGGAAGACAGGGTGCTGCACCCAGAATTCCTGTCCGAGCATCAGGAACAGCATGAGCAAGGCATATGCGGCCATCACCGCGAAAGTGGCCCATCGTGCGCCAAGCTTGATGGTCAGCCAGCTGCCGATGACCAGGCCTGTGAATGCCGTGATGAGGTCGATCGTTCCGATCGTCGAAGTGTATTCAGCCGTGCTCATCATGACGAAAGAGGTGCCGAGAATGGGTATCATCGGGGTCATGATGCCGCCGGCGGTACGGCCAAGGCTTTGCGCGAGGATGAACCACAGGCTCGAACCCTTCAGGAGTGAGCGCATGGTGATCATGAACTGGCCGTCCATACCGAAATATTTGGGTACGAAATTGTCTGCTGCGTCTTCCGATGCCTTGCCCGCGGTCCATGGCAGCAGCTTTTCGCCTCGCCTTTCCCGCATGATCACGGCGTATATCGTCGGAATCAGCAGGACCGGGATGAACAGCAGGAAGGTCGTCTGCGCGCCGAAAGTCTGTAGGCCGTAGCCGGCAGCCGCGCCTGATGCAGCGATGCCGACAGCCTGGCCGCCAAACATGAAGCCGCTGGCTGTGCCTTGCTCCTTCTCGGGCAGGACATCGACCGCGAGCCCGTCCACCGCAACATCCTGCGTCGCCCCGCCAGTCATCACCAGCATGGTGACGATGACCAGCACGGCATAGTCGGTCGGTCCGGGATCGAGCGCGGCAGCACCCAGGAATCCGCCGGTCATCAGGACCTGCGCGCCGATCAACCAGATACGTCTCTTTCCCATGGGCAGGTAAGTGAAACGATCCATGAAGGCGGCGACGACGAACTTGTAGGTCCATGCGAAATAGGCCCAGGCGACGAGATTGCCGACTTGCCCGTCGCTCACGCCATTCGCCGCCATCCAGGCCGGGAGGGCGACGACGGTAATGCCGCTGGGAACGCCTTGTGCGAAATAGAACAGGAAGAAGGAGGCCATCCGCAAATTGCGGCTCTCTGTCAGGATAAGGCCCTTTGCGCCGCTTGCTTCGCTCAAATCACGTCCCCCAGGAATTTTCGCGACCCCTGGGGCGTGACTATGAAGCGGATTCGCGCAGAGTCCAGCAAGCTTGCGACAAAAGCGTGACCTTGATCGCACTTATCCATCTATCTGGATGCGCACTTCACTTGGCGTTCAGTCCTGTGCTGGCTATAGGCTCATTCCATGACGACTTCGATCCGCAAGATTGCCTCCATCGGCGTGCTGACCGCAACGGCCGCACTGCTTTCCGGTTGTTCCACGCTTGGCATTGGCGGCGGCAACAGTGGCCCGAGCGAGACAGCCTATGTCGCGCGTGACGTGGAATCGCTTTACACGGCGGCCAAGGAGCGTCTCGACCGGGGCGATCTCTACCTTGCCGCCGGATTGTTCGATGAAGTCGAGCGCCAGCATCCCTATTCGCCCTGGGCACGCCGCGCACAGCTGATGAGTGCCTTCGCCTATTATGCCAGCGGGGAATACAATGCCGCCATCCAGTCGGCGAACCGCTTCCTCAGCATCCATCCGGGCAATCGTGATGCGCCTTACGCCTATTACCTGATCGGCATTTCCTATTACGAGCAGATCAGCGACGTCGAACGCGACCAGGCGATCACCCGCCAGGCACAGCGTGCACTCAACGAAGTCGTACGTCGCTATCCGCGCAGTGCCTATGCGGACGATGCCCGCCTCAAGCTCGACCTTGTGAACGATCACCTCGCGGGCAAGGAAATGGAAATCGGCCGCTTCTACGAACGCAGTGGCAACTGGCTGGCCGCGCAATTGCGCTTCCAGAACGTGATCGAGGATTACGAGACCACCAGCCATGCGCCCGAAGCGCTGTTCCGCCTGACCGAAACGAGCCTCGCGCTTGGCTTGCCGATCGAGGCGCAGCGTTATGCGGCCGTTCTCGGCGCCAACTATCCCGGCAATCGCTGGTACGAGCGCGCCTACGATCTGATCGACGAATACGGTCCGGAAGTCGGCCTGGGCGGCTGATAGCGACTGCGAATCAGGTGGCGTAGGCTTCGCCGAGCGCGGAGCTGGCATTGCGGTTGGCCTGCAGCAATTCGGTCATTTCCGGTGCGTGGAGCGAGCGCGTGAGGCGAATCCCGGCGATTCCGTCATGCGACCAGCGGACAACGCCAAGCAATTCCTTCCCGCATGATGTGGTGACGGTAACCTCGTCGCCCATCTGGTAGCTGCGACCGGCAAGATTGCTGATCCTTGCGCCCTGCTGCGACAACTCGATCAGCAGGCCGTTTGCAGGCTTGCGGCCCTGCTTGTGAAAGGTGACAGGCAGACGCACGGCATAGCGTTTATGCGCTCTGATAGTCAGGACTGACATGACCGTGCTGGATTCCTCTTGCTGCCCTCGGCCCCTATTGAGCCATGCAATGGTTAAGATTTCTTAGGTTCGATCCCAGATCATCCACGACAGGCAGGTGCGAGGCGATTGCGGATTGAACCGGCCAGCCGTATTGCTGGAAGCCTGCCATGCTGACCTCGCTATCGATCCGGAATATCGTGCTGATCGAGGCACTCGACCTGACTTTCGGGGAGGGGCTTGGCGTCCTCACCGGTGAGACGGGGGCGGGCAAGTCCATCCTGCTGGACGCGCTCGGCCTGGTGCTGGGTAATCGTGCCGATTCCGCGCTGGTGCGCGCCGGGGAAGACAAGGCCAGCGTGAGTGCCGTTTTCGAATTTGCGCAATTGCCGCTCGACCTGGCCGAGGCGCTCGACGACGCAGGCGTGGAGGTCGAGCCGGGGGAAGCGCTGATCATCCGCCGCAATTTGAAAGGCGATGGCGGCTCCAAGGCTTTCGTGAACGACCAGCCTGTGGGCGTGGCGCTGCTGCGCGAGCTGGCTCCTGCGCTGGTCGAACTGCACGGCCAGCATGATGATCGCGGGCTGGTCAATCCGCGCGGCCATCGCGCGCTGCTCGATCGCTATGCTTCATCGGATGTGGAGGGCGTTGCTAGTGCCCATGCCGCCTGGCGCAAGGCGGAGGACGAGCTTGGCCGGGCGCGCGGAGCGATCGAACAGGCCAGAGCGGATCAGGACCTGCTGTTGGCGCATCTTGCCGAACTGACTGCGATCGAACCGCAGGCGGGCGAGGAAGAGAGCCTCGCCAATGCCCGGGCCGACATGCAGAAAGGCGAGAAGCTTTCGGGCGATCTCGAGGAATTGCGCCTGTTGTGGGACGGTTCGGACTCGGCGCTCGCGCAGATGCGCGGGTCGGCGCGGCGGCTCGACCGGATTGCCGACCAGCATCCCCTGCTTGCCGAGGCGCTGGCCGCGCTGGACCGCGCCGTGATCGAGGCGGGCGAAGCGGAAGAGAGACTGCAGGCTGCCGCCGAGGCCTTGCAGCACGATCCGGCAGAGCTCGACCGGATCGAGACGCGGCTGTTCGAACTGCGCGCGCTCGCCCGCAAGCATCAGTGCGATGTCGACGATTTGCCCGAAACCATGCGCGCCATCCGCGAAAAGTTGGATGCGATCGAACATGGCGAGGCCGACCTTGAGGCACAGGAGAAAGCCGCCGAGGCTGCGCGGCAGGCCTATGTCGCGCGTGCCGAGGCGCTCCATGCCACGCGCGTTTCCGCCGGAATGCAGCTGGACGAGGCGGTGGCGGCGGAACTCGCTCCGCTCAAGCTCGATGCCGCGCGTTTCCGTACGGCGGTGACCCAACTTGAGGAGGATCGCTGGGGTGCCCACGGCATGGACAGCGTCGAATTCCTCATTGCCACCAATCCCGGCGCCGATTTCGCGCCGCTCGCCAAGATTGCCAGCGGCGGCGAGCTGTCGCGCTTCATCCTTGCGCTCAAGGTCGCACTGGCCGAGCAGGGCGGGGCGGCGACCATCATTTTCGACGAGATCGATCGCGGCGTGGGCGGGGCGGTCGCCTCGGCCATAGGCGAAAGGCTGGCACGGCTGGCATCCGGTGGGCAGCTGCTCGCGGTCACGCATAGCCCGCAAGTGGCGGCGCGCGGCCTCATGCACTATCTCATTGCCAAGAGCTCCGAAGGCACGGTGACCAAGACCTCGGTGGCGCTTCTCGATGCGGCAGGGCGGCAGGAAGAGATTGCCCGCATGCTTTCCGGCGCGCAGATTACCAGCGAGGCCCGCGCCCAGGCCGACAGGCTTCTGGAGGGAGTGTGATGACGCTGGCCGAGGGCAAAACCCGGCCGGCCTGGCTTTTTCAGCTTGTTGCAGTTCTGAATATTCTCTGCTGGATACCGCTTGCGCTCTATTCGATGTTGAGCGTGATGGCCTGCGATGCGGGTTGCAGTGGCGCGGCAGAACGAATTCTCACGCTGCTGATCTATTTCGGCGTTCTCGGCCCGCCGGTTGCAACATATTTCGCCTTGCGCGAGGCACGTGGTCGTCGGCGTCGATGGGTCTTTCGATTGGTTCTGTCGCCGGTAATCTATGCACTCCTCGTGGGTTGCTTTATCGGAGCGCTGATAATGATGGAGGGGACCTGATGCGTTATATATCGGTGCGCTCTTGGCCTTCCCAGCTCGTACTGTGGCTGAACCTGCTTAGTGCGCCCGTCCAGATCATGCTGCTTTTGATCAGCGTGATGTCTTGCGATGCGGGCTGCAACCAGAGCCAGATCTGGTTGATATATGTCACCATGTTTGTTGCTGTTTGCGGACCATTGCCGGGAGCGTTCATTGCTTGGCGCGAAGGATCCCGTCGAGGCCGAACATGGGTGCTGGCATTGGCAGTGCTTCCAATCCTTGCAACAGCGGGTCTCCTTGCCTGGATGTACAACTTGATCGCAGCAGCGCAGGGGACTTAGAACCGAAACATGACATATCATGCCAGAACGATGCTCGTCAGTTTGGTCCTGCTCCTCACAGCCTGCACCTATCCCGAAGAAACGCCCGGTGACGCGCGGCCAAGCCTGCCTGTGCTCGCCGCCGACCAGTCCAAACCGCAACTGGCGCTGATGGACCATGTGCTGGGCAATTACTTTGCCAGCGATATTCCCAATCGCCCGACCATCTGCGTCAGTGCCAATGACGGGCGCAATGAGGAAGCACTCGTTGCCGAAGACGAGCGCGCACTGATCATGCGGTACGAAGCGCTGGCGCCATTCTCCCGCTGCGCGCTGATCGACAATGGTTGGCGGGACGCCGAGACCGAAGAACCGGCCATGGTCTTCATCATGCACAGCTTTACCTGTTCGGACGACAGCACCTGCAGCGGTTTCGTAAGCTATATGGCTGGACGCGTCAGTTCTCCGACCAGCCTCTACCGGATGAGCTACATGGATGGAACTTGGGTGTTCGAGCGTGACGACCGGCTGATTGCGGACGAACAGTGAGCACCGACATTACCGAAGCCGAGGCCGCCAATGAGCTGATGCGGCTCGCCAAGCAGATCGCGCATCATAACAAGCTCTACCATGCGGAAGACGATCCCGAGATCTCGGACCCGGAATTCGATGCGCTGGTACGCCGTAATGCCGAGCTTGAAGCTGCCTTTCCACACCTGATCCGCGATGACAGTCCAAGCAAGGTCGTCGGCCATGAGATTGCTGCCTCGCCGCTTTCAAAGGTGACGCATGAGGTTCGCATGATGAGCCTCGACAATGCCTTCTCGGATGAGGAGGTGGAGGAGTTCGTGGCGCGGGTGCGGCGCTTTCTTTCGCTGGCCGAGGACGAACCCGTGGCGATGACCGCGGAGGACAAGATTGACGGCCTCTCCTGTTCGTTGCGCTATGAGAAGGGCGCGCTGGTCCTGGCGGCAACGCGCGGCGACGGGCAAGTGGGCGAGAACGTCACTGCGAATGTCGCCCATATTGACGACATACCGCAAATGCTGCGCGGAAATGCGCCCGATATTTTCGAAGTGCGCGGCGAAGTTTATATGTCCAAACAAGACTTTGCTGCGCTTAATGCTGCGCTGATAGAAAGTGCCGAAACGGCAGCAAGGGAAAAGGGAGAGGAACTCGATCCCGCCAAGGTCCGTCAGTTTGCCAACCCGCGAAACGCTGCCGCCGGATCGCTGCGGCAAAAGGATGCCAGCGTCACGGCGACCCGCAAGTTGCGCTTCTGGGCGCATGGCTGGGGCGCTGCGTCGGAGGTTCCGGGCAAGACACAGCACGAAGTGATGAGGGCGATTGCCGCATGGGGCTTGCCGATCTCGCCAGAGCTCAAGCTATGCCATTCGGTGAAAGAAATGCTGCAACATTACCGCAGCATCTTCGAAGGCAGGGCCGAATTGCCTTATGATATCGACGGCGTGGTCTACAAGGTCGACCGGCTCGACTGGCAGAAGCGATTGGGCTTCGTGGCCAAGGCACCGCGCTGGGCGATGGCGCACAAGTTTCCTGCCGAACGCGCCGAGACGGTGCTGCAGAGCATCGATATCCAGGTCGGACGAACGGGCAAGTTGACGCCGGTCGGGCGGCTTGCCCCCGTGCTGGTGGGCGGTGTGACGGTCACCAATGTCACATTGCACAATCGCGACGAGATCGCGCGGCTCGGCGTTCGTCCGGGAGACCGGGTTGTGATCCAGCGTGCGGGCGATGTGATCCCGCAAGTTGTCGAGAACCTCACCCGTGAGGAAGAGCGCGAGCCCTTCATTTTCCCCGACCATTGCCCCGAATGCGATAGCGAGGCGGTTTCCGAGGAAGGCGAAGTCGACGTGCGCTGCACGGGCGGCCTCATCTGCCCCGCACAGCGGACCGAGCGTCTCAAGCATTTCGTCAGCCGCGGCGCGCTCGATATCGAGGGACTGGGTGAGAAGACCATCGACCAGTTCCATGCTTTGGGCTGGCTGCGCAATCCGGCGGATATCTTCGCGCTGCATGAGCGCAAGGCCGAGCTGCTCGAGCTGGAAGGCTGGCAGGAGAAGTCGGTCGAGAACCTGCTCGCGAGCATCGAGGCCAAGCGGGAGCCCGATGCCGCGCGGCTGCTGTTCGGCCTTGGCATCCGCCATGTAGGGGCAGTCACCGCGCGCGATCTGATGAAGAACTTTCACAACCTGCCGGCCTTGCGCGAAGTCGCGCAGAAGGCGCGGGCTGGGGACGAGGAAGCGGCTGCCGAGCTTACCTCCATCGATGGGGTCGGCCCGGTCGTGGTCGAGGCGCTGGGTGACTTCTTCCACGAGCCGCACAATATTGCCGTGTGGGAGGATCTACTCGCCGAAGTATCTCCGCCCGAATATGTCGTGGAGACCACCGCCAGCGCGGTCTCTGGCAAGACGGTGGTCTTTACCGGCAAGCTGGAGACGATGAGCCGCGATGAGGCGAAGGCGCAAGCCGAGAGGCTGGGAGCCAAGGCTGCCGGATCTGTCAGCGCCAAGACCGACCTTGTCGTGGCGGGGCCGGGTGCGGGCTCGAAGCTGAAAAAGGCCGCCGAACTCGGCATCGAAGTGATCGACGAGGCGGCCTGGGCGGAAATCGTCGCGGCGGCGGGTTAGCTCACTTAAACGCGTCTTCCTTGTCGAACACCTCCTCGACGCTCAAACCGAAGGCATGGGCGATGCGAAAGCCGAGCGGGAGAGACGGGTCGAACTTGCCGTTCTCGATTGAATTGATCGAGTTGCGCGACACGCCGACCTTGTCCGCCAGTTCGGCCTGGCTCCAGCCTTTCTCGGCGCGCAGCAGGCGGATGCGATTGTTCACCGCTTCCTCCAGGTCCAGATCGCCGCGATCAGGGATTTGCCCGCCAGTTGCAGGATGACGGCGAGCACCATGCCCATGACAAAGACGCGCAGTAGGGGCGGAAATGGCGAATCCGAGGGGCCGGCCAGCACCTCGAGGAATGCAATCGCGGTATCTCGTATCGGGGGAAAGAAGTTCAGCAGCAACATCATCGTTATCGGAATGGTGACGGCCCACCTTGCACCGAAACTGGCGGCGGCCAGCTGCATCTCGTCAAGTTGTGCTTCCTTGTGCGCTTCTCTCAGCGTGTTGACGATGCCGATTCCGATCAGCGCGACGATCACCAGGCCGGTATGCAATCCGGGTGGAAAGGCCTCCCGCCAGATGACCATGACCAGAAGGCCAAGACACAGGATTATGAGGCCTCCATCGTACAGGGCCCTTTTCTGTTTGAACGTGAGCGCCATGGAAACCTCCGAAGCTGGCGAATCGTGACAAGCAAACTTGTCTCAATACCAAGCGGGCTTGTCAACGGCAAATGCAAAGCCAGCTTGTCACCACGCTCGCTGGTGGTCCGTCAGTCGAGCCCTTCGCCGCTTTCGCCCTGATCGGCATCGCCAAGATCCTTGCGGCGCTGCACTTCCTCGACGCTGTCGGCCTTTGCCGGATCGAAAATGGTCATGAAGGCGAGGCCAAGCCCCATCATGATTCCGCCCGCCATTCCCTTGCGCCTGTTCTTGCGTCCGCGGCGCAGCATGCCGGGCAGCAAGGCCATCAGGCCGAGGAAGGCGATAATGGCCACGATCCACTCCATCGCACCGATGTGGGAGCCGTTTGGGTCATTCCAAGCTTTCCCTTCGACGTGCTAGGGCCGTGCCCGAGGGGATTTCATGGACACGAGCACCGACCAGGGCGGCTACGAGGCCGCGACCTATCGCAAGATCGCGCTGAAGCTGCTGCCGATCCTGTTCGCAGGCTATTTCCTCGCCATTCTCGACCGCGTGAATGTCGGCTTCGCCAAGCTGCAGATGGCCAGCGATTTGGCGCTGTCCGATGCGGTTTACGGCTTCGGCGCGGGTGTGTTCTTCTTCGGCTATTTCCTGTTCGAACTGCCCAGCAACCTGATCCTGCGCAAGGTCGGCGCACGGCGCTGGATCGCGCGGATCATGGTGACCTGGGGACTGCTGTCGATCTGCTTCATGTTCACCGGATCGCTGCATTGGGGGCCGGTCTCCGCCGCGTTTGGCGTCAGCGATGCCGAGTTCACCTTCTACGCCCTGCGCTTCATCCTCGGCGTGGCGGAGGCGGGCTTCTTTCCCGGCGTGATCCTGTACCTGACCTACTGGTTCCCGTCCGCGCGCCGGGCACATGTGGTGGCGCTGTTCCTGATCGCCATCCCGCTGGCGAGCGCGATCGGCTCGCCCATTTCAGGGCTGATCCTGCAATTCATGGATGGCTTGCAGGACATGCGCGGCTGGCAATGGCTGTTCCTGGTGGAGGGCATTCCGGCGGTGCTGCTCGGGCTGGTGATCCTCAAAGTGCTGCCCAATGGTCCGCGCGACGCGAAATGGCTGGACGATCGGGAGCGCGAACTGGTCGAAATGCGGCTGGCCGAAGATGAAGCGCGCAAACAGGCGGTTGGCCAGAAGAGCCATTTCGCTGCCATCTTCACCGATTGGCGTATCTGGGCGCTCGCGCTGGCCGATTTCAGCCGCGGCATCATAAACAATGCGCTCAATTTCTGGATGCCGACCCTGGTGCAGGAGATCGGCATCGACCGCGCCGATTTCCTGCAAGTGGGCATGGTGACGGCCATCCCGTGGAGCATTGCCGCCATCGGCATGGTGCTGGTGGCGCGCAATTCGGACCGCACGGGCGAGCGGCGCTGGCACGCCACGCTGGCCTTGGTCCTGTCCATGTTCGGCCTGCTTCTGCTCGCTTTCGGCTCGGGATCGGCGGTCGTCTCGATTCTTGCCCTGACCATGGTGGCGACGGGCGCCATGGCCTGGCTGGCCGTGTTCTGGACCATCCCCACCGCCTTCCTCTCGGGCGTGGCTGCGGCAGGCGGGATCGCCTGGATCAACGCGCTGTCGCAGCTGGGCGGTTTTGTCGGGCCGGACATGCTCGGCCGCATCCGCGAGGCCAATAATGGCGATGGCTCGCTGGCCTTCCTGGCCATGGCGGGCTTCGCCGTAATCGGTGCGGTGCTGACTTTCTTGCTGGCAAAACAGGCGCAAACGGCTAAAGCGCCGGCGGGATGATGCGTGAAACTGCCATGCGACGGCATGCCGTCTGGATGTTGCTGATTGCAGCGGCACTCATGATGCGCGCGCTCGTGCCGCAGGGCTGGATGCCCGACAGCGATGGCGAGGGCGTCTTCGCGGTAAGGCCTTGCTCCTCTGCATGGGCGCTTCCTGAAGAGCCGATGCAGATGTCCGCTCATGCCGGCCATGAAGAGATGGGCGGTGCGGGCGACCACTCCGAGCATCTTGCCGCCGACCCTTGCGCCTTTGCCGGTTTCGGCATGCCCGGCCTGGCGGGCGATGACTTCGCAGTCCTGACCGCGCCGCTCCTGGCGCCGCAGCCATTCGACCGCACGCGCAGCGATGCGATCGTTGTCGCCCAGCGAAGGACGCTCCCACCTGCAAGGGCGCCGCCACTGCCTGCCTGATCGAACTGCCGGCTCGTTACCGGCGCGATTCAATCCAGACAGGAATTTCCAAATGCACAAGATTATTGCGTGCAGCGCATTCGCGCTTGCCGTTTCGCTTTCCCACTCCGCCATGGCCCAAGATGCCGCGGAAGATGACATCCTTACCGACGTGATCCTTGTCACGGCGGGCAGTACCCATGCAGACGAAGATACCGATTCCATCGAGCAGCCGCGCCATATCGCGCTGCCTTCCGATGCTTCCACTATTGCTGCCCGTGCGCCGGGTGCCGGTCAGATCGGCAATGGCCCGCTGTCCGGCCAGCTTTCCTATCGCGGCCTGTTTGGCGAGCGCGTCCTCGGTCGGGTCAATGGCCAGCGTTTTGCCAGCGGCGGCCCCAACGCGATGGACCCGCCGCTCCACTATGCGCCTTCCATCCTGCTCGACAGGATCGAGATCGCCCGCGGCGTCGCACCGGTTTCCGAAGGTCCGAGTCTTGCCGGTGCGGTCAATGCCGAACTGCAGCAGATCGATTTTGCAGCAGGTGACGGCATTACCGCGCAGGGCAGTTTCGGCGCCCAATATCGCAGTGTAGACAACAGCTACGCCATTGGCGGAACGCTCGGTGTGGCCACCAGCAACTGGCGCCTCGGCATCATCGGATCGCGCGAGGAAGGCGACGATTACGAATTCGACGGCGGCACGGCCGGCGGCACCAGCTTCGAGCGTAACCTCTATGGCGCACATGCCGGTGTAAAGCTGGGCGAGGGCGAAGTCTGGGCCGAATATCGGCGCAGCGAGACCGATCCTTCGGGCAACCCGCCTTTCCCGATGGACATCATCTACTTCAACACTGACTTCCTGCAGGGCGGTTATCGCGGCGAAGTGGGCGAGGATATCGCGCTCGACCTGCGGGTCGGCCATGTCGCGGTCAAGCACCTGATGGACAACCAGACCATTCGCAGCCCGGCCGCGCCCAATCCGCGTGCGACCTTTGCCGATGCCGACACCACGACGGCGGAAGGCAGTTTGCGTTTCGGCAGTCTGACCAGGAACGTCACTATGGGTGCAGACTACCAGCAGGTGGACAAATATGTTCGCATCACCAACCCGCTGAACGCCAACTTCTTCCTCGAGGCGCAGCCGGACCTGCAGGAAGAGCGCTTTGGCGGTTTCGTGCAGATGCGCGACTCTGCGGGTGCTGCCGAGTTCGAGATCGGCGCGCGTATCGACCGCACGACGCAGGATGCCGGGATTCCTGCGCTTGGCAGTGCCGTGCCGATGGGCCCGGTTATGCTTGCCAATGCCTTTGCCGCTTCGCCGCGCGAGGCATCGGATACGACAGTGGACGTGGTGCTTCGTGCATGGCTCCCCGGTGACGTGGTGACGCCGCGCTTCACCCTGGCGCGAAAGAACCGTACGCCCAGCATGCTGGAACGGTTCGGCTGGCTGCCGACCGAGGCCAGCTTCGGCCTGGCCGATGGCAATATCTATGTCGGCAATCAGGCGCTCGAGCCGGAAACCGCATGGATCATGGAAGCAGGTGTCGATGTCGATACGGGATCTTTCAGCATTCGACCGACGCTGTTCTACCGCCGGGTGAACGACTACATCCAGGGCACGCCTTTCGACGATACGGTGGGGGTGATCGACAGCCCGGTCGAGATGATAGCAAACATGAATGGCGATCCCACGCCGCTCATGTTCCGCAATGTCGATGCCGAGCTGTACGGCCTGGATCTCGATTTCAACGCGATGATCGGCGAGCATCTGGTGCTCGACGGCACGGCCAGCTTCGTGCGGGCCAAGCGCCGCGACATCGACGACAATCTGTACCGTGTCCCACCGGCCAGCGCACGGTTGGCAGCTTTCTGGCAGCAGGATGACTGGGCCGTGGGCGCGGAAGTCAACGCGGCAGCGGATCAGAACAAGATCTCGGCCACCAATGGCGAGACTGCGAGCGACGGCTATGCCGTGGTCGGCCTGTTCGCCCATTACCAGCTGACTTCGGAGATCGCGCTCGATGCGGGTGTCGAGAACCTGTTCGATGCCTATTACCAGCCCCATCTGGCCGGCGTGAATCGCGTCGGCGATTCAGACGTGGCCCTGGGCGAAAAGATGCCCGGGACCGGGCGCGGGGTCTGGATACGCTCCAGCGTTCGCTTCTGAGGCAATGAATTGCCGGGCGCCGTCATCGATATGGCGCCCGGTCTATTCGCTAAGGCAGCAGTTCGATCTTCCGGGTGATCTGGGAAGAAGAAACGAGTCCGAGGCCCGCGCCGGTTGCGCTGCTGGCCATGCGGCTGTCGACCGCGTCGTCGCGATTGTCGCCGAGCAGAAAGAAATGGTCTGCCGGGACAGTGATTTCGACGATATTGTCGAGATATTCCAAACCCTCGTCGAGTATCAGGTGCGGCTGGGTTTCGCCGGGGAATTGTTCCCTGAAGGACCGGTATTGGCGAGGCCCGAAATCGGTCTGCAGGAGTACGCTCCCCACTGGTTCCTGAGCGATGGCCTCGCCATTGAGGATGACCAGACCGTCCTTCAGGGCAATGCTGTCACCGGGCAGAGCCGCAACGCGCATGAGGTAATTCACCTGCCGGTATTCGGCGACCACCACATCACCGCGCCCCAATTCGGCTGGATCGACCGAAAATCCGATCAACGTGTCGCCGGGGGCGATATTGGGCTGCATCGAATGCGACATCGCCTCGAAGCTCTCGAACGGCATCGCCTCGCGCGCCGGAAAAGGATTGCAGGCGCCGAGCTGCAGGCAGGCAAGAGCGGCCGCAATGCGGGCTGTTCGCGGGGTCACGCGTTCAATCCTCGAAATAGCGCTCGGCGTGCCGGTAGAATTCGTCGAAGGCTGGCCAGGCTACATGGCCTTCGCCATGCTGGTACCAGCCGAGGGGATACCAGGCCTGTTCGGTGCTTTCGGAAACCGGCATCCCGCTCCGAGGTATCGGTGTCCCGAAGAGGTCCCAGGCTGGCTGCGCTGCGGCATATGCCGTCCACATGCCTGCCGGATCGACCCAGCTATCGCCCTTGTCTGCCCGACCGCTGGTGATGAAGAGGGGGCGCGGTGCGCGCAGCGCAATCAGCGAATGCGCATCGATCGGCAGATCGTGAACGCTGCGTTCCTCGGTCGAAAAATACATCGCTTGCGGTGTCAGCCAGTAGAACTCACCCGAGCCGGTAAGGTTCTCCCACCTTTCCCCGAAATCGCGGCGCATCAGCTTGGCGCCGCCTGCGCCCGAGCTGGATACCTGGGCATCGTGGAAAGCATGGTCGAAAGCAGCGGCCACCAGCACGCCCTTGCCGAAGCGCGAGTGCCCGGTGAGCGAGATGCGCTCGCCATTGATGCGCGTATCGCTGGCCAATTCCTCGCGCAATTGGCTGGCGCCCCAGGCCCATGCGCGTAGTGCGCCCCAATCGTGGCGCTCGCGCGGCCAGCGTGCGAGGCCGATCACGCCCTCTTCCATCTGCGCTGCATTGTCCGCCTGCAACATTTGCGGGCGGTAATCGACATAGGCCCAACCGTTATCGAGAGCCATGCGGATCGCATCGGGCGGCTGCGGTCCGTCGCCGCCGCCAAGCGCTGCCAGGTTGAAGTTTTCGGGCCAGACATAGGTGTAGCTGACAAAGGCGGGGAGATTTTCCCGGCTCTTGGGGAAGTAGATCGTGGCATCGACGACTGGGCCCGAGCGGCCATCTGGTGCGATGACGCGGCCCTTCCAATCCTCGACAAATGCGTCTTCGGCATAGTCGAGCATATCTGCCCGGACGACGGGAACCTTGTTCCACTCGATGCGGAAGTCTTCGACCACTTCGGGGATGCGGCCGACCCAATTGTCCTCAACCAGCCGCGCCAGATCTTCGCGGCGCGCGGGCCAAGCAGCAGGAGTGCGTTGGGCTTCGCTCTCGAACAGGGGCGGGAGTGTGTAGCTGCCCACCAGCGCCTCCACTGTATTGGCGGCATTGGGCGCATCGGGATCATTGCCATTGGCGCCGGGGCGCAGCTCACCGAAGCCGAAGCGCGCACGTTCCGCTGCATGCACATCCTCGTTCGAGGACTGCGCCAAGGCGGGCAGCGTCAATGCGCCGAGCAGCAGGGCAGCAATCAGCTTCAAGCCTCTTCGGGCTGGTCGATCCATTTCATCACTCCCCCGGCGAACGGCGTCCACCATCCCATTTGCACGCCGCCTTTGGCCAGCATGTTGCCGACCCAGCTATTGCAGGTTTCCGCCAGCGTATAGTGTCCGCGTGCATCGTAATAGGCGTCTTCGGGATTGACCCCGGTCAGGCGTTCGCGGATTCCGTCCGGGGCGGGCGGGGCGAGGCTGTCTTCGATCGCCGTCACCATGCGAGCATAGTCTTCCTCCGTCAGTACGAGGGGACGATGATCGGGTCCGGGGGCAGGGCGGACATAATGACTCACCCGCATGACCGGCTCTCCGCCGAACACGGCAATGCGCGTGGCGGTGGCGGCAGTCAGGTCTCCCCAAGTCGGCACGTTCATGAAGATTTCGCGCTCGCCCCAGCCAACCGAGATATGCGTAGGAAAATAGCCGTCTGCGCGCGGCTGGCCGGCGGAGGGAAAAACCTCGCGCCAGTCCTTTACGCTGGTGACCACCGGCATGATTATGCCCGTATGCGTGCCATTGCTTTCGACCATGATGGTCACGCCTTCCGAAGCGGGCGTGTCGGGACCGTTGCGCGGGATCGAGCTGCCGATCCAGCCGAGGAGCGGGAACAGCAGCACGGCCAGGACCACGCCGAGCAGGATCGCACGGATCAGCCGCCCGATCGTGCCCAAAGTCATCCCTGGAACCTGTGCCTGAGCCAGAGGATCGACCAGTCTCCATTGACGATGCGTGCCTGCAGGCGGAAGCCAGCCTTGAGATAGGCCGCGCGCACGCCTGCCTCCTGCATCTGCAACAGTCCGGCAAGCAGGATATGCCCGCGCGATGCGACAGAGGCGGCGAATTCGGGTGCCAGCGCAATGAGCGGGCCGGCCAAGATATTGGCGATGAGCAGGTCGTAAGGTCCACGCTCGACGAGGAAGTCGTCATGCATTCCGTCCGCGATCACCATCGCCAGCTGGCCTGGGTCGACACCCATCGGGATGCTGTTGAGTTCCGCGTTCACGTTCACGGCTGGCAGGCAGAGCGGGTCGATATCCGATGCGGTTGCCAGCGCATGCGGCCAGAGCTCGAGCGCGGCAAATGCCAGCAGGCCGGTGCCCGTGCCGATATCGGCGACATTGCGCGCCACCACGCCGCGGCGTTTCATGTAATCTAGCATTTCGAGGCAGCCGGCCGTGGTCTCGTGCTGGCCGGTACCGAAGGCCTGCGCGGCGGGGATGCAGAAGCTCACCGAGGCATTGTCATTGGCCGATCCGTAATCGGGCGTATGAACATAGAAACGGCCCGCGCGGATCGGTTCGATCCCCTTCTGGCTTTCGACGACCCAGTCGGTGTCGGGCAGTTCCTCGCTCTTCAGCCGCGGGATGCGACCGGTGAACAGTAAACGCACGGCCTTGCGCTCTTCTTCGGTCGGCTTGCCTTCGAGATAAGCATCGAGCTGCCAGAGATCGGGCGTTTCGGGCGAGGTTTCGAAGCCGGTCAGGACGATATTTTCGTCCCAGCCAACCGTGGTCTCGCGCTTCTCCAGCGCGGCCTCGATCTCGTCTTTGCTGCCCTTGGCGGAGAGTTTCCAGCTCATTGTGAAATCCTAGCGGACATAGCTTGCCCCATTGGCGTCGATCACCGCGCCGGTCATGCTTTCGGGCGCATAGAGCGCGCAGAAGGTCGCTACGCGGGCGATCTCCTCTGGCGTGGCGACGCGGCCAAGCGGGATATCGGCCAGCAAACCGTCGCCGCCCCGGCTTTCGAGATAGTCCCCGGCCATCGCCGTATCGGTAAAGCCCGGAGAGATGGCGAAGCTGAGGATTCCTTCCTTGGCATAGGCGCGGGCAATGGTCTTGTGCAGCGCCAGCATGCCGCCCTTGCTCGCCGCGTAATGCCAGTGGTCGGGCGAGTCTCCGCGGTGGCCGGCGCGGCTGGCAATATGGACGATCCTTCCCGGCCTGCCGCTTGCGCGCCAGTTGCGTACGGCAAAGCGCGATAGCTGTGCGGCCGCAGTCAGGTTGATGCGCAAGGTATCTTCCCAGGCATCGAGCCATTCAATGTCCGAGACGCCGATCGGGTTGGGCACGAACAATCCGGCATTGTTGATGAGCACGTCCACCTTGCCGCCGAAACGGTCGAGCGCCTGCTGCCACAACATTTGTGGAGCGATGGGCTGGGTGAAATCGGCTTCGATCGTGCTTGCATCCACCGCCGTGGTGGCATGGCCGAGCACAGTTGCACCGCTATCGCGCAGCATCTTCACCGTGGCTGCGCCGATCCCCCGGCTGCTTCCTGTGACAAGGACGTTAGGCATGAGACGCTCTTAGCCGCAGGGCTTGCGCGGGAAAAGGCCTGCAACAATGCTGTGAACGGGCGAAATTTGCCCGCAAGGCGTCCTTGCCTCGCACGGCACAATCGCTAAGTGGGTTGCGAGCTTTCCTACGGGCAATCGAACAGGGCTGGGCATGAACAACAGACCATTATCTCCGCACCTGCAGATCTGGAGATGGGGACCGCATATGCTGGTCTCGATCCTGCACCGTGTCTCGGGTGACGGCATGGCGCTGGTTGGCCTGCCTGTCCTGCTGTGGTGGCTTGGCGCCATGGCAAGCGGGGCGCAGGCCTACGAGACGTTCCTTGGCCACGCTTCGAGCTGGTACGGCATGATTGTTCTGGTCGGCCTGTCCTGGGCCTTCTTCAATCACCTGTGTTCGGGCATCCGCCATTTCGTGCTGGATATGGGCGCCGGGTATGAACTGCACTCGAACCGTCGCTATTCAATCCTCTCGATGATCTTCGCCATCATTCTCACCGCTGCCTTCTGGGCAGCGCTGAAGCTGCTTTAGGGGAGGACGGACATGGGTAACGGTACCTCTATCGGCAAAGTACGCGGCTTCGGTTCTTCCAGGCATGGCCCGCATCACTGGCTGATGCAGCGCTTCACCGCAGCCGGAAACCTGCTGCTCGGCATGTATCTCGTCTTTGCTTTCCTGATGCTGCCGGACTTCACCTACCCGGTGATTGCCGCGTGGGTTTCCTCCCCGGTGCAGGCGATCGCCGTGGCGCTGTTCGTCATTTCAACCTTCTGGCACGCGCGGCTGGGACTGCAGGTGGTGGTCGAAGACTATATCCACGAAGCGGGCAGCAAGTTTGCGGTAATGCTGGTGCTCAACCTTGCCTGCTTCGGCGGGGCTGCGGCTGGGTTGTTCTTCCTGCTCGCATTGGTGGTGCAGGGGACAAGCGGCGAGATCGCCGCAGCCGCTTCGCAAGGTGCGATACAGGAATTGATGCAGGGCATGCAGCAGGGTGGAGGTTTCTGAGATGAGCGACAAGACTGCACCTCCTGCATACAAGATTATCGACCATACCTATGACGTCGTCGTCGTGGGCGCGGGCGGCTCCGGCCTGCGCGCGACCATGGGCGCGGCAGAATCCGGGCTGAAGACCGCCAACGTCTCCAAGGTCTTCCCCACGCGTTCGCACACCGTGGCGGCGCAGGGCGGCATTGCCGCATCGCTCGGCAACAACACGCCCGATCATTGGTCCTGGCACATGTACGACACCGTCAAGGGATCGGACTGGCTGGGCGACCAGGACGCCATCGAATACATGGTTCGCGAGGCGCCCGAGGCGGTTTACGAGCTCGAACATGCCGGCGTGCCCTTCAGTCGCAACGAGGACGGCACGATCTACCAGCGCCCCTTCGGCGGCCACATGCAGAATATGGGCGAAGGCCCGCCCGTGCAGCGCACCTGCGCCGCAGCGGACCGTACCGGTCACGCCATGCTTCACGCGCTTTACCAGCAGAGCCTGAAATATTCGGCGGATTTCTACATCGAGTATTTCGCCATCGACCTGATCATGAAGGACGGAAAGTGCGTCGGCGTAATTGCGCTGTGCATGGATGATGGCTCGATCCACCGTTTCCGCGCACAGGCCGTGGTGCTGGCGACGGGCGGCTATGGCCGCTGCTATTTCACCGCCACATCCGCGCATACCTGCACCGGCGATGGCGGCGGCATGGTGCTGCGCGCCGGTCTGCCGTTGCAGGACATGGAGTTCGTGCAATTCCACCCGACCGGCATTTACGGCGCGGGCGTGCTCATTACCGAGGGTGCGCGCGGCGAGGGCGGCTACCTGACCAATTCCGAAGGCGAGCGCTTCATGGAACGCTATGCCCCGTCGGCAAAGGATCTGGCTTCGCGCGATGTCGTCTCGCGGTCGATGGCGCTGGAAATGCGTGAAGGCCGCGGCGTCGGTCCGGACAAGGACCATATCTACCTGCATCTCGACCATATCGATCCGAAGGTGCTGGCGGATCGTCTTCCGGGCATTACCGAGAGTGGAAAGATCTTTGCCGGCGTCGACCTGACGCGCCAGCCGCTGCCGGTCACGCCGACCGTGCATTACAATATGGGCGGCATTCCCTGTAACTATCACGGCGAAGTCGTGACGCTCGGCCCGGATGGCAATCCGGACACGGTCGTACCGGGCCTGTTTGCAGTAGGCGAGGCAGCCTGTGTGAGCGTCCATGGCGCCAATCGACTCGGCTCGAACTCGCTGATCGACCTCGTGGTGTTCGGCCGTGCAACCGGCCATCGCCTGAAGGAAATCCTGACCCCGCAGGGCAAGCAGGACGAACTGCCCAAGGACAGTGCCGACCTCGCGCTCAGCCGACTCGATCATTTCCGCAATGCCAAGGGCGGCTCGCCCACCGCCGAAGTGCGCAAGGAAATGCAGCAGACCATGCAGAAGCATGCGGCAGTGTTCCGCGACAGCGAGTTGATGGCCGAAGGCGTCAAGCTGCTGGCCGAGACCAATAAGCGCCTGCAGGACGTCCATGTCACCGATCGCTCGCTGATCTGGAATTCGGACCTGATCGAAACGCTCGAACTCGACAATCTCATGGCGCAAGCCGTGGTGACGATGAATTCGGCCGAGAACCGCAAGGAAAGCCGCGGTGCGCATGCGCATGAGGACTTCCCCGATCGCAACGATGCCGAATGGATGAAGCACACCATCGCATGGTTCGATGGCTGGGGCGGTTCAGGCGGCGATGTGAAGATCGATTATCGACCGGTGCACGAATATACGCTCACCGACGATGCCGAGTACATCAAGCCCAAGGCTCGTGTGTATTGATCGTGGGCGGGTTCGCGGCCGCGATCGCGGAGGTGCAGGAGGGATGAACGCCCCGGCTTCGCGTCAGGTCGAAGAACTGGGCCGGGACATGGGGCGCTATTTCGGCTTGTCGCCCAAGCTTGTCTGCCGCACCTTGCCGCACGGGGCCATCGTGCTTTCCGGCTTTCCGACGGCGGACCTCAACTATGTTGTCCTGACCAGTGACGCCCAGGCAGCCGAACTGCAGGAAGCCCTCGAGGCTGCGTCTGTCGCCGAGGTCAATGCCATTCTGATAATCGAGGAAACCGCGGAACAGATCTGCCGACTGGCGGAGGAAGCGGGAGCTGCCAAGGTGGGGCAGATGCCATTGATGCGGCGTGCCGCTGCACCTGTTTCACTGGCAAGCGGCCCGGTTGCCAGGCTTGCTCGGCCCGAAGACATTGATTCAGCGAACAGGGCCATGGCCGATGCCTTCTCACTTGAACTGGCCGAGGTGGAAGCCTGTGTGCCGGCAGCGCATTACGCCGGGGAAAGCGTCGATCTCTGGATCGTCGAGGAGGACCGCGAAGTTGCCGGTTGCGGTGCCTTCATCCGCGAAGGGGATAGAGTCGGTATTTATGCAATGGCGACTGCTCCGGATCATCGTCGCAAGGGCGTGGGTACGGCAGTGCTTGCTCACGCCATGGCACATTATCAGGATGCAGGGGTGAGTTGTTTCACCCTGGGCGCAACCGAACAGGGATTTCCCCTCTACGAAAAAGCGGGATTTGCGGTCTCTTCGCAGCCCTTCGTCTTCGTGATCGGCCATTCGACGCAGTTCCCCGGCGATTAGGGCCGGAATTCCGGACGGTTCCGGGACAGCTTGACCATTTCCGCGTCTCGCGGCAGCTTGCTGCGAATGGGACGGGGGATCATCTGCAGATCACTGGTCATCGCTGCCGCCATGCTGACGGGCGTCCCCGCTCATGCGCAGGACGTTCCCGAACCGCTCGAGCCGCCGCCGCACATCTCTGCCTTTCCCGATCTTGCTACCGGCCAGACGCCGGCCATGCGCGATCTCAGCCTCAGCCTCGGGCCGGAAATGGAGCGCGGGCGCTCGGCGCGCGAAATGCTGCGCGACAGGCGTCGGCTGGACGAGGCGCTGGACAGTCTAGAGCCGCATCGGCCTGGCAGGATCGATGCTTTCGTCATTGCCATTGCGCTCGACAGCGATCCGGTCTTTGCCCGTGAGGCGCGCGAGGCGGGCAATGTCCTCTCTCGGCGCTACGATGCGGAGGGGCGGACCCTGGTTCTGGCTGGACCGGATGGGCGCGAGGCGGGCCTGCCTCGCGGATCCATAGAATCGCTTACCGTGGCACTGGCGCACATGGCCGAGATCATGGACCCGGCCGAGGATGTATTGGTGCTCTACACGACGAGCCACGGGACTCCGCAGGGCCTCGCCTACCAGTATGGCGACACCGGTTTTGGCCTGCTTTCGCCGGAACGCTTGCGCTCCATTTTTACCGAATTGGGCCTGCAAAGGCGCATATTGCTGCTGAGCGCCTGCTTTTCGGGTGTCTTCGTCCCGCATCTGGCGAGCGCGGATACCGCGATCATTACTGCCGCTGCACATGACCGCACCAGTTTCGGATGTCAGGCGACCAATGACTGGACCTTTTTTGGCGATGCGCTGGTCAATCGTGCCATGCGCAAGCCTTTGCGACTGAGCGATGCAGCGCAGGAGGCACGCATTTCCGTTGCCGGATGGGAACTGGAAAACATGCTCCAGCCCTCGCTGCCGCAGGTCGAAATCGGCACCGGGGTCCTCGGCTGGCTGCCGCAACTCGAAGCGCGCATGCCGCAAGACGCAACCGAGCCCGTGGGACGGCCCGCAACCGGCTTCCAGACCGCCGGCGGTTAGCTGACCGGTGTTTCTACCGGCTCGACCCGGCGCATATCGAGGATCACCACCGGATCGGCCAGCATCTGGCCCTTCATCCAGCCTTCGCCGAGATTGGAATCGATCGGTGCGCCGTGGATCGCGTAGACCACCTCGATCCCGTCCACCACATGGCCGAAGGCGGCATAGCCGAGTTGGCGGTCCGGGTCCTCATTGTCCGGGTCGGCATCCTGCCCCGGCTGCGGCTGCAGCATGATCGAGAAGTCGCCCGTCGCCGTGCCCGGGGCGAAACGCGCCATGGATAACGCGCCTTTGGTGTGGAGCACGCCCGTCTCGTTAGTCGGTTCATGCGCGATGGGATCGAGGATGCGTTCGGGATCGTTCTGCGTCCCGCCCTGGATGAAGCCATTGGGCTGGTCGCCCCAATCGACCGAGAGCGCGCGATAAAATACCGTCCCGTCGAAGCGGTCCTCATCGACATAGCGCAGGAAATTGTTCGCGGTGATCGGTGCGCGCTCGGTCTCCAGCGCGACGGTGAAGGTGCCGAGCGTGGTTTCGATATCAACCAGCACCAGCTCGTATTCCGGCTCGGCAGGAGTGGCTTCGGGTTCCTCCGGCGCGGCATATTCGGGCGCCTGCGCATGGGCGGGCAAGGCAATGGTCAAGGCAGCGGCAAAAGCGAATCGTTTCAGCATGATGCGTGATTGTCGCGCATTCTGCCGCCAGCGCAATCGGCTTGGGGAGGTTCATAAGACATTCAGTTCGTCGCTCACAATGCACGACTCGTCGTAGTCAGATGAGGGAGCGAAGTGATGAATCGAGAACGTAGTCCCGGAATGAAATTGCTGTTGGCGGGGCTCGTCGCCACCGTGCTGATAGTCCCCCTGATGGTGGTCTATGCCCTGGTCTATGACCGTGAGGCGCAGTCGCAGACCGCGCAGGAATCGATTGTCGCCGGCTGGGGTATGGCGCAGACTGTGACCGGCCCCCTGCTGGTCATCCCCTATATGGCCGAGACCACCGAGACAGAGATCGTCGACAACCAGAGGCGCGACCGCACGGTGCGCGTCCGGCGCGAAGTGTTCCTCGCTCCCGCCACGCAGAGCATTGCCACCGAGATGGTTCCCGAACGCAAGGGGCGGGCGATCTACGAGACTGTGGTTTACGAGACGAGCATGTCCGGAACGGCGCGCTTCGAGATGCCCGAAGACCTCGACCGGCTTGGCGTCGATCCCGAAAGCCTGATGCTGGACCAGCTCGAATTGCGCTTCGGCGTATCCGATCCGCGCGGATTGCAGGACAATGCCGAGGTCAGCGTCAATGGCGAGACATTGCGTTTGCAGCCGGGCAATGGCCCTGCTGCGACGGGCGGTGCCGGCTTCTCTACGTATGCCAACTGGTCGGACGAGGAACCGCTCGATGTCTCCTGGCAATACGGACTGCGCGGCAGCCATTCGCTTTCGCTCATCCCGCGCGGCGGGGAGACCGAATGGCAGGTCTCCTCCTCCTGGCCGCATCCCAGCTTCAATGGCAGCTTCCTTCCCGATCCCGATCCGGAACTCACCGTGACGAGCGATGAGGGCTTTACGGCCACATATGGCGGTATCACCAATCTGGCGCTTGGCCGCGCGCTGGTTTCGCTGAGTGACGATGATCCGCGCATGGCCGCCAGCATCGACCTGGTCGATCCGGTCGACCTCTACAGCCAGGTCGACCGCGCGGTGAAATACGGGTTCCTGTTCATCGGCTTCACCTTCGTGACCTTCCTGATGTTCGACATCGTTGGCGGCGCGCGCGTGGCTGCTGCGGAGTACCTGCTGACCGGGGCCGGACTGGTGCTGTTCTTCGTGCTGCTGCTCGCCTTTGCCGAGGTGATAGGCTTTGTCTGGGCCTATCTCGTTGCTTCGGCGGCGGTGATCGGATTGCTGACCGCCTATAGCGCAGCGGTGCTGGGCACGTGGAGGCGGGCGAGTTTTGTCGGCGGCATGCTCGTCGGGCTCTATGCGCTGCTCTACGTGCTGCTCAATCTCGAGACCTTCTCGCTGCTGATCGGCTCGTTGCTGCTCTTCGCGGCCCTTGCCGGGATCATGTATGCGACGCGCCGGATCGACTGGTCTGCCGTGGGTCGGAGCGAGGAAGAAGTCGAGGCTTAGCGCCGGCGCAGATGATCGGGGGTGAGCTGGTCGAGCCGGCTTACCCCCATCAATTGCATGTCGCGCCTGATTTCCGCATCGAGCAGTCCGATGGCGCGTTCGACCCCCGCCTGTCCCGCAGCGGCCAGCGCATAGAGGTAGAGTCTCCCTCCGCTTGCCGCCTTGGCCCCCGTTGCCAGCGCTTTCAGTACATGGCTGCCGCGCCGCACCCCGCCATCGCAGATCACCTCGATCCGGTCACCGACGGCCTGCACGATCTCCTCCAGCTGGTCGAAGGGCGCCCGGCCACCGTCCAGCTGACGTCCGCCATGATTGGAGACCATGATCGCATCGCAGCCCATATCCGCTGCGCGCTTCGCATCGCCGACCGACATCACACCCTTGAGGCAGAACTTGCCACCCCATTCGTCTCGCAGCCATTCGGCGGCTTTCCAGTCCATGCTCGGATCGAGCATGGTGTTGAAATAGTCCTGGATCGAGATCGAGGCATTCGATCCCGCCGCCACATGGGTCGAAAGATTGGGCAGGTCGAACTTCTCGCGGAACAGGAAATTGAGCGCCCAGGCCGGATGCGTGGCATAGGAGAGGAAGCTCGCCGGCGTGATCCTGGGCGGGGTCTGGAAGCCGGTGCGTTTGCAGCGTTCACGATTGCCCGAAACGATCGTGTCGACCGTCAGCGTGATGGCGTCGAAATTGGCTGCCTTGGCGCGCTCCACCAGGGCGGCGTTGAGCCCTCGATCCTTGTGATAGTAATATTGCAGCATCTTGGGCCCGGCATATTTCGCACCTATCTCCTCGATGCTCACGCTCGACAGGCTGGAAATGCCGAACCACAGGCCGAATTTCTCCGCCGTGGCGGCTACGGCGCGCTCCCCCTGCCAGTGGAACAGGCGTTGCAGCGCGGTGGGGCTGAGCATGAGCGGCAGCGCGCTTTTGCGACCCATGATCGTGATGGAGGGATCGAGCTTGTCGGCGCCCACGAGCACGTCTGGTACAAGGTCGACATCCTCGAAGGCCGCAGTGTTGCGATCCTTGGTGATCTCGTCATCGGCCGCGCCGTCAATGTAATGGAAGACGGGGTAGGGCAGGCGGCGCTTCGCCAGCTCGCGGAAATCCGCGATGTTCTGGCAGTCATCGAGCCGCCTGATGCTGTAGCCGAACTTCTTCCCCATCACCCGCCTGTTAGCGGCAGGTTCGCGCGCTTACCAGCGCAGCAATCGTGGCCCGGCCAACCAGCCGATCCCGGCCATGGCGAAGATCGGTGCAAAGTAGAAGGCCAGCAGGTAAACCGCGCCTTCGCCGGGGCAGAAGGGGGCATAGGCGGTCATCGCCACGGCTCCGCCAAAGAAACCGGCGACCAGCCCTGCGCGGCGCAAGTTTGTCGGGGCGAGCCAGCGCATCGCCATGATCGCCCCGGCAAAGCCGATCGGGCTCATGATCCCCATGGCGAGCAGGCAGCGCTCCCACATTTCGCCCGGCCACGGATGCGTTCGCAGCACCAGGTCGGGAAGGACGAAATAGGCTGTATAGGCAAAGGGCAGGGCCAGTGCCGCCAGCATCCAGCCCGAGGGGCGCCCCGGCTTGCCGAGCAGGAGCAATGCCGCAGAGGCGATCAGCAGCAGCGAGATGGAGAAGCCCCATTTCACCACCATCGGCATCCAGCCTCGCAAGTGATAAGTGGGAAAGGCGTTGTCGAGCAGCAGTGCCGTCGCGCCAATGCAAACCGCACTGACCAGCGCGAGCGGCAGCAGGAAATGCTGCGGCATATTGCCACGCGGTACTGCACCCTCGCTCGCGAGGCGGGTGATCAACTCTTCGGTACGTCCCATCATTCTTTCTCTGCGACCAGTTCTTTCAGGCGCAACATCCCACGATGCACCCGCAGTTTCATGGCGGACAGTCCGATGCCGACGCGTTCGCTCGCCTCGGCACCTGTCAGTCCTTCAATATGCGTCAAACGGATCGCTTCCGCCTGCGCCTCGGGCAGCTGGTCGAGCAGGACTGCCACATCCATCCCGGCGAACTCGTCCGCTGCCACTTCATCATCTGCATCCTCCAGCACGATCGGGCTTCGGCCCTTCTTGCGCCAGTGATCGATCAGCTTGTATTTCGCGATGGCATTGATCCAGGGCAGGACAGGGCGCCCCGGGTCGAGCGTGTGGCGCTTGTCATGCACCGCGATCAGCACTTCCTGAACCAGGTCCTCCAGATCTGCGTCGGCTCCGATCCGACGCGCCAGCGTATTGCGAATGGCGTGCGACGCTTCGGTCAGGAACTGGCCATATGCCGCTTCCTTTCCGCCGCGCACGGTAGCCATCAATGCATCGAGGCGTTCGCCCAGATTCAAACTTCGTCTCTCTTTTCGCCCTGTTGCCTTCCGGAGTTACAACAATTCTGGAAAATTCAAACCGTCGGCTGACCACGTGTCCATGGAGTGACAAGGGAGATGGATTGCATTCACTGGCCATTCAGATTACAAACGTAATCGTAATGCCAATGGACGTTGCCGTTCAGGGAGGACGAGAATGGCCGACGAGGGTGGGTCGAATGCTGGAGACGCGGGTGCGGAACGCATCAGCGAGGCCGAACACGCCGTGATGGAGGCACTGTGGGCGCGCAGCCCGCAGACCGCCGCTGAAGTGTGCGCGACAGTTTGCGAGGAACGCGGATGGTCCATGCCCACGGTCAAGACCCTGCTTTCCCGCCTTGTTGCCAAGCGTGCGCTGGCAACGCAGCCTGATGGACGCCGCTTCCTCTACACTCCGATCATTGCGCGCCGCGAATATGTCGGTCATGAATCCAGGCGTCTGGTCGAACGCCTGTTTGGTGGCCGGGCCGCACCGCTCTTTGCCCACCTTGCGGAGAACGAGGCGCTGACCGAAGAGGACATTGCCGAGATCGAGCACCTCCTGAAGGAGATGCGCAAATGACCGCTCAACTGACATCCTGGCTGATCGACACATTCATCTATACCGGCCTGCTGATCGGTCTCGTGCTGCTGGTGCGGCGCCCGGTATCGCGCCATTTCGGACCGCAGATTGCCTATGCGCTCTGGGCCTTGCCTCTGCTGCGGCTGGTCATGCCGCCAATCGTGCTGCCCGCCAGCTTCGCTCCGGTCGAGCCCGAGCCGATGGCAGAGCCCATCTTCATCCTGATTTCCGATCCGGCACCCATTGCAGAGGCTGGCGCCATGCCGCCGCCGCAAGTGGGTTTCGAGCTGGCAGATCTGCTATTGCCGCTCTGGCTGGGCGGCGCGGCAATCTTCCTCGCCCTGCGCGTGCGAGACTATCTGCGCATGCGACGCGACTTGCTGGCAGAGGCCCGGTCCGTGGGCGAGGCAGGCAAGGTGCGCCTGGTCGAGACGCCCGCCGTGGCGTCTCCCATTGCCTTCGGCATCACGGACAAGGTGGTGGCGCTGCCGCCCTTGTTCATGGCCCATCACGATTTGAATGCGCGCGATCTCGCCATTGCCCATGAGCTGGCGCATCACCGCGGATACGATCTCGTTGCCAATGTGGCGGCCCAGCCGCTCTTGGCCTTGCACTGGTTCAATCCTCTCGCCTGGTGGGGCTGGCGAGCGATGCGAAGGGACCAGGAAGCAGCATGCGATGCGCGCGTTGTCGCGGGTCGTACCCGGTCCGAAAGGGCAGCCTATGGAGAGGTTATTGCCGGCTTTGCTGCCGGTCCGCACCTCGCCTTGGCGGCTCCGATGGCCTGTCCGGTGCTGGGCGAGAAATCGATCATTCACCGTTTAAGGAGCCTCACAATGTCCGATATCCCGTCGGGTCGCAAAAAGCTCGGCATTGCCGCCATCGCCACCACGGCGCTGGTCGCCCTGCCGCTGACCGCATCCATTTCCTATGCACAGGAAGAACTGCCCGCAGTGCCGGAAGCGCCTGCTGCGCCCGTACCGCCTGCCGCCCCAATTGCACCCGAGGCGCCATTGCCGCCCGCCGCGCCCGAAGCACCGCAGGTGACGCGTATCGTCACTATCGATCCCGATGATGAAAGCCGCCGCGTGGTGCGCGTTCGCCGGATCCGCGAGGCAGGGGCCGAAGCGCGTGAGAGGGCTACGGAAGCCCGACAGCGCGCCGGAGAAGCACGCGAACGGGCATTCGTCATTCGCCGCGAATTCAATCCGGGTGAGGATATCGACTTCGATTTCGAGGAATTCGACGAAGCAGAATTCGAAGCCCGTATGGCTGAATTCGAAGTGCATATGGAGGAACTCGAAGGTCTCGACGAGGAAATGGGCCACGCCCTGGCGCTTGCCGAGGCACGTATGGAAGAAGGCCATCGCGCAATGGTCATTGCCCGCGAGAACATGCCGCGCATCGAGTATAATTGCGATGAGTCCGACCAAGTGGTCACACAGCGCAATCTCGACGATGGCCGCAAGGTCATGATCATCTGCCAGCGCCGCGTGAATGACCAGGCCATAATGGGCCTCAGCCAAGCAATCCGCTCTATCCGGATGAACCGCGAAATGTCCGCCGAACAGCGCGATCAGCTTGTCGACGAGCTTCGTGATCAGATCGAGCGGCTGGAAAGCATGGATCTTTCGGCTGTCGCGCCCGCTTATTCTCCCAAGGTGACGCCGCGCCTGCAGGCCAAGGCGGAAGCCCGTGCACCGCAGGCTCCTGCCCCTGTGCGCTCGGCTTCGGCAAGCGTTCGCATGGTGATGCCGGTCCTCGATACCGAGGAAGTGGATGAGTGCGATGAAGCGGAGGAAATGAAGAGCTTCGAAGCAGGCTGGAGTGCCTGAGGGTATCTAGATCCTAGTCGACATTCTGGATGACGGGGCGCGACACGAATTGCGTCCCGTCATTCGTCGTCTGGGCAGCTTCCGCCGCATAGTCGACCTCGCCATCCTCCTCGAGATAGCGCAGTCGCGCGAGCAATTCGGAGGAGGCCGGGCTTGCCGGATAGGGACAGCCCATTTGCTGGCCCATCCCCTTTAGATAGGCGCGCCGCATCAAGCCTGCGGCAATCGCTTCGCGAAACTCGTATTCGTGGCTGTTGGCGCCCGATACCTCGCGGATGATCCCCCGGAAGGGAATGAAGAAGCTTACCACACGCTGTGCGACGCCGGTCGGCGTGATCCCGCGTTCGTCAGGCGGGGCAGTGTCGAAATCGTCACCCAGAACTGCGTCCAGGTCGCCTACTTCACGGCGGATCTCGCCGCATTGGTTCAAGCCATCATTGGCATAGGGAGCCATTCGCGCGTCGATCAGAACCTGGGGAATCTCGTCTCTGTCGAGGTTGAGATCGGTCAGCGGTGTCATGGCAACATCGCGCACGCTCGGTGTGGTTTCGGTGACATCCTCTGCAGCCAAGACCGGGGCGGCCAGGCAGACGGCCAGCGCAGCCAGTCCGCTAGCCGCGCAAGTCCGCAAATGTATCGCACTGGTCTTCGTCACCGGTCTGCAATCCCCTTCTGAGCCATTCCATACGCTGCGCACTTGAACCGTGGGTGAAGCTCTCGACATCGACGCGGCGCCCGGCATTGCGCATCAGCGTGTCATCGCCGATGGCGCTGGCGGCGGTCATGCCTTCCTCGAGGTCGCCGGGTTCGATGAGATTGCGGTTTCGGCTTGCCCAGACACCGGCATAGCAATCCGCCATCAGCTCCATGCGGACCTGCAACTGGTTGGCATCGGCCGGGTTCTGCTGCTGAGCACTGCGCACCTGGTCGGCAAGACCGGTCAGGTTCTGAACGTGGTGCCCGTATTCATGCGCCATGACGTAATAGCGGGCGAAATCCCCGCTTGCTCCCAGGTCGCGCGCCATCTGGTCGTAGAAGGTCGTGTCGATATAGATGCCGTGATCGGCCGGGCAGTAGAACGGGCCCATGGCCGAAGAGGCGGATCCGCAGCCCGAAGCGGTGCCACCCGAATAATAGACCAGTTCCGGCTGGGAGAACGGAACGCCGGCCGAGGAAAAGATCGGCTGCCAGGTCTCGTTGAGCGATGCGAGAGCGTTGCAGCCTTCCATCGCGTACTGGTTGTCGTCGCAGATCTCCATCGCGCTTTCGTCGGAGCGAAAGTCTGCGGGGCCCTGCTGCTGCGGCAGGTTTTGCTGGGTCTGCTCGACCACGCCGATCATCTGCGCCGGATCGACCCCGAAGACGAGCGCCCCGATCAATACGATGACGATTCCTCCGCAACCCAGGCCTCCGGCGCGAACGCCCGTGCCGCCACTTGGGCCGCCTCGGCGAACCCTGATCGAACCGGGATTGAAGCGATTGAGCTTCACGGATTAGTCCCCTCTCTTGTGCACTTGCGAAATGAGGGCTGGACCTCGGGGCCAACCGCGTGGAAGCTTAGGTCATTGCACAAACAGGAGTCGAGCATGTTCCTTACCGGCAAGACCGCCTTGGTCACAGGATCCACTTCCGGCATCGGGCTTTCCATTGCTCGCGCATTGCATGCCGAGGGCGCGTCCATCGTGCTCAACGGATTCGGCGATGCGGATGTCATTGCCAGCCTGTGCGAAGAACTGGGGGCCAGCCATGTCGGCAGCGACCTGACCACGACCGAAGGAGTCGAGGAACTGATGGGCGAGGCGGGCCCTGTCGATGTGCTGGTCAACAATGCCGGCATGCAGCACGTCTCCCCGGTCGAGGATTTCCCGCCGGAGAAGTGGCAGATGATCATTGCGCTCAACCTCTCGGCGGCGTTCCACACGGCAAGGTTGGCCGTTCCGCACATGAAGCAGGCGGGTTGGGGCCGCATCATCAACACCGCCAGCGCCCATTCGCTCGCGGCCAGCCCCTTCAAGAGCGCTTATGTTGCCGCCAAGCACGGCATTGCCGGGCTGACCAAGGTCCTTGCGCTCGAACTGGCCGAATTCGGCGTCACCGCCAATTGCATCAGCCCGGGCTATGTCTGGACACCGCTGGTCGAAAACCAGATCCCAGATACGATGGAGGCGCGCGGCATGACGCGCGAGCAGGTGATGAACGATGTGCTCCTTGCAGGACAGCCGACAAAGCAGTTCGTCCAGCCCGAAGAAGTCGCCGCGCTCGCTACCTTCTTGTGTCGCGACGAAGCACGCAACATAACGGGCGCGAATTACACGATCGACGGAGGCTGGACGGCAAAATGAGGTTTAAACTGGCAGCAGCATTGGCAATTCCCGCTTTCCTTGCCGGCTGCGAGACCATCCCGGAAGACGATGCTGCCTGGACCAGCCCGGCGCAGGGCCTGTTGCTTGCCGAAGATCGTTGCAGCTCCTGCCATGCGGTACGACAGACGGGCGTCTCTCCCAATGAGGATGCCACAGAGTTCGCCGAAATTGCCGATCTCGGCATGAGCGAGGAAGCCCTCGCTGCATGGCTCACGGATTCGCACAATTTTCCCGCGGATATGGGATTCGCTCTGAGCGATCGGGAAGCCCGCGCGTTGGCCGCCCACATCACGCATCTGCGCGGCGGCGAGTAACGTTTCCTCAGTCTAGCTGCACTCGACCCCGTCTTCGCCGACGGGGCGGCACCAGTCGCTCCATTCGCCGCTTTCGCGCCAGGCATCGACCATGCCCATCTCCTCGATCAGCTCGACGAATTCAGGCATTGTCCGCACGTCATCGAAGATCGGATGCCACAGCATGAAGACCAGGTTCCCGCCGGGACGCTCCATCGACAGGCGGATCAGCCGCATGGCGGCCGCATTATTGCCCAGCGCCGCCTCGGCCGTGGCATATTCCATCGCCAGCCCCTGACCGCCGACGCCCATCTGGCTGGTCAGCCATGTGCGTAGCTCTTCCATACTCATGCTGGCTTGCGGAGATCCTGCCGCGGCCGCCTCAATGCGCTGGGCCGCAGCCGGGAAATATTGCCGTGCGATCTCCATCGCCCTGTCCCGGTCCCCGCTGAGCCAATGTGCCCAAACTACGGCATCGGAGAAGCTTCCGATGGTCTGGCCCTGCCTTACCATCCGGTCGAAGCTCTCGATTACCGTGTCATAATCACGGTAGAGGATCGGCGGCCAGACGAAGAACTGGATGTTGACCAGATTGGGTTCGATTAACGCCGAGCGTCGCATGAGTTCGGCAAGCTCGTCCGAGCGTCCCATCGCCATCGGATAGAGGCCATACTGGCTGAACACGGCGAGGCTCTCCGGATAACCGATTTCGCGCGCGCTCCGGGCATAGCGGGTCATTGCGGCAAAATCCTTCTTGGCCAAAGCCATCTGGATGCCGTTGGTCTGGCTCACGAATACGTCGGGAGCACGCTCGATGGACTGCTCCGCAATCTCGGAGATTCGCTCTATCAGCGCATCCGCCTGGTCCTGGTCTCGCAATGGCACGCCGACCAGCTGGATTGCCAGCGCGGTTTCAAGGAGCCCGGCGGCGCGTCCAAAGTCGGGATCGAGCTCGACCGCGCGCTCGAACAGGCTGGCCGTGACAGTGAAATCGCCGCCATTCTGCGACTGCAGGCCCTGCATGAAGACAGAGAAAGCTTCGGGATCGTTCGTTCCTTCATAGCTTGCCGAATCCGGGCCGATATCGAACGACACACGCAACACGCCGGCAATTGAAGTGGCGATGTCTTCCTGGACGTAGAAGATGTCCTGCATCGGGCGCTCGAAATTGTCGGTCCACAGGATCTCGCCATCGCTGCCCTTGAGGGTGGCGGTTGCGCGGAGGGTCTCGCCCTGTACGCGGATATTGCCTTCCACCAGATAGGCCCCGGCAAAGCTGTCGCCCGGCACATTGCCGGCTGGATCGCTGGTGGCAATGCGCAGTTCGGGAGCGGCACGCAGTCGGATCACCAGCTCGTCGGTAATACCCTGTGCCAGGCCCATTTCGGCCGGTTCCGCTCCGGCTGAGGCGGCGAAAGGCTTGACCACCACGGCGATGCGCTCGCCCTGGGCAAGCGAGGCGCCGTCGCTATCCCGCCCCATGGTGAGATAGAGCACGCCCGCCAGTACCAGCACCACGGCGCCAATCGCGGCGAAAATGAACCTCGGTTTGTTCAATGAAATGGCTTGCGCTTCCGCCGGTGGCACAGCCTCGTCCGGGTTCAGTGACAGGGCGGCCAACATGGCCGAGGGCAAGTCGGAGGCATTGCCCGATGCCCAATCGTCAATCGGCGTGGTCTGCGTCTGGCGAAAACCGATGGGCGGCATGGTCCCGTCGATGGTGACGGGAACGAATTTGCCCTGTTCCTTGGCGATCGATGCCTCGTCGCGCACCCATTCGCTCTTCACCGAAGCGGGCGTCCACAGCACCACCACCTTGCGCGAGGCGGCAATTTCACGCTCGATCACTTCGGAGAATTGCGTGCCGCCCTCGATCTTCTGGTCGATCCACACGCTCTGGCCATGCGCCTCCAGCGCCGCGGCCAGCCTGTTGGCCAGCGCAACGTCGCTCCGCGCATAGGAAATGAAGATGTCCGCCAAGCAATCACCCCCCAAAGTGAAAGCTCAGCCTAGCAGCAATTCAAGCCCGTCCAATGCCGAAAATGGGTGGAAAAGGGATGGAGGCACCACTGCATGGTCGCCTTGTGTCGGTCATGCACTAGCGAATGCCACATAGTGCGTTTACATGAGCCGCCACGAATCGAAACGCACAGCATTTGGTGGCACCCATGGAAATCGAAACCGGCCTTACATTTGACGACGTCCTGCTGAGGCCGGCCGAGAGCGATATCCTGCCCTCGCAAGCGAGCACGAAAACGCAGTTGACGCGCGGCATTGCGCTCAACATTCCTGTGCTTTCCGCCGCCATGGACACGGTTACAGAGGCCGAGATGGCCATCGTCATGGCGCAGATGGGCGGAATTGGCGTGCTTCACCGCAACCTCACTATCGAGGAACAGTGCGCAGCCGTCGCCACCGTCAAGCGGTTCGAGAGCGGCATGGTGGTCAACCCGATCACGATCGAACCCGATGCCACGCTCGGCGCGGCGCAGGAATTGATGATCCGCCACAATATCAGCGGCATTCCGGTGACCGATGGTGGCAAGCTGGTGGGCATCCTGACCAATCGCGACGTGCGCTTTGCCGATAACCAGCTCCAGCCGGTCAAGGAATTGATGACCAGCGAGAATCTCGCAACGGTGAGCGAGGACATCACCAGCGAGGAAGCGCGCCGCCTGCTCCATGCCCGCCGCATCGAGAAACTTCTGGTGGTCGATGACGAATATCACTGCGTCGGTCTCATCACGGTGAAGGATATCGAGAAGGCCGTGCTTAACCCCGACGCGACCAAGGATTCGCAGGGTCGCCTCCGCGTCGCCGCCGCGACCACAGTAGGCGATAAGGGCTTCGAGCGGACGGAGGCACTGGTCGCTGCCGGTTGCGACGTGGTCATCATCGACACCGCGCACGGGCACAACAAGGAGGTCGCCCGTTCGGTCGAACGGGTAAAGCAGCTTTCCAATTCGGTGCAGGTCGTGGCAGGCAATGTCGCCACGGCGGAAGCTACAAAGGCGCTGGTTGGCGCGGGCGCAGATGCGGTGAAGGTCGGTATCGGCCCGGGCTCCATTTGTACCACGCGTATCGTTGCCGGTGTCGGCGTACCGCAGCTCACCGCCATCATGGACGCTGCCAGCGTGGCCGGCGATGTTCCGGTGATCGCCGATGGCGGCTTGCGCACTTCGGGCGATGCCGCCAAGGCACTTGCTGCGGGTGCTTCCACCGTGATGATCGGCTCGCTGCTTGCGGGCACGGAGGAAGCTCCGGGCGAGACCTTCCTCTACCAGGGCAGGGCCTACAAGGCCTATCGCGGAATGGGCAGCGTCGGCGCGATGGCGCGCGGTTCGGCGGATCGCTACTTCCAGCAGGACATCAAGGACCAGATGAAGCTCGTCCCGGAGGGGATCGAGGGACAGGTTCCCTACAAGGGCCCTGCGCGTGACGTCGTCCACCAGCTGGTCGGCGGCATCAAGGCGGCCATGGGCTATACCGGTTCGGCCTCGATCGCCGACCTCAAGCAGCGCGGCAAGTTCATCCGCATCACCAATGCGGGCCTGTCCGAAAGCCATGTCCATGACGTGTCGATCACCCGCGAAGCGCCCAACTACCCGACGCGCTAAGCACAATGGCGTTGTTCGCTGTCTTTCGTGAACAGGGCGCCGACTGGCGCCCGGGTGGCGGCGAAGTGCAGGATGGTTTCGAAGAGCACGAGCAATTCATTGATGGGCTTGTGCAAGCTGGCTTCGTCAAGCTCGCCGGCCCGCTTGAAGACGGGCGCGCCATGCTGATCGTCGACGCGACCGACGCTGCGCAAGTTCACGAAAACCTCGCTGCCGACCCCTGGCTGCGGTCCGATATTCTTCCGGTGACGGGCGTGATCGGCTGGACAATCCGGCTGGGCGAATTGTGACTCCTGCCGCGCGTATCCAGGCGGCGATCGAGATCCTCGACAGCGTCATAGAGGCTGCACGGGGGCAGGGTGCCCCGGCCGACCGGCTGATTGCCGAATGGTCGCGTTCGCACCGTTATGCGGGATCGAAGGACCGCCGCGCGATCCGCGAACACGTCTATGCCGCGATCCGCAATTGCGGGGAGATTCCGCGGACCGGCCGTGCCGCCATGCTCCTGCTCGTCGAAGAAGGGGATGTATCGGCGGAGCTGTTCGACGGCTCCGACTATGGACCTGCTCCGATCGCCGAAGGCGAAGCGGTGGCCGCAGGCGCGATCGCGCCCGAATGGCTCGAAGACAGGCTGATCGCCTCTGATGTTTCGGAGGAAGAGGCACAGGCCCTGCTTGGCCGCGCGCCGCTGGATTTGCGGGTGAACGCGCTCAAGGCCGACCCGGAAGTGCTGGAGCTTCCCGAAGCAGCGGAAGCGCTCGCCATTCCCGGCGCTTTGCGCTTGCCCTCGGGCACCAATGTCGATCAGTGGGAGGCTTATCGCACCGGGCTGGTCGAGATCCAGGATGCAGGGAGCCAGGCGGCCTGTCTCGCCGTAGGGGCGCAGCCGGGCGAAACGGTCATCGACCTATGCGCGGGAGGTGGTGGCAAGACGCTCTCGCTCGCAGCGCAGATGCAGAATCGCGGCACGCTGATTGCCTGCGACACCGACAAGCGCCGCCTGTCCCAGCTTGCACCGCGCGCCGAGAGGGCCGGGGCGCAGGTGAACGAGATCGTGTTGCTCGATCCGGGCCGCGAATTGGATGCGCTCAGCGCATGGCGGGGCAAGGCCGATGCCGTGCTGGTCGATGCGCCGTGCTCGGGCACGGGGACATGGCGCCGCAACCCGGAAGCGCGCTGGCGTCTCACCCCGACGGAGCTCGAGAAGTTGACGCAGCTGCAGCAGCGCCTGCTTGGCCTGGCCGCAGAGTTGGTGAAGCCGGGAGGACGCATCATTTATATCACCTGCTCGCAGCTGGACGAGGAAGGGGCCGGGCAGATCGATCAATTCCTGTCTGCGAACCCGGCATTTTCTCCGCAGGTGCTCGATCTTCCGGTCGGCATGCCGCGGGGGCAGGGAATGCGCCTTTCCCCGTATCATGACGGTACGGATGGATTTTTCATCGCCAGTATAGCTTCTGCGTGATAGCCTGACCGCATTATGACAGCCGAAAGCCTGTCCTGGATGACCGCGATGAAGGAGACCGTCATGCGCTACGCCCCTGCAGCCATTGCCATTTCCCTGCTTGCAGCAGTGACATCGAGTGCGAGTCTGGGTGCAGGTTACGATGCCGATCCGCGCGCCGTTGCTCTCGTGGAAGAGGGGCGCATCCAGATGGAGGCTGGTGATACGCAGGGCGCCATCGACAGTTTCGAAGCAGCCTTGGTTGTCGATCCCGGTTACTCGGACATTTACCTCGACCTGGCCGAGGTCGCTCGTATCGAGGGCCTGCAGGGCAAGGCTATCCATTTCTACCGTGAAGCGCAGGCGCGCGATCCGGAGAATCTCGCCGCCATTTCTGGCGAGGGCGAGGCGCTGGTCGAAAAGGGTGCGCTGGCCAATGCGCAGCGCAATCTCGAGCGGCTGGAGGATTTATGCGGGTCCGACTGCATGGAGACGCTGGCCCTTGCAGCCGCTATCGATCGCGGGCCGTCCAGCCGCGTGCTAACGGCAGAAGCGGTGGCACCGGACTCGGCAGTGACTCAGAACTGATCAGATCCGGTCGACAAACCCGTCGACGATTGCCTGGTAGACATCACGCTTGAAGGGCACGATCAGTTCGGGCAGCAATTGCGGCTCGATCCATTTCCATTCGCAGAATTCGGGATGCTTGTGCGCGTCGAGATCGATGTGCTTGTCCTCGCCGGTAAAGCGTACGAGGTACCAGGTCTGGCGCTGGCCGATAAACTTGCCGCCCCATAGCTTTCCCCTCAGTTCCTCGGGCAGGTCGTAGAACAGCTCGTTCTCCAATGTCCCGACGATCTCAAGGTGCTTCTTCTTCACCCCGGTTTCCTCGTGCAATTCGCGGAACATGGCCTCGTCGAGATCTTCGCCCTCGTCGACGCCGCCCTGCGGCATTTGCCACCAGTCGCCTTCCTTGTTGTCGATGCGCTTGCCCACGAAAGCGTGCCCTTGCGCATTGATCATCATGGTGCCCACGCAGGGCCGGTAAAGGTGGGGATCGGGTGTGCTCATGGGGCGTTCGATAGTCAAAGCGGTGGACCATTGCCACACAGGCATTGCGGCAGGCACAGAAAAACTTGATTGCGACACACTGGGCACATCCCTAGGTCGCTCGCCCATATTGGTAGTTCCAGGCGCATGGCGCATACAGGATTAGATGATGGCAACGCAGGCGGCTGACAATTCGGCCCTCGATATCGAAACCGGCACCGCACCCGATGCGGTGGTGGTGCGCTTCGCCGGCGATAGCGGCGATGGCATGCAGCTGACCGGCGGTCAGTTTACCCTTTCGACCGCGCTGGCGGGTAACGACCTCGCGACATTCCCGGATTTCCCGGCGGAGATCCGTGCGCCGCAAGGCACGCTGTTCGGGGTCTCCGCCTTCCAGATCAATTTCGGCAGCCGCGAGATCAGCACGGCTGGCGACGCGCCGGACGTGCTCGTGGCGATGAACCCGGCGGCGCTGAAGACCAATCTCGATGCACTTAAGCCCGGCGGCCTGATCATCATCGACACGGGTGAGTTCACCAAGCGTAATCTCGACAAGGCGAAATACGATGTCAGCCCGCTGGAGGATGGCAGCCTGGCCAAGTGGAAGGTGCTGGCCTTCGATATTTCCGCGCTGACCATCGAGGCGGTCAAGCCGTTCGGCCTTGGCAACAAGGATGCGCTGCGTTCCAAGAACATGTGGACGCTGGGCCTGGCGCTATGGATGTTCGACCGCGACCGCCAGCCGATCGTGGACTGGCTCAACGCCAAGTTCAAGAACAAGCCCGACATTGCCGGTGCCAATATCGCCGCGCTCAATGCCGGACATGCCTATGGCGAGACGGCCGAGATTTCCGGCCCGCTGGAGCAGGTGCACGTGGCGCCGGTATCCAGCGAGCCCGGACTCTATCGCACGATTACCGGTGCGGAAGCTGTTTCGCTCGGCCTGGTCGCAGGCGCTCAGCTGGCCGGACTGCCAATGTTCTTCGGCGGCTATCCGATCACGCCTGCTTCCTCGATCCTGCATCACCTTGCGCGGATGAAGGAATTCGGCGTCACCACTTTCCAGGCGGAAGACGAGATTGCCGCGATCTGCGCCGCCATCGGTGCCAGCTATGCCGGCCAGCTCGGCGTTACCAGCTCGTCCGGCCCCGGCATCGCGCTCAAGACCGAGGCGATGGGCCTTGCCATCATGACCGAGCTGCCGCTCGTGATCGTCAATTCGCAGCGCGGCGGCCCGTCCACCGGCCTGCCGACAAAGACCGAGCAGAGCGACCTCTACCAGGCGGTCTATGGCCGCAATGGCGATGCGCCGCTGCCGGTCATCGCCGCTTCCAGCCCGGCCGATGTGTTCGAGTGTGCTATCGAGGCCTGCCGTATCGCGGTCGAATACATGACCCCGGTCATGCTGTTGACCGACGGCTATATCGCCAATGCCGCAGAGCCGTGGAAAGTGCCCGATCCGGAGAGCTTCGAACCGTTCGAGGTCGAATTCCTCACCGAGACCAACAATCCGGATGGCAAGGTGCTGGCCTACAAGCGCGACGAGAAGGGTGCGCGTCCGTGGATCAAGCCCGGCACGCCAGGACTGATGCACCGCATTGGCGGCATCGAAAAGCAGCAGGATACCGGCAATATCGATTACGATCCGGCCAATCACCAGGCGATGACCGATGCCCGCAAGGCCAAGATCGACAACATCGCCATTCCGGACCAGGGCGTGACGTTGGGTGACGAGGGCGGCAAGTTGGCCGTGGTCGGCTGGGGCTCCACCTTCGGGCCGATCCGCCGCGCGGTGGACAATTGCCGCCGTCGCGGTCTCGACGTGTCGCACCTGCATTTCCGCCATGTCTGGCCGCTGCCGGCCAATTCGGGCGAACTGCTGCGCAAGTATGACAAGGTGCTGGTTCCCGAGATGAACACCGGCCAGTTCAAGACCGTGCTGCGCGACCAGCTGCTGGTGGATGCGAAGAGCTACACCAAGACGAGTGGCCAGCCCTTCAAGATCGCCGAGCTTGAAGCCGCGATCGAACTGGCACTGGAGAGCTGAGCCATGTCGATCGACAATCCTGAGACGGTCGATGGTATCGGCTTCGACAAGACCACCGATGAGGTGGTGCTGATGATATCCGACCACTTCAACTGGAGCGACGAGCAGCTGCACCTTTCGATCCTGCAGAACAAGATCAACGCCTATTTCAACTTCGTCACCTCGGGCCAGCTGCATGAAATGCACCCGGAGGCGAAGGATAAGGGCCTGCGGATCGACTGTATCTGTAGCTTTCCGGCGCCCGACAGCACAGACTGGTTTGCCGAGGAAGTGCGCAAGGCGGCAGCGCCGCTCAATATCGGATTCAATTTCCAGACGCTGGCTCCCGAAGCCAGCAAGATTGCGGAACAATCGTCATGAACGCTCCTGTCAAAGTCGAAACCACGCTGAAAGACTGGGAAACCGACCAGGAGGTGCGCTGGTGCCCGGGTTGCGGGGACTACGCGATCCTGAAAGCCGTGCAGCGGACCTTGCCGCAGCTGGGCAGCGACCCGGCGAATACCGTGTTCATTTCGGGCATCGGCTGTTCCAGCCGCTTTCCCTATTACATGGAGACCTACGGCTTCCACACGATCCACGGCCGTGCGCCCGCTTTCGCCACCGGCGTGAAGCTTGCCAATCCCGATCTCGATATCTGGATGGTGACCGGCGATGGCGACGGATTATCCATTGGCGGCAATCATTTGCTGCACGTTCTTCGCAGGAACGTGAACATGCAGATCATGCTGTTCAACAATGAGATCTACGGCCTGACCAAGGGTCAGTATTCACCCACCAGTCGCATCGGAACCAAGACGCCATCGACCCCGATCGGATCGGTCGATCGCCCGGCGCAGCCTTGCGCCTTTGCGCTGGGTGCGGGCGCCCGCTTCGTCGCGCGCGGCTTCGATGTATCGAAGAACCTGCCGGACGTACTCAAGGCCGCCCATGCACATCAGGGCGCGGCCTTCATCGAGATCTTCCAGAACTGCATCGTCTACAACAAGGACGTGTTCAACGAATTCGCCGCACCCAAGGGCGCGGAGGATCGCCAGCTCTGGCTCGAAGACGGCCAGCCCATGCTGTTCGGCTCGGAAAAGACCGGCGGTGTGAAGGGCCTCAAGTTCGACCGCCAGAATTGTTGTCTTGAAGTCGTCGACGTGGTCGATGGCGATTGGGAAGCGGCCGGCGTGCTGGTCCACGATGTTACCAACCGCTCGGCCGCGCACATGCTGGTCGAACTGCCCTTTGGCGAATTTCCCATGGCGCTGGGCGTGATCTATGACGATCCGCGCCCGACTTATGAAAGCGGCGTGATCGAGGAGCGCAAGCGCGCCAGCGAGGGCAAGGATACTTCGATCGCCAAGCTGCTTGCCAAGGGCCAGACCTGGACGGTTTCGGGCACGGCGCAAGACCCGGTCTGATAAGGGGCGTCTTTCCTACCGGCGGCACTCATGGCATTCAGTCCGCATGATTGCCGCAAGCATCGCATTTGACGCCATTTTCTCCGCTTTCGGGACGGATGAGTTTTTCACATCAGGACAGCGTGTCAGGTGTGAGGGGTTAGGGGATCCGCGTCTTGGATAATCTGACGCACAGCCTTGTCGGCGCACTGCTCGGGCAGGCGGGTCTCAAGAAGAAGACCGGGCTGGCCATGCCTGCACTGGTCCTCGGCGCGAACCTGCCCGATGTCGATGCGGCTTGCTTCTTCTGGCTCGACGGGGTGGGACATCTCGGTTTCCGCCGCGGCATCACGCACGGCCCGATTGCCTGGGTCTTGCTGCCACTGGTGCTGGCGGGCCTGCTCTACGGTTGGGACCGATGGCAGGCCAAGCGCGGCAAAAGGCCCGACAAGCGCCTGCCGGTCAGTTTCAAATGGCTCTTCCTCCTGAGCTTCATCGGTTGCTTGTCGCATCCCGCGCTCGATTGGCTTAATTCCTACGGCATCCGCCTGCTGGAGCCGTTTTCGAGCCAGTGGTTCTATGGCGATATCCTGTTCATCATCGATGTCTGGCTCTGGGCCCTGCTGATTGGGGCAACATGGTTCTCGCTGCGGCGGGAGAAGAAGGGCGGCGAATGGATCAAGCCTGCGCGGGTCGCTCTGGCGGCAATGCTCGCCTATATCGGGGTGAATGCATTCATCACTTGGTCGGCGGAGTTTAGTGCTCGGCATGATGCGCCGTATCTCCCAAATCAGATCGCGATTGCCAGCCCTGTACCGCTGGCTTTCTGGCAAAGGGAAATGATCGTCGGCGGCGACGGCCATTACTCGATTGCGGGAAGAGAAGCGGGGGATTTCGATCTTACAGAAGACGACAAGCCCGACATCGCCGCTGCCGTCCCCGAAGCTGCGCCCTTCCTGTTCTGGTCGCGTACGCCTTTGGTCCATGTCGACGAAAACAGCCGCTACTGGCTAACCGATGCCCGGTTCTTCTCGCCCGTCGGCGGGAGGTTTGCTGTCGAACTGCCGGCGGAGCTTTGCGAGCCGACCCTTCCGCCGCCGGATTTCGGAGATGAGTGATCGCTGCCCCGCAAATCGTCTGGTTACGCCGTGATCTGAGGCTTGCCGACCAGGCGGCCTTCCACGCTGCCGCGCAGGCCGGTCCGGTGATCCCGGTCTATGTGCTCGACGACGAGACGCCGGACGAACGCCGTATGGGCGGTGCCTCGCGCTGGTATCTCCACCACTCGCTTGAAAGCCTGCAGACGGACCTCGCGCGGCATCATTCGCAGCTGGTCCTGCGCCGGGGCAGGGCGGTGGATGTGTTGTGTCAGCTCGTCGAGGAGACGGGCGCGACAACAGTCCATGCGCTGCGCCATTACGAACCGTGGTGGCGCAAAGCGGAAGAAGAGCTCGGAGGCAAGCTCGATCTCGTCCTGCATGACGGCAACTACATCCTGCCACCAGGAACGGTGACCACGGGATCAGGGACACCCTACAAGATATTCACGCCGTTCAAGGATGCGGTCTTCGCGGCGGTGGACGGCTTTGACATCCTGCCCGAGCCAAGCCTTTCCTCTCCCGAAGACTGGCCCGCTTCGGATAAGCTTGCAGACTGGGACCTGTTGCCGACCAAGCCCGATTGGGCGGGCGGCATGCGCGATTTCTGGAAGGCGGGAAGCAGGGCCGCGCTCGATCGTTTCGAGGAATTCGTAGAGGTGATCGGCGATTACAAGCAGGATCGCGAGTGCCCGAGCATTGACGGTTCCTCCAAGCTTTCGCCTCACCTCCATTTCGGCGAGGTCAGCCCGCGCCAGCTCTGGCAGGTGATTGCGCAGCATCGCAGCCATGGCGCGCGCTTCTTCAAGGCCGAGCTGATCTGGCGTGATTACGCGCAGAACCTCGTGCTGCAATTCCCCAATTATGCGGAAGAGCCCTATCGCGAGGGTTATGACGAGCGGCTCTGGCGCGATCCGGAAAGCGACGAGCAGGCGGCGGATGACCTTGCGGCCTGGCAGCAGGGGCGCACCGGCTACCCCATCGTCGATGCCGGAATGCGCCAGCTGTGGCAGACGGGCTGGATGCATAATCGCGTGCGCATGATCGCGGCGAGCTTCCTGGTGAAGCATTTGCTGATCGACTGGCGCCATGGCGAAAGCTGGTTCTGGGACACGCTGGTCGATGCCGATTATGCCAGCAACGGCACGAACTGGCAGTGGGTCAGCGGCACGGGCGTCGATTCAAACATGTTCGTGCGCATCATGGCGCCGCTCAGCCAGAGCGAGAAGTTCTCCGCCGGAGACTATATCCGCCACTACGTTCCCGAACTGGAAGATCTGGACGATCCCTATGTTCACGACCCGGAAGAGCATGGCTGCCTGCCAGCAGGCTATCCGGCCAAGATCATCGGCCACCGCGAAGGCCGCGAAAGGGCGCTGGCGGCTTATCGGGCCATCAAGGGCTGAGGGTACTTGAGCGCGGCCCGCGCTGTTGTCATAACTGTCAGCATGTCTGGGGAGGCAAAGCGGGGAGGTGCGCTGCTCGATGCAGGGCAGCGGTTCGGATCACGTCCGGGCCTTTTTGCACGCCTGCTCGCGCCGGGATTCAGTCGCATCCTCGACCGGATCGACCAAGGCCTTGAGAAGGGGGTCATTCATGCACGCCTGCCTGACGGCACGCAGCGCGTACTCGGTGGGCGCTCTCCCGGATTCGAGGCGCAGATCAATCTCAAGGACTGGCGCGCTGTGCTGCGCCTCGCCACCGGCGGCTCTGCAGGGTGGTACCAGGCATGGGAAGCGGGCGAGTGGAGCAGCCCCGATCCGGTCCCCATCTTCGCGCTGTTCATGGTCAATGCCACAGCGCTGGGGAATACCGGCCGCGCGAAGGGACCGTGGCGCTGGGCCGCGCGGGCCTTTCACTGGCTCAATCGCAACACGCGCGTGCAGGCCGAACGCAACATCCACGCCCATTACGACCTCGGCAACGACTTTTACGGAGCTTGGCTCGATCCGAGCATGACCTATTCCAGCGCCTATCGCGTCGGTGCGGATGGCCTGGAAGCGGCGCAGCACCGCAAGTGGGAAAGGCTGGCAGAGCGGCTGGGCAGGCCCGGGTCGCTACTTGAGATCGGTTGCGGTTGGGGCGCCCTGTCGGCCTTCTTCGCCGGGCAGGGCAGCGAGGTCACCGCGATCAGCCTGTCGGACGAACAGCTGGAATGGGCGCGGGCGCGATATCCGGACGTCAACTTCCTCAAGCAGGATTACCGCGACATCTCGGCACAGTTCGATGCCATCGTCAGTGTAGAAATGGTCGAGGCGTTGGGCCGCGAATACTGGCCCACCTTCATGGATTGCGTAGCGCGGAACCTGAAGCCGGGAGGCAGGGCGGCGATCCAGTTCATCGCCATGCGTGACGAATTGTTCGAGGACTATGCCCGCAATCCCGATTTCATCCAGGCCTATATCTTCCCCGGCGGTCTGCTCATCTGCACGAGCGAATTCCGCAATCTGGCCGAGGAGCGCGGCCTGTCATGGACCGAACAGGAAGATTTCGGTCTCGACTATGCCGAGACTTTGAAGACCTGGCGGGAAAATTTCGACCGTGCCGTCGATGCGGGAAGACTGCCCGCCGGGTTCGACCAGCGATTCTGCAATCTCTGGCGCTTCTACCTGCAATATTGCGAGGGCGGCTTTCGCGGTGGCGGGATCACCGTCAGCCAGGTCACGCTGGTGAAGGGTCAGCTACGATAGACACCATCGCCGCGATATCGGGCGAGGATATTGTCATGCACGATCGGGCTGAGCAGGTTGGAGAAGGCGCAGCCACAAAGGCCGTTTTCCCACCAGACCACTTCTGCCTGCAGCGATTGGAGCCCCGGCAGGGTCAGCCAACAGACAGACCCGGAATGCATGCGGGTGACGGCCGTTGCCGAGAAGCCAGAGAGCGAGAGGTCGTTCACCACGGTCTGGAAGGCGCGCATGCCGGACGCGCGCAGCTGCGCCGGGATGACGATCTTCGTGCGCGGAGCGCAGCGATCTTCCTGGGCAGCAATTTCGTATCGGCCTTCGACGTTCTGCAAGGTCATTGCGCAAACTCGCCTGGTTAGGGGTTTTGCCGCGCGGGTGCGGCGCTTCATTGCGCACCATGTCCCAGCCTGCTTACCGGGGACCTACCGGAATTGGTTAAGCTGAAATTTCCACTCTTTCGCGGTGGAGGTTTTCGAAGTCCTCGATCAGCATGTGTGCGATGCGATCGCCCACCACTTCGGGAGGCTTGACGGTCTTGGGGTCTTCGCCCGGATAGGCTCTCTCGCGCATGGCTGTGCGCGTGGCGCCCGGGTCGACTATGGCGACGCGCGTTTCGGAGATGCGCTCGATCTCCTGGCCGTGGGTCATCAGCAGATTGTCGAACGCTGCCTTGGTCGCGCCATAAGCCGCCCAATAGGCGCGCGGATTTTCGCCGACCGAGCTGGTCAACCCGATGATGCGGCCGTGCTTGCTGCGCTTGAGTAACGGGTCGAAGGCGGCAAGCAGTGCCTGCGTGGCGATGACATTGAGCGTCAGCGCCTTGTTGAATTGCTTGCCCTCGATCTGAGTCACGGGAGTCAGGACCGGGAGCATGGCGGCAGCAATCACGAGGATGTCGAGCCTGTCCCAGCGCTCTGCAATCGCGGCGGCAAGGCGACCGATCGAATCGCTTTCGGTGAGGTCCATCGGCGCGATCGTCGAAGTCCCACCATCAGCATGGATGGCATCCTCAACCGCTTCGAGCGCCTTCACATCGCGCCCGGTGATGACGACATGCGCGCCTTCGCGGGCCAGCGCCTTGGCCGTTGCCGCGCCAATACCCCGGCTGGAGCCGGTCACCAGAGCGACCCGGCCTGCAAGCGGTTTGTCGGACATTACGCTACCTTGCCAACGGGAAGGGCGAGCTGCGCTTCCTCTTCCTTCTTGTCCGCCAGGTCGGTCAACGAAGTCGGGTAGTCACCAGTGAAGCAGGCATCGCAATATTGCGGGCATGTGCTGTCGCGGCCATCGAGACCGACCGCGCGGTAGAGCCCGTCGATCGACACGAAGGCGAGGCTGTCCGCCTTGATGAAGGCGCGCATCGCGGCAAGGTCCATCCGGCCAGCCAGCAGCTTGGACCGTTCCGGCGTATCGACCCCGTAATAGCAGCCGTGGCCGGTGGGCGGGCTGGCAACGCGGAAATGGACTTCCTTGGCGCCCGCATCGCGCATCATCTCGACGATCTTCAAGCTGGTCGTGCCGCGCACGATGGAATCGTCGATCAGCACGATCTTCTTGCCCTCCACCAGCATGCGATTGGCATTGTGCTTGCGCTTGACGCCGGCGTGGCGCGCGCCGTCGCTGGGTTGGATGAAGGTTCGCCCGACATAGTGAGAGCGGATGATCCCGAGTTCGAAGGGAATGCCCGATTCCTGCGAATAACCGATGGCTGCGGGGACGCCGCTATCGGGGACCGGCACCACGAGGTCGGCTTCGACCGGCTCCTCCTTGGCGAGTTCGATCCCGATATGCTTGCGCGATTCGTAGACCGAGCGCTTGTTGAAGATCGAATCCGGGCGGCTGAAATAGACATGCTCGAAAATGCAGGGGCGCGGGCGGCTTTCTCCGAAAGGGCGGTGCGAGCGCACCGTTCCGTCGAAATCGACTTCCACGAATTCGCCGGGATCGACCTGGCGCATGAACTCGGCACCGACCACGTCGAGCGCAACAGTTTCGCTGGCGAAGACGATCGCATCGCCGAGCCTGCCCATGGCCAGCGGACGAATGCCGAGCGGGTCGCGGCATGCCATCATGCCGCGCGGCGTCATCACCACCAGTGCGTAGGCCCCTTCGACAAGGCGCAGTGCATCGACCAGCTTGTCCAGCATGGTGGGATAGCGGCTGGTGGCCACGAGGTGGATGATCACCTCCGTGTCGGAGGTCGACTGGAAGATGGCACCTTTTTCGACAAGCCCTTGCCGCAGGTGGCAGGCATTCGAGATATTGCCATTGTGGGCAACCGCGAAGCCGCCCGAGGCAAGATCGGCATAGAGTGGCTGAACGTTGCGCAGGCCTGCGCCGCCGGTGGTCGAATAGCGGACATGCCCGGCGGCCATGTGGCCCGGCAATTCGGCAATCGATTCCCCTGTAGAGAAGTTCTCCGCCACATGGCCCAGGCCCTTGCGGCTATAGAATTCGGTTCCGTCGAAGCTGGTGATTCCCACCGCTTCCTGCCCCCGATGTTGCAAGGCATGCAGCCCGAGGGCGCAGGCTGCGGCCGCTTCATTCGCTCCGATCACGCCAAAGACGCCGCATTCCTCATGCAGCTTGTCGTCAGGCAGTTCTCCGGCGGCATCGAGAAATGGATGGGTAAAATTGTTCATGCGGGTAGCAGCAACTCGCAATGTGGTCCGGCGAGGCCTCCAATGGCAATCGCTCGGGGCAAAGACAAGGTGCCAGCCGGTCTTTGCGACGATTTTGTTACGAATGTTGCCATTTCTGCCGCTTTGGAGGCGAAGGAATTTTCGGAACCATCACGCTTGTTAGACGCTGGCTGCCGGACTAGGTGGTCAGGGGGTAGGTTCCAAAATTGACAGTACAACAGCCAGATAGCCCTACTGCGGTAGCGAAGGCGGGAAGCATGGGTGAAGGATCCCTGCTCGGCCGTCGTGCCATCTTGGAGCGTTTTACTTTCGCGCTCCCTCTGCTGACCATCTTTGTGTTCCTGATCCAGTATGCGATCGCCCGATCGCTGCACCCGCAGCCCTTCACCAATCTCAATATGATCAACCCGATGGTCGGGTCGTTCTTTGTCAATGTCATTGCAGCACTGACCTATCGCGAATTTCGACGCATTCCCGGCACGAGGCGCTTTGCCTTCATCCTGCCGTCCTACATTGCGCCGGTACTGATCCTGTTTGCGGCGTTGCTCGGCCTGCGGCTTGGCTACAACAACTATGTCCTGCTGGCGGGCATCGGTACGGGCATCGCCTTCATGTATTTCATCAGCGCGGTACAGCGACCGACTTCGGGCAGGAAAATCTATTGCGTGCCCGGTGAGAAGACCAAGGAGCTTTCGGCAGAACTGGGCGTGCTCAACACGCAGATGTTGCACAGTCCGGACGAATTGATGCTGTGCGGTGATGGCGCCGTCGTAGCCGACTTGCGGCAAAACCTTGGCTCCGAATGGGAGCGCGGGATCGCCCATGCGGTGATCAACGGCGTGCCTGTCTACAATGTAAAGCAATTGCGCGAATCGCTGACGGGCCGCGTGCAGATCGAAACGCTGTCGGAGAACTCCTTCGGCGCGCTTGTTCCCTCGCTCAGCTATTTGCTGCTCAAGCGGGCAATCGACTTGGTCCTTAGCCTGGTTGGACTGGTCGTGCTCGCCATACCGATGCTGATCATATCCCTGGCGATCCGCGTCACATCGCCCGGACCGGCTTTGTACCGCCATCGCCGGGTCGGTTTTCGCGGCTGCGAGTTCGAGACGATCAAGTTCCGCACCATGTATTCGCGCGTGCAGGATGATGGCGACGTGGAGAGCCAGAAGACCCGGGCGAATGACACCCGGATCACGCCCGTGGGAAGGTTCCTGCGCAAGACGCGGCTCGACGAATTGCCGCAGCTCATCAATGTCGTGCGCGGAGAAATGAGCCTGATCGGTCCGCGTCCCGAGGCCTTGGCCCTGTCGCGCTGGTATGACGACCATCTCGATTTCTACGAATACCGCCATGTGGTGCGACCGGGGATCACAGGCTGGGCGCAGGTCAATCAGGGCCACGTGACCGAGCTCGAGGACGTCTATCTCAAGCTGCAATACGACTTCTATTACATCAAGAATGTCTCGGGCTGGCTCGACCTGCTGATTGCTCTGCGCACGCTGGGCGTAATGGTGAGTTTCCACGGCGCGCGGTGAGGCGCTTTCGGGCTTTTCTATGCAGGTAAAATGGTCGGGGAGAGAGGATTCGAACCTCCGGCCCCTGCCTCCCGAAGACAGTGCTCTACCAGGCTGAGCTACTCCCCGACCGGAACCTCGCGCCAAACGGCGGTCCGGAGGCAGGCGCGTGCCTATAGAGAGCAAGATTTGCACATGCAAGGAGGTAATCGCGCAGTTCTTGCCTTGGCTGTCGAAGCGGGGCCGGGTGGCTCGCAAGAGGCTCTGACAGGGGGCTGCCGATATCGCAGTGAAGACCTTCTGCGGGATTTGATTTGGGCCTCTTGGCGGCTTCGTTGTAAGGGATAGGATGTGAGTGAGGGCAATTCCAATGTCAGCTGGTTGAAGCATGATCGCGCTGGTGCGCAACCGGCGCCTGGCTTTGCAGTGACAAAGGACGACTTGGCTTTTCTTGAGGCACTCGGCGTCCGCGCGCGCCAATACTGGAAGCTGCTGCTCGGCATCCTTGCGTTATCGCTTGCCGCAGGTGTCGCAGCTTCTCTGCTCATGCCCGAGTCCTATCGGGCAATGGCGCGGATGGAGGTCTCGCAGCAGGCGGCGCTCGCCAGCGATCCGGCCAATGTCTCGATGGATGATGTCGAGCGTCAGCGTGTCTACCTGCAAACGCAATACGAGTTGATGCGCACTCCCTCGCTGGCGGAAAGCGTGACCGAAGCGCTCGACCTGCAAAGTGATCCTGCATTCCTTGCCGCACATGGACTGGGTGAAAATACGGAGGAGGACATCGCGTCGGTCCTGATCGAGGGGATTGTGGTCGAACCGGTGGCCGATAGCGCGCTGGTCGATATCGGGTTCGTCAGTCCCGATCCGCTTGTCGCGATGAATGTCGCCAATGGCTGGGTCGAACAGTTCGTCATCGCCAGCCGCGAGCGCCGCACCCGCTCGATGACCGGCGAGCGCGCCAATCTCGAGAACAGGGTCGCCGCCTTGCGCGCCGAGATCGAGGAGGCCGAGATGGAACTGATCGCCTATGCGGCGGATCGCGGCCTGCTCGGCAATGAGGCCGAGGCGACAAGCATTGCCGACCGCACGATCGGCCAGCAATTGGTGCTTGCCGAGCTGGAGCAGGCCAACGCCGATCTTGCAAGTGCCACGGCAGCGCGGATCGCCGCGCAGAGCGCCTTGGCCGCCGGTACCGGCGCGGCGCGCGAGCGCACCAGCACCAATGTCGCTGCCTTGCGCCAGCGCCGCACAGAGCTGGAGGGCGAAGTGGCGGAGCTCTCTTCCCGGTTCGGCGATGCCTATCCGCCGCTGGTCGGGCTGCGCGATGAAATCGCTGCGATCGACGAACAGGTTGACGATGCCGAGATCGCCACTTCGGAAAGTCTCGATGCCGATTTCAGGGCTGCGCAGGCGCGCGAGAACCTGCTCCGCAGTCGCGTCGACGACCTGCGCGAGCAAGTCGTCATCCAGCGAGAGGACTCGCTGCAATACAATATCCTCGAACGCGAGGTGGAAGAGCGCCGCACCCTGTACGATGCCTTGTTGAGCCGTTTGCGGGAAATGTCCCTTGTGGAGGTCGGCGCCGATCCGGTTTCCCTTGTCGAGCCTGCCAGGGTTCCCCTCGAACCCTATTCGCCCAACTGGCTGTTCAACCTTGCCGTCGCTTTCGGCCTAGGTCTCCTGATAGCGGCAGGAGCGCTCGTATTCCTTGCCCTGCGCCCGATAAGGAGCTGACATTGACTGCAGCCATCGCCGTTGTTGGAAGCTGTGGCGACAGGCTGGAATCGGGACCGGGGCGATGATAGCCCTGACCTCATGAGCGCAGACCATCCAGAACAGCAATATCTCGACCTGATGCGCCGCATCTGGGCGGAGGGGGACCAACGCGTGGACCGGACCGGCGTGGGCACGCGCTCGATATTCGGCGCCATGCTGCGTTTCGACCTTGGCGGGGACAATATCCCGCTGCTCACCACCAAGCGTGTCTTTTGGAAGGCTGCGGCGCGAGAGATGCTGTGGTTCCTCACCGGCGACACCAATATCCGCCCGCTCGTGCTGCAGGATGTGAAGATCTGGAACGAGTGGCCGCATGCGAAATACGTCTCTGCGACAGGTGACGAGATCTCGCTGGAAGGCTTTGTCGCGCGCATCGCTGCGGACGAGGCCTTTGCGAAGCAATGGGGCGATCTTGGCCCGGTCTATGGCAAGCAATGGGTCAATTGGGACACTTACGTCTATGGGCCGGACGGCAAGTACACCAAGGGGCCGGGCATCAACCAGGTCGCGCAGGTGGTCGAGAGCCTGACCAACAATCCGGGCAGCCGCCGTCACATCATCGAAGGGTGGAACGTTGCCGAGCTCGACCGCATGGCGCTGCCGCCCTGCCACAAGACCTACCAGTTCCACGTCGCCGGCAACCGACTCAATTGTCTGCTCTACCAGCGCAGCTGCGACGTCGCGCTGGGCCTGCCCTTCAACCTGTTCGGCGCGAGCATGCTGACCCGGATGATGGCGCAGCAGGTCGGGCTTGAGCCAGGCGAACTGGTCTGGACCGGTGGCGATACACATCTCTACCTCAACCACGAACATTTGGTGGAGGAACAGCTTTCGCGGGAACCGGAAGGCGCGCCAAAACTTGCAATCAAGAGGAGGCCACCCTCGATCTTCGAATATGCGATCGAGGACTTCGAGGTCTATGATTACGCGCCGCAGGGCGTGATCCGGGCTCCTGTCGCCGTCTGATTGACGGTTGCCAGTGAAACTAATATGATTACGCCAAATTAGAACATCCTTTCGGGAGAAGGATATGGCACAAGGAAGCGACCAGGCAGGTGCGAACCGTCCGCGCCTCTCGCTTCACGTGCCCGAACCGCGCTTCCGGCCCGGCGACGATGCCGATTTCTCCCATCTCGAAATTCCCGAAGCAGGCGCGCAGACACGGCCCGACGAGGCTTGCGGGGCCGGGGAGACCTGGCCGCTCTGCACGGACCTCATCCGGGTGTTGGGAGATGATAACCAGGCGCACGGGGCCTGGGATCCGCGCCTGAACCCTGACCAGCTGCGCGAGATGCTGCGCGACATGGCGCTGGTGCGCGCCTTCGATGCGCGCATGTACCGCGCCCAGCGGCAGGGCAAGACCAGCTTCTACCTCAAATGCACTGGTGAGGAGGCGACCTCGATTGCAGCCACGCATGCGGTGGATTTCGAGGACATGATCTTCCCCTCCTACCGCCAGCAGGGCTGCCTGATCGCGCGCGACTACCCGCTGGTGGAGATGGTCAACCAGATCTACTCGAACCGGGCGGACAAGCTGAAAGGACGGCAATTGCCGATCCTCTATTCGGCCAAATCGGTCAATTTCTTCTCTATCTCGGGCAATCTCGCAACGCAGCTTCCGCAGGCGACCGGCTTCGCCATGGCCAGCGCGATCAAGCACGATAGCAAGATCGCCATCGGCTGGGTGGGCGAGGGCTCGACCGCGGAAGGCGACTTCCATTCCGCGCTGACCTTTGCCGCAGTCTACAACGCGCCCGTCATCATCAACGTGGTCAACAACCAATGGGCCATTTCGAGCTTCTCGGGCTTTGCCGGGGCCGAACGCACGACCTTCGCCGCCCGCGCCATCGGCTATGGCATTGCGGGCCTGCGCGTCGACGGGAACGATGCGCTGGCGGTCTATGCCGCGCAACGCTGGGCTGCGGATAGGGCGCGTTCGAACAAGGGCCCGACGCTGATAGAGTTCTTCACCTATCGCGCAGAGGGCCATTCGACCTCTGACGATCCTTCGGCCTATCGCTCGGCCGACGAGGCGCAGGAATGGCCGCTGGGAGGGCCGATCTCGCGTCTGCGCGACCATCTTGTCGCCATTGGCGAATGGTCGCTGGAACAGCATGAGGAGATGGACCGCGAAGTAGCCGAAGAGGTGCGCGCGGCAACCAAGGAAGCGGAAAAGAACGGCATTCTCGGCCATGGTCTGCACCACCCCTTCCACACCATGTTCGAGGACGTGTTCGAGGATCTTCCCTGGCATCTCGAGGAGCAGAGCAAGCAGGCGATCCGCGAACGCCAGATCAAGTGGCCGGACGACAAATGACGCAGGACGATCCGATCAGCCTGGCCGATGCGCCCGCCACGTCGATGTCGATGATCGAGGCGATCAACGACGCGCTCGATGTCATGCTTACCCGCGATCCCGATGTAATCCTGCTGGGCGAGGATATCGGCTATTTCGGTGGCGTATTTCGCTGCACTGCAGGTCTGCAGGAAAAGCACGGCAAGACGCGCGTCTTCGATACGCCGATCAGCGAATGCGGCATTATCGGCGTCGCGGTGGGGATGGGCGCCTATGGCCTCAGGCCGGTACCCGAAATCCAGTTCGCAGATTATATCTATCCCGGTCTCGACCAGCTGGTCAGCGAGGCGGCGCGGTTGCGCTACCGCTCTGCGGCGGAGCTCATTGCACCGATGACCGTGCGCTCGCCCTTTGGTGGCGGCATTTTCGGTGGGCAGACGCATAGCCAGAGCCCGGAAAGCTTCTTCACCCATGTCTCAGGTTTGAAGACGGTGGTGCCGAGCACGCCGCACGATGCCAAGGGCCTGCTCATCGCCGCGATCGAGGATAACGACCCGGTGATCTTTTTCGAGCCCAAGCGCATTTATAATGGCCCGTTCGACGGCTATTACGACCGCCCGGCCAAGAGCTGGAAGGATCATCCGGACGCTGCTGTGCCGGAAGGATATTATTCGATTCCCCTGGGCAGTGCGCGCACTGTGCGCGAGGGCAATGCGCTGACCATTCTCGCCTATGGAACCATGGTCCATGTGGCCGAGGGTGTGTGCCGGGAGAAGGGCGTCGATGCCGAGATCCTCGACCTGCGCACGCTCGTCCCGCTCGACATAGAGGCTGTGGAAAAGTCTGTGGAAAAGACGGGGAAATGCCTCGTCGTGCACGAGGCGACGCGAACATCCGGCTTTGGCGCGGAATTGTCTGCCCTCGTGACCGAACGCTGCTTCTACCATCTCGAAGCGCCGGTGGAGCGCGTGACCGGTTTCGATACGCCCTATCCGCACAGCCTTGAATGGGCTTACTTCCCCGGTCCCGTCCGCATTGGCGAGGCTATCGACCGTCTGCTGGAGGCATCGTGAGCACATTCACCTTCCACCTGCCCGATATTGGCGAAGGCATTGCCGAGGCCGAGATTGTCGCCTGGCATGTGAAAGTCGGCGATGTGGTCGAGGAGGACGGACGCCTTGCAGACCTGATGACCGACAAGGCCACGGTCGAGATGGAAAGCCCCGTTGCAGGCAAGGTGCTGCAGGTCGGCGGCGAAGTTGGCGAGGTGATCGCCATCGGCTCGCCTTTGGTCGTGCTCGAAGTCGAGGGCGAAGTTCCCGAGGACGTTCTCGAGCAGCATGAAGCGATCGCGGAGCCGGTGAAGGATAAGGCAGAGCCCGTGTCCGCACTTCCATCTCCACCGCCTCCACCAGAGCCGGAACCAGCGTCACCACCACCTCCACCGACGCCGCCCAGGTCGGCAACTGGGTCTTCAGCCAAGGTCCTTGCATCGCCGGTAGTGCGTGCACGCGCCAAGGAACTCGGGATCGATCTGGCAGCCGTCCGTCCGGCACAGGGTGATCGGATTCGCCATGCCGATCTTGATGCTTTCATTGCTTACGGCTCAAGTGGAGGTTTCGCCCCGGTAGGCTCCTCGCGCGGAGACGAGCAGGTCAAAGTCGTCGGACTCAGGCGCCGGATCGCCGAGAACATGGCCGCCTCCAAGCGGCACATCCCGCATTTCACCTATGTCGAGGAGTGCGACGTTACCGAGCTGGAGAAGATTCGTGCCGACCTGAACGAGGGCAAGGGAGACAAACCCAAGCTCACGCTCCTGCCCCTGCTGATCTGCGCTATCTGCCGCACAATGCCGCAATTCCCGATGATCAATGCCCGCTATGACGACGAGGCGGGCGTGGTGACGCGTTACGGCTCGGTGCATCTTGGCATTGCAACCATGACCGATGCGGGACTGATGGTGCCGGTCATTCGCGATGCGCAGAATTTCAATCTGTGGCAACTTGCCGCAGAGATCCTGCGCCTTTCCGAATCTGCGCGTGAAGGAAAGGCGAAGTCCGAGGAGCTTTCAGGCTCGACTTTCACCATTACCTCGCTCGGCCCCCTGGGCGGGATCGCCTCGACCCCGGTCATCAACCGTCCCGAAGTGGCGATCATCGCGCCCAATCGCATCGTAGAGCGGCCTGCCTTCGTGCCCGACGGGATGGGCGGCGAGAGGATCGAGAAACGCAAGCTGATGAACCTATCGATCAGCTGCGATCACCGCGTGGTCGACGGCTACGATGCGGCCGCCTTCGTTCAGGCGGTCAAGACACTGTTGGAGGCTCCTGCCCGGATTCTCGCCGGTTGATGAGCCGCCTGCAAAGCAGGAAATTCGACCTTTTGAAAAAGCCTGTGTCAGGCCAGTTGACAGCCTGTGATGCCTGCCGTAGAGGCGCGCTTCCCAAGAGGCGCTACCGCCGAAATGCGCGGGTGTAGCTCAGTTGGTTAGAGTATCGGCCTGTCACGCCGAGGGTCGCGGGTTCGAGTCCCGTCACTCGCGCCACTTGGGACATTTTCCCTATTTTCTGATGCGCCAGCGGCCGGTCTCCATCCAGATGACCAGCCTGTAGGCGGGGAATATCCAGACGATACCCAGCACGAGGTAGACCACGGTCTGCAGCAGGACGTGCAGCTGCCCGATCCAGTCGGCCAGCCAGGCCACGAACAGCGCATAGAGCGCCAGCCCGGCAAGCATGCCCAGCACGCCAAGCGGGATTCGCAATGTGGGTTCGGTGCGCATCAGAACGGCCCCTAAAATGGCCCAAGTATTCGCGTGGGCGTGATGATCGCCGTCAGAGGCATGTCGTGCTCCTCGACGGGCAGGTCATCCACCTGCTGTTCGTCCCAGGCCATGCCGATGGCGATCGTATCGGGATGCGCAGCCAGCCAGCGATCGTAGAAACCGCCGCCCTGTCCGAGCCTGTCGCCATTTTCGGTGAAGCCGACCAGGGGCATGAAGAGCACGTCCGGCACCATTTCGGGAAGGTCGCCCGAAGGCTGTCGCAGGCCCAGCGGCCCGGCGACCAGATCGCTTTCCTCGTATGGATCGGTGTGCTCGTGAAAGCGCATCGGCTCCTTGATCTTGGTGATGCGGGGCAGGGCGACCGTATGGCCGTTCTCGTAGAAGAACTTGGTGAAGCCGAACGCCGGCGCTTCGCCCGGATCGGCGCGATAAAGGCCGATCACCGCATCTTCGGGGACCATCTCGAGCACCGGGCGCGGCGGGCGGTTGAAGACCAGCGCGCTCACTTCCTTGGGCAGCGATGCCGCATGTTCGCGGCGCATGGCGCGCAATTGCTTGCGCAGTTCGGCTTTTCGGGCGGCAATATCCTCGGTCATGCGCGCTCCTTAGCCCGGAGAATGGAGTGGCGGAACCACCATGGGTCGTTACCGGGGAAATCCTCTGACGCCTCAACGTCAGGTGGGCGCCGTATATCCAGAGCACCGGGACGAACCCGCAACCCCAGTAGGGACAGCTCCCTAGGAATGCTTATAGCCTCAGGGATATTCTGTCGGCTCGTGCCGGGCAGTCCCGCCAAACTCTATTTAGGAAGTCGAGCCGGTACCCTCAAGCCGTCCGGCGAGGCTTTCGAGCCTTGCGGCGAGATTTTCCAGCGGTGTGGCGATGTCGGGTAGGGCGGCTTGTGATGGGGACGGTGCCGCATTCCCCGACTGCGCTTCGTGCAATTCGTCTGCCATCAGCAATGCCGCATATAGAAGCATGTGCGGTTCGGACTGGCCAGTCATGCCCGGCGTCGCAGAAACCTTGCGGTCGATTGTCTCGCCAAGCCTGGTGATATGACCTTCTTCGCCTTCCGCACATCCAATGCGATAGGTCCGGCCGCCGATCGAGAGGGTGACATTGCTCACGCCTCAAGCGTCCCGATCAGTCCGTCGAGTTCGGCAAGCGCAGCCCATGCTTCGCGTTTAAGATTTTCGTGCCGCCGGGCAAGGTCGCTGTCCTGGGGAGAGGGCGCAGGAGTGTTCGCGGCGGTTTCGATCCGTGCTGCCGCCGCTTCGATCCGGGCAATCGCCCTTTCGATGCGTTCCTTCTCCATTTGCTGTCATTTATCCGAAACATTCAATCACGGCAAAACCTTGGGTTCCATAGCTGTGAATAAGCCTAGCTCCCCAAGCTGGCCTTTTCTCGCGCAAATCCGGCCTGTGCTTGACGCGTGGGGGAAGGCTCCCCCAAGGAGCGCTGCAATGCAAAAACAAGCCGAATCATATTGCGGCTCGCAGGCCGCGGCGGAGGGAATTGAATGAGCGAGGAAGCGTCACGTCTTGAAAGGATGGCCAATGCCATCCGGGCGCTGTCGATGGATGCGGTGCAGGCAGCCAATATCGGTCACCCCGGCATGCCGATGGGCATGGCCGATGTGGCGACCGTGCTTTATTCCGATTTCCTCAAATTCGATCCCGCCGACCCGAAATGGCCGGATCGCGACCGCTTCATCCTGTCTGCCGGTCATGGTTCGATGCTCATCTATTCATTGCTTCACCTGACCGGCTATGCCGAGCCGACGATGGAGGACATCCGCAATTTCCGCCAGCTGGGCAGCCCCTGCGCCGGCCACCCGGAAAACACCCACCTCGACGGCGTGGAATGCACCACCGGCCCGCTTGGTCAGGGCCTGGCAATGGGTGTGGGCATGGCAATCGCCGAGCGTCACCTCAATGCCAAGTTCGGCGATGAGATCATCGATCACAAGACCTGGGTTCTCGCCGGCGACGGTTGCCTGATGGAAGGCATCAACCACGAAGCGATCGGCATTGCCGGCCATCTCGGCCTCGGCAACCTCATCGTGTTGTGGGACGACAACAACGTCACCATCGACGGTTCTGTGGAACTGTCATCGAGCGAGGACGTTCTGGCCCGCTACGAGGCTACCAAGTGGCACACGGTGCGTTGCGATGGCCACGATCCGGTCGACATTCGCCGCGCCATTACCGAGGCAGTTTCGGATCCGCGCCCGTCGATCATCGCTTGCAAGACCATTATCGGCAAGGGCGCGCCCAACAAGCAGGGCACATCGGCCGTACATGGCGCTCCGCTGGGTGAGGAAGAGATCGCCGCTGCCCGCAAGGAACTGGGCTGGGAATACGATCCCTTCGTCATTCCTGATGATATCATGTCCGACTGGCGCGCGCTTGGCGCGCGCGGTGCGGATGCCAACAAGGCGTGGGAAGCTCGCCTCGAAGCCAGCGGCAAGAAGGCAGAACTCGCCAACCAGCTGATGGGCGCGTCAGATCTCGCCGCGCCGGCGCTGGAGGAACATATCGCCGGCCTCGCCAAGGATCCGCCCAAGGTCGCCAGCCGCAAGGCTTCGGAAATGGCGCTTGGCCCGCTGACGGAGAAGATTCCGCAGCTGATCGGCGGTTCGGCCGACCTGACCGGTTCGAACAATACCAAGACCAAGATCCAGGAGCCGATTACCATCAACGCCTATGGCGGCCGCTACATCTATTACGGCATCCGTGAATTCGGCATGGCGGCAGCGATGAATGGTATGATGCTGCATGGCGGCGTCGTGCCCTATGGCGGAACCTTCCTGATCTTCAGCGACTATGCGCGCAATGCCATCCGTCTTTCCGCGCTGCAGGAAGCCGGCGTGGTCTATGTGATGACGCATGATTCCATCGGTCTTGGCGAAGATGGCCCTACGCACCAGCCGGTGGAGCAGGTGATGAGCTTGCGCCTCATCCCCAATCTCAATGTCTATCGCCCTGCCGATGCCATCGAAACGGCGGAATGCTGGGCGCTGGCCCTGCAAACGCCGAACACGCCTTCTGTCCTGTGTCTTTCGCGCCAGGGTCTTCCGCCGGTCCGCGGACCAGGTGACGAAGACTGGACTGCCAAGTCCAACCGCAGTGCCAAGGGTGCCTATCGCCTGAAAGAGGCGAGTGGGGTGCGCAATGTCGTTCTTCTGGCCACCGGTTCCGAAGTGGCTGTGGCGCTCGATACGGCTGCCGCCCTTGAAGAGCAGGGCATCGGTGCCGACGTCGTTTCGGTCCCCTGCATGGACCTGTTCGAAAAGCAGTCTGACAGCTACAAGGCGGATCTCATACCTTCCGATGCGCTCATCGTTTCAATCGAAGCCGGTGTCACGCAGGGCTGGGAACGCTATACGGGCATGAATGGCCTCAATATCGGTCTCGACCGTTTCGGCGCATCGGCGCCAGCAGCTGAACTGTTCGAATATTTCGGCTTCAGCGCGGGCAAGATCGTACCGCAAATTCTGGAAAAACTGGGTAACTGACAGGAGCAATAGGCGATGGCGACAAAGGTAGCGATCAACGGGTTCGGACGTATCGGGCGGCTTGTAGCGCGAGCGATCCTCGAACGCGACGACCATGACCTCGAACTGGTCGCGATCAACGACCTTGCCGACACCAATGCCAATGCCCTGCTGTTTGCCTTCGACAGCACGCATGGCCGTTTCCCGGGTACGGTGGATGTCGACGGCACCAATCTGGTCGTCAATGGCAAGACCATCGCCGTCACCTCGGAGCGCGATCCGGGCAACCTTCCACATGCCGCCATGGGCGTGGACCTGGTGATGGAATGCACCGGCTTCTTCCAGTCGCACGAAGCTGCCGAGCCGCACCTGTCCGCCGGCGCAAAGCGCGTCCTGATCTCGGCCCCGGCCAAGAATGTCTCGGCCACGGTGGTCTATGGCGTCAACCACGACATCCTGACTTCGGACGATGTTATCGTTTCCAATGCCAGCTGCACCACCAACTGCCTGTCGCCAGTCGCCAAGGTGCTGAACGATTTGGTCGGGATCGAGCGCGGTTTCATGACCACGATCCACTCCTACACCAATGACCAGCGCATGCTCGACCAGATGCATTCTGACATGCGCCGTGCCCGCGGCGGTGCACAGAACATGATCCCGACCACCACGGGCGCTGCTCGCGCTGTTGGCCTGGTCCTGCCCGAACTGGCCGGCAAGCTCGACGGGAGTTCGGTCCGTGTGCCGACGCCGAATGTCAGCCTCGTCGACCTCGTCTTCCAGCCAGGACGCGATACCAGCGCGGAAGAGCTCAATGCCGCACTCAAGGCTGCTGCCGAGAGCAAGATGAAGGGCGTGCTCGACTATACCGACAAGCCGCTCGTCTCCTCGGACTTCAACCACCACCCGGCAAGCTCGACGGTCGACAGCCTCGAAACATCAGTGATGGAAGGCAAGCTTGCCCGCGTCGTATCCTGGTATGACAATGAGTGGGGCTTCTCCAACCGCATGATCGACACCGCCGGAGTGATGGCCGGCCTGCTCTGAGGAGGGCGCGATGGCCGCTTTCAAGACTCTTGACGACCTTGGCGATGTGACCGGCAAGGTCGCGTTGGTGCGCGTCGATCTCAACCTGCCCATGGCGGACGGCCGCGCGACGGATCTAACGCGAGCCAATGCCGTGGCGCCGACCATTCTCGAACTGGCGGATGCCGGGGCGAAGGTGCTGTTGCTGGCCCATTTCGGGCGGCCCAAGGGCGAGCGTCACTCGACGCTGTCGCTCAGCCTGATCCAGGGCGAGATGGAGCGCGTGCTCGGCCGCGAGATCATGTTCATTCCCGAAGTCTCCGGCCCGGTGGCCGAGCAGGCGGTGGGGATCATGCGCGCGGGTGATATCGGCCTGCTTGAAAACACCCGCTTCTGGCCGGGCGAGGAAAAGAACGATCCCGCCTTTGCGCAAGGTATTGCCGCGATCGGCGATTTTTACGTCAATGATGCCTTTTCCGCCGCGCACCGCGCCCATGCCTCGACCGAGGGGCTGGCGCATTTGCTGCCGGCCTATGCCGGCCGGGCGATGGAAAAGGAGCTGAACGCGCTCGAAGCGGCGCTGGGAAGCCCGCAAACGCCCGTCGCCGCGGTTGTGGGCGGGGCCAAGGTATCGACCAAGCTGGCCGTACTCGAAAACCTCGTCGGCAAGGTGCAGCACCTGATCATCGGTGGTGGCATGGCCAATACCTTCCTTGCCGCGCGCGGGGTCGATGTCGGGAAGTCGCTCTGCGAACACGATCTTACCGGCACGGCCGAGGCCATCATGGAAGCGGCCGACAAATCCGGTTGCACCGTGCACCTGCCCTACGACGTTGTCGTAGCGACCGAATTCGCCGCCAATCCGGCAAGCCTGCGCATCTGCAATGTGCACGAAGTCGCGCCGGATGAGATGATCCTCGATGTCGGACCGCAGGCGGTCGAGGCGCTGGGCGACGTGCTCAAGACCTGCCGCACATTGGTGTGGAACGGGCCGATGGGCGCATTCGAGATCGTGCCTTTCGATGCCGCGACCGTGGGGCTGGCGAAGACGGCTGCCGCGCTGAGCGTCGAGGGATCGCTGACCTCCGTGGCGGGCGGCGGTGATACGGTCGCCGCACTCAACCATGCAGGGGTGGCGGGTGACTTCACCTATATCTCGACCGCTGGCGGCGCCTTCCTCGAATGGATGGAAGGCAAGGTCCTGCCGGGCGTCGCGGCGCTGGAAGCCTAGTCAGCGAAGGAAAAGCGGAAGGAATAGTCCTCTTCCCGCAGGTTCGGCCATTGCACCGATGCATCGGGTGCGACTTCGGCCAGCGTCAAAGTGCCGCCATTGATGGTGAAGCCATCCCACGCAGTCAGTTCCGCCGTGATGACCTCGTGACCCAGGGTCAGTTCGGTCTGGAGGCGTAGCCTTCCTTCCCACACGCAATCGGCCTCTATCGGGCAACGGCTGTCCTCGAGCACGGCAAGCGGTTTCACCTGTATGTGGCCAAGATCCTGCACCTCGCCGATCCCGATGCATGGCCCTTGGTAGCAGTCGGGGATGTCTGTTGGTTGCGCTGTGGCGCAGGCGGAGAGGACGGCAAGGGGAGCAAGCGTGCGGACGAACTTCATGACTCGTCTCTGGCACAGCACGGCTGAACGCACGCAGAACACTTGGCGAAACGCCGAGGCGCGGCTAGATCGCCAGCCCATGTCGAACTGCCAGCTATATCTGATTTCCCCGCTCGAAGTGGGCGGAGACTTCCCCGACCGGCTCGCCCGCGCGCTCGATGCTGGCGATGTCGCGGCCTTCCAGTTCCGCGTGAAGGGAGTGGACCAGCACGAAGCCGCGCGCCTCGCCGAACCGCTCCAGGCGATCTGCGCCGAGCGGGAAGTCGCCTTTATCGTCAACGATTCCGTCGCATTGGCCAAGCGGATAGGCGCCGATGGCGTGCATCTTGGGCAGCAGGACGGAGATGTGAAGGAAGCGCGTGAAGTGCTCGGACCCAATGCGCAGATCGGCGTGACCTGCCATGCCAGCCGGCACCTTGCGATGGAGGCAGGCGAGGCCGGGGCGGACTATGTCGCTTTCGGGGCCTTCTATCCGAGCACCACGAAGGAGAGCGAGCACAGGCCCGAACCAGAGCTGCTCACCTGGTGGCAGGGGCTGTTCGAAATTCCCTGCGTGGCAATTGGCGGCATCACGCCTGAAAACGCGGCGCCGCTGGTCGAAGCGGGAGCCGATTTCCTGGCTGTATCGGGCGCGGTCTGGAACGGGGACGAGGCTGCCGCGGTAAAGGCTTTCACGGACATTCTCGCCCAGTGAAGCGCTGGCTCGGCAGGCTGGTACTACTCGTCTTGCTCTGGCTCGCAGGCGTACTCGCCTGGATTTGGATTGGACCTTCCGAGACGGAGGACTCCGGCGCCGATTATGCCTTGGTACTCGGCGCTGCAGTCCATGATGAAGTGCCAAGCCCGGTCTTCCGTGCACGGATCGACCATGCCGTGGATCTCTGGCAGCAGGGCAGGGTGGAGACGCTGATCTTCACCGGAGGGTTCGCGGAAGGTGGCGGCCTGTCCGAAGGCGAGGCTGCGAGGGACTATGCAATCCAAGAGGGAGTGCCCGAATCCGCCATCGTGGTCGAATCCGGTTCGCAAACGACGATGGAGAATCTCGTTTTCGCGCAGCCGGGCATGCTCGATTATCCGGACGGCACCTATCTGATCGTATCCGATCCGCTGCATATGCGGCGCGCCATGCAGATGGCCGATGCGCTGGGCTATGATGCGCAGCCTAGCTCTACACCATCAACGCAATATCGCAGCCTCTCGACGCAGCTGCCCTTCGCCCTGCGCGAGCTCTATTTCATCCATCATTTCTGGCTTTTCGGCGAATAGGCCGGGCGATCTAGCGCTCGCGCCTTATGCAGCGCAGGCGGCCGGGTTCGCCATTCTCGATCTTGCGCAGGAATCCGTCAGCCATGACGGCATAGGTCGTGCCGTTGCGCGGCCCGCTGGTCATGGTCACGCGATCGCCGCGTCGCAGATAGGTGCCTTCGCCTTCTGCGGTAACGTAACGAGATCCGCTGGTGATCCGGAAGTTCTCTTCGGATTGCTCGATGCCGACATTGCCGCTGGCATCGCCGGGAAGCTCGCAGATATATTGGCCACGCGGCACCGTGCCCACCTGGCCCTGGGCGAGGGCGGGCGATGCAAGTGCAAGCGAGACAACAATGAGCGCGATCCTTTTCATGCCCGCGCCATTAGCAGCGATGGCTTGCGCCGTCATGAACCAAAGCGCGAGCCTTGCCCCGCAGGCGGCTTGCGGCTAGGGCGCGCGGCAATCCGATTTCTCACGATCTTTGAAAGCCAGTCCCATGAAAATCAGCGGCGTGGACATTCGTCCCGGCAATATCATCGAATATGAAGGCGGCATCTGGAAGGTCGCCAAGATCCAGCACACACAGCCCGGCAAGGGCGGCGCCTACATGCAGGTCGAAATGAAGAACCTGCAGGATGGCCGCAAGACCAATGTCCGCTTCCGCAGCGCCGACACGGTCGAGAAGGTCCGCCTGGACACGAAGGACTACCAGTTCCTCTATGAGGATGGCGACATGCTTGTATTCATGGACACCGAGAATTACGAGCAGATCAACCTGCCCAACGATTTGCTCGGCGATGCCCGCCCGTTCCTGCAGGACGGCATGCAGGTATCCCTCGAACTGTGGGAAGAAAAGCCGATCTCGGTCCAGCTTCCCGCCCAGATCGAAGCCGAAATCGTCGAGGCTGATGCCGTGGTGAAGGGGCAGACCGCTTCTTCCAGCTACAAGCCGGCCGTGCTCGACAATGGCGTGCGCATCATGGTTCCGCCGCATATCGAAAGCGGTACGCGCATCGTCGTCGATGTGTACGAACAGAGCTACGTCGGAAAGGCCAGCTGACCCCATATGGCCGCTATTTCTGGTCTCATTCGCGTGATGGAAAAGGCTGCCCGCAAGGCGGGTGGTCGTTTGCGCCGCGATTTCGGTGAAGTCGAAGCGCTGCAGGTCAGCCGCAAGGGCCCGTCGGACTTCGTGTCCAAGGCGGATATGCGCGCCGAGCGCACGCTCTATGACGAACTGCTCCAGGCCCGTCCCGATTGGGGCTTCGTGCTCGAAGAAGCGGGCGTGATCGAAGGCGATCCCAGCAAACCGCGCTGGATCATCGATCCGCTCGACGGGACCAGCAATTTTCTCCACGGCCTGCCGCATTTCGCAATCTCGATCGCCGTGCAGGAGCCCAAGCTCGACGGCTCGGGCTGGGGCGATGTGACCGCTGGCATGGTCTACCAGCCCATCACCGACGAGACCTTCTGGGCCGAAAAGTCGCGCGGGGCATGGCTGCATGACGGCCGCCTGCGCGTTTCTGGTCGCCGCCAGCTGTCCGAGGCGCTGATCTCCACCGGCATGCCCTATCAGGGTCATGGCGATTTCGAGGAATGGGGCAAAATCTACGGCAAGCTCGGACCGCAGATTGCCGGTATCCGTCGTTATGGCTCGGCCGCGCTCGACCTCGCCTGGGTTGCTGCTGGCCGCTATGACGGTTTTTGGGAAAGCGATCTCTCGCCATGGGACACCGCAGCCGGTTGCCTTCTGGTGCGTGAAGCAGGCGGTTTCGTGAGTGATTATCGCGGCCGATCGCTGCCGATCTGCGACAAGCAGGTCATTGCCGGTAACGATCCTCTGCACTCTCGACTGCACAAGATTATCGTAGAAGCCTTGAAAGGCTGAATTTCCTTCGCATTTTCTTGAACCCCGGCCCGCGCACCGCTAATCGCAGGGCCATGAGGGGGCCTCCGTGGCGGAATTGGTAGACGCGCTCGACTCAAAATCGAGTTTCTTCGGAAGTGCCGGTTCGAGTCCGGCCGGAGGTACCACGATCGGATCGCATGGCCTTTGCGAGATATCGCATGGTTGAAGCGGTCCCGGAAACGCCCGCCAGTTCACGCGGGCTGACGGCGGGCAAGTTCCGTTTCTTCAATTATCGCTACCCGTTCAACTACCGGATGAGCGATTTCGATCATTTGTGCGTGATCGGTGGCAAGCCGACCCTGCGCGAATATGAAGATGTCATCTATTCGGCTTCCTGCTCGCCTGCCCAGGGCCTGAAGGGCACGCTTTTCGACGCAGAAGGGCGAAGGATCGCCCACGTGATCTCCACCGTTGGGCCGCAGCATGTGCCACAAACCGAGGAGCCGGAAGCACGAACACCGCTTTGCGGCGCATCGGATGGCAGTTCCTATCTCTATCTCGGGCGCTTTGAGCCCCATTTCGGTCATTTCATCACCCAGACTGTTTCACGTTTCTGGGCACTCAATGAAATCGACAGGTCCAGATACCGCTTGCTTGCCCACTTGCCACGGCCGGAAATGCTCCACTGGCCCTATGTCGAGGCAATCCTGCCCATGTTCGGCATCGGCATTATCGGCTCTGCCATGCACAATGTGATGTTTTCGCAGACCAGGCCGAGCCTGCATTACCTCACACCACGCTCGATCACGCAGACATGCCTGCTGCTGGACGAGGTATTTGCCTCGCGCTCCGAATATGCACGGGTCACGGGATTGTCGGATGACCTTGCGGCGCTCCCCAAGAAGCTTCGCCGTATCCTGCCTGCGGTCCGATCCCGCCCTGAAAGCACTTTCATCTTCAAGCGGCGGCTCGATATCGCCCTTTGCGAAAAATGGTTGAAGACAAGCGAAGCGTTCTCCTGATGGGATCGGCCCACGCGCATTGGGGATGCCGCCGGCGGACATCTGCGCTAAGTGTGCTTGCTGGATTGGATGCGAGAGCTAGGCTGGCTGCATGATCGAAGTACCCAATTATCATGCAATCGCGGCGATGGTGCTGACCGTCGGCGTCTTTGTCGCTTTTGCACGCGGACGCATGTCGACCGAGATCGTATCGCTGCTAACCATCGCCATCATTGCGGTCGGGCTCTATTTCTTTCCCCTGCCGCACACCACGCGCACGGACGGCCTCACGCTCGCATTTGGCGGATTCGGGCATTACGCGCTGATCACGATCTGCTCGCTGATGATCCTCGGTCGCGGCCTGGTGGTGACGGGAGCGCTCGAACCGGCCGCTCGTGCCCTCGAATCGGTGTGGAAGCTGAATCTACAGCTCGGCCTGCTTGTGTCGCTTGCGCTCGCATTCTTCCTCTCGATGATCGTCAACGACACTCCGATCCTGGTCCTGTTGCTGCCGATCTTCGTGGCCCTGGCGCAGCGCGGGGCGATGCCGGCTTCGAAGACTCTGATCCCGCTTAACGCGGCCGTGTTGATCGGCGGCATGGCAACGACCATCGGTACATCGACGAACCTGCTGGTGGTCGGCATTGCCAGCGACCTGGGTATGCCCTCCATGTCCGTGTTCCATTTCACCCCGATCGTGCTGGCGGCCGCACTGGTTGCATTTCCCTATCTCTGGCTGGTCATGCCGCGCTTGCTGCCGGACAACAGTCCCGACCAGATCCAGGCGGTGCGCCGCTTCTTCATCCGCATGCGCGTGCCGCAGGCTAGCGATCTCATCGGCAAGCATTTCGACGAAGTGGTCGAGAAGCTGCCCAAGGATTTCCGCTTCGAGGAGCGCCCCGACGGGACGTTCCGGGCAGGCAACCGCTTGCTGATTTCGGGCACGCACGATGCGCTGGAGGACGCCAATCGTATCCTCAAGGGCGAGGTCGCCCCGACCTGGGTGATCGAACGAATCCGGGCCGATGCCGCCAGTGCGCAGGAAGACATCAAGGTCAAGGAACTGGTCGTCACCGCCGATTCGCGGATTATCGGTCGCACGCTCGCGACATCGGGGATTGCCAACAATTACGGCGTTGCCGTGCTCGGTATCCACAAGCCGGACCGGCTCATGCATCATCGAGAAGACGATGTCGGCCGCGAGATCAGGATGGCGGAAGGCGATGTGCTGCTGGTCATGGGCCTGGAAAGCGCGATCCGCGACTTTGCCGGGGGCGACAGCCTGCTCCAGCTCGAAGGCGGGCGCGACATGCCGCGCCGATCCAAGGCCGCGCTGGCTGCCGGTATCATGTTCGGATCGGTGCTTACCGCGTCTATCGGCCTCCTGCCGATTGCCATTTCCGCCCTGGCGGGCGCGATCCTGATGTTCCTGACCGGCTGTGTGAAGTTCGACCGCGTGGGCAGGGCACTTTCGGCCAAGGTGATCGTGCTGGTCGCGGCCAGCATCGCCATCGGCCGTGTCATCCTTGATAGCGGTGCGGCGTCATGGCTGGGCGAAGTCCTCGCCATGGGCCTGCAATTCCTGCCCGCGGCAGGCGTGCTGGCGGCCATCATGCTGTTCGTGACGCTGCTGACCAATTTTGCATCGAACGCCACGGCAGCGACGGTGGGTACGCCTATTGCATTTAATATTGCCAGCGAGCTGGGCCTGCCGCAGGAGCCGCTGATCCTCGCCGTGCTGTTCGGCTGCAACCTGTGTTACGCGACGCCGATCGCCTACCAGACCAACATGCTGATTATGGCGGAGGGCAATTACAAGTTCGCGGACTATTTGCGCACCGGGGTTCCGCTTGTCCTGCTGATGGTGGCGACGCTCAGTTTCCTGCTCGTCATGTCCTACGGCATGTAGCCCGGGCAGGGGCCTAGCTACCGATCCGGCGGCGCGATGTGGCCGCGAGCACGGCAAGCTGACGGGCTCGTTCATCCTCGTCATCGATCCCTGCAGAGTCGAGCTGGGCGAGCAATTGGGCGCGCTCTTCCTCCGACAGCTCGGCGAGCCATTGATCGGTTGCGCGATCGTCGGATGCAGGCATGTCTGGAATGACCGAGCTGGATGCGCCGACACCGCTTGCGCGATCGGTTGGTTCACCAAAGCTTCCGGGGGATGCTTCCTCGCCGAAACTGCCAGAGTTGCTGCGATTGTCGGTCAATTGTGCTTCGCCGTAGCGGGGCGCGCCGTCGGTATGCCTCTTGCCCGTCTGCGGCGTGTAGCGGATGCCGTCGCTCTGCTGTTGGCGTGCAGCAAACTCGTCATTCCCGCCATCGGCAAACACGGCAATGCATGCCGTAAGCAGAACGGTGATGATCGCGAAATGGCGATACATCTTCATCGGGAGCGGAGGCATCTTCAACTGGGCCATGGGAAAACCACATAGTGGGGATGGGTTAACCATCGCTCCGACAATCATGGTTAACATCGTCTTGCCGGAGAATCCTTCCGACCGGGAAACCATGAGCTTTCCCTGCTGTAAAGTTTACCGACATTTCACCTCTGGCCACTAGTTCGGTGTCAGTTCGCATCTTGGGGCGGACTTGGCTGGCCGGAAGTATGATCAGACTGTTCAAACACTACGTTCCGCATGCGGTCCTGCTTCTGGGCCTGATCGACTTTGCCCTGCTTCTTCTGGCCAACGACCTGGCATGGAGCTTTCGTGCTTCGCAGATCGACATGGACCCCGGATCGTGGACCGAACGGATGCCTACGATTGCCGGCATTTCGGCGATTACTCTGACTTCGATGATCGCGGTCGGCGTGTTCGGCGCCGATGCCCTTCGATCGATGCGTTTCGCCTGCGCTCGCCTGCTTGTGGCGGTCAGCCTGTCGGTGCTGGGCCTGGCATTCCTCGATTTCATCTTGCCGGGACAAACCTTCTGGCGCTCGATCCTGCTCTACGGGATGACCCTGGCGATCGTCTTCCTGACGCTCAACCGCCTCATCGTCGGCGGTATATTGGGAGCCAGTGCTTTCCGCCGCCGCGTGATGGTGATGGGGTCGGGCCTGCGCGCAAAGCGCATCAAGGAATTGAGCGAACGTCCCGAAAGCGGTTTCGTCGTGGTCGGCTTTGTCGGCATGGGGGCCAAGGACCCTGCAGTCGAGGAGGCTATCGAGCGCTCGGCAATCCACGATCTTTCACGTTTCGTCGGCAATCTCGGCGCCAGCGAAGTGGTGCTTGCTCTTGAAGAACGGCGCAACGCGCTACCGCTCAAGGACCTGCTGCGCATCAAGACGCTGGGCGTACACGTCAATGATTTCTCCAGCTTCATGGAGCGCGAGACCGGTCGCGTCGATCTCGACACGCTCAATCCCAGCTGGCTGATCTTTTCCGACGGCTTTTCTTCCAGTCGCGCCATTTCGAGCGCTGCCAAAAGGCTGTTCGATATCATCGTCAGCAGCCTGCTGCTGGCGCTGACGCTGCCGATCATCCTGGTTTTTGCACTGATCGTGAAGCTCGATAGCAAGGGGCCCGCCTTCTTCCGACAGCAGCGCGTGGGCCTCTACGGACAGCCTTTCGAGTTGGTCAAGCTGCGCTCGATGCGGGTCGATGCCGAAAAGGACGGTGCCAAATGGGCCGAGAAAGGCGATCCGCGCATCACCCGCGTCGGTGCCTTTATCCGCAAGGTGCGGATCGACGAGTTGCCGCAGGTCTGGACTGTGCTCAAGGGGCAGATGAGCTTTGTCGGCCCGCGTCCCGAAGTGCCGCAATTCGTCCACGATCTCGAAGATGAGCTGCCCTATTATTCGGAGCGCCACATGGTGAAGCCCGGCATTACCGGCTGGGCGCAGATCAATTATCCCTATGGCGCATCGATCGAGGATTCTCGGCACAAGCTCGAATACGATCTCTATTACGCCAAGAACTACACGCCCTTCCTCGACCTGCTGATCCTGCTGCAGACCCTGCGCGTCATCCTCTGGCCGGAGGGCGCCCGATGATGGATGCTGTGTATGACCTGCTGGTAGACGTGCTCTATGTCGGGGGCGCCATTGCGGCGATCATCCTCGCATTGTGGCTCGCCTCGCAGCGTCCGGGGCCGAGCCGTATTGTCAATCCGATGGTGATCGCGCTGGGAATTACCGCGCTGTGGGGCCTTGCCGCATTCGGTCTTTCGCCCACCGGACCGCTGACCATGGGCCTGGTCAGCCTCAGCTACCTTGGCTGGCTGGCATTGCTGTACGGCCTTTTCGCCACCGATCTGCGCGATCGCAGCGTCTCACCGATCCGACCGGTCTTCCTCTCGCTTGCCCTGCTGGAAATCATGCAGCTTGTACTCTTCGCTGTGCGGCTCAACTATGCCGATGAGCCGAGCGCGCAAGAACTCATAACACCGCTTTCCATCATGTTCCGCCTGATGTCCTGCACCGGGGCGCTGGTCCTCGTGCACAACCTCTATGCGGGCGCGGCGCAGCAGTCGCGCCAAATCCTGCGTTGGCCTGCAGCCGCGCTGGCGACCATGTGGCTGTACGATCTCAACCTATCCACGGTCGCCTATCTCAGCGAAGAGCCGCCTGTTTTCCTTACCGAGATGCGCAGCCTGGCCATGGTTGCGGTAGTCACCCTGCTGGCGCTGGGCACGGTTCGAAGTGAGACGAACCTTCGCTTCCAGCCTTCGCGCAGCTTTGCCTTCAGGTCCTTCTCCTTGCTGGTCATCGGCGCCTACCTGGTGGTCATGGTGGTGGTGGCGCAGGCCATTGCCTATGCCGGCAACGAGTTCGCGCGCTATATCCAAGTAGGCTTCGTCTTGCTGGCGAGCGCTTTGGCGCTAGCCTTCCTCCCGTCTAAGAAGATGCGCGGCTGGCTGCGGGTCACAATAGCCAAGAACCTGTTCCAGCACCGCTACGACTATCGTGCCGAATGGCTGCGCTTCACCGAGACGATCGGCCGCGCAGGCCCGCAGGCTGCGCCCTTGCATGAACGCGCAGTGCAGGCCGTCGCCGACATTACCGATAGCCCCTCGGGTTTGTTGCTTACCCCTCGAGAGGAAGGCGGCCTGGCGCTCGATGCACGCTGGCAGTGGCCGCGCATCGAGATCCCTGCCATTGCCATCGACCAGAAGGGCATGTCTTTCTTCGAGAAGAGCGAGTTCATCCTCGATCTCGACGATATCCGTGCAGGTCGCACGCAGGGCATCCCCGAATCCGCTACGCCCGAATGGCTGCTGTCCAATGAGGCCGCCTGGGCCATGGTCCCGCTGCTTCATTACGAAAAGCTCGTCGGCGTGGTTGTGCTCGCTCGTCCGCCTGTCGCGCGCCTGCTCGACTGGGAAGATTTCGACCTGTTGCGCGTGGTTGGCCTGCAATTGGCCAGCTACCTTGCGGAGCGGACCAGTCAGGATGCGCTAAGCGAGGCGCAGCGCTTTGACGAATTCAACCGGCGCATGGCCTTCGTCATGCACGACATCAAGAACCTTGCCAGCCAGCTCTCCCTGCTTGCGCGCAACGCGGAAAAGCATGCCGACAAGCCGGAATTCCGCGAGGACATGATCATCACCCTGCGCAACAGCACGGACAAGCTGCAGGCCTTGCTTGAGCGTCTTGGGCGCTATGGCGGAGGCGGTACGGCGGGTAACAAGCAGGTTGCGCTCGATCAGGTTATTGCCCGCGTGGTCCAGCAGTATTCCGGCAAATATGAAATCGTCGCTCCCGAGCGTGACGCCTGCACGATCATGGGTGACGACGAGGCGCTCGAACAGGCACTCCTGCATCTGGTGCAGAATGCCATTGACGCCAGCGAAACCACTGCGCCGGTCTTCCTCGACATGCGTGTGCACAATGGCCACGCGATCGTGGAAGTGGTCGATTCTGGCTGCGGCATGAGCCCAGAATTCGTCCGTACGACGCTGTTCAAGCCGTTCCATTCGACCAAGGCGGGTGGCTTTGGCATCGGCGCGTTCGAAGCGCGTGAGCTGATCCGCGCCATGGGCGGACGACTCGATGTCGAGTCGCGCGAGGGCGTCGGCACGCGCTTCCTGATCCGCTTCCCGCTCGCCGAAACGAGGGAATTGCTCAGTGCCTTGGGCGGAGATGCCGAACGCAATCCACCAAAAGACAATCCGGAGGTCGCATAATGGCTAATAACAAGCCGAAGCTGCTCATTGTCGAGGACGATGAAGGCCTGCAGGCGCAGCTCAAATGGTCCTATGACGATTTCGACGTGGTCGTGGTCGGTGACCGCGAGAGTGCGATTGCCGCCCTGCGCGCAGAGGAACCCAGCGTGGTCACGCTCGACCTCGGCCTTCCGCCAGATCCGGACGGCACGACCGAGGGCTTTGCCGTGCTCGACGAGATCATGACGCTCAAGCCCGATACGAAGGTGATCGTAGCGACCGGCCATGGTGCCCGCGAAAGCGCGCTGACCGCTATCGAGCGCGGGGCGTATGATTTCTACCAGAAGCCGGTCGATATCGAACAGCTCGGCCTGATCGTGCGGCGTGCCCTGCAGCTGCACCGGATCGAAGAGGAAAACCGTGCGCTTGCCGCAAAGGCGGGTGAGGAGAACAAGGTGCTGGGCCGGCTGATTACCGCGGCACCGGAAATGGTCCGCGTGGCGCGCACGATCGAACGTGTCGCCAATACCAATGTCTCGGTCATGCTGCTTGGCGCGAGTGGTACCGGCAAGGAATTGCTGGCACGCGGCGTGCATGACGAAAGCGACCGTCGCGACGGCAATTTTGTGGCGATCAACTGCGCCGCGATCCCGGAAAACCTGCTCGAAAGTGAGCTGTTCGGCCACGAAAAGGGTGCCTTTACCGGTGCGGTAAAAACTACCGAAGGCAAGATCGAGCAAGCCAATGGTGGCACGCTTTTTCTTGACGAAGTCGGCGACATCCCCCTGCCGCTGCAGGTCAAGCTGCTGCGCTTCATCCAGGAACGCACGATCGAGCGCATCGGCGGCCGTAACCAGATCGCGGTCGATACGCGCATCGTCTGCGCCACGCACCAGGACCTGGAAAAGATGATTGGTGAGGGCGCATTCCGGGAGGATCTCTATTATCGCTTGGCCGAGATCGTGGTGAAGATCCCCTCGCTGGCCGAGCGTCACGGCGATGCCACCCTGCTTGCCAAGGCCTTCCTCAAGCGTTTTGCCGAGGAGATGAACCCGCAGGTCAAGGGCTTTGCACCCGATGCGCTCGCGGCCATCGATGGCTGGCCCTGGCCTGGCAATGTTCGCGAACTGGAAAACCGCGTGAAGCGTGCGGTGATCATGGCCGAAGGCAAGCTGGTCATGGCCGAGGACCTCGATCTCGACAATCCCGAGGAAGAGGACGCCACTGCGCTCAACCTCAAAAGCGCGCGCGAGCAATCGGACCGCAAGCTCATTCGTCATGCTTTGGCGCGCAGCGAGGGCAATATCTCGAGTACCGCCAAGATGCTCGGGATCAGCCGCCCGACGCTGTACGACCTCCTCAAGCAGTATGACCTTCACGCCTGACAAGAGGCTGGTCGGCATTGCGCTGGCAGCGCTCGCCTTTGGCGGGCCGCTGGCGGCTGCGCCGGGTGAAGACGATATTGCCGAGGCCGTCGCTGCGCTCGCACGTGGAGACGGTGTTGCTGCAGAAATGGCCGGCAAGCGTGCGCTTGACGCCGGGGCTGGGCGCGATGAAGTCTCTGCGCTGATTGGTCAGGGCGAATATCTGCAGGGCGATCTGCGCGATGCGCGCGAATGGCTTGAAGCCGGCGAATTCGACGCTGCGACTTTCGAACGGGGCTGGCACACGCTTGCCCTGATCGAACTGGCCGATGGGAATTTCGATGCTGCATCGGCGGCGTTCGACCGGCTTATCGAATCCGGCGATGCCAGTGCGCTCGTCTGGGTGGATATTGCCCGGATGCGCTACGCGTCCGGCGACCATCACGGTTCACTCGATGCCGCGCGCGAAGCCGTGCGCATGGATTCGCAGGAGCCGCGCGCGGTCGAATATCTCGCTCTGCTGGTCCGGGATGCGCAGGGACTTGGCGCCGCCTTGCCGGTGCTTCGCGATGCCCTGGAAGTCGCGCCCGAGGATATCGGCTTGCTCGAGCAATATGCGGCAACACTGGGCGATGCCGGGCGGCACAGGCAGATGCTGGGCGTGGTGCGCCACATGCTTGATGTTTCGCCGGGTAACCCGCGCGCATTCTACCTTCAGGCGATCCTTGCCGCCCGAGCTGGAGAGGATGATCTGGCGAGGCGCCTGCTATGGAAGACCGGCGGCGCTTTTGACGAGACCGCCGTTGGCCTGATGCTCAAAGGGGTACTCGAGTTCCGTTCGGGCAATTTTGCGCTGGCCGCGGAGGAATTCGATGCCATGCGCCGCTTGCAGCCGTTTAACGAGACCGCCCTCTTATTGCAGGCGCGCGCGCATCTGGCCAATGGCGAAGGGAACGAGACGATTGCCCTGCTGGAGGCACATGCAGAGCGTCCCGATGCTTCCAACTATCTGCTGACTCTGATCGGCCGCGCGCATGAACAATTGGGAGAGCGGCAGAAGGCGGCAGGCTATCTCGACCGAGCGTCGCGCCGAGTTCCCGTGGTCTCACGTCCGATCCCGGCCTTCCTCACCCGCGACGGCAATGGCCGGGTCGTGGATCGAGGTAATCCGGTGACGGTCTTGCGCGAGATGCTCTCAGAAGGGCGGTATTCCGAAGCGCAGGAATTCGCGGGCGAATTCGGGGATCGTTTCCCCGGTTCCATCGACGTGCAGGTCATTCGCGGCGATGTCTACCTTCTCTCGGGACAGCCGGAACGCGCCCTTGCGCAATATCGCGAGGCCGCGGTCATCCGCCGCAACTGGCCGCTGATGCAGCGCATGGTTGCGGCCATGAAATCCGGCGGAGACGAAGCCGCTGCACGACGCATGCTTGGCCGATACCTGGCCGCGAATCCGCGCGATGCAGCCGCCACGGCGATGCTGGGGCGCATGCAGCGCGATGCAGGCAATCCTGCCCGGGCGACGGCTTTTTTGCGACATGCAGCTGCAATCGGGGGCGGGGCATCCGATCCGCTGCTGTTGACCGACCTTGCCGAGACCGAAATGCTGCTGGGCAATCTTGCTCAGGCGCAGGAGCGCGCGGAGGCGGCGAACCGCATCCAGCGTTCCAGCCGCCGCGTTGCGCAAGTCCTCGCCCACGTGTGGGAAATGCGCGGCGATGGAGCGGCTGTAGAGGAAGTTCTGGCGGCCAAGGTGCAAGGCGTGGGTGCCAGCGCGCCTGAATCTTCCTAGCGCCATTGCTGGACAGATCGGGCCGAGCGGGGCAGGGCGCGCCCTATGGCCTTGTCGCGCATCATGGGCGGGATCGACCCGCTTGTTCGTCTGCTTCTGGTGGCGATCCTGCTGGCATCCTTCCTTCCCGTTACAGGCGAGGCGAGGGCGATTGCCCGGCTGATATCGGACGCGGCGATCTTCCTGCTCTTCCTGCTCAACGGTTTGCGCCTGCCGCATGCCGATGTTCGCGCCGGTATCGCAAACGGGCGGTTCCTCCTCCCGCTGGTGACATGGTGTTTCCTCGGTATGGGCGCTGTCGGTTGGGCCCTGTCGCAGCTGACCGACAATTATCTGCCCGCGCAGGTGGCGCTTGGTCTGCTTTTCCTCGGAATCCTGCCTTCGACGGTACAATCGGCGACGGCCTATTCCTCGCTTGCAGGAGGTAACGTTGCGGCATCGGTGGTTGCTGCAGCGGTGCTCAACGTGCTTGGTGTCTTCATCACGGCGCCGTTGCTGGCTCTGCTCGCGGGGACGGAGGCGGTCGGCATCGACATGGATGGTTTGCAGCGCATTGCCCTGATCCTGCTGCTCCCGTTCGTGATCGGGCAATTGGCGCAAGGCTGGGTGGGCGATTATGTGCGCGAGAGGCGCATACTGTTCAGCTGGATGGACCGCACGGCCATTGCCATTGCCGTCTATGTCGCCTTTTCAGGGGCGGTGGAGCAGGGGCTGTGGAGCCGCGTGGACCTGCCTGCCTGGACGATCCTGCTGGCAGCGGTCGCTCTGTTCCTGCTTATCGGTTTCGGCGGTTCGTGGCTGCTCGGCAGTGTCCTCGGTCTCAGGCGCGGCGATCACATCGCCTTCCTCTTCGCCGGGGCCCAGAAGAGCATTGCCCTGGGAGCGCCTCTGGCGACAGTGCTGTTCCCGCCGGAGGTGGCCGGCCTGCTATTGCTGCCCGTGCTGGTCTACCATTTGCTGCAGCTGGTGATCTCGGCGCCGCTGGCCAATCGGCTCAATCGCCCGGCGGAGGATTAGCCGCTGCAGCCGCAGCCGCCTCCTTGTTCTTGTGGCGGACCGACCACCACAGCGACAGGCCGATCAGGGTTGCGCCAATCAGGCCGGTGATCGTTTCGGGAATATGGAACTTGGCCGAAGCCAGCATGATGACGCCGAGCGCAATGATTGCCCAGAAGGCCCCGTGCTCGAGGAACTCGTACTGCGCCAGCGTGCCTTTCTCCACCAGGTGGATAGTCATGGAACGCACGAACATGGCACCGATCGACAGGCCCAGAGCGATCACGATCATGTTGTTCGACAGGGCGAAGGCGCCGATCACGCCGTCGAAGCTGAAGCTGGCGTCGAGGACGTTGAGATAGAGGAATCCGCCAAGGCCCGAACGCACTGCTGCACCCGCAGCCTTGCGCACCTCGTCATGATATTCGAGCCATTTGCTCACGCCTTCGACCGTGATGAAGGTCACGATCCCCAACATGCCCGCAACCAGGAAGGTCAGCGCGTCTTCGTCGGGCAGGGCAAGAGAAATGAAGAACATGGTCAGCAGCAATATGCCGACTTCGATCGCGGGCACGCGGGCGAAACTGGAAAGCCACTTTTCCAGATCGTGGATCCAGTGGACGTCCTTGTCCATGTCGAAGAAGAAACGTGAGCCGACCAGGGCGAGGAAGGCGCCGCCAAACCCGGCAATGCCGACATGGGCGGAGCTGACGATCCGCTCATATTCGGTGGGGTTGTTGAGCGACAGGTTGATCGCTTCGATCGGGCCGATATGCGCCGCGATGGCGACGATGGCGAGCGGGAAGACTACGCGCATGCCGAACACCGCGAAGGCGATGCCCCAGGTCAAGAAGCGCCTCTGCCAGATCTTGTCCATGTCCTTCAGGACGGATGCATTGACCACGGCGTTGTCGAAACTGAGCGAGATTTCGAGCACGGAGAGGACGAGTACGATCCACAGCAATGCGGCTGTACCCGCGAGGGTGCCCGTGCTCGACCAGCCATACCATGCGCCGAGCGCGAGGCAGATGATCGTGAAGATGAGCGAGAATCCGTAAAATCGCTTGAGCGTGGCCATGGGATCCGTCTGTGCTGATAGGTTCTTGTGGTCGAGCTAGGCCAGCGCCCGTTGCTGCGCAAGGTGCGACCGGGATCTGTCCTCTATCCGGCTGGCCCTACTTGGGCTGGTAAGTCTGTTCTACGCCAGGGAAAGTGCGTTCGCGGACTTCGCTGGCATAGGTCTCGGCGGCCTTGGAGATTGTCTCCGCGACATTCTCATAGCGTTTTACGAAGCGCGGGACGCGTTCGAACATGCCCAGCATGTCCTCTGTCACGAGTACCTGTCCGTCGCACTGCGCCGATGCGCCGATACCGATTGTCGGAATCTCGATGCTCTGGGTAAGGGCGATCGCAATCGGCTCAATCACGCCTTCGACTACCACCGCAAAGGCGCCGGCATCGGTCACGGCCTTTCCGTCGGAAATGATCTTTTCATGCTCCTGCTGGCTGCGACCGCGCGCGGCATAGCCGCCCAGCGAATTCACCGCCTGCGGAGTCAGTCCGACATGCGCCATGACCGGGATGCCGCGCTGGGTGAGGAAGGCGATGGTCTCGGCCATTACCGAACCGCCTTCCAGCTTCACCGCTGCACAACCGGTTTCCGCCATGATGCGCGAAGCCGATGCGTATGCCTGCTGCGGACTCTGTTCGTATGTGCCGAATGGCATGTCGACCACGACGAGGCTGTGATAGCTGCCGCGCACCACAGCTGCGCCGTGATTGCACATCATGTCGAGCGTGACCGGCAATGTAGAGGGCAGGCCGTAAATCACCTGGCCGAGAGAATCCCCCACCAGCAGCATGTCGCAATGCGTATCGAGCAATTGTGCCTGTCGCGCCGTATAGGCGGTGAGCATGACCAACGGGGTTTCGGTCTTGCCCTCGAACTTGCGTTGCTTGATCGCCGGCACGGTGAGGCGGCGCATGGGTTGCGGCGTCGGATTGGCGCGGCTGGTCGAGGTGTCGAGATTGAATGTCGTGGACATGGGGGCCTTGTAGCGATTGGGTAGCTTCTGGGGAAGCGCAGGTGCAGCGCACTCGACGTAGCGGGCGAATCATTGCACAAACCACGATCTGGCGCCGCAAGGCGAGTTTGGGGGAATTCGAATGGCAGCTGGCGGTACGGGCGTATCGGAACACTTTTCCTCGCGATTTGCCTTTCTTTTGGCGGCTGTGGGTGCCGCAGTCGGGCTCGGTAATATCTGGCGCTTCCCGACGCTTGCGGGCGAGAATGGCGGCGGTGCCTTCGTCCTCGTTTACATCTTCTGCGTGGTGCTGATCGGGCTGCCGCTCGTCCTTTCGGAAACACTGATTGGCCGGGCAGGCGGGCACAGTGCCGATGCCATCGGTTCATTGGCCGAAGTGGCCGAGAATTCAGGACGCAGCCGCAACTGGGCCTTCTTCGCCGGCGTCGGCATCCTGACGGGCTTCCTCGTGCTCTCCTTCTATTCGGTCGTTGCGGGCTGGGTGCTCTATTACGTCTGGGTCAGCGGCGTGGATCTTGTGCAGGCCCTCGCTGCGGCGCAGCCCTTTGCGCCTGCTTTCGATCATATGTCGCAGGATGAGGTGACCGGCATATTGGGCGATATGTTCGCCAGCCCTGCAACGCTGATTTTCTACCATGCGCTGTTCATGCTTGTGACGCTCGGTATCGTCGCCTCGGGTGTGACCGGCGGGATCGAGAAAGCGGCCAAGTGGCTGATGCCTGCCTTCTTCGCGCTCCTGTTGCTGATGGTGGTCTACGGCGCTTTTACCGGCGACATGGGCGCGGCCCTGTCATTCCTCTTCACGCCGGACTTTTCCAAGATCACGCCTGCAATCCTCAACGAGGCGTTCGGGCAGGCTTGTTTCTCTCTCAGCGTCGGTGCAGCGCTGCTGATCACCTACGGATCCTATATTCCCAAGAGCGTGAATTTGGGGTCCACTTCGGCGATGATCGCCTTCGCCGATACCGGTGTTGCCATCCTGGCCGGGTTGATGATCTTTCCCATCGTGTTCAGTGTCGGGCTTGACCCTGCGGGCGGCCCGGGACTGATTTTCGTCACGCTGCCAATTGCTTTCCAGCAAATGCCCGCAGGTGCGCTGGTGGGTTTCCTGTTCTTCATTCTGATCTTTTTCGCGGCGCTGACCAGCTCGATTGCCCTGCTTGAGGGGCCGACAGCCTGGCTGATGCGGCGTTTTGGACTGGGGCGCAGGACTGCCGTGAGTCTTGCAGGAGGAGGCGCCTTCCTGATTGGTGTCGCCTGTGCACTGGGATACAATGTCTGGTCCGATGTCCGGCCATTGTGGTTCTGGCCGATCTTCGCAGACAACGACATTCTCGATTCACTCGACGGGCTTACCGGCAAGATCGGCCTTCCGGTCTCGGCGCTGGGTGTTGCTTTGTTCGTGGGCTGGGCAGCTGATCGCCGGGTGGTTGCCGCGGAATCGGGCTTTTCCGGAGGAGTGCTGGTCCTGTGGCGCTTCCTGATCGCCTGGCTTGCTCCGCTGGCCGTCGCCCTGATCCTGCTGTTTGGACTCTTCCCGAGCCTGCTTTCCTGACGCGAAAGGCCGCCACCCTCCAGGGTAGCGGCCTCCCAAGTCGCCTTTCTGCAGCCTAAAGCAGCGTTTCTGCGTGTTCCTTCTTCGCCTTGTCGCGAATGTCGAAACCCAGCTTCTGCTTGGCATTGTCGTAGAAGCCGAGATCGCTGTTCCAGATTTCGGCACTGCCCAGCTCCATGCGAAGCATGACCAGGTTCGGATCGTCCAGGCCGTTGGGGAACCAGGCTTCGACAGACTTGCTCCACATTTTCTTGCGGCGCTCCATTCCCGGTTCGCGGTGCAGGAAGCCGGTGAAGCGGGCAAACATGTCGTGATCCTTGCCTGCGAACGTCGCCGTGGCTGACCCACCTTTGGCAAAGTGCTGGTCCTTGCTGGTAAAGAACCAGATTTCGCCATCGGCATCGGGGTCCAGCTGGGCGGTCATGGGTACCGCCGTGTGCGGATCGCTATCGAGCTGCAGGAACAGGAAAGGACTGTCCGACAGGGTCTTCCAGAATTCCTTTTTGAGGGTCTTGATGTCTGTCATGAGCTTTTCTCCTTCGTCCTTTCAACGGGTTGGCGCGGGGCTGCGTTCCGTATCCTCCACGAAGCGTGGCAAAAGCACGACAGGCCATTGCCAAGGACCCCAATGAGAACATAATAAGAACATTGGAGCCGATTCGATGGATATGTCTACCTTGCCCAAAGCCGCCCAGCTTGCCGTGCTGGGCAGGCATGCGCCGCGCTGGCGCCCCGGCCTTGCCCGCAAGGGGGTGAGGGCGTTGCACAGCGAGGTCTTTGCTTCTGCCGACGAGGCGAGCGGGGCAGGCTTCGCTTTGGCACTGGCGCTGGACGAGATGGACAATGGCGTCACCGCGCTGGAAGAGAAGCCCTTCCTCTGGGTACAGGATGCGCAGAGCATGCGCTTGACCGGCAGGCCCTGCCGCGCCGGATTGTCCGATAGTTTGCGCCACCGCGTGGTGCATGTCGCCGCGCGCAAGGTGGAGGACGCGTTGTTTGCGCTGGAGGAGGGGCTGCGCTGCCGCGATCTCGCTTTCGTACTGGGGGAGATTGCGGGCGATCCCAAGGCGATGAGCTTTACCGCCTCGCGTCGCCTTAGCTTGGCGAGCGAGCAGCATGGCGTGCCGCTGTTCCTTGTTCGTCACGATGCGGCGCGCAATCTCAGCGCGGCACGCCTGCGCTGGCAGGTACGCTCGGCAGCGTCGAACCGCCCCTGCTGGAACCCCGATGCGCCGGGCAGGGCGGCATGGCAGGCCGAACTGTTCCGCGCGCGTGACCACGCTCCCGGAGAATGGACCCTGCGCGATGATGGAGAATCGCTCGCCGCAGACCCATCGCAGCCCCGCACGCCGGATCATGGCGATCTGGCTGGCGCGGCTGGCGCTGGATCGCTGGCGGCACTTTGAGAAATGTAAAGTTGGCGAGGGGGCGGACAGCCAGCCCCTCGCGCTGATTACCGAGACCGCGCATGGCCCGCGCGTCGATGCCGTGAATGATGCGGGCAGGGAGGAAGGCGCTGCTCCGGGCATGATGCTGGCCGATGCGCGTACGCTCTGTCCGCAATTGCAGGTGGCGGTGAGCGATCCGGCAGGCGATCTTGCTTTCCTTGAACGATTGGCCGTCTGGGCGCAGCGCTGGGGCCCGTGGTCTGCCGTGGATGCGCCCGACGGCTTGCTGGTGGATGTGACTGCGGTGGCGCATCTCTTCGGCGGGGAGCAGCGCCTGCTTGAGGACGTGCATGCGCGGTTCGAACAGCAGGGGTTGGCCATGCGCGCCGCCATCGCCCCCACGGCAGGCGCGGCATGGGCGCTGGCGCATTACGGGTCCGAACGGACCATCCTTGGAGCTGATGATGACGGGCTGGTGCGGCTTTCCGCACTGCCCGTGGCGTCATTGCGGCTCGATAGTGACGTGTTGCTGGTGCTGCGACGGCTTGGCCTCAAACGGCTCGGCGATCTGGCGGAACTGGGCCGCGATGCCGTGCAGCGCCGTTTCCGCAATCGCCGTTCGCCTTCGGCCAACCCGCTGGTGCGGATGGACCAGTTGCTTGGCCGCGTCCCAGAACCCTTACTGCCCGTCATCGCTACCGAAATGCCTTTGGTACAGCGCCGCCTGATGGAGCCGATCCGTCATCGGCCATTGCTCGACCATGTGGTGGCGGACCTCGCCGGGGACATGGCGCGCGCGCTCGAAGGGCGGGGTGAGGGCGCGCGCAGGCTCGAACTCGGCCTGTGGCGCGTCGATGGCGATGTCGCGCTGCGCCAGCTCGAACTGGCCGCACCGACACGTGATGCAGAGCATATCGTCCGGCTATTTGCCACGCGGCTCGACAGCGTCGATGCCGGGTTCGGGATCGAGATGGTACGGCTGCGCGCCGCCTGGTCAGAGCCGCTCGATCTTGCACAGGCGGACCTCGAGGCAGCGGCGGAAAGCCACGGAACTTCGCTGGCTGCCTGTATCGACCGGCTGACGGTCAGGCTGGGGGAGACGGCAGTACGCCGTCCGGTACCGCGCGGCAGTCATCTGCCCGAGCGTTCGCAGGCCTGGGCACCGCCTTTGGAGCCCGAACCCTCTTCACAGGAACAGTTCGCTTTCCATTCCAGGCCCTTGAAAATCCTCGATCACCCGGAACAGATCGCTGTGCTCTATGCCAGCCCGGACGGATACCCCAAGCGTTTCCGCTGGCGCGGCGCGGTGCATGAGGTCACGCGCGTCGAAGGGCCGGAACGGATTGCCCCGGAATGGTGGCGCGAGCGCGGAAATGCGCGCCTGCGCGACTATTACCGGATCGAGGATGGCGAGGGACGGCGCTACTGGATCTACCGCGCAGGGCTGGCCGATGACGGGCGTGGCGGCATGCCCGACTGGTTCCTGCAGGGCATGTTCGCCTAATCAGGCGACCGGACGCTCGCCATTAATGGTCACGCGGTGCATCACCCGGCGATGGCCCGAATAGTCGTTGAGCGCGTAATGCAGCGTCGCGCGGTTATCCCAGAAGGCCACGTCGCCCACTTCCCAGCGCCAGCGGCAGGTAAAGGGCTCGCGCGTCACATGGTCCATCAGATAATCGACCAGCGGCGTGCTTTCCTCCTCGCTCATATCCTTGAAGCGCGGCGTATAGGCCCCGCTGACATAGATGAGCTTGCGGTGGCTCTCCGGATGGGTGCGCACCAAAGGATGCTCGGTCTCGTAATGCGCGCTGGTGTTTGGCGATGAATCCATCGAGCTGTCCTTGCTCCAGTCGAGCGAGGCGAGGCCGTAAATCTTGGCCGGCGTGTGCATCATCACCAGCGGGTCGCACATGGCGCGCATACCCGGCGAAAGCTGGTCGTAGGCAAGGTAGAGATTGGCCCACAGCGTATCGCCGCCGACGGGCGGCAATTCCTTGGCATAGAGGATCGAGCCGAGCGGCGGTTCGGGCAGGTACGTCACGTCGCCATGCCATGCCCCGCCGAAATTGCGCGTGTCGGTGGGCTCCTGCCGCACCTCGATGATGTCGGGATAGTCCGCCATCCCCTTGACCTGGTCGTGCTGGTTGAGCGTGCCGAAACGCTTGGCGAAGGCAAGATGCTGTTCGGGCGTGATCTCCTGTCCGCGGAAGAAGATCACCAGATGCTCGATCAGCGCGCGGCGGATCTCGGCAATCACGTCGTCAGAAAGCTCCTGCGACAGGTCGACGCCGTCGATGATTGCGCCAAGCGAGGCCGAATAGCGCGTGACGCCGATATGGCTGTAGTCAGTGCCTTCTTCCTGAGGTCTGACGCGGGGCCCTGCGATCACGGTCATGCCACTTGCTCCTTCAACTTGCGCGCCGGTTCGACATGCTCATTGATGATGAAGGCAGAGGCGAAGACCAGTAGAGAGATCGCGATCAGCGTGCCGAAATACCAGATGAAGCTGTCCTCTCCGCCAAGGCTGATCAGCGAACCGCCATAGAAGACCATGGCGATCGAGAAGACCCGGCCGGAGGTGATGACAAAGCCGATACCGCCCGAGCGGCAGCTTTGCGGATAGCCCTCGGCCATCACCACGTAGAAGACGGTGATCATCATCGAGACGAGGCCGACGGCGAGACCTTCGAGCAGGATGATGGTGTTGACCTCTCCGGCTGTCGGCGTGCCCGAAAGCCCCTCGACCATCAGGGCAAGCGCCACGATGGTGGCGGTAATCGCCGTTGCGCCCACCAGGATCACCGCGCGCGAGCCGAATGTGCGCACGGTCAGGCCGGCCGAAACGCCGCCGATCATGGAGAGGATGCCCTGCCAGCTCCCCGCGCGTAGCGCCTGGTCGAGCGTCAGGCCGGCCGTGACCAGCAATTCGCTCGTCCAGTTGAGCAGGCCGTAAACCAGCGTGGTGGTGGCCGAGAAGCTGATCACCATGGCCCAGTTGAGCCGTGCATTGCTGGGATGGAAGATGCCGATTTCCTTGCCCGTTTCCTTCATCGCCTCGCTCTGCGGCTCGGGCATCAGCTCGATATCGGGATCGATCACCTTCTGCGCGCTCTTGTGGGCCTCATTGATCTTGCCCTGGCGCAGCAGGAAAGCCGGCGGCTCACGCAGCACCAGACGCATGGCCGTGCCCAGCACGATTGCAGCAATACCGAATATCACGAAAGCACCGCGCCAACCGTAATCGGGCAGCAGGAAGGGCAGGGTTTCGGCGCTGACCGTAATGCCCACCGGGATGCCGATGGAGAGGAAGGCAATGGCATGCGGCCGGTGGCGGGCAGACACCCAGTCACTGACCAGTGCCAGCGCGTTCGGATAGGCGGCGCCGAAGCCGAGCCCGCCCAGCACGCGCACTGCGGTCATTTCCCACACGGCATTGGTGTAGCCCGCGGCGATAGTGCTGCTGCCGAAGATCAGCGAGGCAAGGAACAGCGCGTTGAGCCGCCCGATGCGGTCCCCCAGCAATCCGCCGAGGAATGAGCCGAAGCCCATGCCGAACAATGTGGCCGAGAGCGCCCAGCCGAAGGCTTCGCGCGTGATGCCCCATTCATCGAGGATCAGAGGTGTGACGAGGGGGAGAGATTGCAGGTCCACCCCGTCCATGACCAGCAGGGCAAGGCCGAATACGGCGACGACGATCTGGAACGTTCGCAGCGGCGCATTCGCGATCGCTGCGCTGAAGGGCATTTGTCTCAAGGGCCTCTCCCAAGGCTGATCCGTTTGTGGCCCTTTGCGGGCTCATTGGAGGTGATCATGTCAGTACCTCCGGCCCGCGTCCAGATGCTTGCATGGCCATGCCGGTCAGGTTCGAAATCCAACTGACCCCTCACACCTGACACACTGTCCTGAAGGAGAAATCGGGGAGGTGCGGCGAAGGGATGGTTTCGGGCGCTGGCTGGAAAATTGGGAGAGGGGCATCTGCCGCCCGTTGCACGGCATCGGGAGTGTAGGAAAGCGGGCCTGCCGGCGTGCTTTATCCTGTGATTCAGAAAAAAGAACATATAAAGAACAAATATGCCGGACACGCATCCATCCCCGGAGAAGCGACGGGTCGAGGTCGACCCGGACCTGCTCGTGCAGCCCGAGCGCGCAGGTTTCGTCGAGCTGGGGCTTGTCTCCTGCTTCTCCTTCCTGCGCGGAGCCTCGGACGCGGTCGACCTGGTGCTGCGGGCAAGGGAGCTGGGCTACGATGCTATCGGCATTGCCGATGCCAATTCCATGGCCGGTGTGGTGCGCATACACACCGAAGCAAAAACCCTTAAGCTAAAGCCGGTTATCGGGTGCAGGATAGAAATTGTGGAAGGTCTGTCCTTCCTTGCCTATCCGCGCGACCGGGCTGCCTATGGCCGGCTCTGCCGGCTGATTTCGGCCGGGCGCATGGCGACGCTCGACGGCGAATGGCAGGACAAGGGCGCCTGCCATATTTCGCTGGAGATGCTCGCCGCACATAGCGAGGGCGTACAGCTGATCCTGCTTCCGTCGGTCGATCTCGAGCGGCAGTTCTCCGTCCCGGCCTGGGGGAGCAATGTTGTCACCTTCGAAGGCGAGACCTTCGAGAATGAGGTGCGCGGAGCCTTGCGCGACATATTGCCGCATCTTGCCGCCGGATTGCCGACGCTGAAACACATCGCCGCGGCCTATCTTTATCGCGGGGACGATGTGGCGCGGATCACGCGGCTCGATGCATTGGCGCGGGCCAATGGTCTGTCGATCCTTGCCACCAATGACGTGCATTACCATGCGCCAGAGCGTCGGCCCCTGCAGGACGTGATGACCGCGATCCGCCACAAAACCACGGTCGCGCGGGCCGGACACCTGCTCCACGCCAATGCCGAACGGCACCTCAAGAGCCCCGAGGAGATGGTAAAGCTGTTTGAGCCATGGCCGCATGCCATCACGGCGGCGCGCAGTGTGGCCGATGCCTGCGCCTTCAGCCTCGACGAGTTGCGATACGAATATCCCGAAGAGATCTATCCTGATGGAATGGGGCCACAGGAATATCTGGTCCAGCAGACATGGGAGGGGGCTGCGCGGCGTTATCCCTCGGGCGTTCCCGATAGCGTGAAGGAGACGCTGGAGCGCGAACTGGCGCTGATCGGCAAGCTCGACCTCGCGCGCTACTTCCTCACCATCAAGGATATCGTCGATTTCGCGCGCGGGCAGGATCCGCCGATATTGTGCCAGGGGCGCGGCTCGGCCGCCAATTCGGCCGTCTGCTATTGCCTCGAGATTACATCGGTCGATCCGGCCAAGCACGCGCTGCTGTTCGATCGCTTCATTTCGGAGGAGCGCAAGGAGCCGCCCGATATCGATGTCGATTTCGAGCATGAGCGGCGCGAGGAGGTGATCCAGCACATCTACGCTAAATATGGCCGTCATCGTGCGGGCCTGTGCGCCACGGTGATCCACTACCGCCCGCGCATGGCGATCCGCGAGGTCGGCAAGGCGATGGGCCTGTCCGAAGACGTGACATCGGCGCTGGCGCGCACCGTCTGGGGTAGTATGGGGCAGGAGATTGCCGAAAAGCATGTCGGGGAGACGGGCATGGACCTGTCCGACCCGCATCTGCGCCGTGTGCTCAAGCTGACCGGGCAGATGATCGGCATGCCGCGCCACCTTGGCCAGCATGTCGGAGGCTTCATCCTGACCGAAAGCGCGCTGACCGAGACCGTGCCGATCGGTAATGGCGCCATGCCCGATCGCAGCTTCATCGAATGGGACAAGGACGATATCGACGCGCTCGGCATCCTCAAGGTCGATGTGCTGGCTTTGGGCATGCTCACCTGTATCCGCAAATGCCTCGACCTGCTGGAGGCGCATCACGGCCGGAAACTGACGCTGGCCTCCGTCCCGCGCGAGGATCCGGAAACCTACGCCATGCTCAGGAAGGGGGATTCGCTCGGCGTGTTCCAGGTCGAGAGCCGCGCGCAGATGAACATGCTGCCGCGCTTGCGGCCGCGCGAATTCTACGACCTCGTGATCCAGGTGGCGATCGTCCGGCCCGGCCCGATCCAGGGCGATATGGTCCACCCCTATCTCAAGCGCCGCCGGGGGGAGGAGAAGGTCGTGCTGCCCGCACCGCATCCCAGCCACGGCCCGCCCGACGAGCTGTCATCGATCCTCGAGCGCACGCTCGGCGTACCGATCTTCCAGGAGCAGGCGATGAAGATCGCGCTCGATGCCGCCAAGTTTTCCAGTGCCGAGGCCAACCGGTTGCGCAAGGCCATGGCGACCTTCCGCAGCCGGGGCATGGTGCACGAACTGGAGGACATGATGGTCGGGCGCATGGTCGCGCGCGGCTACGATCCCGATTTTGCCGAGCGCTGTTTCAACCAGATCAAGGGATTCGGCGAATACGGCTTTCCGGAAAGCCATGCGGCGAGCTTCGCCCTGCTGGTCTATGTCTCCAGCTGGCTCAAATGCCATTTTCCCGCCGCTTTTGCCTGCGCGCTGCTCAATTCGCAGCCCATGGGCTTTTACGCTCCGGCGCAGATCGTGCGTGATGCAAGGGAGCACGGCGTGGAAGTGCTGCCGGCGGATGTGAACCATTCGGAATGGGACTGCACGCTGGAGGCGCGGGAAGACGGCGCTATGGCCATGCGCCTGGGCCTGCGGCAGGTGGATGGCATGCCCGAGCACGTCGCGGCGCAACTGGTCGCCGCGCGGGCAGAGCACGGGCCCTATGGCGATGTGGGTGAATTGTGTGAGCGGGCGCGGCTTTCGCCTGCCCATATCGAGAAGCTCGCCAGTGCGGATTGCTTCACCTCGATCGGGCTGACCCGCAGGCAGGCCTTGTGGGATGCACGCAGCCTGGTTGCCGGGCCGGACCTGCCGCTTTTCGCCCATGCGAACACGCGCGGTGAGGGGGCGGAAAAGGGGCGGGCGATATTGCCGCAAATGCCTCTCTCCGAAGAAGTGGTGGCCGATTACCAGACCACGCGGCTTTCGCTGAAGGCGCATCCCATGGCTTTTTTGCGCGCCTCGCTGGGCGAACGTGGCTTTGTTCGCGCCTGCGATCTTTGCAACCGCAAATACCGGAGCATGGTGCAGGTGGCCGGAGTCGTGCTGATTCGCCAGCGGCCCGGCAGCGCCAAGGGTGTGTGCTTCATCACGCTGGAGGATGAGACCGGGGTGGTCAATCTGGTGGTCTGGCCCGACCTCAAGGAGCGCCAGCGCAAGGTGGTGATGGGATCACGTCTGATGGAGGTGCGCGGGCGCGTGGAATATGACGACGAGGTGATCCACGTCATCGCGCATCACATGACTGACGCCACGCATGAATTGCACCGCCTGTCGGACGATTTGCTGCAATCGCCCGTTGCCCGGGCAGATCACGTCACCAGTCCGATCGCAGGGCGAGGAGGCAAACATGCAAGGACAATCCGTCCACGCGATATGATCGACGAACTCTCGCCCAATACCCGCGGGCACCCCCGAAATGCGCGGATTATTCCTAAGTCGCGCGATTTTCACTGAGCATCGCGTGTGCTGCAGGCAAATAAAAACCCCCGCCGAAGCGGGGGCTTTCAAATTCGTTTTCCTGCCGAAGCCTACGGGCTAGCGGGCAGGTCCTCGATGTCGTTGCCGCTGCTGTCAACCGCAAGGATGATACCCGCAGCGATCGCTGCAAACAGGAAAACCAGCCAAACTTCGCTGATTTCGTCACCCAGAGCCTCGGCGCCGAGGATCGGCGAGGCATTGCGTTGAGCCGTCTCGAAAGCGACGGGAGCAGCAGAAGCTGCTACAGAGGACACGGCGAGCATGCCAGCCGCGCTGCCTGCGATAATCTTTTTCAACATCCTACCTCACTCGCTTATCAAACAGATATATCGATCAATTTCGGCAATACCGCATTGCACAAGGAAACGTCAAGTTCCGTCCATCGCTAAAAATGCAACATTCGTCACTTGGTGCATAAAGGTCACGCACCCGCCGAATCCAAGAACTTCGGTAGAGTCCAATTGTTACAATCCCGCAAACTCAAACCGGTTCCAGCGCGTAACCGGCCGACCGCACGGTCCGGATCGGATCGCGCGCATTGTCCACTGCGATAGCCTTCCGCAGGCGACGGATATGCACGTCGACCGTGCGTTCCTCGATCTCGCTTCCCGTTCCCCAGACCGCATCGAGCAGCTGGCTGCGCGAGAAGACCCGGCGCGGATGTTCCATGAAGAACTTGATCAGGCGATATTCGGTGGGACCGATCTGCAACTGGCGACCGCGGCGCTCGACACGGTGCGCGACAGGGTCGAGCTTCATGTCGCCAGCCTCGATCGTCTCGCCGGCAAGGGCAGGGCGAACGCGGCGCAGCACGGCGGCCACCCGGGCCAGCAATTCGCGCGGGCTGAAGGGCTTGGTCACATAGTCGTCGGCGCCGGTTTCGAGGCCGCGAACGCGATCGTCTTCGGCTTCACGCGCTGTCAGCATGATGATTGGTACATGCGCGGTTGCCTTGTCGCGACGCAGGCGGCGGCAGACTTCGATCCCGCTGATGCCCTCGATCATCCAGTCGAGGATCACGAGGTCGGGCGGTTCTTCTGAAGCGAGCACCATGGCATCTTCGCCATCGGGGCTGACACGCACGTCATAGCCTTCGCTCTCGAACCGGTATTCGAGCAGCTCGGCCAGGGCCGTGTCGTCTTCAACAAGCAGTAACTTCGGTGCAGACATTGTCTAATCCCATGGGCCGGAGGGGGTCCGGCCCTTCGATTCGACGCTGTAATATTTCACTCAAGTGACAAATATGTGTCAGCGCTCAATGTCGCTGGGATAGGATCCCACGGCAGCGAAATGGACCATCTCGGCCACATTTGTCGCGTGATCGCCGATCCGCTCGATATTACGCGCCACGAACAGCAATTGCGCCGCACTGCTGATCGTGGCCGGGTTTTCGACCATGTAGCTGACAAGGTTGCGGAAAATGCTGTCATAGAAGGCATCGACCTTCTCATCCCGTTCGATCACCTCGCGTGCCACGATGGGATCGCGCGCAGCATAGGCTGTCAGCACGTCATGCACCATTTCCGCTGCCAGTTCGCCCATGGCGGGCAGCAGCGTCAGCGGTTCGAAACGGCTACGCCCTTCGATCCGACCGGTCCGTTTGGCGATGTTCTTGGCATAATCGCCGATGCGTTCGACAACGCCGGCAATCTTCAGTGCGGCGATGATCTCGCGCAAATCGTCTGCCATCGGCGCGCGCAGGGCCAGCATACGCACTGCCATGGCGTCGACCTCGGCTTCGAGCGCATCGAGCTTCTTGTCGCGTTCGACGACCTGGCGGGCGAGTTCCTCGTCGCCATTGACGATGGAATCCAGTGCTTCGTGGATGGCGAGTTCGGCAAGGCCTCCCATTTCGGCGATGAGACCGCGAAGACGAGTAATGTCCTCGTCGAATGCCTTGACGGTATGTTCTGCCATTATCCGTAGCGACCTGTGATGTAGTCCTGCGTCTTCTGCTCCCTCGGGTTAGTGAATATGTCCGAGGTGTGTCCATACTCGACCAAGTTTCCAAGGTGGAAAAAGGCCGTGCGCTGGGAAACGCGGGCTGCTTGCTGCATGGAGTGGGTGACGATCACGATGGCATATCTACCGCGCAACTCGTCGATCAGTTCCTCGATTTTTGCCGTGGCAATGGGATCGAGTGCCGAACAGGGTTCGTCCATCAGGATGACTTCGGGATCGACGGCGATGGCACGTGCAATGCACAGGCGTTGCTGCTGGCCGCCTGAAAGTGCGGTGCCCGAATCCTCGAGCCGGTCCTTTACTTCTTCCCACAGGCCGGCCCGGGTGAGGCTCTTCTCGACAATCGCGTCGATCTCGCCTTTGGTCTGCGCCAGCCCGTGGATCTTGGGTCCGTAAGCGATGTTTTCGTAGATCGTCTTGGGAAAGGGATTGGGCTTCTGGAATACCATTCCGACGCGTGCGCGAAGCTGCACCACGTCCATCCCGGATTGGTAGATGTCCTCGCCCTCGAGCTCGATCGTTCCTTCTACGCGGGCCGAGGCGATCGTATCGTTCATGCGGTTCAGTGCCCGCAGGAAGGTCGACTTGCCGCAGCCCGACGGGCCAATGAAGGCGGTCACATGCTCGGTATGGATATCGATCGAGACTTCGTCGATCGCCTTCTTTTCACCGTAGAAAACGGAAACATCGCGGGCACGCATCTTGGGCGCCCCGACCGGGACATCCTCGGCCGAAACGGGCGTAGCAGGCGCTGGAGTCAAAGTGTCTTGGGTCACCATTTCTTCTCGAAGCGATTGCGCAGGTAAATGGCCAGGCCATTCATGAGCAAGAGGAATACCAGTAGCACGATGATAGCCGCGCTTGTGCGTTCTACGAAGCCGCGATCGATCTGGTCAGACCACAGAAAGATTTGCATCGGCAGAACGGTCGCATTGTCGGTAAAGGTCGAAGGCGGCGTGGACACGAAGGCACGCATGCCGATCAGCAGCAGCGGAGCCGTCTCACCCAGTGCGCGAGCCATGCCTATGATGGTGCCGGTCAGGATGCCGGGCAGGGCGAGCGGCAGCACATGGTGGAACACCACCTGCACCGGCGAAGCGCCGATGGCGAGAGCGCCGTCGCGGATCGAGGGCGGTACGGCCTTGATGGCATTGCGCCCGGAGATCACGATCACCGGCATGGTCATCAGCGCCAGCGTCATGCCGCCGATGATCGGGGCTGAGCGATAGCCGGGAAAGATCGTCAGGAAGACGGCCAGGCCGAGCAGGCCGAAAATGATCGAGGGAACCGCGGCAAGGTTGTTGATCGAAACCTCGATCAAATCGGTCCAACGATTACGCGGGGCATATTCCTCGAGATAGAGCGCTGCCAGCACGCCGACCGGGAAAGCCAGCAGGAGTGTGACGATCATGGTCAGTATCGACCCCATCAACGCGCCCCAGATGCCTGCAAGTTGCGGATCGGTGGCGTCCGATCGTTGCATGAAGCCCCAGTCCAACGCGTCGACCAGCAGGCCCCTTTCAGCCAGATCGCGGGCCAACGGTTGGAGGTCGCGCTTTCCGTCACCGGCAAAGGCCGATGCAAGGTCTTCGCTCGTCGGCAGTTCGAATGTTGCACCGCGCCGAATGATAGTCGGGTCTGCGATGATTTGCGCAGCCACGTCGCGCCAGGCCTGCGAGTTCACCTGGGCTGCACCTTCGGCACCGAGCGTCTCTTCCGCAGCGAACTGCACGATCTCGGGCAGGCCTTGCGATTGCAGCGAGCGGATGATGACCGAATCATTGTCCGTATCGGGCACGCTCAGGCCGACCCGGCTGAAATCGATCGGCACCTCGAAAACGGTGCGCTGGAAGCCGCCAATGCCATTGGCAAACATGGTACCGAGCAGGAAAAGCAGCACGGCAACGGCAAAGCCGACGGCGCCGAGGCCCAATGCCTTGAACCGCTTTTCGGCTGCGTAGCGCTTTTTCAGCCGCGCCTCGAAGGCGGGGGTGCGCGTCGGGGCGATGACTTCACTCATAGGCTTCGCGATACTTCTTGACCACGCGCAGCGCGACGACGTTGAGCGCAAGCGTGATGATGAACAGCACAAAGCCCAGTGCGAAGGCGCTGAGCGTGGCGGGATGGTCCATGCTGGCCTCGCCGGTGAGCATGGCGACGATCTGAACCGTCACGGTCGTCATCGCCTCGAGCGGGTTGGCAGAGAGATTGGCGGCATAACCAGCGGCCATGACCACGATCATGGTTTCGCCGATTGCGCGGCTGACCGCGAGCATGATGCCGGCAACGATGCCGGGCAGGGCGGCGGGCACCAGCACGCGGCGGATTGTCTCGTTGGTGGTTGCGCCCATGGCCAGCGAACCGTCGCGCATCGCCTGCGGCACGGCGGCGATGGAATCGTCTGCCATGGAGGAGACGAAAGGAATGATCATCACGCCCATGACCAGGCCGGCGGCCAGGGCACTTTCGCTCGATGCATTGGCGATACCCGCCGAGATCGCGATCTCGCGGATGGCAGGAGCGATCGTCAGCGCGGCGAAATAGCCATAGACCACGGTCGGAACGCCGGCGAGAATCTCGAGCGCGGGCTTGATCCACTTGCGCACGCCCGGCTTGGCATATTGGGTCAGGTAGATCGCGCTCATCAGGCCGATGGGAATGGCCACGATCATGGCGATGATCGCGCCGATGAACAAAGTGCCCCAGAACAGCGGGATGGCACCATAACGGCTGCCGTCCGGGCGGTCCGCCGCCGCCATCGGATCCGGTCCCCAATGGGTCCCGAACAGGAAGTCCACTGGCGAAACCATCCCGAAGAAGCGAACGGTTTCGAAAACCAGGGTGATGAAGATGCCGAATGTGGTGAGGATGGCGACCAGCGAGGCAAGCAGCAAAGTCACCGAGACCCAGCGCTCCACATGCTGGCGCGCCGCGAATTGCGGCTTGAGGCGGCTGAACGCCCAGATGCCTGCAGCAATGGCAATGACCAGCGTGGCTGCCAGGCCCATCCAGCTATAGAGCGTGAGGGCCTCGCGGAAAGGTTCCACCAGGGCCTGCGCCTCCGGCAGAAGCACGCGGTCCGCATTGCCTTCCGCAACCGCGCGGGCCTGCGAGAGAATCGCGTCGCGTTGCATCCCGAAGGCAGGAATGTCCTGCGCACCCGGGCTGGAAAGCACGTGGCTGAGGATCAGGCCCGGGGAAACCGCATTCCAGATCGCCGCGAACAGCAGGACCGGGACACCGACCCACAGGCCGGCATACCAGGCGTGATAGACGGGCAGGGAAGGAAGCCGCCCGCCAGGCGCGGAAGCCCTGAACTTCCACGCGCGCGAACGAGCCACCAGCCACCCGGCAAGCCCAAGCCCGATGGCAAGGAGAAGCAGAATGGCTGGCGACATGTTATCCTTCTAACGGGCTATTCGAAGTCGGCGGCGGTAAGCGGCTGCAGTTCGACAACTGCCGTTGCGTTACGGGCCATAACGTCCTCGGGGCTTGCGACAAGTCCGATTTCTGCAAGCGGTCCACCCACTCCCCAGCTTTCTGCCCAGGTGCCGAGGAATTCACGCAGTCCGGCGATCGCGTCGACATGCGCGTCCTTGACGTAAATAAAGAGCGGGCGGGCACCGGGATACTGGAAGCTCGAGATGTTCTCGTAGGTCGGTTCCACCCCGTTCACCCGCAGGCCGTGCACGCGGTCGGCATTTTCCTCGAGGTAGGAATAGCCGAACACGCCGATGGCATCGGAATTGCTCTCGATCTTCTGCACGATCAAATTGTCCTGCTCGCCCTGATCGACATAGCCGCCGTCCGAACGAACTTCGGTGCAGATACGATCCTGTTCCTCGTCCGACAGGCCTTCCGGCAGCGGTCCGGCTTCACAGCCGACTTCGAGGATGAGTTCCTTCAGCGCGTCGCGCGTGCCCGAGGTCGAAGGCGGGCCATAGACCAGGATCGGCAGGTCGGGCAGGGAAGGATCGACATCGCTCCAATTGGTGGCAGTCTGTTCGCCGCCATAGGGGTTTGCGGCGAGTGCCTCGTAAACGATCTGCGGCGTCAGGTTCATGTCGATGCCGCCCTGGGCGCTGGCGAAAGCGATACCGTCAAGGCCGACCTGCAGCTCCGTGACCTCGGTCACGCCATTGGCCTGGCAGGTTTCGAACTCGCTCAGCTTCATGCGGCGCGAGGCGTTGGCGATGCTCGGCGAGTCGGGGCCGGCGCCGCTGCAGAACTCGCCAATGCCGCCACCGGTGCCGATCGATTCGACCAGCGGAGCGGGGAATTCGGGGTAATTGCGGCTGAAGGTTTCGGCTACCACGGTTGCGAAGGGATAGACGGTTGAGGAGCCGACGGCGCGAATGGCGGTGCCGCCCCCCGAGCTGTCCGAGCTTCCGCATGCGGCAAGGGCAATTGTGCTGACCGCGACTGCGGCGATACGAATATTGGTGTTCATTATTCCGTTCCAGTTCTTTCTTGGGTGGCGTTAGAGGCGGTGTGTTACGGAACGACGACAAATGCCGGACACGCGGTGGTCACATTGGCCGCCATGCCATTTCCTGTTTGGGTTCGTCAAAAATCGATCTGGGCACGCAGACCCATGACATCGGCGCTGTAGGACGTGCTGCCCGCCGGGAGGGCGAGGACGGCATCATCGTATTCGAGATGACCGTAGTTCAGCATCAGGCGCGTATAGTCCGTCGGAACCCACACGAGAGAGGCGAAATAGCCATCCTGCATGCCGCCGACGATGCCGCCATCATTGAGGTCGAGATGGTCGAAGCGCAGGTTCACCTGGATCGCCCCTATGCCGCCTTCGTCGACTGGCGAGGCCGGTCGGGTGCGGTCGAACTTGAAACCCTTGTAGCCGCGGCTGTCACCGCCGGTCAGGTAGAAGCCGACTTCCGCATATCCGCCGAAGAAGGTCGGGTCCATGAGCGCGCCGGGACGATCGGCATTCTGCCAGAACACTTCGCCTGCCGCGTGGAATGGACCGGCAATCACGGCAGCTTCCAGCCCGGCACCGAATTCGCTTTCTGCGGTAAGGTTGCCGGTATTGATCAGGCGCTCCGAAGTGAAGTGCACCAGCGGACGCTGGCGATAGCGAACAGTGTCGCCTGATTCGAGTTCGGTCAGGTGGACCGAACCGCCGAAATGCAGTTGCGTATCGCCGATCTCCGGCGCGTAGACCACGCGACCATCGAGGCTCCATGCCTTTCCGGGAAGATCGTCGATATTATCGGTAAAGACACCGGCCTGAACCAGTAGGTCATCGGTATCGTACTGTGCGGAAAATCCAAGGCGGCGTTCGAAGCCGAAGGCATCTGTGAATGCCGCGCGCTCGATGAAGGTCGAGAAGCGGCTGCTGGTCAGCTCTTCCAGTCCCTGGAAATTGTTGTGCTGGCCGGCAGTCAGTTTGAGACCATCATCTTCATAGGTGATGATGACATCGGTCAGGTCGACCGAGTTGCCGGCAAAGTCGACTTCGAACTTGTAGCCGAAGCCGCCGGGGATATCCCCCGACATGCCAAGGCGCGCGCGACGAATCTCGCTGCCGAAACCATCGTTGGCAGCGAGTCCGTCGGGCAGGGAGGTGAAGCCGGCATCGGCCTGGATCCGGCCGAACGGCTTGAACGACCAGCCGCCTTCGGTTTCGAATTCGGGCGCTGCGCCAAAACCGATTTCTACCGTGCTTCCGGCGGGCTGGGCCGGTGCGGCCTGTTCGATTGCCTCGGTTACGTCGGCTACGACTGCAGCCGTTTCCGCTGCATCGCTTTCCATCGAGTCGAGGCGTGCATTGAGCGCAGCAAGCTGGGCTTCCAGCGTCTGCACCTGGGCGCGGAGTGCCTGAATTTCAGTGTCTTGAGCGAATGCCGGCGTGGAGGTCAGCGCGGTACTGGCACACAGGGCTGCGACGATTATTGTTCTCATTTTGGGTCACCATTCTGTCTAATATGACAACGATGTGTGCCCGCTATGACCGTTAAATTGCACTTTTATGACGGTTTCCACGGTTTTCTCCCGAACTGTCATATTTATGAAGAATGTCGACCGGCAAGCGATCGGAGGGCAATCCGTCAGGAGAGCTATTCGTCCTTCAGCGGGATGCGCACGGTCACCGTAGTGCCCACGCCCTGCTTGCTGGAGATGTCCAGCCTGCCGCGATGCCGCTCGACAATATGCTTGACGATGGCGAGGCCGAGGCCCGTGCCGCCGGCCGCCCGACTGCGGCTGGGATCGGTGCGGTAGAAGCGCCGCGTGAGATGGGGAAGGTGTTCGGGGGCAATGCCTTCGCCGCGATCCTCGACCACCAACACGGCCATGGAGCGCTCCCCGCGCGAAACAGAAACGGCCACCGGCTGGTCCGCGTCACCATACTTCAGGGCATTGTCTACGAGGTTGCGAACCAGCTGTTCCAGCTGCCTCTGGTCGCCGCGGATGAACATCTCCTCTTCCGGGATGTCGAGTTCGAGGCGATCCTGACGGTCAGGTCCGGCACCGTCGCGTGCTGCTTGTCGGACTATGGCGACAAGATCGATCTTCTCGCGTGGCTGGTCGTGCTTTTCCGCCTCGACGCGGGACAACGACATGAGGTCGTCCACCAATGTCTGGAGGCGACGGGCTTCCCGCAACACCGTGCCGTAGAACCGCTCACGCTGGCTGGGCGGCATGACTTCGCCTTCATCGGCGAGCGTTTCCATATAACCGATGATCGATGCCAGTGGCGTGCGCAGTTCATGGCTGGCATTGGCAACGAAATCGGTGTGCGCGCGGCTGACATCGGCTTCGGAAGTGCGGTTGATCAGCTCGATAAGGCTGTACCGCTCGTCGATCACCTGCCTGGTCATCTGCCAGGTGCTGCGCGGGCCTGTGAGGCCCTGGATGGTGACGCTTCCACCCTTGGGCCGCGCGAGCAAGTCGACCGCGATCGGATGACGCAGGGCCACGCGCGAATCCTGCCCGACAATATGGGCGCCGATCGCTTCCCGGGCAGCGGCATTGGCCACGATGATGCGGTTCCCATCGAGCAGCAGCACTGGAAGCCCCGAATGTTCGATCAGGTCGCGCATGCCCGAACGGGTGATCTGCAGCCCTTCCGGTTGCGGCGGTGCCGGTTCCAGAGGCGGGGGCATGGCGAGCCAGAAACTGGCGCACCAGACCATCACGATCACGAGGACGATAAGAGGATCGATGCCCGCAACAAGCAGCACGATGCCGCTTACGAGCGCAATCGCCAGGCCGGCGATGGGAATTGTCCGCCCCTCCATGGAAGCGTCCCTTAACCGCTCGATGCGCAAGCGGCTACTGTCAAAGCGAGTTTGGACAGAGCTTTGTCTGAATGGTGACCCCTACGGGAATCGAACCCGTGTTTCAGCCGTGAGAGGGCCGCGTCCTGACCGCTAGACGAAGGGGCCGACGCCTGACCGGATTCGGTACCGGATACTGGTTTCGGCTAATGCGCACCGCTGGTGACCCCTACGGGAATCGAACCCGTGTTTCAGCCGTGAAAGGGCCGCGTCCTAACCGCTAGACGAAGGGGCCATGAGCGGTGCGAGCGGCGCACTTAGGGGTGCAATCACATGCGGTCAAGCCCCGCGACTGCGCTAAATTCACGAAAAGCTTCAATCGGCCCAGGCCGCGTCTTCCAGGTGCAGCTCTGCTGCGGGGCGCGAACCCCAATCGTCGATCTTCGCACGCCCTGCCAGCCACAGTTTCCGGCCCCTCGCGCCATGCAGCAGGGTCTGCCCCATTTCGCTGGCTGCGGCACGAAAGGCGATGGCCTTGAAGGAGGCGCCGTCATCGCCGCTGGCAATCACGCGCAGGTGATCGCTGCCGACGATGTCCGCCTTGACCAGCCGCACCGGACCCACGGCGATTCGCGGTCCCGGCCAGCCCACGCCGAAGGGGCCGGCCCGTTCGAGCGTTTCGACAAGATCCGGCGTCAGGCCACGCGGGGCGATGGCGAGGTCGAGCATGAGTTTTTGCGAGGCGACTGCCTTGCTCACCGGTCCGGCGAGGCGATTCTCCAGCCAATCCGCGAACTCGTCGATCCTGTCTGAATCTATGGTCAGGCCGGCCGCCATGGCATGACCGCCGCCGGCGACCAGCAATCCGGCCTCGCGCGCAGAGATGATGGCCGCTCCAAGGTCGACGCCCGAGATCGAGCGTCCCGACCCCTTGCCCTGTCCGTTCTCCTCATCGGCGGCGATCACGATGGCAGGCTTGCCGGTCTTTTCCTTGATGCGTCCAGCCACGATGCCGATCACGCCGGGATGCCAGCCATGGCCGTGCAGCACCTGCACTGCGCGATTGTGCTGGCCGGCCAGCTGCGCTTCGGCGGCTTCCTGTACCGCGGCTTCGATCGCGCGCCGTTCTTCGTTGAGGCGTGACAATTGCTCGGCGATTCCACGCGCTTCGTCTGGATCCTCCGTGGTCAGCAGCCGCACGCCCAGCGTCGCTTCGCCCACGCGCCCGCCGGCATTGATGCGCGGTCCCAGCGCAAAACCCAGATCGCTGCATTTGGGCGAGCGATTGAGCCGCGATGCGTCAATCAGCGCGGCCATGCCGGTATTGCGGCGATGGGCCATCACCTTGAGGCCTTGTGCAACGAAAGCGCGGTTGAGTCCGCGAATGGCTGCAACATCGGCCACGGTGCCGAGCGCAACTAGGTCCAGCAGGGCGAACAGGTCGGGCTCCTTGCGGTTCCCGAAATAACCGCGTCCGCGCAAGGTCCGCACGATTGCCACGGCCAACAGGAAGGCAACGCCGACTGCTGCGAGATGCCCGTGCGAGGCAGCGAGGTCGTTCTCGTCAAGGCGGTTCGGGTTGACCAGCGCGAAGCTGCGCGGGAGTTCGGGGGCGCATTTGTGGTGGTCGACCACGATCACATCGATCCCCGCATCATGCGCCGCGCCCAGCGCCTCATGCGCCATGGCGCCGCAATCAACCGTGACGATCAGGCTCGATCCGGCTTCGCCGATCTCGAGCAGAGCCTTGCCCGACGGGCCGTATCCCTCGAGCAGGCGGTCCGGAATGTAATGCTGCGCATCATGGCCAAGCATGCGCAACAGGCGCACGAGCAGGGCGGCGCTGGTGGCACCATCGACATCGTAATCGCCATAGATCGTCATCGGTTCGCGCGCGATCACCGCTTCCGCGATGCGTTCCGCCGCGCGGTCCATGTCCTGGAAGGTCGAGGGATCGGGCAGGAAATCCCGCAGGCTCGGATCCATGTGGCGCAGCAGGTCCTGCTGGCCGACGCCGCGTGCGAGGAGGAGTTGGCTGACGATATCTTGGGCGAGGTCGGCCGGATTGCCGCCCAGTTCCATATTGCCGCCAAGCCATTGCCAGGACTTGCCCGAGATCGAACTCTCGATTCCCAATACTGCGGCTGCGATTGTCATCGAACTTGGCTAGCGGATTGCAATGGAACTGCAAGGTCGGCCCGGACTGCATTCTACAAAACGTTGCAAATGCTACAATTGTCCTGTTCTGGTTCGTCATTGGCGCGGCAGTGGACCAGAACGGGACTCGACCTAGAAGACCAATAGCGCCAGAATATTGGCTAAGGACTGGAAGGTGTACGGACGATAACGATCGCGCATCGCCTCGATGGGAATAAGCTTGAATTCGCGGTATCGTTGCTTTTCATCGCCGGTAGCCGCCCGGATACGCGCGCCATCAAGGATCTGGCGCATGGCAATGGCCGGTTTTCCATCAGCATCGACCCGGGCGAGAACGATGGTCCGACAACCTGGCTCGAACTTCTGGCCAACGGCCTGACATTCGACGTTTCAGGCCTTCGCCCCGGAGTATCCGAAAGCGCGGAGAGCGGCGGCCAGTCCTTCGGCTTTTCCACCGATTTCCGGATCGAGGGGATGGAGGCAATCGCGCTCACCCCGGGGCCGCACCTGATGGGTGGAGGGGGCATGGTGCCGGTCATTCGATGCATGGCCTGGCTGGCAGCGCAGCTCACCGAATTGCCCGGCGTGCAGGCGGTCGTCTGGAACCCGGCCCGCACGACCTGTTCGCCCGAGTACTTCCGCGATGCAGTGATGCGCTGGATCGGCGGAGGGCCGTTCCCCAGTCTTGGCCTGACCGGCCTCATACCGCAGCCGGATGGATCGCTGCTGAGCGAAGGGCTGACGCTCTTCACCGGACAAGAGCTGCGCATTGCTGCCAGCCTGGCGCAGGATCCATCGGAAGGTACGAAGATTGCCCTGCGTATGCTTCACTGGCTGGTGGAGAATGGAAGGGTGGAAGAAAATCTATCCTTAACAGGACTTTACGGCGAAACCTTGCTGCTTGAGCCCGATGACAATCTCGCCATTGTCCGGGTGTGGAAAGGGGCAGGTTAAGACCGCGCGAGCCGTTTGGCGACCTGACGCGAGACAGATCTGCGCGAGCGAAGCTGCCGTTCCGGGCGGTCAATCGGCGCGGGCGGTCCGGATATTGCCCCGGAATGCAGCGCCACCATCTCTTGCCTTGCCAATTGCTGCAGAAGCAGCAGTTCAGCAGCTTGTTCGACGAGGTCGCGCCGGAACGGATCGGCTTCGACGACTTTCGCCGCAACGGCTTGCTTCTGCCAGCGACGGAGGATGCCTCGCTTTGCCTCGGCATGCCGCTGCATCGCGGTCCGCACCGGCGCTACAATGAAGTAGTGGCTGAAAGGGTAGGGCAGATCGAAGCGGGCTGGTCGGTCGTGCGCCAGCACTCGCGCGAGTGTGCTGCACACCAGGTGCTCATGCGGCTCGACCTGTTGCAGCGCGCGCTCCGTCGGCGCCTTCTGGACCAGCGCTATGCGCGCTTTCCACTAAGCAACCGGGACCCGCTGGGCGAGGGGCTCGACTTCAGCGAGCTCGATGCGTTGGCGGAAACCTTATGGACCAGCACGGCAGGCATCAGGCAAGGCTCTGCAGCCTGCCTGTCGCCTGCCGAACCGAAGGACTAACCGACTTTGGGCGATGAAGCGCCGTTGGCGGCACTGAGAATCGCACGCACGCTGGCCGTGGCGACATCCTCGTCGATACCCACGCCCCAGCCACTACGGCCATCGGGCAGCTTGCACTCGATATAGGCGGCTGCCTTGGCATCGATTCCCGATCCGAGCGCATGTTCGACATAGTCGAGCACTTCGAAATCCATGCCATAGGTCTCGCGCATGGTTGCGAGGACGGTGGACAGAAGGCCCTTGCCCCGGCCGGATACGCGTTCCTGCACACCATCTACGCAGATGGTGCCGGTGAAGATCCGGTCTCCGTCGGAGGCCTTGTTTTCCTCATAGTCGATCAGGCGGAAGCGCTTCTTAACATCGCCGATGAAATAGGCTTCGCGGAAGCACTGCCAGATGTCATCGGCATTGAGCTCGCGGCTCTTCTCGTCGGCCATCTTCTGCACGTGGGCCGAGAAATCGGCCTGCATCTTCTTGGGCAGCTTGAGGCCCTGCGTCTGTTCGAGGACCCAGGCAAAGCCACCTTTGCCGCTTTGCGAGTTGACGCGGATCACCGCTTCGTAATTGCGGCCCAGATCGGCGGGGTCGATGGGCAGGTAGGGCACTCGCCACAACTCGTCATTGCGCTGTGCCTGTGCCTCGAAACCTTTCTTGATCGCATCCTGGTGGCTGCCGGAGAAGGCCGTGAAGACCAGCTCGCCGCCATAGGGATGCCGCGGATGGACGGGCAGCTGGTTACAATATTCGACAGTCTCGATGACCTTGTCGATATCGGAAAAGTCGAGGCCGGGATCGACGCCCTGCGTGTACATGTTCATGCCCACGGTCACGAGGCAGCAATTGCCCGTGCGCTCGCCATTGCCGAACAGGCAGCCTTCGACGCGGTCTGCGCCGGCCATCATGCCCAGCTCGGCCGCGGCCACGCCGGTGCCACGGTCATTATGCGTGTGCAGGCTGATCACCGCCTTTTCGCGGCCAGGCAAATTGCGACAGAAATACTCGATCTGGTCGGCATAGATATTGGGCGTGGCAGCCTCGACGGTGGCCGGCAGGTTGAGGATCACCGGATGCTCGACAGTCGGCTGCAGCACGTCCATCACCGCCTCGCAAACCTCGAGACTGAAATCCAGTTCGGCAGTCGAGAAGGTCTCGGGCGAATACTGGAAATGCCAGTCCGTATCGGGACGCATGGCCGCCTGGTCGCGCAGCAGCTTTGCGCCCTTGATGGCGATCTGCTTCACTTCGTCCTGCGTCATGCGGAAGACGATCTCGCGCCAGGCCGGACTGACTGCATTGTAGAGGTGAACGATGGCCTGCTTCGCGCCCTCGAGGCTTTCGAAGCTGCGCGTGATCAAATCCTCGCGCGACTGGGTGAGAACCTGCACGGTGACATCATCGGGAATCCTGCCCGATTTGACGAGGCCGTTGATGAAATCGAATTCGGTCTGGCCGGCGGATGGGAAGCCGACTTCGATCTCTTTGATGCCGATTTCCACCAGCAGGTCGAAGAAGCGGTTCTTCTTCACGCTGTCCATCGGATCGATGATCGACTGGTTGCCGTCGCGCAGGTCTGTCGAAAGCCAGCGGGGCGGCTTGGTGATGGTGCGCGAAGGCCATTGCCGGTCCGGCAAGTTGACCTGCGGGAACGGTTGGTATTTTCGGCTCGGATCCTTGAGCATCGGCATGGCTTGAAGCCCTTATCGCTTGCGCCGCGCACGGCAAGGCCTGTGGCGACGAATTCAACTGTCTGGTGGAAGAACCCTTAGGCGGGTTGCCCTAGCAAGACGCGCAGGGCTGGGTGCACGCCTAAGGGCGTGTAAGTCGAAGCAGCGATAGGATCATGCAGCTGTTCATATGGGCAGCATATGTGGTCGTGGTTACCAAAAGTCTACCCCGTAAATGAAAGAGGCGCGCAAACCCGTGTCCGCGCGCCCCTTTCCGAAGCTCCGATGGCGGAGAACCTATTGCTTCTCGAACGCTACGGTAATGTAGAGTTCGACTTCGTCGGCAACGCCGAACTGTGTGCCGAAAGAGACGCCCCACTGCGACCGCGAAATCGTGGTTGTGCCGTGGAAGCCGAGTGTTTCCGCCCGCGTCATCATGTTCGTGCCCATGCCTGCAAGTTCGGCCTGTATGGTGACCGGATGGGTCTGGCCGTTCAGCGTGAGATCGCCCGCTATTTCTGCCGTGGTGTCGGTCTGCTTGTTGATCGAGGTGGATACGAAGCGTGCCGGTGCAGGACTCGAGCCGAAGAAATCGGGTGCCGCACCATCGCGCCCGTCGCGCAGCAAATGGTCCTTGAGGCCCTGGCTCGGCACCACGACCGACGCGATCGGGATCGTCACATCGACCGAGCTGTTGCCCATGTTCTCGGTGTCGAGAGTGAGCGTGCCGGCAACATCGCCGAAGATGCCGAAATAGTCGTTGAAGCCGAGGTGATTGACGCTCCAGCCGACCATGGAATGTCCTGCATCTGCGGCATAGTTGCCCGAAGTTGCTGCACTGGGATCCATTGCAGCGGGCGGCGGGGCGGGCTGGGCATGGAGCGCAGCCACGGAGAAGGTCGCGACGCTTGCAGCGGCGGCGACAGCAAGAATTTTCTTACGCATTCGAGGGATCCTCCCGATGGATTTGTCCCGAAGAGTGTGCCGAGGCACCGGGGCAAAGTCCACCGGGAATGATCTGGACTTTGGGCCGTAGAGGCCGCAATTTTGTCGCGAATTGTCGCGGGAGGCAGTCGCCTCCCGCGATCAGTTCTTTTCCTGGTCGACCAGCTTGTTGGCGGTGATCCAGGGCATCATCGAGCGCAGCTGCGCGCCGGTCTTCTCGATCGGATGCTCGGCCTGGCGCTTGCGCGCAGCCTTCATCTCCGGATTGCCGACGGCATTGTCGAGCATGAAGCGCTGCACGAAACGGCCGGCCTGGATGTCTTCCAGCACGCGCTTCATTTCCGCCTTGGTCTCGCTCGTGATGACGCGCGGACCGGTGTGGTAGTCGCCATATTCGGCGGTGTTGGAGATCGAGTAGCGCATGTTGGCGATGCCGCCTTCATAGAGCAGGTCGACGATCAGCTTGGTCTCGTGCAGGCACTCGAAATAGGCCATTTCCGGAGCATAGCCCGCCTCGGTCAGTGTCTCGAAGCCGGCCATGATCAGGTGGGTGATGCCGCCGCACAGCACGGCCTGCTCACCGAAGAGGTCGGTTTCGCACTCTTCCTTGAAATTGGTCTCGATAATGCCCGAACGGCCGCCGCCGACACCGCTCGCATAAGCGAGGGCGATATCGTGGGCATTGCCGCTATTGTCCTGATGGACGGCGATCAGGCAAGGTACGCCGCCGCCCTTCTGGTATTCGCCGCGCACGGTGTGGCCCGGTCCCTTGGGCGCGATCATGATCACGTCGATATCGGAGGACGGCTCGATCAGGCCGAAATGGATGTTGAGGCCGTGGGCGAAGGCGAGGGCGGCACCCTTCTTCATGTTACCCTTGAGGTCATTGGCCCAGATCGCGGCCTGGTGCTCGTCCGGCGCGAGGATCATGAGGATGTCGGCCCAGGCCGCAGCGTCTGCATTCGACATGACCTTGAAGCCAGCACCTTCGGCCTTCTTCGCGCTGCCCGAACCGGGGCGCAGGGCGATGGCGACATTCTTCACGCCGCTGTCGCGCAGGTTCTGCGCATGGGCATGGCCCTGCGAGCCATAGCCGAGGACGGCGATGTTCTTGTCGGTGATCAGGTTCAGGTCGCAATCTGCGTCGTAATAGACTTTCATTTTATCCCTCATTCCGCCCGCAAAATGAAAAGCGGGAGCGTGTGTTCAAATTCCGTGATGGTGCCGTTAGGCCGCGAATCGCTTCGCGGCTACAAAAAATCAGGCGGCTTCCGGACCGCGCATCATGCCGACAATGCCCGTGCGGCCGACTTCGACCAGGCCGAGATCGCGCATGAGGGCGATGAAGCTGTCGATCTTGTCGGGCGGGCCGGTGATCTCGAAGATGAAGCTTTCGGTCGTCGTATCGACCGGGCGCGCTCGGAAGATATCGGCCAGGCGCAATGCCTCGACGCGCTTCTCGCCCGTGCCCGAGACCTTCACCAGCGCCAGTTCGCGCTCCACATGCGGGCCTGCCTGCGTCAGGTCGACCACGCGGTGCACCGGCACCAGCCGGTCGAGCTGGGCCTCGATCTGGTCGATCACCGCGGGCGGGCCATTGGTGACGATGGTGATGCGGCTGACCGAGTGGTTCTCCGAAATGTCGGCCACTGTCAGGCTGTCGATATTGTATCCGCGCGCGGTGAACAGGCCGGCAATCTTGGCGAGGATACCCGCCTCATTGTCGACCGTGATCGTCAGCACGTGACGTTCGGATTCGCGATGCTGGATCTTCATCACACCAGTGCCTTCGCTTCGTCTTCCATGGTTCCGGCGACCTGGTCGCCATAAAGCAGCATTTCGGTATGTGCCGCGCCGGAGGGGATCATCGGGAAGCAATTGGCCTCCTTCGACACCTGGCAATCGACAATCACCGGGCCGTCATGTTCGATCATGGCCATGATGCCGGCATCGAGATCATCCTCGTCGGTGATGCGGATGCCCTTCCAGCCGTAAGCCTCTGCCAGCTTTACGAAATCGGGCAGGCTGTCCGAATAGGAGTTCGAATAGCGGCTTTCATAGGTCAGTTCCTGCCACTGGCGGACCATGCCCATATATTCATTGTTGAGGATGAACACCTTGACCGGCAGGCGGAACTGCGAGGCGGTGCCGAGTTCCTGGATGTTCATCTGGATCGAGGCTTCGCCGGCCACGTCGATCACCAGGCTGTCCGGATTGCCGAGCTGCGCGCCGATCGCGGCGGGCAGGCCGTAGCCCATCGTGCCGAGACCGCCCGAGGTCAGCCACCGGTTCGGGGCCATGAAGCCGAAATACTGAGCGGCCCACATCTGGTGCTGACCCACTTCGGTGGTGATGATCGGGTCGCGATCCTTGGTCAGCGCATGGAGGCGTTCGACCGCGAGTTGCGGCATGATCGCGTCCTTGCTGGCCGGATAGGCGAGGCTTTCGCGGGCCTTCCAGCCGGCAATGCGCGCCTTCCATTCGCCAAGGTCGGCTGCCTTGCGGCTGCCCCATGCCTCGATCAGCTGTTCGAGCACGGTGGCGCAGTCGCCGACAATGCCGAGATCGACGGGCACGACCTTGTTGATCGAGCTGCGATCGATATCGATATGGATCTTCTTCGATTCCGGCGAGAAGGCGTCAAGGCGGCCGGTTACGCGGTCATCGAAGCGCGCACCGATATTCACCATCACATCGCACTGGTTCATCGCCATGTTGGATTCCAGCGTGCCATGCATGCCAAGCATGCCGAGCCAGTCCGGGTGATCCGACGGGAAGGCGCCGAGACCCATCAGCGTGGAGGTCAGCGGCGCGCCGGTCAGTTCCTGCAGCTTGCGCAGGAGCTCCGAAGCGCGCGGGCCCGAATTGATCACGCCGCCGCCCGTATAGAAGATCGGGCGCTTGGCATTGGCGATCATTTCGATCGCTTCGCCGATCTCGTCTGCCGGGGCGACCACGCGCGGATTATAGCGCTTCGGGCGCTGCGCAGGGCCATCCTGCAACGCGGCAGTCGCGACCTGTACGTTCTTGGGGATGTCGATCACGACAGGGCCGGGCCGACCGGTGGTGGCGATCTCGAAAGCCTCTTCAACCGTGGAGGCGAGTTCGGACGGGTCCTTCACCAGATAGTTGTGCTTGGTGCAGTGACGCGTCAGGCCGATCGTATCGGCTTCCTGGAAGGCATCGGTGCCGATCAGGTTCGTGGCGACCTGTCCGGTGATGACCACCAGCGGGATGGAATCGAGGAAGGCGTCGGCAATGCCGGTGATGGCATTGGTTGCGCCAGGGCCGGAGGTGACGAGGACGACGCCGGGCTTGCCGGTCGATCGGGCATAGCCTTCCGCCGCATGGGCCGCGCCGGCCTCGTGACGCACGAGGATGTGGCGGATGCGCTGGTCGGAAAACAGTTCGTCATAAATCGGAAGCACTGCGCCGCCGGGATAGCCGAACACGAATTCGACACCCTGCCGCACCAGCGTTTCGCACAATATCGCAGCACCGCTGCGTTCTTCAGCCACTTTAGCTTCTCCTGGCGATTGCCCTGTTGGAAATGATTGGCCCGACACGATCGCTCGCGCCGGGCCTCTCCTCCCCAACTGGAAAACTCGAATTGGGCGCCCTGCTATGCGACAGGAAATGTCCTGTCAACCCCCGCTAGAAAAATAATATTTCAAACTGTGATCTCAAATCGACATTTTCTGGCGTGATGCGAGGCCAATCTTGCGGCGGCTGGTGGCGGAACCACGTAAACTGCCGTTTCGCGTAATTCCGCGTCGCCTGCTGGCCCTTTTCGATAGCTTCATCGCGGCTCCACTGTTTGTGCAGCCAGCCGGCGATTTCGGGAACGCCGATGGCGCGCATGACGGGCAGGCCGGGGTCGAGATCGCGTGCCAGCAGCGCCTCGACCTCCTCGACTGCACCCTGATCGAGCATGCGGGTGAACCGTGCGTCGCAGCGCTCATAGAGCTCGGCGCGTTCGGGCAGCAGGACCAGAGGGGCGAGCGTGATGCGCGCGGCAATCCCGCCTTCCATTTCCTCCTGCCAGGCAGACAGGGTTCGCCCAGTGGAGCGGACCACTTCGAGCGCACGGGCAATGCGCTGGCTGTCGCCCGGATTGAGCAGGGCCGCGCGCTCGGGATCCTCCTCTTGCAAGGCCTCCCAGGCTGCGGCGCGGGGAAGGGCGCGGACCCGCTCGCGTATATCGGGGTCGATTTCGGGGATCGGGGCAATGCCGTCTAGCAGCGTGCGCATGTAGAGCCCGGTGCCGCCGACCAGGATCGGGATGGCCTCCGCCGCATGGGCAGCATCGATTTCCTTGGTTGCCGCCTCTGCCCAATCCGCTGCTGAACAGGGGTCGTCGCCGTCCCAGCTTCCGAACAGGCGATGCTCAATACCACGCATCTCTTTCTTGGTCGGGCGGGCGCTCAGCACGGCAAGATCGGCATAGACCTGCGCGCTGTCGGCATTGATGACCACGGCCTTGCGGCCCACCTTCTTCAGCGCCAAAGCCAGCTTGACGGCGAGATCGCTCTTGCCGCTTGCTGTTGGCCCTGCAATGAGCGCCACCAAATTGCTGACCGGAGACTCACCCTTGCTCATTGCGCGCCTGATAGCAGACCCGAAGACGCTGGAAACGCGTCTTGATGCGGCGAGCGCAGCTCTTTCCGAAGCGGGCCTGCCGATTGCCCATGCGCAGATGCTCGATTTCTGCAGCGATGTGCTGCAGCTCGAACTGCCAGGCGATGACATGGCCACGTTGCGCAATGTGCTGGACGAACATTTTGCACCTTCCGATGCGATCATATCGCGCGATTTCATCCGCGTACCGGACCTCTTCGTCTCGGACATGGACTCGACCATGATCGGACAGGAATGCATCGACGAACTTGCCGACTTCGCCGATCTCAAGCCGCAGATCGCCGCCATCACCGAGCGCGCCATGCAGGGCGAACTCGACTTCGAAAGCGCACTGCGTGAACGCGTAGGCCTGCTTGAAGGGCTGGAGGAAGAAGCGATCTACCGCTGCCTCGAAGAGCGCGTCCAGCCGACCGATGGGGCCAAGGTGCTGGTCGAGACTTTGCGCTCCAAGGGTTGCCGCTCGGTGCTGGTGACCGGCGGTTTCCATCACTTCGCCGATGTGATCGCCACCCGGTTGGGGTTTGATCGCGTGGTCGGTAATCGCCTCGAAGTCGTTGGCGGCAAGCTGACCGGCGGGCTGGCTGGCCCGATCACCGACAGCTCCACCAAGAAGGCCGTGCTGCTCGAGGAACTGGGCGAACTTGGCGAAAATGCTCACAGCATGGGTGCTGGCGACGGAGCAAATGACATCCCCATGCTACAGGCATCGACCTATGGCATCGCCTATTACGCCAAGCCCAAGGCACGCGAGGCCGCCAATGGCTGGGTCGATCGTGGAGACCTGACTGCTTTGCTCAAGCTGCTCGAAGTACCAGAAACCGAGTGGGTCGTCGGCTGAGCCAAGGTCCTAGGCATGCCTGCGGCTGTGGCCCACGCGCCAGGCTGCAATCCTGATCAGCAGTGCGATCACCGCAATCGAGAAGAGGGCGAGCCCTGCCGTGGCTTCGTCCGGGTCGCCGATGCGCGAGGCATAGGCGAGGGCGAAGGCCAGCCAGACGACATGCATGCCGGTCGTGTGGAGCCATTTCCACTTGCGGCCCAGCGTGCGGTAGCCCCAGCGATTGGATGTCAGCGCCATCGCATAGATTAGCGCATAGACCGCGAATCCGGGCAGCAATCCAACGAGCGGTACCTCTTCGGGACTTACAGCGAGGAAGGTCAGCAGTGCGTAGAGATGGAATGTGTGCGTGGTCGCAAAGGCAAGGCCGAAATATTTGCGCTCTCGCAGAAAGTTGCTGGTCAGCTTGCTTGGGCGAATTTTGACCAGAGAAGATGCGACATAGGCGATGATGAAGAATGGAAAGCCGATCCTGGCCGTGTAGCGCGAGGCCATGGTCCAGGCCTCGACCTCGTCTGCGGAGGAATGCAGACCCGCTAGTAGCGCCAGGCTTGCCAGCACGACAGCCAGTCCGATTGGCCAGTATTTGCGCATGTCCTCCTCCCCAGAGTGAGCGCCGCTTCTACTCAGCTACCCCGCCTGAGAAAGATACGTATTCGAGCGGATGCTGCCCATAAGGATTGGGCGTCCAGCCCTGTACGCGTGTATCACGCAGGAAATTGTTCTTGGCCCAGAAAAGGGGGATTACCGGCAGGTCTTGCAGCATGACCGCCTCTGCATCCTGCAGCAATTCGGTTCGGCGATCCAAGTCGCCTTCGGTTTCCGCCGACCTGATCAGGCGATTGAAATCTGTGTTGTCCCAATTGCCCAAATTCCGAGATCCGCCCGTGCGGAAGGCTTCCAGTGCGCCGAACTGGTCGGGCCCCTGGACGAGGCTTGCGCGCACCATGTCGAAGTTGCTGCCGAGTATGGCGTCAAGATAAACCCGCCATTCCTGGTTGTAGATGCCGACATCGATTCCGAGGCCCGTGCGCCACATCTCCTGGATTGCCTGGGCAATCTTGCTGTGCGACTCACTCGTATTGATGAGGATCTCGAAATGCGGGAAGCCCTCGCCGTTGGGGTAGCCGGCTTCGGCCAGCAATTCCCGCGCCCTGTCCAGATCGTAATCGAGTACTTCGGCTGTCTCGTAGCCCGGATAGCCCGGCGGCATGTAACCGGTTGCAGCTGTTTCACCGCCACGTGTGACCCGGTCGACCAGCAATTCGCGGTCGATCGCGTAAGAAAGGGCTTGGCGCACACGGACATCGTCGAGCGGCGGCTTGGCGACATTCATCATGTAGAAATAGGGCCGCAGCGCCGGTTCTCTGACGAGGGTAGCCAGATCCTCCTCGATATAGACCGGAACGCGGTCGGGCGGGATCGATCCGGTCACGTGCAGGCGCCCGTCGAGGAACAGGTTTTCCTCCGTGTTGAGATTTTCGATCGGGTACCAGCGGGCGCCGTTGAGGGCGACAGCATCGGCATTCCAGTAATTCTCGCTCTTGCGCATTTCGAGGACTTGGTTGGTGCGCCAATCGGTCATCACGAACGGCCCGTTGCCGACGAAGTTCTCCACTGTCGTCCACGGGTTCTGCCGGTCGGTCGAGGAACCATGCGCCTCGATCGCACGCTGTGACAGCGGGGCAAGGGTGGGCCCGGAGACAAGGTAAAGGAATGTCGGATCCGGGCGGCTCAGTTCGACGACAAGTGTGTAATCGTCGGGGGCACTGACGCCGACCTGCGAAAAATCGTCGATCTGTCCGAGATTATAGGCCTCTGAGTTGCGGATATGGTAGAAATAGGAGCTGTCCTGCGCCCCCAGTTCCGGGCTCAGGAAGCGGCTCCAGCTATAGATGAAGTCTTGCGCCGTTACCGGATCGCCATTGGAGAAGCGCGCGTCCTCGCGCAGGTGGAAGGTCCAGAGGGTCAGGCCCTCATTGCTTTCCCAGCTTTCCGCGACGCCCGGTTGAAAGACTTCGAGATTGCTCGGATCGAAATTGACGAGGCCTTCGAGCAGTTCGCCGAGGATCTTGCGTTCGGGATTTCCGGTGGCGATGTGCGGATCGAGCGTTTGCGGCTCGCCGCCATTGCCGATCAGGATGATGCCTTCTCGCGCTGCGATATCGGTTTCTCTCTCACCCGATCCGCATGCAGCGGTAATCAGGCCAAGGGCAAGCAAGGCGGCAAAGCGCAAGGTCGTTCGCATCAAGGGCAGTCTCCTGTTGGCACAATGGAGACATGGCTCGCGATCCAATGCAAGCACGTTAGTGCCTATGTTTGCCGTTCTTACCGGGGTTGGCCCCTCAGCCTGTGGTCGCTCAGGCTTCCATCCAGTCGCGGAAGAAGGAAAGGTGCGCTTCCTTCATTTCCGACAGGCCGACGCCGAACAGGCTGTCCCCGCCGACCGTGCCGACGCGGCGCAGGCCCGATGCGGCGGTGTCCTCGTCGCGCGTGCCCTTGGCGATCTGTTCCTGGAAGGCGTGGAGGTCTGGAATGGTGATGAGGTAGCGGCCCTGGTCCTCGCCAAACCACCATTCGGCAGCGGTGAAACCCGGATGGCCTTCAAGCTCGGCGCCCATGCCGCCAGCCATGGCCATTTCGGCCAGCGCAATGGCGAGGCCGCCATCGGAAACATCGTGCACCGCGCTGACAAGGCCTGCCTCGATCAGTTCGCGCACGAATTCGCCCGACTTCTTTTCCAGCGTCAAATCGACCGGCGGGGCATTGCCTTCCTCGCGTCCATGGATCTCGCGCAGCCACAGCGACTGGCCAAGATGGCCGCGCGTCTGGTCCGGCGTGGCCCAGGGTTCCGAACCGATCAGATAGATCGCCTCGCCCTCGGCCTTGAAGCCGATTGTGGCCTGCTTCGATGAATCCTCGAGGATACCGACGCCGCCGATCGCCGGGGTGGGCAGGATGGCCGAGCCGCCGCCCGTCGCCTTGCTCTCATTGTAAAGCGAGACATTGCCCGAAACGATCGGGAAATCGAGCACGCGGCAGGCCTGGCCCATGCCTTCGAGGCAATGGACGAACTGGCTCATGATTTCCGGGCGCTGCGGATTGGCGAAGTTCAGACAATTCGTGACTGCCAGCGGCTTGCCGCCGACCGCGCAGATATTGCGATAGGCCTCGGCAATCGCCTGCTTCCCGCCCTCATAAGGGTTGGCGTAGCAATAGCGCGGCGTGCAGTCGGTGCTGATCGCAAGCGCCTTCTTGGTGCCGTGCACGCGCACCACAGCGGCATCGCCGCCGGTCTGCATCGTGTCGGCCATGACCTGGCTGTCATACTGCTCGGAAATCCATTTGCGGCTGGCCAGGTCCGGGCTGGCAAGTAGGGCGAGCAGGTCGGCGCCGACATCTGCAGTGTCGGGCTTCTCGGTAAGGCCTTCGATCTTCGCCCAGGACTTGTATTCCTCCTGGCTGATATAGGGCCGGTCATATTCGGGCGCATCGGCGGCCAGCGGGCCGAGCGGGATGTCGCACACCACCTCGCCACCGAATTCGAGCACCATGTGCTGCGTATCGGTGACTTCGCCGATGACCGCGAAATCCAGTTCCCACTTCTCGAAGATAGCCGCGGCCATTGCTTCCTTGCCGGGCTTGAGCACCATGAGCATACGCTCCTGGCTTTCGCTCAGCATCATTTCATACGGCGTCATGCCTTCCTCGCGGCACGGCACCATGTCCATGTCGAGGCGGATACCGGCCTTGCCATTGGTCGCCATTTCAACGCTGGAAGAAGTCAGGCCCGCCGCGCCCATGTCCTGGATGGCAACGATGGCATCGGTTGCCATGAGTTCGAGGCAGGCCTCGATCAGCAGCTTTTCGGTGAAGGGGTCGCCCACCTGGACGGTCGGGCGCTTGGCCTCTGCATCTTCGCCGAAATCGGCCGAGGCCATGGTCGCGCCATGGATGCCGTCGCGGCCGGTCTTGGAGCCGACATAGACGATCGGATTGCCCACGCCCGTGGCGGCGGAATAGAAGATCTTGTCCGTATCGGCGACGCCCACCGTCATCGCATTGACGAGGATATTGCCGTCATAGGCCTTGTGGAAATTGGTCTCGCCGCCAACGGTCGGCACGCCCACGCAATTGCCATAGCCGCCGATCCCGGCGACCACGCCCTGCACAAGGTGCTTCATCTTGGGGTGGTCGGGGCGGCCGAAGCGCAGCGCGTTCATGTTCGCGACCGGACGTGCCCCCATGGTGAAGACGTCGCGCAGGATACCGCCAACGCCCGTCGCCGCGCCCTGATAGGGTTCGATGTAGGAGGGGTGGTTGTGGCTCTCCATCTTGAAGATGCAGGCCTGGCCGTCACCGATATCGATCACGCCGGCATTTTCGCCGGGCCCGCAGATCACCCAGGGGGCCTCGGTGGGCAGCTTCTTCAAATGCAGGCGCGAACTCTTGTAGGAGCAATGCTCCGACCACATGACCGAGAAGATGCCCAGCTCGACCAGATTGGGCTCGCGGCCCAGGGCGTGCAGGACGCGCTCATATTCCTCGGGACTGAGGCCGTGCGCCTCTACGACATCAGGAGTAATTTCGGACATGAGTGCGCCCTTAGCGAGCAAGGATGAGAGTCGCCAGCCCCACCATGCTTGACCACGCGCTCTGTCCCCGCCAAACCGTCGCCCATGTCGGACAATAGTGCGAAAATCGCCGAATTGAGCTTTGAAGATGCGCTTAAGGCGCTTGAGGACGTGGTGCGCAGGCTCGAAGGCGGGGAAGTGCCGCTCGACGAATCGATTGCGCTCTACGAACGCGGGGAGAAGCTGCGCCAGCATTGCCAGGCGCGGCTCGATGCGGCGCAGGCACGGATCGAGAAGATCGTCGCCGGTCCCGACGGCAAGCCTTCCTCCACCGTTCCGTTCGATACAGAGTAGGTGGGGAACGTGGGGCTCGTACTCGCCGATGACCTGTTGGGCCGCGGCCTGCAGCGTATCCAGCGCGAGGTCGATGCCGCCTTCGATTCCATCCTTGCCGTTCCCGATGACAGCCGCGCCCGGCTGGTGGAGGCGATGCGCTATGCCGCCATCGGCGGCGGCAAGAGGGTCCGCCCGCTTCTGCTGGTCACGGTGGCGGAAATGTATGGCGGTTCGCGCCAGGCAGCCATCCGGGCCGGATGCGCGATCGAGGCGATACACGTCTATTCGCTGATCCATGACGACCTGCCCTGCATGGATGACGATGCCATGCGCCACGGCAAGCCGACCGTTCATATCGCCTTCGACGAGGCGATTGCCGTGCTGGCGGGAGATTCGCTCCATGCTTTGGCGTTCGAACTGCTCGCCAGTCGAGAGGTCAGCCCCGATCCCTTCATCCGTGCCGAACTGGTTGGCGCGCTCGCTTCGGCCAGCGGCCATAACGGCATGGCCGGCGGGCAAGTGATGGACATGGTCGCCGATGAGGAGGAATTCGACCTCCACACGGTCACGCGGCTCCAGCAATTGAAGACCGGCGCCCTGCTGGCCGCCGCAGTCGAGATGGGCGCGATCCTCGGCAAGGTGCCCGAGGAGGCGCGCGGCCATTTGCGCAATTACGCGCGCGATATCGGGCTCGCTTTCCAGATCGCCGACGATTTGCTCGACGAGGAAGGCGACGAGGAAAAGGCCGGCAAGGCGCTGCGCAAGGATGCCGAGCAGGGCAAGGCGACCTTCGTTTCGCTGATGGGTGTGGACAAGGCGCGCGAACAGGCCAAGGCACTGTCCGAACAGGCTATCGGCCATTTGGTCCAGCACGGCAAGGAAGCCGACCTGCTGCGCGCGCTCGCCAGCTTCATCGTGGAGCGGGACCGGTAGTGGCCAATCGCATCGGCCTTTATCCCGGGACCTTCGATCCATTTACGCTCGGCCATGCCGATATCATGCGGCGCGGGGCCAAGCTGGTCGACACGCTGATCATCGGCGTCACTACCAATCCGAGCAAGAACCCCATGTTCACGCCCGAAGAGCGGATGGAAATGGTCGCCTCGGAAGTCGCGCGCCTCGGCATCGACAATGTCGAGATCAAGGGATTCGATGCCCTGCTGATGGACTATGCCGCAAAGCAGGGGGCAAGCCTCGTCATTCGCGGGCTGCGCGCCGTGGCGGATTTCGAATACGAATACCAGATGGCTGGCATGAACCAGCAGCTCAATCCCAATATCGAGACGGTTTTCCTCATGGCCGACATCTCGCTCCAGCCCATCGCTTCCAAGCTGGTCAAGGAAATCGCTCTCTATGGCGGCGAGATTTCCCGCTTCGTCAGCCCCGAGATCGAGGCACGGGTGATGGACAGGGTCGAGCAACTCGGGCTCAAGGGCGACCGATGAGCATGCGCGCGATGGGGTCGGGGATGGTTGCTGCCATGTTCATTGAACTGTCAGCGCGCAGCCTATAGGGCCTCCTCCAAGCAAATTTTCAGGACACATCCAAGACGATGACCAAGAAGTTTCTCGCCCTTTTCCTTGCCATGTGTGCAGGCGTATTCACCGCTCATCCCGCGCTGGCGCAGGATGATGTCGCGGCCGCGCAGGATGAAGCAACAAGTGCGGAATTCGTGGAAGAAGAGGCCGGCGTATCCGAGGGAGCCAATGGTCGCATTCCCCTGCGCGCCGATCCCCGGCTAGATTTCGACCTAGAGAATATCCTCTACCTCGACCTGTCGAACGGCACTCGTGTTGCCATTCGCCTGGTCCCCGAATGGGCGCCGAGCCATGTCGCCCGGATCAAGACGCTTGCGCGCGACGGTTTCTATGACGGTGTTATCTTCCACCGCGTGATCGATGGCTTCATGGCGCAGACGGGTGACCCGACGGGAACCGGCCGCGGCGGATCGACGCTTCCCGACCTGCAGGAAGAGTTCAACAGCTTCCCGCATGTGCGCGGTTCGGTCTCGATGGCCCGCGCCGATGATGAGGACAGTGCGAACAGCCAGTTCTTCATCGTCTTCTATCCGCGTTTCGCGCTGGACCGGAACTACACCAATTTCGGGCGCGTAATCGGCGGCATGGACGGTGTTGATGCGATTTCTCGTGGCGAGCCGCCGGCAAATCCGACGCGTATCCTGCAGGCGAGCATCGCTTCGGACGGCAAGCCGCAGCGCATGCCGATCGACCAGCCGCAGGAACAGCAGACCTTCACCGCCGACATGCTGAGCAATTCGACCAGCGACTGAGACTGTTGCTTTGCGCTCCCTCGCCGAGAGGCTAGGGCCTTACCGATGCGCGTAGACCTGTTCGATTTCGACCTTCCGCAAGAGCGGATAGCGCTGCGTCCCGTGCGCCCGCGCGATGCTGCGCGCATGCTGGTCGTGCGCGCGGAGGGGGAGTTCGAGGATCGCGGCGTGCGCGATCTGCGCAGCCTGCTTCGGGCAGGAGACGTGCTGGTTTTCAACGATACACGGGTCATTCCGGCGCAATTGGAGGGTCGCAGGGGAGAGGCGCGGATCGGCGCGACATTGCACAAGCGTATCGATCTCAGGCGCTGGCAGGCATTCATTCGCAATGCCAAACGCGTGCGTCGCCACGATGTCCTGGAGTTTCCGGCAGGGGTGACCGCTGTGGCGCAGGAGCGGCATGATGATGGCAGCTGGACACTCGAATTCCAGGGGGACGAGCCGGTCGAAGTGCTGCTGGAGCGGGCAGGGCGGATGCCGCTACCACCCTATATCGCCGGCAAGCGCGATACGGACGAGGCCGACCGGGCCGATTACCAGACGATCTTTGCACGCGAGGATGGCGCCGTGGCAGCGCCCACCGCCTCGCTCCATTTTACGCCCGAATTACTACAAACGATCGACGAGGCGGGGGTGATCCGAAAGACGCTGACGCTCCATGTCGGGGCGGGGACATTCCTTCCGGTCAAGGCTGAGGACACGGACGATCACCGCATGCATGCCGAATTCGGCCGCATCGATGCCGCAACCGCGGATGCGCTGAACGAAGCGCGTGCCGCAGGCGGGCGGATCATCGCCGCGGGCACCACCGCGCTGCGGTTGCTTGAAAGCGCGGCGGACGAAGACGGTATCATCCACCCTTTCGAGGGCGACACCGCGATCTTCATCACGCCGGGCTACAAGTTCCGCGCGGTCGACGGGCTGATGACCAATTTCCACCTGCCCAAATCGACGCTGTTCATGCTGGTCAGCGCGCTGATGGGCACCGAACGCATGCAGGCCGCCTATGCCCATGCGATCGAGCATGAATACCGCTTCTATTCCTACGGCGATTCCAGCCTGCTCTTGCCCGAAGGCTGAGCGCTATTCGGTCGTCTTTCCGTCGAAATGCTCATGCGCTGCGCTGGCCTCGGCGCAGGTTGTGTGGATCGTGCCGTCAATATGTTCGGGCGGGCCGTAGATCGTGTAGAGCTTGAGCGGCTCATCGCCCGTGCACTTGACGTTGTGCATCGCTCCCTGCGGCACGATTACCGCGTCGTCAGCCTTCACCGCATAGACATTGTCGTCCACCGTCACTTCGCCTTCGCCTGCTTCGAAGCGGAAAAACTGGTCGCGGTCGTCATGGACCTCGGCTCCGATCTCCTCGCCAGGCTGGATGGTCATGAGGACGAGCTGCAGATTGTGGCCGGTATAGAGCACCTTGCGGAACAGCTCGTTCTGTTCGGTTGCCGCTTCGATATCGTCGAAATAGCCCTTCATCGTTTCACTCCTGCTCAAGAATTCGTTCGGATTGTACCGGTGGAATATGGGTGCTCCACCTTGGTCGGGACAAGGGTGAATATGGCCAAGAGACGAGAAACCCGCCTTGCCCGGGGTCAAAGAAAGGTTCTCTTGTAAAACCGATCCCGGAACGCGATGTCTGCGTCGGAGGAGCCTGACGCGTGAACGATCCGATTCTCGAAATTCGTAATCTTCAGAAGACCTACAAGAACGGTCCGACCGCGCTTGGCGGGGTCGATTTGCAGATCAGGAAGGGTGAGATCTTTGCCCTGCTTGGTCCCAATGGTGCGGGCAAGACCACGCTGATCGGCGCGGTTTGCGGCCTGGTGAACCCGACTGGCGGCAGTATCCAAGCGTTCGGGCTCGACGTGAATCGGCATTGGCGCGAGGTCCGCTGCCGGATCGGGCTGGTCCCGCAGGAACTCAGCTTCGACATGTTCGACAAGGTGATCCGCCAGGTGCGCTATTCGCGCGGTATGTTCGGCTGTGCGCCGGATGAGGGGCGGATCGAGGAAGTGCTCAAATCGCTTTCGCTGTGGGACAAGCGCGACGAGCCGATCCGCAAGCTTTCGGGCGGGATGAAGCGCCGCGTGATGATCGCCAAGGCGCTGGCGCATGATCCCGAGCTGCTCTTCCTCGATGAGCCGACGGCGGGCGTCGATGTCGAGCTGCGCCGCGACATGTGGAAGCAGATCGAGGCTTTGCGCGAGCGCGGCACCACGATCATCCTGACCACGCATTATATCGAAGAAGCCGAGGAAATGGCCGACCGGGTGGGCGTGATCAATAAGGGCCAGATCCTGCTGACCGATGACAAGGATGCGATCATGTCGCAGCTTGGCCGGACCGAGGCGCATTTCGTGCTGGCTGACCCCCTGACCGAAATCCCCGCCGCGCTGGCGCATTATCCCGTCACGCTCGAGCAGGAAGGCACGCATCTTGTCTATCGCGGCGGAGACGGGACCGGGAAGGGCAAGCGCGAAGTCGCCGAACTGGCGCAGGACCTGACACGCAACAACATCGCCTATACCGAACTCGATACGCGTGAATCGACGCTGGAGGATATCTTCGTCGGCCTTGTCGCGGAGCGCGAGCAGGAGAAGGCGGCATGAACATTCGCGGCGCCTTTGCCATTTTCAAGAACGAGCTCCAGCGCTTCTTCCGCACGGTCTTCGGCTCGATCCTCTCGCCCGTTCTGACCACATCGCTCTATATCGTGGTCTTCGGCGCGGCGATCGGCAGCCGCATGGATCCATCCATGTTCGGCGGCGCATCTTATGGCGCATTCATCGTGCCGGGCCTGATCATGCTGACCCTGCTGAGCGAAAGCACCAGCAATGCCAGTTTCGGCATTTACATGCCCAAGTTCACCGGGGCGATCTATGAGCTGCTTTCGGCTCCTGTCGGCGTGGCCGAGACGATTGTCGGCTTTGTCGGCGCGGCGGCGATGAAGGCATTGATCATAGCGGGTATTATCCTGCTTACCGCGCGGATATTCGTCGATTATTCGATCGCCCATCCATTCCTGGCAGCGGGCTACATCGTGCTGGTCGCGGCTGCCTTTGCCCTGTTTGGCTTCATCCTTGGCCTGTGGGCCGACGGTTTCGAGAAGCTGCAGATCGTGCCCATGCTGATCCTGATGCCGCTGACATTCCTGGGCGGGACCTTCTATTCGGTGCAGATGCTGGCCGAACCCTGGGCGACTGTCGCGCAATTCAATCCGATCTTTTACCTGATCAATGGGCTTCGCTGGACCTTCACCGGATCTTCCGACGTGCCCATCGGGATCGCCTTCGGATTTACGCTGGGATTCCTCATCCTGTGTGTCGGCGTCATCGCCTACATCTTTAAGACGGGGTGGCGATTGCGCGAATGACCCGCTAGCGGGGCGGGCATGAGGAAAACCTATCTGCTGCTTCCACTGCTTGCTCTCGCTTCCGCGCCTGCGCATGCCGAACTGCCCGAGCCCGTCCGCGCGATGATCGAGGCGGCGATTGCCACAGGCGAACAGGATACGGTGAAGGCCGTGACCGATGTCGCGCGCACGACCAATCCCGATGATGCCACCGAAATCGACGCTATGCTCGGCATATTCGAGACCGAGCAGGCCGAGCTTGCTGCCGTTGAGGCACAAGCTGAGGAAATGGCGATCCGCCAGGCCGGCCTGTTCGACAATTGGAGCGGGCAGGGGCAAATCGGCGGGTTCCAGACCACCGGCAATACCGACAGCGTGGGCCTTTCCGCCCAGCTTGACCTGGCGCGAGAAGGGATCAACTGGGAACATAATTTCAAGGCTGCGGTCGATTATCGCCGCTCCAACGGCGTGACCGATCGTGAACAGTTCATGGCCGCCTACGAGCCGCACTACCAGATCAATGACCGGCTGTTCGCCTATGCCCTCGCGCAATGGGAGCGTGACCGCTTCCAGGGCTATTCGGGCCGTTACGCCCTGTCCGGCGGTCTCGGCTACAAGCTGGTCGACACGGACAGCATGCAGCTTCGCATCAAGGCCGGTCCGGCCTGGCGTCGCACCGAATTCATCAATGGCGGCAGCACCAGCAATCTTGCCGCCCTGTTCGGCGCGGATTTCGACTGGAAGATTGCCGACAACATCAAGCTGACGCAGGACACCAATGCGACCAGCGAGCTGGGCGGCAGTGCGCAGGCGATCGTCGGTGGGGACAATATCAGCCTCAATGTCGTCACCGGCTTAGAGGCCGGGATCAGCGACCGGCTTTCGGCACGCCTTTCCTATGCGGTGGAATATGACAGCGAGCCGCCTGCAGGCGCAGTCTCGACCGATACGATTACGCGGTTTACGCTGATTTATGGCTTCTGACCGACCACGTTTTCAGTTCACCGTAAAGGCAACGGACGGGCTTGCCCGCACCGGGGAAATCGCCATGCGCCGCGGCACCATCCGCACGCCAGCTTTCATGCCCGTGGGAACGGCGGCGACGGTCAAGGCAATGAAGCCCGAGGCTGTTCGAGCGCTCGGCGCGGACATCATCCTCGGCAATACCTACCACCTCATGCTGCGCCCTGGCGCGGAACGCGTGGCAAAACTGGGCGGGCTGCACAAGTTCATGAACTGGCATCGTCCGATCCTGACCGATAGCGGCGGCTACCAGGTGATGAGCCTCTCCGAACTGCGCAAGCTGACCGAGGAAGGCGTGACCTTCCGTAGTCATATCGATGGCTCGAAGCACATGCTCAGCCCGGAACGCAGCATGGAGATCCAGCGCCTGCTCGGTTCGGATATCGTCATGGCTTTCGACGAATGTCCGCGCGCAGACCGTCCGCGCGACGAGATTGCCGCCAGCATGGAGCTTTCCATGCGTTGGGCAAAGCGTAGCCGTGAGGGCTTCGACAGCGGCGGGGAACATGCCAAAAGTTCGGCCCTGTTCGGCATCCAGCAGGGTGCGCTGGACGAGGATTTACGGCGCATCTCCGCGCAGAAGCTGACCGAAATTGGTTTCGACGGCTATGCGATTGGCGGCCTTGCCGTGGGTGAGGGGCAGGAGGCGATGTTCGCCACGCTTGATTTTGCGCCCGGCATGCTGCCCGAGAACGCGCCGCGCTATTTGATGGGCGTTGGCAAGCCGGACGACCTTGTGGGTGCCGTTGAACGCGGTGTGGACATGTTCGATTGCGTTCTGCCCACGCGTTCGGGACGCAACGGACAGGCCTTCACCTGGACCGGGCCGCTCAATCTCCGCAATGCGCGCCATGCGGAGGATACCGGCCCACTGGATACCCGCTGTTCCTGCGCAACCTGCGCCAGCTATTCGCGCGCCTATCTCCACCATTTGCAGAAATCGGGCGAGATTCTTGGCGCCATGCTGGTGACCGAGCACAATCTCGCCTTCTACCAGCAGCTGATGCAAGCCATGCGCGATGCCATTGCGGCAGGAAAGTTCGCGGCCTTCGCGGCCGATTTTCGCCGTGATTACCTCGGGAACAAGGACAGCGGATGAGCCGACGGATCCGCTCCGGTTCGCGCGATGACCAGCTTGGCTGGCTTGGCGCAACCGTGCTGATCACGCTCTTTGTTTGGCATTCACCGCTTGCCATAGTTCTCTATCCCTTCACGCTGCTGGCGACCTGGTTCCACGAGATGGGGCACGGTATGTTCAGCCTGCTGGTCGGCGCGCGCTTCGAGCAACTGGTCATCCTGCCAGACGGGTCGGGCTACACCCAGACCTTGCGGCCGAGCGACATGTCCGCCTTTGGATCGGCCTTCATCAGCGCGGGCGGGCCGCTCGGGCCTGCGATAGCCGGTGGGCTGCTCATCATCGCCTCGCGCTGGCAGCGTAGCAGCGGAATTGCCCTGCTGTCGTTGGCTGCAGCCCTTTTTGCGTCTGTCCTGATGGTCGTAAGCGGCATGACGGGCTGGATCGTCCTGCCATTGCTCGGTCTGGCGATCCTTGCCGTGCTGAAGTTCGGTTCGGTACGACAGCGCCAGTTCACGCTGCAATTCTTGGGCCTGCAGGCCTGCATCAGCACCTATACCAATCTGGGCTATCTATTCTCGCAGGGCGGGGTGATGATTGGTGGAGCCAACCTTTCCGATACCGAGCAGATGTCGCAGGCCTTGATCCTGCCATACTGGTTTTGGGGCGGCACTCTGACCATTGTCATCGCCGCTATTATCGCTGGCAGCCTGTGGTTCGCTTATCGCCGCTGACCTTCCGCGCGGCCAGCCTAGATAGATTTCTTACGAAACCAGCTTGCTGCCTCGTGGCAGATTGCTAGGCTTGCCCCGGATCGAAATTTCAGGGGGTCGCAATGGGTTACCGTATGTATTTGCTGGCAGGGTGCGCCTGCCTCGCGCCGCTGCAAATCCAGGCACAGGAGAGCCTGGAAGAAACGGCGGTTGCATTCGGCACGAGGCCCAGCGTCCTTAGCATCAGCCTTTCACCATCGGGCGAGAAGATCGCCTATATCAGCCCGATTGCCGCTTCGACCGAAGGCGTGTTCGTGGTCGACCTTGCCAATGGCGACGGGACGCCTGAGCTTATCGAATATTACGACGATATCGGTTCGGAGCTGAACTACTGCAATTTCGCCACCGAGGATCGGCTCGTCTGCCAGATCTATGGCGTGACACGGCCCGACAATGTGCTGCTCTACTTCACGCGCATGTTTTCGCTCTCAACGGACGGGGAGGAGTTCGAGGTCCTCACGGCCGATGATTCCTACCGCCAGTACGGGGTGCAGCAATCGGGCGGTAGCGTGCTTGCGCTCGATGTGGAGGGCGAGGAAGATCGCATCGTAATGACGCGGCAATTCGTGCCGCAACGTTCCACCGGGTCGCGCGCCGTGCGAAATGCCAATGAACGCGGCCTCGGCGTTGAAATGGTCGATATCACCAATGCAAGGCGCCGCACGATCGAGGATCCCCTGCCAGAAAACGGGTCCTTCGTGGCTGACGAGCACGGTCAGGTCCGCCTCAAGGTCATGTATGAGACGCTACGCGGTCAGATGACCGGGGAGACCAAGTATTACTATCGTCCGCTGGATTCCAATGGCTGGGTCGAGATGTCGCGCAGCTTTCCCGAATTCGTGCCGGTGGCAGTCGATAGCGCGCTCAACGTCGCCTACGGCTTCGAGGAGGTCGACGGGTACGAGGCGCTGTTTGCGTTGATGCTGGACGGCTCGGATGAGCGCCAGCTGATCCTTTCGCGCGACGATGTCGATGTCGACAGCTTGGTGCGGATCGGTCGCCAGCGCCGCGTGGTCGGTGCCAGCTATGCGACAGAAAAGCGCATGGTCGCCTATCTCGATCCAGAGCTCGATGCGCTGGCCGACCAGTTGCGGTCCGCCCTGCCGGGCAATCTGTCGATTGGCTTTGCCGGGGCTTCGGCGGATGAGAGCAAGCTGCTGGTCATCGCTTCGAGCGATGTCGATCCCGGCATGGTCTATTTGTTCGATCGCAGTGCCGGGCAAATTTCCGAGGTCCTGCCGCTACGCGACATCCTCGAGGGGCGCGAGATGTCGCCAATGGAGCCGGTCACGTTCCCGGCGGCAGATGGTACGCAGATCCCGGGCTATCTGACCAAGCCGATCGGTGCGGAAGGGCCGATGCCGGCGATCGTCCTGCCACATGGCGGTCCGGGTGCGCGTGACGAATGGGGCTTCGACTGGCTGGTGCAGTTCTTCACCGCACGAGGTTACGCTGTGTTGCAGCCCAATTTCCGCGGTTCGGCGGGCTATGGCAGCGACTGGTTCGGTCGCAACGGCTTCCAGGCCTGGGAAACCGCCATTGGCGATGTGAACGATGCCGGGCGCTGGCTCATCGAGCAGGGGATCGCCGATCCCGAACATATGGGCATCGTTGGCTGGTCCTATGGAGGCTATGCCGCGCTGCAATCGCAAGTGCTCGACCCTGAACTCTACAAGGCGGTTGTCGCAATTGCCCCGGTCACCGATCTCGACGACCTGGTTCAGCAATCGCGCTTCTATTCGAACTTCAACATCGTCGAGGAATTCGTGGGTGAGGGCGAGCATGTCCGAGCAGGCAGTCCGGCGCAGAATGCCGAGCGCTTCCAGTCACCCGTCCTGCTGTTCCACGGCACGCATGACCTCAACGTCAATGTGCGCCAGTCGCAATTGATGGAGCGGCGCCTGCAGGACGCGGGCAAGAGCGTGCAATATGTCGAATACGAACAGCGCGACCACCAGATCGACGAGACCTGGGCGCGCAGCAACATGCTGATGACGATCGGCACCTTCCTCGAGGAAAACCTACTCGACCGATAGCAAAAGGGCGGCCCCGCAGGACCGCCCTCTTGTTTGCGTATCCGCAAGACCGATTAGCGCGAGTAGAACTCGACGACCAGGTTCGGTTCCATCGTCACCGGATAGGGCACTTCGTCCAGCGTCGGGACGCGGTTGAAGGTCACCTTGTCCGTGCCGTCGGGAACGACATAGTCGGGAATGTCGCGCTCGGGCAGGCTCTGCGCCTCGATGACCAGCGCCATTTCCTTGGCCTTGTCACCCAGCGAGATTACGTCACCCACGTCGCAACGACGGCTTGCTACATTGCACTTCACGCCGTTGACGCGAATGTGGCCGTGCGAAACGATCTGGCGCGCAGCGAAGATGGTCGGTGCGAACTTTGCGCGATAGACGATCATGTCGAGGCGGCGCTCGAGCAGGCCGATCAGGTTCTGGCCGGTATCGCCCTTCATGCTGGCGGCGGTCTTGTAGGTGGCGCGGAACTGCTTCTCGGTCACATCGCCATAATAGCCCTTGAGCTTCTGCTTGGCGCGCAGCTGCAGGCCGAAGTCGGACATCTTGCCCTTGCGGCGCTGGCCGTGCTGGCCGGGGCCATAGGAACGCTTGTTGACCGGGGAATTCGGACGACCCCAGATGTTTTCGCCCATCCGGCGGTCGAGTTTGTGCTTGGCGCTCGTGCGCTTGGTCATGAGACCATTCCTTTCAATTTGCGGACCACCCCAGCGGTGGCCATCCAACCCGGCATCGCACCGCCTGACCATCTGTCAGGCGCGGCCACCGCTTCACCGGGATGCGGAGCCAATTTCAGCGAAGGCGCGCATTTAGCCGCGCGCCCGGTAATGTCAAGCCGAGCCTTCAATGGTGGTCAAGCGGCAATGCATCGAAATCACGGATTGTTCGGCATGTTGCCGACGCAGCCGCGTCCGGCGCCTGCTGGATCCCAGGTTGCACAAGCCATATTGAGGTTCGCATTCCGTGACATCCTGTCAGCGCCACGGCGGGTTTCCTCGTGGAGGCGGTTCCATTCGGCCCTCGTCATGCAGACCCGATTTACGCGCGTTCGTGAGCCAAGCACGTTTTCGGTGCGGCACGTGACTTCCTGCAACCGGGAGTCTTCCTCGCTCAACACCTCATCCTCTGCGGAAGCGGCCTGTTGCGCCAGATCTTCATCCTCTGTTCTGTCTTGCGCCTGGGCAACAAGGCTAAGGCCCGAAGTTGCAATGAATGCTGCTAGAACAAGCTTTTTCATCCTCTCACTCCCATAAGTGAAAGGTGACTATAACACATTCAAATAATTTTCGTACGCTTTTCCCTAGCCGGTTCCCGGCCGCCCAAGACTCAAGCTATTCGGTGCGTATTGTTCCGGCATTACGGCTGATATTGTCGACTTCACGGCGAGCACGCTCACGCGTGTAGTTCCACTCCTGGCGGGTCATGCAGGTGCGCGTTACGCGCGTACGTGATCCGAGGATAGGCTCGGTCCGGCATACAACTTCCTGCATGGGATCGAGTTCTTCTTCTTCCGCGTCGTCCTCATTCTGGGACTGGGTTTCGGCAGCGCGCTGTTCATCGTCATCGCGATCGTTCTGCGCGAAAGCAGTTGTGCTCAGGCCGAGAACGGCAGCGGCGGCAATAATCGAATATTTCTTCAATGAATCTCTCCCGGATTACGGATCGGCTGTACCACGCGGATACTGACAGCGTCTGTCGCCAATTGTCGCGACTGCTTTCTATTCGGTGCCTCTGGTGGTGGTTTATCTTGGCAGGATCGGCTGAACGGAGCCTGTCCCTACCTGTCCTCGCGTTCCAGGCTGGAGAGGATGCCGCGCAAGGTACGCACTTCAAGGTGGTTCCAGCCTGGCTTGGTCAGCACGTTGCGCATCGTCCGGCGCGATGCCTCGGCGCGGCTTTCCGGCAGGAAATAGCCCTTGGGCTCGAGCATGCGGTCGAGATGCGCGATCAGCCCGTCGAGCTCCTCCTGTGGCGCAGGCGGCAGGAGATCCTCCTGCGGTGGCATCACCAGGTTGCGATGCTTCGACCATTCATAGGCGGCGAGGATCACCGCTTGGGCGAGGTTGAGCGATCCGAACTCGGGATTGATCGGCACGGTCAGTATGGCGCGAGCCAGGGCTACGTCCTCGGTCTCTAGTCCCGAACGCTCGGCGCCGAACATGATCGCGCTGCGGCCTTCCTGCGTGGCGATCTCATTCGCAGCCTGTTCGGGCGTGAGTACGGGCTTGGTAACGCCGCGCTTCCTCACCGTGGTGGCATAGATATGCGCGCAATCGGCCACCGCCTCGGCGGTGGTGGAAAAAACCTGCGCCTTGTCGAGAACCTCGTCCGCTCCGGCCGCAGCGGGGCCGGCAGAGGGGTTGGGCCAGCCATCGCGCGGAGCAACCATGCGCAGTTCGGTCAGCCCGAAATTGAGCATGGCCCGCGCCGCCTTGCCGATATTCTCGCCCAGCTGCGGGCGAACGAGGACGATGACCGGCGCGTTATTCTCCGCCGACATCGCGGACCTGGCTGGCAAATTCCTCGAAATCGCGCGCTTCGTTGAAATCGCGATAGACACTGGCGAAGCGGATATAGGCGACGCTGTCGAGCTGCCTGAGGCCGTCCATCACCATCTCGCCGATCCGTTCGGAGGGCACTTCGCTTTCCCCGGACGTTTCGACCTGGCGCTGGATTCCCGAAACGAGCTGGTCGATCCGTTCCTGCTCGACTTCGCGCTTGCGGCAGGCGAGGCCGACCGACTTTTGGATCTTCTCGCGATCGAAGGCTTCGCGTTTGCCGTCCGCCTTGATGACGAAGACGTCGCGTAGTTGCACCCGTTCAAAGGTGGTGAAGCGCGCGCCACATGAATTGCACTGGCGTCGGCGGCGGATCGAGGCATTGTCCTCGGTCGGCCGGGAATCCTTCACCTGGCTGTCGTCATGGGCGCAGAAGGGACAGCGCATGATGGGTTACGGTCGAACGCGCTTGTAGAGCATGAAGGCAGCACCGGCAGCGAGGCCGATGGGCCAAGTGACCACGGGCAGGACACCGCCGGCAACCGCTCCAAGAGCTGCACCAGCCAATACGGGCCGTGTAGAAGGGTGCTTCATCCCCTCGCGGCCCATGGCCTTGGCCTCTTCGACGGCATCCACCAGGATCTTGTTGTCGATGGGCTTGTTGGGATCGGTCATCTGCTTACCTCCCGGGATAGACGGGGAACGCCTCACACAATTCGCTGACCTGGCGGCGCACGCGTTCCTCGATCTGCGCATCGCCTTCTTCACCGTTGCGGCTCATGCCATCCACCACTTCGGCGATCAGCGAACCGATCTTGCGGAATTCGGCGGGGCCGAAGCCGCGCGTCGTGCCGGCCGGCGTGCCAAGGCGCACGCCCGAAGTCACAAAAGGTGACTTGGTGTCGAAGGGAATGCCGTTCTTGTTGCAGGTCAGGAAGGCGCGATCGAGGCCCTTTTCGGCAGCCTTGCCGGTCACGTCCTTGGGGCTGAGATCGACCAGCATGAGGTGGTTGTCCGTTCCGCCCGAAACGACGCGCAGGCCCGATTCCTCGAGGCTGGCGGCAAGCGCCTTGGCATTCTCGACGATCGAGGCGGCATAGGTCTTGAATTCGGGGCGCAGCGCCTCGCCGAAAGCGACCGCCTTGGCCGAGATGATGTGTACCAGCGGACCGCCCTGCATGCCGGGGAAGACTGCCATGTTGAGCGGCTTGGTCAATTCCTCGTCATTCCACAGGATGATGCCCGAACGCGGACCGCGCAGGCTCTTATGCGTCGTGCTGGTGACGATATGCGCATGCGGGAAAGGATTCGGATGCGCGCCGCCAGCCACCAGGCCGCTGAAATGCGACATGTCGGCGAGCAGGTAAGCGCCAACTTCGTCGGCAATCTCGCGGAAGGCCTTGAAGTCCCACAGGCGCGGATATGCGGTCGCGCCCGAAATGATCAGCTTGGGCTTGTGCTTGCGGGCCAGGTCACGGACCTGGTCCATGTCGAGCCGCTCGTCTTCCTTGCGCACGCCATAGGGCACGGCGTTGAACCACTTGCCGCTCATATTGACCGGCGAGCCATGGGTCAGATGACCGCCCGAGGCGAGGTCGAGGCCCATGAATGTGTCGCCCGGATTGAGCAGGGCCAGGAACACCGCCTGGTTCATCTGGCTGCCGCTATTGGGCTGCACATTGGCATAGTTGCAACCGAACAGCTTCTTTGCGCGTTCGATGGCGAGGTTTTCGACCTCGTCGGCAAAGTCGCAGCCGCCGTAATAGCGCTTGCCCGGATAGCCTTCGGCATATTTGTTGGTGAACACGCTGCCGGTCGCTTCGAGCACGGCCGGGCTGGCAATATTCTCGCTGGCGATCAGCTCGATACGGTCCCGCTGCCGACCCAGCTCGCGACCGATCATGGCGGCAACTTCGGGATCGGCTTCCTCGAGGCTGTCATGCCAGAAGCGGTTCAGCGCATCATTCTGGGCGGGGTTGGCAACGGTAGTCATCAGGCGTCTTCCTGCGTGGAGATGTTCGGTTCGGTGAGCTTGGCAACGCGGTCTGCGTGCCTCCCGCCCTGGAATTCGGCGACCAGGAAGGTCTGGAGGCATGTGCGGGCCATGTCCGGACCTGTCAGGCGAGCACCCATGGCGATGACATTGGCATCGTTATGCTCGCGGGCGAGGGCGGCCGAATAGGGCTCGCTGACCAGTGCACAGCGCGCCGCGGGATGGCGATTGACGGCCATGGAAATACCGATACCCGAACCGCATAGCGCCACACCGTATTCGGCATCGCCGCAGGCAATGGCTTCGGCCAGCTTGTAGCCGTAATCGGGATAATCGACGCGATCGGCGCTGTCCGGGCCAAGGTCGAGAACCTCGTGGCCCCAGTCGCGCAGGTTCTGCGCCAGCTCGCTTTTCAGGTCGAAAGCGGCATGGTCGGAGGCAATGGCGATCTTCATGCAGCGCCACATAGTGATTACAGGCCAGCCATGCCACTCTAAAACGGCCGCAATGGGCGGCTTGTCCCCGTCGAATTGGTTTCAGCCGTTAAATCGCAGCCATATCGCCTCAGTCCACGCCATAGACGAGCAGCATGTTGCCGGAGATCTTGCCGAGGAATGCATAGCCCGAACTGATGAGCAGCATGCCATCCTGGAGGATTGGCGCGGCGTGGCCGCTCATCGATCCGCCATGGCCGAGTGTTCCGTTGACGCTCTCATAGGCGCGGTCGGTATCGACGTCCCATAGCACCTCTCCGGTTGCTGCACTGAGGATGCGGAAATGTGCATCGGTATTGCCGGCCAAGACCAGTTCGGGCGTGACCGTGATGGCCGAGGAATAGCCGGGCTGGCACAGATCCTTGCCCTCGCAGACATCCTCGGCGGCATGGCTCCACAGCAGATCGCCCGTTGCGACGTCCAGCGCATAAATTCCGGGCTTCCCGGGTTCGCCGTAATCGGCTCCGTTCTCTGCATCATTGACGGGAATGTAGGCGCGGCCACCCTCGGCTGCGATGCCGAAATGCACGCCGCCCAGCTCACCGCCGCGGCCGACCTGCGTCTGCCAAAGGAGTTCGCCGCTATCGGGATGGAAACCGTAGGCAATGCCCGATTTCTGCCCGGCGAGGAGGTAGGTCTTCCCATCATTGCCAGTCGCCAGCACCGGTCCGGCGCCGAAATCGTAGTCCGGCCCGGCATCGTTGGGGCAATTGGGGCCGTCCGCGCCGCCCCAGCAGGCGACGTTCCAGACATCGTCTTGCGTCACCTGCGTCGCCCAACGGATCGCGCCGGTCTGCATGTCGAGCGCCACGATGGCTCCGGACAAAGGCGAGGAGGGATGCGAATAGTTGTTGCCTGTGGCGACATAGACCAGTCCGCGCTCGGTATCGGCCAACGGGGCAGACCAGATAGGCACGCCCGAGGGGCCGCGTTGCAATGTGCCGCTCTCGTTTTCGCCCACGGGCTGCGGTTCGTCGACCATATAGGTTCGCCACAACTCCCCGCCAGTATGGGCATCGAGCGCAAGCAGCGAGCCGCGGAAGGTGCAGCATTCATATCCGGGGATAGCGGCGCTGCCTTCCTCGCCCGAGGAAATGGGTACGAAGAGCGTGTCACCCGAAAGCGTGGCCGGGCCGGTCAGCGTGGTGGCGGGGTGGGCGTCGACATGGCGGGCCCAGGCCTCTTCGCCCGTCACGGCATCGACCGCATAAGTGTTGCCGACGTTGTCGCCGAAATAGAGCAGCGGGCGGGCTTCGGCGTTACCTGCATCCCAGGGGGAGATGGTCACACCAGAGCGGATGCCCGATTGCGCTTCATACTCCCAGCGCGCGCAGCCGGTCTCCATGTCGAGCGCATAGAGCTTCCCATTGGTTCCGCCGACAAAGATGGCGCCAGCCGCAATGGCCGGTTGTGCGCGCGTTTCGAGCGCTCCTGGAATGGCGAAGGCCCAGCGCAGGGTGAGGTTTGGGAGGTCTTCTGCGCTCAGCCCGGCGAGGTCGGACGACACGGAGTGGCTGTTCGCGGCATCGAGGCCCCAACCACTGAAGGCAGGTGGACGAGAGAAGTCGAACGGCGACGTGCCCGGCTCGCACATCAGCACCGGGGTTGGCGGCGGTGCAGCGCCAAAGCGCAAGCCGGTAATTGCCTGCGCTACGGCGGCCCGCTCTTCTTCGCTGAGGCTGGCAGCCTCGTTCTTCATGCGCCCGTCGGTCAATGCGCGCAGCACCACTTCGGGCGTCAGCGTGGAGATGGCCTGGCGTCCGGGAGCATGCGATCCGGCATTCTCGTGGCAGGCAGCGCAATTGGCGCGGTAAATCCCATTGCCCTGCTCGATCGTCGCTTCGTCGAGCGGGCCGATAGAGGGCATGCCAGGGCCGGGTTGGGCATGGGCCGCTCCTGCGCCGAGCAGTAGCCCTGCAATTGCCACCACTATCGAGCCGAAAACCTTGCGCATCCCCATTCCCTTATCTGCCGCGTTGCACGGTCTTGCTGCGAATTCATATTGTGTCGAGCGGGCCGGGCATTAGCCTCACCGCCATGACCGATGACGACTATCACCGCTATATCGCTGCCTTCAATGCCCGCGACTACGATACACTCGAGACATTTTTTGCCGATGACTTCGTGCTCGAGAATGCGGGCTTTGCCGTGCGTGGCAAACAGGCCTTTCGCGACTTCTACGCCTTCTTCCACGAGTTCTGCCGCGAAGAGGTGATCTTCAGGGAGTTCTTCCCGGGAAGGCAGGGCTTCGTCTCCAACGTGGTGATCCGCTTTACCGGGCTGAAGGAGCTGTCCCCCGAGGTTCTTGAAGAAAGAGGCTATCCCGGCATGACGCCGGTGCCGGTAGGCGTGAGCGTGGATGTCGAATTCTACATCCATTACCTGCTCAATGAGCAGGGCCTGATCCGCTATATCAAGGGAGCGGTATGGGTGCCGGAGGCTCCCTTCCAAGCATAAGGTCGGCGGCCTTTTCGCCGATCATCATGCAGGGCAGGTTGGGATTGCCACGCGGCAGGGCAGGCATGATGGAGGCATCGACCACGCGCAGTCCCTCGATCCCGCGAACACGCAATTGTGCATCGGTGACCGCGCCTTCATCCGTTCCCATGCGGCAGGAGCAACCCGGATGCGCGCGGTGGGTGGCGTTTGCGCGAACGAATTCCTCCAGCTGCGCATCGCTCTTCACCGCCTCACCGGGCAGGACTTCGTGTGAAATCAGCTCTGCCAGCGGGCTCTGCTGGTAGATATTGCGCGTGATGTGGATCGAGCGGACCATGCCCTCCATGTCTCCGGGCGCGGAGAACATGTTGAGGAAGATGCGCGGCGCATCGCGCGGATCGGTGGAACGCAGCTTGACCCAGCCACGCGATTTGAGCGGCAGATAGCCGGTGCGCACGGATATGCGCGGCGGGGAGCGGCGCTGCAGCCCGGGTACCCACATGCGCGCATCGCCCGAAAGCGGCAGGCACATCATCTGCATGTCGGGACGATCGATCCCCTCGGTCGAGCGCAGGAAGATATTGGCCGAAGTGCCGGTATAGGCGAAGGGTCCCTTGCCACCCGTGAACCATTGCGCAGCGGCCTTTGCGGCGCGGTCGAAGCGCAAATGGCGTGTCAGGCCGCGATCCTGTTTGAGCTCCCATTCATTGATGACGACGGGGTGGTCGGCCAGGTCGCGCCCGACGCCGGGCAGCTCATGCACCGGCTCGATATCCAGCGCGGAGAGCTCGTCCGGATCGCCAATGCCTGACAGCATAAGGATTTGCGGCGAGCCGTATGCCCCTGCGCAGAGCACGATCTCGCTGGAAGCACGGGCGCTTTGCGACTGCCCGCCTCGCTCATATTGGACAGCGGTGGCGCGGTCGTTCTCGACCGCGATGCGCGTTACCAGTGCACCGGTTTCGACGGTCAAATTGGGGCGCTTCATTGCCGGATGGAGATAGGCGCGCGCCGAGCTTGTCCGGCGACCCTTGGCGACGGTCGACTCCATGCGCGAAATGCCGTCTTGCTCGGCACCATTGGGATCTTCGCAATAGGGAATGCCGGTAGCTTCGGCTGCGGCAAGCAACGGCTCCCACAAGAGGTCTGCTCCCTCCATGCGCGAAATGCCCACCGGGCCATTGCCACCATGCCAGGAGGTCTCGCCGCGCCAATGGCTTTCCAGCCGTTTGAAATAGGTCAGGACTTCGGAAAAGCTCCATCCGGCCAGGCCCTGCGCCGCCCAATCGTCGAAATCGCGCCTGTTGCCCCGCACCGCGATCATGGCGTTGATCGAAGATGTTCCGCCCAGCGTCTTGCCGCGCGGAATGCCGAGCGTGCGTCCGTTGAGTGCAGGCTCGGGTTCGGAGAGGAATTGCCATGTGCCCACATTGCCCAGCGCCACGCGCGGGAAGGCAAGCGGCATCAATTGCAGCGGATGGCGGTCGCTGCCACCCGCTTCGAGCAGTAGGACCGAGATCGCCGGATCCTCGCTCAGACGTGCGGCAAGCACGGCTCCCGATGAGCCTGCGCCCACAATGATGAAATCGAATGTCCTCTCCATTGCGCCCTTAATGGCGCAGCGGTGATGCGGCGTCTATCGATTTGCGGCCCGTGCTGCGCGGCCTATTCGGCGGAATTCCAGTAGCGCGGGGTGCGGCTCGGCAGCATGCGGAAGAAGGCGTTGATCGCATGAATCTCGCCGCCCCAGACCTTGAAGCCCTCAAAGGTCACCAGCGCATCGCCGGGGCCATAGGCGCCATTGTCGCCGAAGTTCATCCATAGCAGGACAGTCGAGTTCTCCTCGTCCACCGCGATCACGCTGGCGACGATCTGCTGGTGCAGGATCACGCGCTGGTCATACATGCCGCAGATGCTGCCGAAGCAGCCTTCGCCTGCAGTGATGACGCCGTTTTCGACGCGGTATGCCTCATCGGCAAAGGGCGTGCCGCCATCGGTGAAATTGCCGATGCGCAGGCCTTCGGTATAGGTCAGTGCGGTTGCCGCCAGGTCGGCGCGCGACATGCGTCTGCCAGCAGGAACAACTGCGTTCATGCCGCGGATCGGGCGGCCAAGCTCGGTTGGCTGGAAGCGGGATTCGGCATCGACCCGCTGCACCAGCGTTTCGATCCCGGCGATGCGGCTGTCCTCGACATGCAAGGCCAGCGAGAGGAGAACGGTCTCATCGCCATGCTGGAGTGAGACATGCGAGGCGGCGACCTGCGCCTGCGTATCGAGATAATCCTGCCGGAACGTGCTGGCTTCCAACTCTTCCTCGAACAGGCCTTCGCCGAGTTCGATGGCGGTTGAATCCTGCGTCACCTTTACGGTGTCAGCTAATGGCAAGCCCGAGGGATCGCCCGCGACCAGCGCATCGACATAACTCGTCACCATGCCTTCGAGGCAGCTCCGGTCGCAATCCTGTGCGGCAAGAGGCAAGGGCAGGGCGAGCGCGACTCCCGCGATGGCGATGGTGCGAATGGTGCTGGCAAATCTCATCTGGCAAAATCCTCTCTCGAATGCGGATTTTGATTAGCTTACTAATCAAATTCCAGCAATGAAGATTGCCGCAAACGGCGGCCAGATCGCGCAATTGCGGCGCGGGGGACGCATTGGCGGCCCACCTGCAGGCAGGCCGCCAATTTCGGTCAGGTCAGTAGATCCGCGGAACGCGTTCTTCCGACGGCCAGCCGCGCGAGCGGCCGATCGGCAAAAAGTCGAAGAAGGCGTTGATCGCGTGGATGCTGCCACCCCAGATCTTGAATGCTTCGAAGGTCACCAGCACGTTTCCGGGCCCATAGGAGTCGGTGTAACCGAAATTCATCCATAGCAGCACGGTGCCGTTTTCCTCGTCCACCGCGACCACGCTGGGGATGAGGCCCGGATGGACCATAATACGCTGCTCGTAGAGACCGCACACCGCGCCGAAGCAGCCCTGGCCGGCAGTGATCACGCCATTCTCGACGCGATAGACTTCGGGCGAAAAGGGCGTGCCTGCATCAAGGAAGCTGCCCACACGAAGGCCCTCGGCATAGCTCAGGGCGATTTCGACCATGCGCTCGCGCGACATGCGCGTACCTTCGGGAACCGGGCTATCCATTCCGCGCACCGGTTCACCCAGGACAGCGGGCTGGAAAGGCGAATCCGGCGTGATGCGAGCAACGATGGTCTCGATATCGGCAATCTTGCCGTCTTCGACATGCAGCGCGACCGACATGAGCAGGGGGATATCCCCTTCGCGGAACTCGATATGCGACGCAGCAACCTGCGCGGTGGTGTCGAGATAATCGTGCCGGAAGGTGGCTCTGCCAGTCACGGTCTGCCAGGCGCCTTCGCCCATTTCGACGGCGCGTCCACCCTCCGTGTATTCCGCGCCTTCAGCCAAGGGCAGACCTGACGGATCGTTTGCAAGCATCGCATCGATATAGGCCGTGACCAATCCTTCCAGGCAGCCACGATCGCAATCCTGTGCGTTCGCCTGCATGGGCAGCGCGAGAGCAAGGGCAAATCCCGCCAAGGCAATCCTGCGCACGAATTTCGAGATACTCATAATTCCTCCCCTTTTCCCATTAAGCGTTGGGTAGTCACCTATCCAAGTCGCGGCAATGGCGATTGTCGCAACGGGCGACGAGAGCGTACAAATTCGGACATGTCGGGCACAATCCTGCGACATGGAGAGAGCAATCGGAAGGAAGGGGCAACCATGATGGAGATCGATGCCATGAAGATGCCTTATCTTGTCACCCTTCCGTTCCTGCTCGCAATTTGCCCCGCAAATGCTGCCACCGGGCAAGACAATTCCGCAGGCGACCTAACCCTGTTCGAAGGCATGTGGCAGGTGTCGCCGCGCGGAGCAGGTCCGGGCGCTGGCCCTCCTCCCGACGCGGGGCAGGGCAATCGCTTCGGTCCTTCGCCGGGTGCACTGCGGCGGGATGGGCGCCGCGGCCCGCCTGCAGCAGGACCGGAGGGAGATGCATCCGACCTGCCTGGGCCGGATATCGAAGGGCTCGATCGCGGCGACAGGATGACCTGGTCGATCATGACGCCGGCGGGCAAGGCGGCCTTCGAGAGTATGAACCCGCGTGATTTGCCGTCAAACAACTGCAGGTCCAACGGACTGCCTTCGCTGGTTGGAATTCCCGACCTGCAGGAATGGAACGTGACGGGAAATGTGCTGACGGTCCATTATGCCGACTTCAACACGGTCCGTACGATCTATCTCGACGGCCGCGCGGATACGGACGGCCCCAGCCATCTCGGCCACTCCACCGGAGAATGGCAGGGTAGCGACTTCGTCGTGACCACGACCGGTCTTGTGGCTACGCCGGGTGGGTTGGGGCGCAATGCTCCGGGCAGCGCGTCGCGCTCCTATATCGAGCGCTATCACCTCAATGCAGACGGCAGCGTGGGCGGGACGGTGACCATCACCGACCCCGATTACCTTTCGCGGGAGCTGACGATCCCGATTGCCCTCACGCGCGCCGAAGCCGGTGCGGAGATACCCGATGTCGGCTGCAGCGTGGAAGCCTCACAGCGCTATCTCGACTAGGTCAGGGCAGGGCCTTCTTGACCCACTTCCACAGGGCCTCGACTTCTTTCGCGGCCTTGCCGCCCGGTTTGATTTCGCCGGCGACTTCGCCCTTTGCGGAAGACCGATGAAACGCTGCCCGGTCGCCAAACGTGATCGGGCAGGTGTCGAGACCGAGATTCCTGGCGGCGGCTTTCGCGTCTTCCACCATGCGGGTGGCACCCGCGGGCACGCCGTTCAGCACGACCGAGGCCGGCGTGCCGGTGTAATTCACGAGATCGACGATCCCTTCCAGTGCATGCAGGTCGAAGGCGCGCGGGCGCGTGGGGATCAGCACGAGGTTTGCCACCTTGATGGCCTCGCGCATCGCGGCTTCGGCATGGGGCGGAGTATCGATCACCACCAGCTCCATCCCTTGTTTGGCGGCATTATCGATCGTGCGGGCAAGTCGGGCTGGCGGGCTGGTGACCACTGCAGGGAGGAAATCGCCGCGCCAGTCTCCCCAGGCGGCGGCGGTCGCCTGCGGATCGGTATCGATCACGCAGGTCTGCTGCTTGGCATAGGCAGCGCAAGTGGCGAGGTGCAGGGCGAGCGTGGTCTTGCCCGAGCCGCCCTTCTGGCTGACGACTGCGATGATCTTGGGGCTTGAAGCAGGCACGAAGAGAATTCCCTCAAAACTGGGTCAATCCTCTCCTGGAACGAATTTATGCCATCCTCATGGAACTCTGTCCAATGCTCGTCTCAAGCCGTTGCCACGTCACCGGCCACGAGCTTGGGTGCCGTTTCCCGGAGGCCCAGTGTCACCACGCATAGAAGGGCAGCGGAGGCGATCAGGATCGTGGGCAGCACCTGCATGCCGAACTCGTCCGCGATCATGCCGATCACCACGGGCATGGCGCCCGCGCCCAGGATCTCACCTATGGCGGCGTTAAACCCCATGGCAGTTGCGCGCAAATGGTCTGGCGCGGATTCGCCGGGAATGACGACCATGATCAATATACCCGACCCCATGCCTCCCGCGCCTGTCAGCATGGCGCCGGCAAATACGAGCGGAAGGGCGCCATTGCTTATCGCCAACAGGATCACACCCAGTATCGACACGGAGTAAGCCGAGATGATCGCCAATTTCCTGCCCATGCGGTCCGAGAGCATTGGGAAAAAGAAGCCGAAGAATATGCCTGCAGCTGAGGCGGCCGTGAGGACCACACCCATCATTTCATTGCTGAGGCCGAGCACGTTGACGAGGTAGAGTGGCATGAAGCTGAGAAAGCCGATGAAGAAGGTCATGTTCAACGTGGCCAGAACGATGCTGAAGCGAATGTTGCGCAGCCTGAGTAGCGGAGCGATTGCACCTTTGGGCCTCTCTTCCCTGATCTCGTGCTTCGGGTTGCGTACGAAAAGCCAGATCAATGCGGCCATGATCAATCCGGGCACGCCGGCAATCCAGAACGCCTCCCGCCAGCCATAGAGGGTGCCAATCCCGACAATCACGATAGGCCCGAGCATGGGTATGGCATTCATGCCGATGGTCGAGAGCATGCCGATGGCAAGTCCGCGCCGTTCGGGCGCCACTTCGCTGGTCACGATATGCGTACTGAGCGGCGGCAGTCCGCCTTCCGCGAGGCCCATCAGGGCACGCGCAGCGAGCAAGGTAAGCAGGCCAATCGCGAAACCGGAACTGATCGATGCCGCGGAGAATATCAATGTCGCTGCGATCAGCAGTCCCTTGCTCTTGCCGGTAATGTCTGCCGCCCGGTTGATGCCGAAGCTCGACAACGCCCAGGTGAGGGCGAGGACGCCCGTAACCATGCCAACCTGCGTATTGGTTAGCCCGAATTCGGGCTGGATCATCGGTGCGAGCAGGCCGAAGGCGTTCCGGTCGAGGAACACGATGCCCATATTTACGCCGAGCAGGCCAACCAGCAATGTCTGGTAGCGCGGTGTCGACTGTCCTCCATTCGGCACAATTGTCGAATCTACACTAGCCATGAATGCCGCAGCCTCCCCCAAGACCTCGTCGCGCGACCTGGGCGATACTTGCAGCAGAATGCGGTGATTAGCGAATCAATTTCGCTGGGTCACCGGTGTGACATTGAGATCAGGAGCTTCCCGGCTCATCTTCGCGACTGGACAGAATTTGCGTCAGTTCATCGCGCAATTCGCCCTGAAGCTGTGGAAGCTGCGCCACGTACTCGTTGATATAGGCCTGGTTGGCATCGGCGAATGCCGGGTGAGCGGTTGCGGCGGATGATTTGGCGAGAAAGCCATAACCCTCCGGAGAAGTGATGAAAGCGTGGAAGGCCGTCAATTCGTCTAATGTGTAGATATCGGCATAAGCCAGCGCGAGGCCTTCCATCATTGCATCCATATGGCCTTCCAATGTCGCCATGCCGAGGTCGATGGCGCGTTGCTGGTAGCGTAGGACCAATTCCTGGATTTCCGGGTCCTGGGCAAGCTGTGGCTGTGCCACATTCATCTGCGATACCAGCTGCTGCATGACGCCGCTGAACAGGTCCATGCGCATCTCTTCAGGGAAGCCGTTATCGACAATTTCGCGGGCGAGCTGCGTGGTCTCGCTGAAGCTGGCCGAGCCATCATCCTGCGCCAATGCGGGCGCAGTTGCCGACAGTAGCAGGAGTGGCGCGGCGAGGGCGCAGGCAATTGACTTCATTGGAAATCTCTCCCGGGAAACGCGTTGGACTCAAGGAGTCTCGCAGCCTTTTCCGAGACAGGCAAGGGGTGATGGGCGTTGCAGAAGGCGGACTTGTCGCGATCAGTCGCGCGGCCGCTTGGGGCGAGGTTTGGTCTTGAACCGGGGCTTTGGCTTGAACCGTGTGTTTCCGGCGAGCTTGCCGCGGAATTTGCCCTTGCGGTGCGGCTTGGACTGTTCTTCGACCGTACTGCGTGACCCGTCATTGCGATTTGTCCGCCGGTTCTGGCGCGCCACTTCGCGCGGACCGGAATCCGACCGGCGGATTGCGATGCTGTCTTCTCCTGCCATGATCTCGGCTGCGGCCGTGCGTTCCACGGCGTCGGCAAACCTGTCCGCAATCTTGCGCGGGATTTGCGCATAGGTCTCTTCCGGGCCGATGCGGATGGCGCCGATTTCATTGCGGGTGATGTGGCCGCGGCGGCACAGCAGCGGCAGGATCCAGCGTGCCTCGGCATTCTGTTTGCGACCGATTTCCATGCGGAACCAGACCACATCCTCGAAACCGGGACGATGCCTTTCCTTGCGAGCAGCCTCGCGTGCCTCGGGCGTATTCTCCATCAACTCTTCGGGCTGTGGCAGTTTGGCGCGGAAGGCATTGACCAGTGCGGCGGCGATATCCTCCGGGCTGCGCTCTTCCATCAGCCGCTTGGCCAGCTCGCGATCCTCTTCCTCGAACTCCACCGGCTTGAGCAGTTCCGCCAGAAGCCGCTCGTGATCTTGCGTGCGGATCATCTTCGCCGTCGGCGGCTCGATCCATTCGGCTTCGACCTTTGCGGCACGCAGCAGGCTTTCGACACGTCTACGGCGCGGATAGGGCACGATGATTGCCGCCGTGCCCTTCTTGCCTGCACGCCCGGTCCGCCCGGAACGATGCTGCAGGATTTCGGGATCGCGCGGAATCTCGACATGGACGACAAGGCTGAGGCTCGGCAGGTCGATGCCGCGACTGGCGACATCGGTGGCAACGCAAACGCGCGCCCGGCGATCGCGCAGGGCCTGCATCGCCTGGTTGCGCTCCGACTGGGAGTGTTCGCCGGATAGCGCGACAACGGCAAAGCCGCGCTCCTGCAATGTCGCATGCAAATGGCGGACGTTGTCGCGCGTGGCGCAGAAAAGCATCGCGGTATCGGCTTCATGGTAGCGCAGCAGGTTCACCACCGCATTTTCGATTTCCGATGGCGAGACCGTCACTGCCTGATAGGCGATGTCGCCATGCCCGCGATCGGTGCCAACGGTCGAAATGCGCAAGGCATCGTCCTGGTAGCGCTTGGCGAGATTGACGATCTGGCGCGGCAGCGTGGCGGAAAAGAGCAGCGTGCGGCGATTATCCGGCGTTCCGTCGAGGATTTCCTCGAGTTCCTCGCGAAAGCCCATGTCGAGCATCTCGTCCGCCTCGTCGAGGACGACGATTCTGAGCTCGGCAAGGTTGAGCGCGCCGCGTTCGAGGTGGTCGCGCAGACGGCCCGGCGTGCCGACCACGATCTGGGCGCCACGGGCGAGGTTTCGCCGTTCCTTGGAGGCGTCCATCCCGCCAACACAGGTGGCGATCCGGGCTCCCGCAGAGGAATAGAGCCATGCCAGCTCGCGGCTGACCTGCAGCGCAAGCTCGCGCGTCGGCGCGATGATCAGGGCCAGCGGGCCGCTTGCCGGTTCGACAAATCCACTTTCGCCCAGCATCTGGTCCGCCATGGCGAGGCCGAATGCTACGGTCTTGCCCGAGCCGGTCTGTGCCGAGACGATCAGGTCGCGCCCTTCGGTCCCCGGTTCGAGGACGGCGGCCTGGACTGGGGTGAGGCTGTCATAGCCGCGCGCCTCAATGGCCTGGGCAAGGAGGGGAGGAAGGCTGGAAATCTGCATGGGTCGAAATGTACCTATTGCCGCATGCGATAGGGGGAATGCGGTGAGGAAGTGAAAAAGGCGAAAAGGCAGGACGAGTTGCCTCGCCTGCCTTTAAATGGGTCCCGCCTGCTGACGGTGAATGGGTTTCTGCTGGCAAGGCCCCGCCTGATCGGGGGCATTCCCGGCCTTACTGGTCGAGGAAGCTGCGCATCTTGCGCGAGCGCGACGGATGCTTGAGCTTGCGCAGCGCCTTGGCCTCGATCTGACGGATACGTTCGCGCGTCACGGAGAATTGCTGGCCGACTTCTTCCAGCGTGTGATCGGTGTTCATGCCGATGCCGAAGCGCATGCGCAGCACGCGTTCCTCACGCGGGGTGAGCGAGGCGAGCACGCGGGTGACGGTTTCCTTGAGGTTTGCCTGGATCGCCGCATCGACCGGGATCACCGCGTTCTTGTCCTCGATGAAATCGCCTAGGTGCGAATCTTCCTCGTCGCCGATTGGCGTTTCGAGGGAGATCGGCTCCTTGGCGATCTTCATCACCTTGCGCACCTTCTCAAGCGGCATGGAGAGGCGTTCTGCCATTTCCTCCGGTGTCGGCTCGCGGCCCTGCTCGTGCAGGAACTGGCGCGAAGTGCGGACCAGCTTGTTGATCGTCTCGATCATGTGGACCGGGATACGGATCGTGCGAGCCTGGTCGGCGATCGAGCGGGTGATCGCCTGCCGGATCCACCAGGTGGCATAGGTGCTGAACTTGTAGCCGCGGCGGTACTCGAACTTGTCGACCGCCTTCATCAGGCCGATATTGCCTTCCTGGATCAGGTCGAGGAATTGCAGGCCGCGATTGGTGTATTTCTTGGCGATGGAAATCACCAGGCGAAGGTTCGCTTCGACCATTTCCTTCTTGGCGATACGCGCCTCGCGCTCGCCCTTCTGCACCATGTTCACGATGCGGCGGAATTCGGACAGGCTCATGCCTGTCTGTGAAGCGATGTCGGCGATCTCGGCACGGATGCGTTCGACCGCGTCGGCTTCCTTCTCGTAGAAGGCGGCCCACTTCTTGTCCTTCTTCGCATTGGCCTTGAGCCAGCTATCGTCGAGCTCGTTGCCGACATAGGCATCGAGGAAGTCCTTGCGCTTCACCTTGTGCCGTTCGGCCAGACGCAGCATCTGCCCGCCAAGCGCGGTCAGGCGGCGATTGAAGGCGTAGAGATTGTCGACCAGATATTCGATCTTGGTCGCGTGAAACTGCACGCTCTCGACCTCTGCGGTGAGGTCTTCGCGAAGCTTCTCGTAACGGTTTTCCTTCGCCTTGGGGAATTCGTCGCCTGCGCCAAGCACGTCGACGCGTTCGGCCTGCAGCTTCTCGAACTTCTTGAACAGGTCCGTGATGCGGGCGAAGCGCTCCAGGGCGTCGGGCTTGAGGGCCGCTTCCATTTGCGCGAGGGACATCGTGTTGTCTTCCTCGTCGTCTTCCTCGCGGCGGCGCGAAGAACCTTCCTCGCCGTCCTCGTCTTCGCCGTCGGCGTCTTCCTCGTCTTCGTCCTCATCGTCGTCGCGGATCGAAGGGCCGGCGGTTTCTTCCGAGATTTCGCCGTCATCGTCGTCCTCGGCACCTTCCTCCATCTTGTCGACGGGCGGCTCCTTGGACAGCATGGCGTCGAGATCGAGGATCTCGCGCAGCTGCATTTCCTCATTGTTGAGGGCTTCGGACCACATAATGATGGCATGGAAGGTGATCGGGCTTTCGCACAGGCCCATGATCATCGTGTCACGGCCGGCCTCGATGCGCTTGGCAATGGCGATTTCGCCTTCGCGGCTGAGCAGTTCGACCGCGCCCATTTCGCGCAGATACATGCGCACCGGGTCATCGGTACGTTCGACGGTCGTGGTGGATTTCTTCTTTTCGGGGACGTTCTTGTTGCCGTCGCTGCCGTCGGAATCGGAATCCGATGCGGAGATTTCCTCCGGCCCGTCACCGTCATTATCCTCTTCCTGCGCGTCCTCGTCATTCTCGACGATCTGCACGCCCATCTCGGAAATGGCGGTCTGGATATCCTCGATCTGGTCGCTGCCGAGATCGTTGGGGAGAGCTTCGTTGAGCTCGTCATAGGTGATGTAGCCGCGACGCTTGGCCTTTGCGATCAGCTTCTTGATCGAAGCTTCGTTGAGGTCGATCAGCGGTGCATCTTCGTTCTGTTTTGTCTTGGCTTCCGACGCCATTGAATATCAGTCCGTTTCCAGTTCGTCGGGAGCGCCATCCTCACCCCCGCCTGAATTGCTTTCCAGCGCCGAAGAAGCGGCGCGTTTGCGTGCCATTTGCCCGAGTCGCGATTCGATTTCCAGCTTTCGTTTGCGCAAGCGTTGCTGCTCGGCAAAGGCGGCTTCCGGATCGGAATCAAAACGAGCTGTAGCCGCGACAATTGCTGCCTCGAGTTCCGGTCTCTCGACCAGCAGGGCAAGTGCCTCGGCCAAATCCTCCCTCGCGTCGTCCGGATCGGAACCTTCCATCAGGAAGGAGAAACGGGTGTTATCCGGCGGCGGCGGCAGGATGCCTTCCGCGAATATGGGCGAATTCTCGCCATCTTCAAGCGTTTCGGCGTGATTGATGAGATAATCCACACTTGCGGCCAGCTCCGGCACCGCAGCCGAAAGCCGCAGCAGGCGTTCGGCATGCTCGTCGATCTGGTCTGGGTGGCGGGCAAATCCGGCCATCACAGATTGCGTCAGCATGTCGCGAAAGGCGCCGCTTGCCGCGCGTTTCAACCGCGCGGTCATTTGTGGTGAGGTCGGGGCAGGGCGGTTTCCCGAGCTGTAACCAGCGCGCGGGGTGAAGCTGCGCTGTTCGCGCGGCGGGTAGGCGAAAGCGGAAAAGCGGTCGAGCAGCTCACGGCGGTAGAGCGAGCGGATATCATTGTCCGCAATTTCTTCCGTATGCTGGATCAGGCGCTGCTTGAGCCCGGCCTTGTCTTCGGGCGAGGCAAGCGGCCCGGCATCGCGCTCATGCTCCCAGATCAGGTCGAGCATGGGCTTGGGCTCGGCGAGCAGCTTCTCCACCGCCTGCGATCCGTCCTGCTTGATGAGGTCGTCGGGGTCGAGCCCTGCAGGCATGGTCACTATCTGCAGGGACTTGCCCGGGCGCAGCAAGGGCAGGGCACGGGACACCGCCTTCATCGCAGCGCGCCTGCCGGCGGCATCGCCATCGAAACACAGGACGGGCTTGTCGACCATGCGCCAGAGCAGTTCGATCTGGTTTTCCGTCAAGGCCGTACCCATGGGTGCGACCGCATCCTCGATCCCGGCAGCGGCGAGGGCGATCACATCCATATAGCCTTCGACCGCGATCATGCGGTTGGACTTGCGGCTGACAGGCCCGGCACGGTGAATATTGTAGAGCGTGCGGCCCTTGTCGAAGAGCGGCGTGTCCGGGCTGTTGAGGTATTTGGCCAGCCCGTCGCGGCTTTCGAGTATGCGCCCGCCAAACGCGATCACCCGCTCGCGCGCATCCTGGATCGGCAGCATGACTCGTCCGCGAAAGCGATCATAAGGCTGGCGGTCCTCGACGCTGATCAGCAGGCCCGCCTCGACCAGCATGCTCTCGTCGAAGCGGGAGAGCGCGGTCTTGAGCGCGGTGCGATCATCCGGAGCCCAGCCAAAGCCGAAGCGGTCTATCGTGTAATCGTTGAAGCCGCGCCGCTTGAGATAGTCGCGCGCCTGCGCACCACCGGGACCGCGCAGATTTGCGACGAAGAATTCCTGCGCTGCCAGCATGACGTCATGAAGTCCCGCCCGTTGCTGTGCCTGTGCGGCTGCGCGCGGATCGGGGGCAGGCACTTCCATCCCCGCTTCTGCGGCAAGCTCCTTCACTGCATCCATGAAGGACAGGCCGCGCTGGTCGGTCATCCAGGAGATGACATCGCCATGCGCCTGGCAGCCGAAGCAGTGGTAGAAGCCCTTCTGGTCGTTGACCGTGAAGCTGGGCGTATTCTCATTGTGGAACGGGCAGCAGGCCTTCCACTCGCGCCCGGCGCGGGTGAGCTTGGTCGTGCGCATGATCACGCTGGAGAGCGTGACGCGAGACCTCAGTTCATCGAGCCATTGCGGTGAGAGCGCCATAAGCGCGCCAGACTACACAGGCAGGCGATTCGCGGCGAGGGCGAGCTGCCGAGAAGTCTGTGGGTGAATTAGCTAAGTGCAGCTTTCACCAGTCCGCTGGCCTTGGACATGTCGAGCTCGCTGCCATGGCGCGCTTTCAGCTCACCCATCACGCGGCCCATATCCTTCATGCCCTCCGCGCCCAGCTCGGCCTTGATCGCCTCGATCGCGGCCTTGGTGTCCTCTTCCGACATCTGCGCGGGGAGGAATTCCTCGATCACCGCCAGCTCGCCCTTTTCCTGTTCTGCCAGCTCGGTGCGGCCGCCCGTCTCGTACATCTCGATCGATTCGCGGCGCTGCTTGCCCATCTTCTGCAGCACCTCGATCACCATGGCATCATCGTCGACCTCCTTGGACGAGGTGCGCAGCTCGATATCGCGATCCTTGATCTTGGCACCGATCAGGCGCAGCGCGGCGGTGCGCGGCTTGTCGCCAGCCTTCATCGCGGCAATGGTCTCGGTCTTGATGGTATCGCGGAGCATGTAAGGGGCCTTTCCGTATTACTGGCCTGTGGATGACTTGCGGCTGCGATAGGGAAACCCGCCATTTAGTCAAATATTGTGCACTGCACACCTTGACCAATGGGTGAGCCGCCTCTAGCGCGTGGGCCTTAGCACACATCGCCGGTAATCTTATTCACGGGAGCCCATTATGGCCTTTTCCGCCCCTTCGTCTGCGCAACCCAAGGGAGCGACAGGCGTTCTCGTTCTGGCGGATGGTACAATTGTCTGGGGCAGGGGGTTCGGAGCCACCGGAGAAGCGGTGGGCGAAGTCTGCTTCAACACCTCGATGACGGGCTATCAGGAGGTGATGACCGACCCCTCCTATGCCGGCCAGATCGTGACCTTCACCTTCCCGCATATCGGCAATGTCGGCACCAATGCCGAGGACGTCGAAAGCGCCGTCGAAAGCGCCGTGGGCTGCGTGGTACGCGAGGATGTGACGCTCGCTTCCAATTTCCGCGCGCAGGAAGAATTCACCGAATGGATGCGCGAGCATGGCAAGATCGGCCTGTCCGGCGTCGACACGCGTGCGCTGACCCGCCGCATCCGCCTGTCCGGCGCGCCCAATGCGGTGATCGCCCATGCGTCCGACGGCAAGTTCGACATCGACGCCCTGCTGCAAAAGGCGCAGGAATGGCCGGGGCTGGAAGGCATGGACCTGGCCCAGCACGTCACTCGCAAAGGCCGTGAGGACTGGGAAGGTTCCTACTGGCAGCTAGGCCATGGCTACGGAAAGGGCGAGGGCGACAATCGCCCGCATGTCGTCGCGATCGACTATGGCGCGAAGGACAATATCTTCCGCAATCTCGTGCGCGCCGGGGCCAAGGTGACGGTGGTTCCTGCCGAGACCCCGCTGGAGGAAATCCTCGCGCTGAAGCCCGATGGCGTGTTCCTGTCTAACGGACCGGGCGATCCGGCAGCGACGGGCGAATACGCCGTGCCGGTGATCAAGGCGCTGCTCGACAAGGATGTGCCGCTGTTCGGGATCTGCCTCGGCCACCAGATGCTCGCGCTCGCCGCCGGCGCCAAGACGATGAAGATGTTCCAGGGCCATCGCGGCGCCAACCACCCGGTCCAGCGAATGGGCGGCGATTGGGGCGAAAGCGAGGGCCTGGTCGAGATTACCAGCATGAACCACGGCTTCGCGGTCGATACGTCGACGCTTCCCGAAGGTGTGGTGGAGACGCACAAATCGCTCTTCGACGGGAGCAATTGCGGCATCGCGATCAGCGGCAAGAAGGCTTTCGGCGTGCAATACCACCCCGAAGCCTCGCCCGGCCCGCAGGACAGCTTCTACCTGTTCGAGAAATTCGTGGGGATGCTGGGGTGAGTTTGGAAACCGCCACGTCTGAGAGGCTGGTGTTTGCCAGGCGTTGGGAGGTTGTCGCCCGCTACGCGATGTTTGGCGCCATGGCTTGCATACTGCTTGCGGGAATATTGCAGCAGTTCTGGCTCGCGCTTGTGGCAGTGATCGTGGGCATGCCTTTTGCTTGGATAATCAATCTGCAATGCCCGGTTTGCTCGTGGCCTGTCTACAGGGCTTATGGGACGGCGAAGGCCAAACACGCGAAGGACAAGTTTTTCGCACCGCTATATTCGAAAATTCTCTATAAGCAGCCCGAGAACTGTACCAAGTGCCAAAGGGCATTTTGGGCGAAGGCGGACCCAATCGGAGCAGATGGGTGATGGGGTTCGCCTCGCATATCGCCGGGACAATCTCGGTTTCGTTCTGCTTGTTGGCGGCCACCCCCGCCATAGCGCAGGACGCCATACAAGTGCCGCTGTTCGACGGCGTGCTGGTGCTGCGCGGCGAGGTGGGCTTGCAGGACTATGTTCCCGATCCCGAGGGCACGATTGCGACCTTCTGGCGCCCGGTCCTGTTCGGTACCTCCGAGCGTCCGATTGGCGGGCGCATGGATTGCCGCCTCGGCGGTGTGCGGCAGGAGGATTCGGACGAACTCTTCGATGTCCGCGCACGTTATGAAGAAAACCGCAGCCGCCGCCTCAATGCCGGCCTGCTCGACGAGGACGACCCGCTCTATGAGGGCAATGATGAAATTGCCCGGCTCGAGGTTACCGGCCGCGCCAACGATCCGCACCGCCACTACGTGCTGACTTATCTCGCCATGCGCGCGCCGCCATACCTCTATGACATTCGCCTCAATTGCGAATTCAAGCACCTCAACGATCCCGGCGATGTCGATTACGCCGCGATCATGCACCAGTTTGTCGATATCGCCGTGCCGCTTGCCGCGCCGCCGTCCACGAATTTCCAGCCAAACGGATAAAGAATGCCCAAACGCACAGACATCTCCTCCATCCTCGTCATCGGTGCCGGCCCGATCATTATCGGCCAGGCCTGCGAGTTCGACTATTCGGGCACGCAGGCGATCAAGGCTCTGAAGGAGGACGGCTACCGCGTCATCCTGGTCAATTCGAACCCGGCCACGATCATGACCGACCCGGACATGGCCGATGCCACCTATGTCGAGCCGATCACGCCCGAGATCGTCGCCAAGATCATCGAGAAGGAACGCCCCGACGCCGTCCTGCCGACCATGGGCGGGCAGACCGCGCTCAATTGCGCGCTCAAGCTGGAAGAGATGGGCGTGCTGGAGAAGTACGGCGTCGAGATGATCGGCGCCAAGGCCGATGCCATCGACAAGGCCGAGAACCGCCAGCGCTTCCGCGAGGCGATGGACAAGATCGGCCTCGAAAGCGCGCGGTCGGGCGTCGCCCATACGATGGACGAGGCCTATGCCATTCTCGAACGTACCGGCCTGCCTTCGATTATCCGTCCCAGCTTCACCATGGGCGGCACGGGCGGCGGCGTGGCCTATAACAAGGCCGAGTTCGAGCGGATCGTGCGCGAGGGCTTGGATGCCAGCCCGACCACCGAAGTGCTGATCGAGGAAAGCCTGCTCGGCTGGAAGGAGTACGAGATGGAGGTCGTGCGCGACAAGCACGACAATGCCATCATCATCTGCTCGATCGAGAATGTCGATCCGATGGGTGTGCATACGGGTGATTCCATCACCGTCGCTCCGGCGCTGACGCTGACCGACAAGGAATACCAGATCATGCGCAATGCCAGCATTGCTGTGCTGCGCGAGATCGGTGTCGAGACGGGCGGTTCCAACGTGCAGTTTGCGGTCAATCCCAAGGATGGCCGCCTGATCGTGATCGAGATGAACCCGCGCGTCTCGCGCTCCTCCGCGCTGGCTTCCAAGGCGACCGGTTTCCCGATTGCCAAGGTCGCCGCCAAGTTGGCCGTGGGCTATACGCTGGACGAGATCACCAACGAGATTACCGGCGCCACGCCTGCCAGTTTCGAGCCGACCATCGACTATGTGGTCACCAAGATTCCGCGCTTCGCCTTCGAGAAGTTCAAGGGCGCCAAGGCCGAACTGTCCACCGCCATGCGTTCCGTGGGCGAGGTCATGGCGATCGGCCGCAACATCAAGGAGAGCTTGCAGAAGGCGCTGCGCGGTCTCGAAACCGGGCTCGACGGGTTCAATCGCGTGGTTGCGCTCGAAGGTGCTCCGCGCGAGGAAATCATGGCTGCCCTGTCGCGCGCCACACCCGAGCGGCTATTGCAGGTCGCACAGGCCTTCCGTGAGGGTTTCACGGTCGAGGAAGTGCAGGCGATCACCCATTACGATCCGTGGTTCCTGCGCCATATCGAGGAGATCATCTACGAAGAGCAGATGATCGGGCAGAACGGCCTGCCCAATGATGCTGCAGGGCTGCGCCGCCTCAAGGCGATGGGCTTTTCGGACAAGCGCCTGGCGACGCTGGCGGTCCGCTCGGTCGGCGTTGCCGGCGGGTTGGGCGAAACGCAGGCCAAGCGTTCCGGCCTGCTACACGATACATTGCGCGCCATGGCCGGTGCCACCTCCGAGGACGAGGTGCGCCAGCTGCGCCAGAAGCTCGGCGTGCTGCCCGTCTACAAGCGGATCGATAGCTGTGCTGCCGAGTTCGAGGCGATCACGCCCTACATGTATTCGACCTATGAGGCGCCGAGCTTCGGTGAGGCCGAAAACGAGGCCAATCCCTCCGATCGCAAGAAGGTGGTTATCCTTGGCGGTGGCCCGAACAGGATCGGGCAGGGCATTGAATTCGATTATTGCTGCGTCCATGCCTGCTTCGCGCTGTCCGAAGTTGGCTATGAGACAATCATGGTCAACTGCAATCCGGAGACGGTCTCGACCGATTACGACACTTCGGACCGCCTCTATTTCGAGCCGCTGACCGCCGAAGACGTGCTGGAAATCCTGCGCGTCGAAATGAGCAAAGGCGAGCTTCTCGGCGTAATCGTGCAGTTCGGCGGACAGACCCCGCTTAAGCTCGCCGGAGCACTGGAAGAAGCGGGTATCCCCATTCTCGGTACATCGCCCGATGCGATCGACCTTGCCGAAGATCGCGAACGCTTTGCCAAGCTGGTCAACAAGCTCGGCCTCAAGCAGCCCGAAAACGGCATTGCCTATAGCCGTGACGAGGCCGCCGCGGCAGCCGCGCGTATCGGCTATCCGGTGCTGCTGCGCCCGTCCTACGTGCTGGGTGGCCGCGCCATGGAAATCGTCGATTCCGAAGCCCAGCTCGACGACTATATCGCCACTGCCGTGGATGTGTCGGGCGACAGCCCGGTGCTGGTCGACCAGTATCTGCGCGATGCCGTGGAATGCGATGTCGATGCGCTATGCGACGGGGACGACGTCGTCGTGGCCGGCGTGATGCAGCATATCGAGGAAGCAGGCGTCCACTCGGGCGATTCTGCCTGTTCGCTGCCGCCCTACAGCCTGCCGGTAGACATCATCGAGGAAATGGAGCGCCAGGCAGAGTCCCTTGCACGCGGTCTCAATGTGATCGGGCTGATGAACGTCCAGTTCGCGGTGAAGGATGGCGAGGTCTATTTGATCGAGGTGAACCCGCGCGCCAGCCGCACCGTTCCTTTCGTCGCCAAGGCCATCGGCCAGCCCGTCGCCAAGATTGCCAGCCGGGTCATGGCGGGCGAAAAGCTCAACACATTCCCGCCCTTCAAGCGCGACCTGCCATACATGGCGGTCAAGGAAGCGGTGTTCCCCTTCAACAAGTTCCCGGGTTCCGATCCGGCCTTGTCGCCGGAAATGAAGTCCACCGGCGAAGTGATGGGAATCGACAAGGATTTTTCCACCGCCTGGACCAAGGCGCAGCTGGGGCAGGGCATGTTCTTCCCCGAGAAGGGTACGTTGTTCGTTTCCGTGAAGAACAGCGACAAGGTGCATATCCTCGAGCCGGTGAAGAAGCTCGCCGCGCAGGGCTTCAGCATCATCGCCACGGGCGGAACGCAGCGCTTCCTCGAGGAGAATGGTGTTGCGGTTGAGCGGGTCAACAAGGTCGCCGAGGGACGCCCGCATATCGTCGACAAGATTGTCGATGGCGAAGTCGATATGATCTTCAACACGACCGAGGGTTGGCAGAGCCTCAAGGACAGCCAATCCATTCGTGCCTCGGCGCTCGAACACAAGGTGGCGATCTACACCACGGCGTCCGCTGCGGCGGCCACGGCAGAGGCCATTACGACGGTCAAACTACCCGATCTTGAAGTCAAGCCGCTGCAAGACTATTATAGCTGAACTTTAGACGCACCCTCCCGACATTCAGGAACTGCGGCGTCGCCCCTTGGGGCGGGCAGGGACTTGTTGACGGGGGCGCAGGAGTAGACAGGGAATATAATGGAAAAAGTGCCGATGCTGGCGGAAGGCTATGAGAAGCTGACTGCCGATCTCAAGGCTCTGCGCCTGGAGCGCCCCAAGATCGTGGACGCGATCGAGGAAGCGCGCGCCCATGGCGATCTGTCCGAAAATGCGGAATACCACGCGGCGAAGGAACGGCAGGGCCAGGTCGAGGCGCAGATCGCCGAGATCGAAGACAAAGTGACCCGCGCGCAGATCATCGATCCGACCACGCTTTCGGGCGACCGTGTCGTCTTTGGCGCCACCGTTACCGTGCTCGACGAGGACGACAAGCCGCAGCGCTACCAGATTGTCGGCCAGACGGAGAGCGATGCCAAGAAGGGCCGCATCTCCTACGATTCCCCGCTCGGCCGCGCGCTGATCGGCAAGAATGTTGGCGAGGAAGTGGAAGTCACCGTTCCCTCTGGCGACAAGTTCTACCTGATCGAGAAGGTCGAGTTCATCTGATCGACTGACCGATTGCAGGTAAAGAAAACCCCCGCTTCGGCGGGGGTTTTCATTTGTTCGTTCAATCGCCGGGAAGATCGGGCTCGAGCAGCTTGTGCAGATGGACAATCACGTATTTCATCTCGGCATCGTCCACCGTTCGCTGGGCCCAGCCACGCCAAGCTTCTTCGGCCTCGGCGTAGTTGGGATAGAAGCCGACCACATGGATATCCTTCAGGTCCTGGAATTCGACCGATTGCGGATCGATGACCTTGCCACCAATGACGAGGTGAAGGAGCTGCTTTTCCATGCGTGAAGCCTTTCGCGACTGAATTTGTCTTGTGTCGCCTTACTCGCGCAAAGCGGACATTGCTGCAAGTGCGAAGGTGTGAAAGCGGCTTATCAGTGCTTGCGGAATGACCTCGCAATGGTCTTGCCGACATCGCGCGCGACAATGCGAGCTGTGTCCGATGCATTATCCGCCCGATAGGACGCTTCGCGCTTCAGGCTGCGGGCGCTGTCGCCTACGCTGTCCGCCAGGTCTTCCAGTTTCTCTCCGCCGGCGCGCTTGGCATCCTGCGCCGTATCCATCGCCTCCTTGGCAAAGGCGACTGCCATTTCGCTGCCGATGGCGGCGAGGCCTGCAGCCTTGCTGCCGGCTGCCACCGCCGCCTTTCCGGCGACACGGCGCGGTCCGCTGAACATACTGGCGACAAGCAGGCCGAGCACCACGCCGCCCGCGACGGTCGCTGCGGGATGCTTTTTGGCGAAATCGACGAAACCATCCTTTGCGGCCATCGCCTTTTCGCTCACCGTATCGGCAAGGCTGGGTTCGTTACGCTCGGCATTGCGCGCCTGGGCTGCTGCAATGCGTTCCTTGATCTCGTCGCGCTTGGCATCCTTGGTGGTCATGGCACATCTCCGTCGTGCATATTCTCATCTGATTCTGAAACCTGCCGAAGGGCTTCGGGTTCCGCCATGGAGTCCGCCTCTTCCGGTTCAACCTCGCCGAGCAGGTCGGCCACAAGCCCGTCGACCAGATCCATGATCGGTTTGCGGTAGATCCATGCGGCGATCCCGGCGAGAGCGAAGGCTGCACCGGCAGTGACCGAACCCTTGTTCTCCTCGGCCAGGTCGAGCGCCCCTGCAGCCATCGTTTTCGTACGATCCTTGGCCGTTTCGGTTATGCGGGAGGCGATACCCTGCCGTTCGACATCGGCCTTGATGAAATCGAGGTCAGCGCCGATCACCGACTTGGCGGCATCGCGCATGGCGCGGTCTTCCAGCAGTTTCCGCTTGAGTGCATTCACTGACCGGGCTCTCCTTGCTCTGGCACCGTTTCCTCTGCTTCCGCTGGAGGCTCGCGGCCTTCATTGACGGCTTCCATCATGTCCTTCCACGCCTTTCCGGCCATCCACAGCAACAGGACGACGATCAGCAACAGCGCGCCAACAACGACAGCAGTTGCACCCCATGCCGTGAGGTGAGGGGTCAGGGCGATGATCAGCCCGATCACCAGCCCGCCGAAGGCGAAGAGAGCCAGGACGAGTGCCGCTACGCCGAGGCCGAGCATGCGCTTGACACAAGCGCCGACAAAGCTGGCGCGCGTCTTCTGGTAGCTTAGCTCGGCATCGAAATAGGTCTTCGCATCGAAGACCAGATCCTCGATGTCGTCGACCAGTGAGCGTGTATTGTCATCGGTGTCCGGAGCCAATGGCCCCGGTTCACCGCCTTCAGGCTGGCTTGCGGGCCCCTCTTCCCGCGGCGCAGTCAATGCGCCTTACCTGCGGAACATGCGGGCGAGCAGGAATCCGGCCAGCGCGGCGAGGCCAACTGCCTTGCCCGGGCTCTTGCGAACCCATTCGCGCGCGTCTTCGCCCAGTTCCTCGACACTCTTGCTGTCGAGAGAATCGGCTGTGCTCTGGATCGAACGCGAAGCACTGCGGGCATAATCGCCATATTTCTCGCCCAGCTTCTCGTCGATTGCGGGGGCGTTTTCGTCCACCACGCGCGACAAGCCGCTAAGGGCTTCGCTTGCCTTGGACTTGCCCTCGGTCGCGAGTTCGCCGGCCTTGACCTTCGCCTCGCCGACCCAGTCTTCGCCCTTGGCCCGGGCTTCGCCGGCAGCTGTGGTGGCACGCGTGCGAGCTTCGTCCTTCAGGGCAACGGCGCCAGCCTTGGCTTCGTCAAGCGCGGCATTGAAGCGCGACTTTGCCTCGGATGTGGTGGCTTCGGCGACTTCCGGCTCGGTTGCCGGTACGGCTTTGTCGGTGGGTTTGGCAGTCTTTCCGGCCATATGCATTACCCTTTCCATTGCTGTGGAGGCTTGCTGCCCCCCTGATTTCGGGCGAGACTCTACGCTTCCCACCCTTACCAAGAATCAACACGTCTTGCACCGGTTAGTTCCCCGGCATAGGACGCCTTATTCTCTCGATATGATGGTGTTTTACCAGATTACAACACCTGCTGAACAACGGAGCTTCCTGCATGACCGCAATCATCGACATCCATGGCCGCGAAATCCTCGATAGCCGCGGCAACCCAACGGTCGAAGTCGATGTGTTGCTGGAAGATGGCAGTTTTGGTCGCGCGGGAGTGCCTTCGGGCGCCTCCACGGGCGCGCATGAGGCGGTGGAACTGCGCGATGGCGACAAGGGACGCTATCTCGGCAAGGGTGTGCTCAAGGCTGTCGATGCGGTGAACGGACCCATCTCCGATACGCTTCTTGGCCTCGATGCGGAGGACCAACGCGATATCGACATGGCGATGATCGATCTCGACGGTACCACGAACAAGGGTGGTCTCGGCGCCAATGCCATCCTCGGCACCAGCATGGCTGTAGCCAAGGCAGCAGCCAATGCCCGCGGCCTGCCGCTCTATTCCTATATTGGTGGCGTGTCGGCGCATGTCCTGCCTGTGCCGATGATGAACATCGTCAATGGCGGCGAGCATGCCGACAACCCGATCGACATCCAGGAGTTCATGGTCATGCCGGTCGGCGCGGAAAGCATCGCCGATGCCGTGCGCATGGGTTCGGAAATCTTTCACACGCTGAAGAAGGGCCTTGCCGCGCAGGGCCTCTCTACCTCGGTTGGTGACGAGGGCGGCTTCGCCCCCGACCTTGCCAGCACGCGTGTCGCGCTCGATTTCATCATGAGCAGCATCGAAGCTGCCGGTTACACGCCGGGAGACGACGTGGTGCTGGCGCTCGACTGCGCCTCGACCGAGTTCTTCAAGGACGGAAAGTACGAGATTTCGGGCGAGGGCCTGTCGCTTTCACCTGCCGAAATGGCCGATTACCTCGCCAAATTGTGCGACGACTATCCCATCATGTCGATCGAGGATGGCATGTCGGAGGACGATTTCGAGGGCTGGAAGGCCTTGACCGCCCTGATCGGCGACAAGGTCCAGCTGGTGGGTGACGATTTGTTCGTGACCAATCCCAAGCGCCTCGAAATGGGCATCGAGAAGGGCCTCGCCAATTCCATGCTGGTCAAGGTCAACCAGATCGGCTCGCTCACCGAGACGCTGCAGGCGGTCGAGATCGCCCACCGCGCGGGCTATACCAATGTCATGAGCCACCGCTCGGGCGAAACCGAGGATTCGACGATTGCCGACCTCGCCGTTGCGACCAATTGCGGACAGATCAAGACAGGCTCGCTCGCCCGGTCGGATCGCCTTGCCAAGTACAACCAGCTGATCCGTATCGAGGAAGAGTTGGGCGCGGCAGCGCATTATGCGGGGCGCGCCTGCTTCGGCAAGCTCGGCTGATTTGTTTCAGCGCAAGGATCGCGATTACCTTCCTGCCTAAGGCTCTCCGGCATAGTCTGTTCAATGCCGGAGAGGTTCCATGGCAAATTTGATCTTCCGCTTCCCTCGTAAGCGTGCGCTGCTGGTCGCCAGCGCGGCCACGGCCCTGTGCCTGTCTGCCGGGCTGAGTGCGCAAGAGAGCGCCTCCACCGCCAACACGATCGATCACGTCACCTGGGATGGCTATCTCGGCGGCGTCGACAGCTCGCAATTCTCCGGTCTCGAGCAGATCACCAAAGACAATGTCGGCGAGCTCGAGCTGGCCTGGGAGTTCGACGTGGGCGCGCTGCGCGGCAACCATTACGGGTTCCGCTACAGCCCCACCATCGTCGACGGGGTGATGTATGTGATCGCGCCAAATGCACCCGATGCCCTGATCGCGCTCAATGGCGCCACGGGTGAGGAAATCTGGCGCACCCAGTTCGAAGGGCGCATCGGCAATCGTGGCATTACCTATTGGGAAAGCGATGATCGCTCGGACCGGCGGCTCTTCGTCCTCAATGACGGCATGCTGCGCGCCATCAATGCCGAGGACGGCTCGATCATCGAGGGCTTTGGCCCCGAAGGCGGCATCGACCTGCGCGACCAGCTCACGCGTGAGGACCGTTACGACAAGCGTCCCCTGCAGCATGACAATCCGGGCCGCGTCTATGGCGATTCGATCATCATTTCGCTGCCGGCGTCGGATTATGCCTATGACTCGGCACCTGCCGACATCCATTCCTACAATGTGCTGACCGGGGAGCTGAACTGGGTCTTCCATGTGATCCCGGAACGCGGCGAATTCGGTTTCGAAACCTGGCCCGATGTCGAGGACCGCTGGCGCTTTGGCGGGGCGCATAACTGGTCGAGCTTCACCGTCGATCCCGAACTGGGCATGATCTACGTGCCGACCGGCGCGCCGCGTTTCGACTGGTATGGCGGCAATCGCGAGGGCGATAATCTGTTCGCCACCTCGCTCATCGCCATCAATGCCAATACCGGTGAGCGCGTCTGGCACTTCCAGGCGGTGCATCACGATCTGTGGGACTATGACCTCCCGACATCGCCCAAGCTGCTGACGATCAACCGCAATGGCGTGGAAATCCCGGTCGTGATCCAGGCCACCAAGATGGGCTGGCTGCTGGTGTTCGATCGCCGCACGGGTGAGCCGATCTGGCCGATCCCCGAAGTCGAGGTTCCGCTGCCGACCACGCCGGGCGAAAAGGCCTCTCCCACGCAGCCGATCCCTTCTTGGCCGCCGCACTATGCGCGCCGCAGCTTTACCGAGGACGATATCAATCCCTTCCTCTCGGAAGAGGATCAGGCCAACGTTCGCGAAATCCTGCGCACCGCGCGCAATGACGGGCCCTTCACACCGGTCAGCACGCAGGGCACGATCCTGATGCCGAGCGAGAATGGCGGTTCGAATTTCGGCATGGTTTCGGTCGACCCGGTCCGCAACCGCCTGTTTATCGTGGTGCGCAATTACCCCTCGCTCGTCCGGCATATCCCCAATGATACGCCCGAGGCGCGCGCGGCGATGCCCAACTCGGAAATCCCCAACGTGATGCCCTATGAGGCGCCGTTCAACTTCATGATCCAGTCCAAGGGCATGGTGCCGGTCAGCCCGCCCTGGTCGACCATCACTGCCTACGACATGAATTCGGGCAATATGCTCTACCAGATACCCAATGGGGACGAGATGCAGGTGGTCGAGCAGTTCGGCGTCAGCGGCACCGGCACGCAGGCAACGCGTGGCGGCCCGACTTCCACGGCGACGGACCTCCTGTTCGTCCCGACCGCAGGCGATCGCAAGCTGCGCGCGCGCGATGCCTCGACCGGCCAGGTGCTGTGGGAATACGACCTTCCCGCAGCCGGCGAAGGAACGCCCGCGATCTACGAGGCGGATGGCCGCGAATTCGTGGTCATCCCGGTGGGCTGGGAAGGGCAGTTCCACCAGGGCATGGATACGCCGCCCGTTCCGGAAACGGTCCGCTACATGGCCTTCGCGCTGCCGGAGTGATGGGGCGGAGGTCGCAAGTCATCTCCACGCAGCCAGATACTGATCTGCAAGCGGGGCCGGTTGCCGCCTGTCCCGGCAAAAGGGTTTGGAACAAGATGCTGCCGCGATCGGTTGCGAGGTGAGGAGGACGCGAGAATGAAACTGAACCTGATCGGCATCGGAGCCTTGGGACTGTTCGCCTACGGGCTGATCAAGCGGCAGAATGCGCGCAGGAATGCCGCCTATGCCGAAGGCCAGCCCCACGACCATCACACGGATGTTCGCGATGCCGGACCCGATGCCATGCGCGATCCCTGCCAGCGCGAATGGACCGAGACCGACGAGGACGGGGACGAGAGCTTCCCGGCAAGCGATCCGCCTGGCGGCTATTGATGGGCTGCGTGGCGCTTCGATGGCGCCGAGTACCCCTTGAGCACCTTTTAGGCTCCGCTCAGCCCCGTTTCAGCTGCTCGATGCAGATAGTGCGGCAAGTTGCTCCTCGCTCAGTTCCAGTTTGGTGAACTCGAGCAGTTGCTCGAGCTGTTCGACCGTGCGGGCGCTGGCGATTGGGGCAGGAATACCGGGCTGCTTCACCAGCCATGCGAGCGCGATGGCGGGCAGGCTGGCGCCGGTCTCTTCCGCGACCTTGTCCATGGCCGCGAGGACGGGCGGGCCTATTTCCGCATAGTCCTTCACACGGTGCGTGCGGTTGCCCTGCTCGAAATCTTTGGCCTCTCGGTACTTGCCAGTCAGGTAGCCCGAGGCGAGACCGAAGAAGGGCAGCATGGCGATGCCGCGCGAGGTGCAGAGCTGCTGCAAGTCCGGTGCATAGGCCTTGCGCGAGACGAGGTTGTATTCGTTCTGCAGCGCCCGGAACGGCTCCAGTCCGGCAGCATCGGCAGCTTCCAGCGCGGCGGAGAGACGCTCGGCAGAGAAGTTGGAGGCACCCAGCGAGTGGACTTTGCCCGACTTTACCGTGCCATCGAAAGCCGCGACAATATCGCCGATTGCGAGCTGTTCGTAATCGCGATGCGCGTAATAGAGATCGAGATAATCGGTCTGCAGACGCTCGAGCGAGGCGTCGAGCGAGATCATCACTTCCGCAGGCTCGTAAAGCGTCGGATCGCCATCTGCGCCGAAGCCCTGATGCCCGCCCTTGCGCGGCAACATGCCGGTCTTGGTGTGGATCCGCATCTCGCTTCGCACCCCGCGCGCTGCCAGCCATTCTCCGATCACCGTCTCGGACTCGCCGCCCACATGGCCGGGGATCCAGGCCGAATAGACGTCTGCCGTATCGATCATCCGTCCGCCTGCCTCGTAAAAGGCGTCGAGGACGGCAAAGGCCTCGTCGCCCTTGGCGGTCCAGCCGAAGACATTGCCGCCAAGGACCAGCGGTATACCGGCAATTGCGGGATGATCCGTCATGCGAACTTCTCCTGGATATCGAGCAACGCCATAGCCGCTTCGGCAGCACCCGCGCCCTTGTTTCCCTGTGCCGGATCGGCGCGGTAGATCGCCTGCGCCTCGTTCTCCGTGGTGAGGATGCCATTGCCGATGGGAATACCATCCATGCTCAGCGCCATGATGCCGCGCGCGCTTTCGCCTGCGACGATTTCGAAGTGGTAGGTCTCGCCGCGGATCACCACGCCGAGCGCAACGAAGCCCTCATAGCGGCCGCTTTCCGCAGCCGTGGCGATGGCGCCGGGTAGCTCGAGCGCTCCCGGCACGGTGAGCACCTCCACCTCATGCCCTGCTGCTTCGAGCGCGCCCTTCGCGCCCGCAATCAACATGTCATTGAGGTGCCCGTAGAAGCGGGCTTCGACGATAAGAAACTTGGCCATGATTGCGGTCCTTAAAGGGTAATCGGGCGTTCGCCCACAATGGAGAGGCCATAGCCTTCAAGGCCGACCAGCGAATGGCGCGTATTGGTAAGCAGAACCATGTCGCGTACGCCCAGCTCGGCCAGGATCTGCGCGCCCACACCATAATCGCGTTGTTCGGGCGGCATGTCGTCCGCCGGCTCGGGGGGAGGGGGCGCGCCTTTCAAATCGCGGATGGCGCGGGTGGCATAGTCGGGCAGGGGACGATTGATCAGTACGACTACGCCGGTACCCTCTTCGCCGATAATCCGCATCGCCCCGGCCAGCAGGCCCTGTCGATCCGTATTTCGGGCAAAGACGTCCTCGAAAATCGACAGGGCGTGCATGCGCACCAGAGTTGGCTTGCTGCTGTCGATATGGCCCTTGACCAGCGCCATGGTCTCGCCCTTGGTCGCCTTGTTCCAGAAGCTTATCGCGCGCCAGTCTCCACCCCATTCACTGCTGAAGCGTTCTTCCTCGCGCTTTTCGACGAGATGGTCGTGCTGGCGGCGATAGGCGATCAGGTCGCGGATCGTGCCGATCTTGAGATTGTGCTTGCGCCCGAAGCGGATCAGATCGTCGAAGCGAGCCATGGACCCGTCCTCGTTCATGATTTCGCAGATCACGCCTGCAGGGTTGAGGCCGGCAAGTCGGGAAATGTCCACCGCGGCCTCGGTGTGACCAGCACGGACCAGCACCCCGCCTTCGCGGGCGACCAGCGGAAAAACATGGCCGGGGGAGACGATGTCGTCCGCACCCTTGGAGGCGTCGATGGCAACCGAGATGGTGCGGGCTCGGTCTGCGGCGGAGATGCCGGTGGTCACGCCCTCGCGCGCCTCGATCGCCACGGTGAATGCGGTGCGGTGGCTTGCACGATTCTTCTGCGTCATCAGGTGCAGGCCGAGCTGTTCGGTGCGCTGCTTGGTCATGGCAAGGCAGATCAGGCCGCGGCCATGCGTTGCCATGAAATTGATCGCATCGGGGGTGGCCATTTGCGCCGGGATGATGAGGTCGCCTTCATTCTCGCGGTCTTCGTCATCGACCAGGATAAACATGCGGCCATTACGCGCTTCGTCGATGATCTCCTCGATTCCGACAAGCACGGGGGTGTCGTCATTCTCGGTCAGGAAGCGCTCGATCTTTCCGATCGTTTCTGCCGTGGGATTCCAGCCGGGCTCAAGGCAGTCGCGCAGCGTGTTTACGTGGAGTCCGGCGGCGCGCGCCAGGCCTGCGCGCGTCATCTTGCCGTCGCCGATGACCTCGCGAATGCGATCGATTGTTGTTTCATCCATGAAACTTACAATATCACATTTAAATGTGACGGCAAGGCCACCTTATCACATTTACGCTTGCGCGTGCTTCCTGCTTGCGCTGCCCACACTATGTCCTCATGTAGGAAAGGGATGGAGGATCAGTGACCGATTCCGTGCAGGACAGGGCCGAATTACTCTCGGCGTTTCGCGATGCCATGCGGCATGTCGCGGCGACGGTCTATGCCGTAACGACCATGCATGAGGGCCAGCGCTACGGCATATTGGCAACTGCAGTGAACTCGCTCAGCTTCGATCCGCCGAGCTTGCTGGTCTGTATCAACCGCAATGCCTCGGTCCACGATCCGCTCTTCGCGGCGCAGACTTTTGCGGTGAACGTTCTGGGGCTGGGCAATCGCGATGTTGCAGAGCATTTCATGCTGCCCGATGCGGAAAGTCGCTTTTCGGTTGGCGAGTGGGAAGAACAGGCGGGCGTGCCGGTATTGGCCAATGCCCAGTCGAGCTTTGTGTGCCGCATGGCCAATTGCCATGAATTTGGAACGCACAGCGTTTTCATCGGGGAATTGCTGGCGGCCAAACACAGGCAGGACGCTACCCCGCTGACCTATTTCGACCGGCACTATATCGATATCAGCGAAGCGCCGGGGCGCAGCGAAGTCTAATCTTCGAAGGGCACGTCGCGCTGGCTAAGAAGGTGCCCGGGCAGGAAGGGCGGCTCGGTGGCCTCCTGGTCGAGAATGTCCACCTCTTCCTGTGTAATCTCCGCTCGCCTGTTCCGCGACGGATAGAGGCGGCTGCGAAAGATCCCGCCACCGGCAAAGGAACTGGCATCGGACCGCCAGAAGGCAGGGGCACTCTCCGGATCGTATCCGGCATTGTAGAGCAGGGTGACCGCCATGCGGTCCGCTTCGATCTCGACCTCGCGGCCGATCCGGCGATTGCGGCCAAATTCCCCGAAGAAGCCCTTGCTTACCCCGGCAGCTTCAAGCCGGCGCCGGTGGAGCAAGACGGAATGGCCAAGCTCATGCGCGAAAACGACTGCAAGGTTCTCGTCACTGAGCCTGCTCGCCACTCCGTAGCTTATCTGGATGACGCGACCGTCGGACCGGGCCTCGTCTCCCTGATTGGCAAGCACTTCGACCAGCGAACTGCATCCAAGTGGAGCGTCGAAAACAATTTCGCGCTCTTCACCATCGCGGACAATGGCCAGCTGCAATTCGCCCTGCTGCCCGGCGATGGTCCAGAACACATCGTCGCGCAGCGGTTGCTCGCCTTCCATGGGCAATTCGCCGACGGGAGTGCCCTGGACAGCGGAGAGTCCGTCTCCGGCCATGATCCCCGCCTTGTAGGCAGGAGAGCCCGGCACGATTCCGAGCACTTCGACCTGGCCATTGGCGAACCACCCTTCGGGCGGTGAACCATATTGGTCGGCGCTGTGCAGGATCATGCCGGTGAGCGGCATGGTCTCGACGCACAGATCTACATTCGCACCCTGCATCTGCTCAGCCAATGAAGCGAGCCGCAGATCCTGCTCGCGCAGCGCCTCGTAGGTCATGGCCTGTTGCGCCTGTGCTGATCCTGCAAAGGCGATGAAGCACCAAGCTGCAATGGCGAGGCGTGTCAGCTTCATTGGTGGAGCAGGTCGCTCGTGATCTGATCCGTATGCGTGACCCCGAGCATTCCCATGACGCGCCTGATTTCTTCCTGCAGCAGCGCCATGGCGCGCACGGCCCCGGCTTCTCCGCCTGCAGCCAGGCCATAGAGCGTGGCGCGCCCTACCAGCACACCGTCGGCTCCCAAAGCGAGCGCTTTCACCACATCGCTGCCCCGGCGCACGCCGCTATCGAAGAGGATGGTGGTCTTGCCGCCAACACGTTCGGCAATGGCGGGCAGGGCGTGGATCGAGGCGAGCGAATGGTCGAGCGAGCGTGCACCGTGATTGGAGACGACAATCGCATCGGCGCCGATCGCGACCGCTTGCTCCGCATCGTCGGGATGGAGGATGCCCTTGAGTACGAATGTGCCCTGCCATTTGTCGCGGAAGGCCTTGAGCGCATCCCAGTCGAGATTGTCATGCTTGAATCGCGTGCCGGGCTTGGCGCCTTTGACCATGCTGGCCTTCAGGTGCTCGGGCAGGTTCCCCTGCGTCGGCAGCGAACCACCCAGAGCATAGCGGCCCATCACGCCGGCCAGCCAGCGCGGATGTGTCAGCAGGTCGAGCGCATTGCGGCTGTTTAGGGTCAGCGGCAGGCCATAGCCGCTACGAAAGAGATATTCTCGATTGGGCATGACGGGCAGGTCGAGCGTGAGGAACAGCGTATCGCATCCTGCCGCGCTGACCCGCTCCATCGTGGCGTGGCAAAGCTCGCGATCTTCCCACAGGTAAAGCTGGAACCATTGCCTGCCGCCCGCCGCGACGATGTCCTCGACATCCATCGTGCTCGCGCCGGAAATGGTGAAGGGGATGCCCGCCTGTGCTGCCGCGAGGGCAAGGTGCTCGTCCCCATTATGCCACAACATTCCCGCCGCACCTGTTGGGCCGATAGCGAAGGGCACCGAGCTTTGCGCGTCAAGAATCGTGTGGCTCGTATCGATCTGCTCGACCTTGTTGCCCACGCGTGGAACGAAGGTGATTGCATCGAATGCCGCGCGATTGCGGTCCATGCCCGTCTCGTCCTCGACGCCGCGCTCGAGATATTCCCACACGCCCTTGGGCAGGCGCCTGCGCGCCCGCTGGCGCAGGTCCTCGATATTGTAGCAGCCAAGATCGGCGGTCATGCCGAAAGCTAACCTGTCAGCCGCGGCCCAGGAAGGGCAGCTTGTTCTGGACCATCAATGCCTCGTAGAAATTGATGTAGTCGGGCATGTCGCACATGTGGATGATGATGCCGGCGGCTTCTTCGGGCGTGGCCGCGAAGTCATCGGGCAGCTTGACCGAACCGGGCATGATCTCGGTGGCGACGATGCCGGGATGGAAGATCGACACGGCGATGTGGTCGTCGCGCCCGTCCAGCGCCAGCGCGTGCGTCAGGCCCTGCAGACCAAACTTGCTGGCGGTGTAGCTGGGACAGTGATCGCGCGGCACCTTGGCCGAGATCGAGCCGACATTGACGATGCGCCCATGGCCGCCCTTGAGGAAGATCGGCCAGGCATGCTTGCAGCACAGGAAGGCGCTGGTGAGATTGGTGGCGATCACCTTGTTCCAGTGGTCGAGCGTAGCCTCATGCGCAGGGGTGTTCTCGGCAATACCGGCATTGTTGATCAGCACATCGACCGTGCCGAACTTTGCCACGGCCTCGGCAAACAGGTTGGCGACGGCGTCTTCATCGGTCACGTCGGTGGCGACGGCCAGCGCTTCGCCTCCCATGCCTTCGATCTTTTCGACCAGCGAGGTCAGTCGTTCCGCGCGGCGCGCGGCGAGGACGACTTTCGCGCCCTTTTCGACAAAGCCGATTGCGCAGGCCTCGCCAATGCCCGAGCTGGCTCCGGTCACCACCGCCACGCGGCCTTCAAGAATGCTCACTTCAGTTCCCCTACGGATTGTCTTTGCTCACGGGCTTAGCCGCGCAGGCGCGCAAGCGGAACCGCGAAATGCAATGTCGGAGGAGAAGGAGTGGTGGACGCACTAGGGCTCGAACCTAGGACCCGCTGATTAAGAGTCAGCTGCTCTACCAACTGAGCTATGCGTCCATTCCGGCGATTATCGCTGGGCCGAAGACTCGCTCGCGAATCATCGGGAGGCGCCCATATACAGAATGTTTCGCGCGTGAAAAGGGGCTCACAAAGAAGAAGTGCCCGCCTGCCTGTTCCAGCGGTCCACCATCATCAATCCGCCAATGCAGATCATGTTGGTCATCATGGATGATCCGCCATGGCTCATGAAGGGCAGGGGAATGCCGACAACGGGGGCCAGCCCCATCACCATCATCAAATTGATCGCTACGTAAAAGAAGATCGTCGCCGTCAACCCGCCTGCCATCAGGCGCGAGAAGCGATCCTTGCCCGCACGCGAGACATTGAGGCCCCAGCGCAGGATGATGCCGAAGACCAGCAGCACGAACAGCCCGCCGATCAGGCCCCATTCCTCCGCCATGGTAGCGAAGACGAAGTCGGTATGCGGCTCGGGCAAATAATCGAGCTGGCTCTGCGATCCCTCGCCAAACCCCTTACCGGTTATCCCGCCCGATCCGATGGCGATTTTCGACTGGGTGATGTGATAACCCGTGCCCAGCGGATCGCTTTCCGGATCGAGGAAGGTGAAGACGCGCTGGCGCTGATAATCCTGAAGGCCGAAGATGAAAGCGAGCGGCCCGGCAATCATGGCGGCGACAGCGCCACCGGCAAACCACTTGGTTGGCAGTCCGGCGAGGAACAGTACCACCGCGCCACCAAAGGCGATGGCCAGCGTGGTGCCAAGATCGGGTTGCATCAGGACCAGTCCCATGGGGAGGGCCATCAGGATGGACGGCGGGACGATTGCCCGCCATGTCCCGATAAGGGCGATGGGCAGCGTGTGGTAGAAGCTCGCCAGCACCAACACGATGGTTGGCTTCATCAATTCCGAAGGCTGGATGCGCAGGAAGCCGAATTCGAGCCATCTCTGGCTGCCGCCACCGACCTGACCGATGATCTCGACCCCGAGCAGCATCAGCAGCACTGCGCCGTAGGCGGGATAGGCTCCCCAGAACACGAGGTCGCGAGGGATCCGCCACATGATCAGCGCCATGACGAGGAACACGCCGAAACGCAGCAGGTGCGAATTGGCATAAGGATCCATCGATCCGCCTGCCGCCGAATCGAGTACCGCTGCGCCGAACCCGACGATCATGAATAGCGGGATCAATACGCCCCAGGGAATCTCGGCCAGCGGGGCGGGGAGGGTGACGGCTTTCTTCACGTTGAAATACCATCCCCGCCCGGCTGCCCTTCGGCGCGCGGCGCTATGGCATCGGTGATCACACTTTCGGGTTCAAGCGAAGCGGCCCGCGCCTCGGCATCGACCTGGGCGGCAAGCTGCACTGCGTCGGGCGGAGGCGGAAGGTCTACGCCTGCGGCGGCGGCATATTGGGCATAGCGCGCAGCAAGACGCTGCTGGGCCGTTCCGCCCCATTGTTCCTCCAGCCGGTGCAATGCATCCAGGCCTTTCATCGGATCGAACAGGAAAGTCATTACGTCGCGTGCGACCGGGTAGGCCGACCCGGAGCCTCCGCCGTGTTCGATCACCACCGCTCCGGCATAGCGTGGCCGGTCGACGGGGGCGAAGAAGATGAAAAGACCGTGATCGCGATATTTCCACGGGCCGGAGCGGCCATCGGAAACGCTCAGCGAGACGACCTGCGCGGTGCCGGTCTTGCCTGCCATCTGGATACCCTCGAGAGGCAGGCGTGCACGCCCGGCCGTACCGGGGCCGTTGACGACATCGCTCATGGCCTGCCGGATATAGGCGATCCGCTCCGGTTCGAAATTCATCGATGCGAATGGGGGATGGCCGGTTTGCTTGATCAGCCGTGGCTGCACGATCGTGCCGGTCGCCATACGCGCCGACATGACCGCCAATTGCAGCGGGCTCGCGAGATAGTAGCCCTGTCCGATCGACGCGTTGACCGTGTCGTAATTCTGCCATTCGCGTCCGTACTTGGCGAGTTTCCAGGCAGGGTCGGGTACCGTGCCGAAGAACTGGCTGGTCACGGGAAGGTCGAACTCCTCGCCCATTCCAACGGTGTGTGCGAAGTCGGCCACGACATCGAAGCCGACCTGCTGGGCGAAGTGATAGAAATAGGTGTCGCAACTCTGGTAGATCGCCTTGGCCATGTCGGTGCGGCCATGTGTCGAGTGACAGCGGAAGAAGCGATTGCCGACCCTGAGGCCGCCATTGCACACGACCGATTCATCAGGTTGGATGCCGGCTTTCAGGAAGGCCATGGCGTGCATGGGCTTTACCGTCGAACCTGGCGGATAAAGCCCCTTCAGGACCTTGTTGCGTAGCGGTACGCGCTCGTCATCACGCAACATCGCATATTCGACGCGGCCAATACCCGAGGAGAAACTGTTGGGATCGAAGCTGGGCATGCTCGCCATGCAAAGCAGGTCACCCGATTCGCAATCCATCACCACGACCGAGCCGGATTCAAGGCCGATACGACGTGCGGCATAGTCCTGTAGCGGACCATCGATGGTCAGGTTTATGGCATTGCCCTGAATGTCTTCGCGCGTCTCGAGGTCGCGAACGATACGGCCCGACGCCGTGACTTCGGTACGCCGAGCTCCGGGCTCTCCCCGCAATTCCTGCTCGAACTGCTTCTCGAGCCCGTCCTTGCCAAGCTTGAAGCCGGGCGTAAGCAGTAGGGGCTGCGGCTCGAGATCGTATTCCTCGCGGCTCGGCGCGCCGACATACCCGATCAGGTGCCCTACCGAAGGGCCGGTGGGGTAGTGCCGCGAATAGCCGCGCTGCGGGATGACGCCGGGCATTTCCGGCAGCCTCACGCTGACTGCGGCGAACTTCTCGAAAGCAAGCCCGCTCGCAACGGGCACGACCTGGAAGCCCGCACTGTCCGTAATCTTGTCGCGTAAGTCCTGCTTCTCGGCCGCATCGAAATCGAGCAGGTTGGAAAGCATCTCCACCGTCCCATCGACATCGTTCAACCGTTCGGGAACGATATCGACGCGGAAATCCGCGCGGTTTGAGGCAAGTGGCGATCCATCGCGGTCGAGAATCCAGCCGCGCCGCGGTGGGATCAGCGTCAGGTTGACGCGATTGCTTTCCGCCTCGACCCGGTACTTCTCGTTCTCGGCAACGGCGATGTAACCCATGCGTGCAGCCAGCAGCAGGCCGATTCCGCCCTGGACCGCGCCGACAACGAAAGTGCGTCGGTCGAAGGTCTGGCGCATCGCGCTGGAGGTGACATGTTTATCCATGTCTCACCCCAGCCTGCGGACGCGTAACAGGCGAAGCCGGTCGAGCAGGGCAACCATGCGCGTGAAAATGGGGAAGAGCGCGATGGAGAGCAAGAGCTGCGGCAGGATTACGCTGGCATGCAGGAGCCCGACTGGAGTGCCCGAGAGCAATGCTGCGGCGACAAGGTAGATTGCGATGATCAGGGCCGACGTCAGCCAGTCCTGCCAAAAGACGCGCCACGGAAACCGCAGATCGATGAGCTCGAGCGCAATCAGGGTCAACGAAAAAAGCAGAATGGCGCTGCCGAAGGGCTGGCCCGAGAAGAGATCGTCGAACAGGCCGAGCGGGAAGCCGGCCCATAGCGGCAGCAGGCCAGGCCGCAACACGCGCCAGGCGAGCATGATCATCAGTGCGAAGGGCGGAACGACCGGTGCCGGGGCGATGATCGGCAGGAGCGGTGTCATCGAACCTAGCAGGATGGAAAGCCAGGGCACGCCATAGACCAGGACGGGAGAATGGTCCCGGTTGATCTTGCTGCCATAAGCATCACGTCGGGATTGCGGGTTGAGGCGCTCCATCAATCGGCCGAGGGGTCGGCCAGCACCGGTTCCTGCATCGCCTGGAGCACGCGCTCCTGCCAGATCGGCTCAACGATCACGATGTCGGTGGCTGCCGGATTGCTAAGCAGTTGGGCGATGCCACCATCCTCCGTGATCTCGGTCACCACGGCCACCGCGATGCCGGGGCGGAACAGGCCGCCTGCTCCGGAAGTGACAAAGACGTCGCCTTCCTCAAGTGGATTGATGCCGAGGTTGATCAACCGCAGGCGCAGAGAACCGTCGGCTCGGCCCTCGGCAAAGGCGATTACGTCGTCGCTCGCCCGGCGCACCGGGACCATGCTTTCCTGATCGGTCAACAGCAGGACACGCGAGGAACTGGCGCCCGTTTCGAGTACGCGACCGACAAGTCCCATGGGGGAGGTCACAGGCATACCGACCTTCACTCCCTCGGCGCTACCGGCCGAAAGATAGGCGAAGCGCCTGGTGCTGGACGATGTCGATCCGATCAGCCTTGCAGTGGTAACGGTTTCCGCGTCTCCCGACGCGAGTTCGAGGACTGCCTTGAGCCGCTCGTTCTCTTGTTCGAGCGCTTCTGCTTCCGCGAGCCGGACGCGGGCCACGGCGATCTCTCGTTCAAGCTCGGCATTGCGGCTGCCGGCATCGTAATAGCCGGCAATGGCCTCGAAAATGCTGCGGGATTCGACCCTGCCGGCAGCGCCCGCCTGTCCCGCCGGGGCGGTCAGGTCGCTTGCCATGCTGCGCAGGCCCTGGAAGGTTTCCGGGCGCCACAGGGAAATCATCAGCAGGGCGGCTCCGATCAGCGCTCCGGTCCCGGCGATCACGTAGCCGGCGAACAGCCCCAGCTGCGCCCGCTTGTTGGAACCCGATCTATGCGCTGGCGGTGCCATAACCGCCCTGTCCTCCCTGCTTGTCCGGAAATTACTGGGTCATCAAGACGCCGCGATAGATCGGATCTTCCATGGCGCGTCCGGTGCCCATGGCGACGCAGGAGAGCGGATCTTCGGCGATGCTGACCGGCAGTCCGGTCTCTTCCTTGAGGTGATCGTCCAGGCCCTGGATCAGCGCGCCGCCGCCGGTGAGCACGATGCCCTGGTCAACGATGTCGGCTGCCAGTTCGGGCGCGGTGTTTTCCAGCGCGATGCGCACGCCTTCGACGATGGCGCCAATCGGCTCGGAAAGGGCTTCTGCGATATGCGCCTGGTTGATCGTGATTTCCTTGGGCACGCCGTTGACGAGGTCGCGGCCCTTGATGGTGATGATTTCGCCTACGCCGTCCTCTGGGACGACGGCGATGCCATATTGCTGCTTGATACGCTCGGCCGTGGCGTCACCGATCAGCAGGTTGTGGTGGCGGCGGACATAGGAGACGATCGCTTCATCCATCTTGTCGCCGCCCGTGCGCACACTGGTGGTGTAGGCAAGGCCGCGCAGCGAGAGCACGGCCACTTCGGTGGTGCCGCCGCCGATATCGACCACCATGGAGCCGACCGGTTCGGTCACCGGCATGTCGGCACCGATGGCCGCCGCCATGGGCTCGAGAATGAGGTAGACTTCCGAAGCGCCGGCATTGCTGGCGGCATCGCGAATGGCGCGCTTTTCGACCGAGGTCGCGCCCGAGGGCACGCAGATCACGATTTCGGGATAGCGCAGCAGGTTCTTCTTGCCGTGGACCTTGCGGATGAAATGCTTGATCATCTCTTCGGCGATTTCGATGTCGGCAATCACGCCATCGCGCAGCGGGCGGATAGCCTCGATCGAATCCGGGGTCTTGCCCATCATCAGCTTGGCATCGTCACCAACGGCCTTGACCCGCTTGATTCCGTTGAGCGTTTCGATCGCCACGACCGACGGTTCGTTGAGAACAATGCCGCGATCCTGGACGTAGACCAGCGTATTGGCGGTCCCCAGGTCGATAGCCATGTTCTGGGAGCCGAACTTGAAGAAATTTGAAAAGAAAGAACCCATCGAATATTCCGTGTCTTACCGCGCATAGGTCATTCCAGATCAACCTTAAGGCGGCGCTAATGCGGTGGAAGAGCCGCTCTCTAGCGCGACCAGCGCCGAAAGGCCAAAATTTTGTGTCGAAAAGGCACGTGTTTTTCACCGCTCGGCTCGAATTTTGCATTGCCCGGCGCTAGGCTCGCAAAATGCCGCAAATCCGCCGCCTTCCTGAAAACCTGGTTAACCGTATTGCCGCTGGCGAAGTCGTCGAACGTCCCGCCTCTGCGTTGAAGGAGCTGGTGGAGAACGCCATCGATTCCGGTGCGACGCGGATTGCCGTTTCACTTGTCGAAGGCGGGCTTTCGCGGATCGAAGTGACCGACGATGGTTGCGGTATGGATCCGGCAGAAATGGCGCTCGCGCTCGAGCGTCACGCAACGTCCAAACTGCCCGACGAGGCAATCGAGAAAGTGGCGACGCTTGGCTTTCGTGGAGAGGCTTTGCCGAGCATTGCCAGCGTGGCCCGCCTTTCGCTCGAAAGCAGGCCGCGAGATGCGGAGCAGGGCTGGTGGCGTGTTGTCGATCATGGTCAGATCGTCGAAGAAGGGCCAGCTGCGCTGCCGCCCGGAACGCGCGTGCGGATGGAAGGCCTCTTCGCCAAGGTGCCCGCCAGGCGGAAATTCCTGCGCACGCCGCGCAGTGAGTATGCTGCCTGCCTCGAAGTAGTACGGCGGCTCGCCATGGCACGGCCCGATATCGGCTTCACGCTCGATCATGGCGAGCGGCGAATATTCGCGCTGCAGCCGGGCCAGGAACTCGAGGCGCGCGTTGCGCAGATTGTGGCGCGCGAACTCAAGGACAATGGGGTCTCCATTGATCTGGAGCGTCCTATCGATGGCGGCTCGATGCGGCTGACGGGCCTCGCTGGCCTGCCGACCTACAATCGCGGCGTTGCCGATCACCAATATCTTTTCGTCAATGGCCGCCCGGTGAAGGACCGCCTGCTGACAGGTGCTGTGCGCGGAGCCTATGCCGACATGCTCGCGCGCGACAGACATGCAGTGCTGGCCCTGTTCCTCGAGATTCCGCACGAAGATGTCGATGTGAACGTCCATCCGGCCAAGACCGAGGTGCGCTTTCGCGACGCTGCGGGCGTGCGCGGTTTCATCGTTTCGGGTCTGCGAAAGGCGTTATCGACCGGCGACAGGCGCAGCGCGCAAATGCCCGATGCCGGCGCCATGTCGCGCTGGCAGGCAGAGCCACGTGCTCCTGCGCAGCAGGGCGAGGAGGCAGGCGCGGTGATGCGCTCGATCTTCCAGGGACGCGACTGGACTATGCCTTCGCCGGGGTCCCTATCGAGTGTGAGCGAACCGGCGCAGCCATGGCAGGGAGGGGAGACAAAGGTTCTGGCCCCATTGCAGGGCCGCGCGGAAGTGGCGGAAGACCTGCCCGACAATGCGGAGGAATTCCCGCTTGGGATCGCGCGCGGGCAGATCGCCAACACTTACATCGTGGCAGAAGCGTCAGACGGCCTCGTCATCGTGGACCAGCATGCCGCGCATGAGCGTTTGACGCTGGAACGGCTTCGGGCGGCGGGGGCTGGGGACAAGGTAGCCGCAAGCCAGGCCTTGCTCATGCCCGAAGTGGTGGAGCTGGACGAACCGTCATGCGACCGGCTCGAACAGCAGGCCGAGCGCTTCGCCGAGCTGGGCCTCATGATCGAACGTTTCGGCCCGGCTGCCATGCTCGTGCGCGCCATGCCCGCATCCCTCAAGAAGGCCGACCCCAAAGCGCTGCTGACCGATCTTGCCGATGACATCGCAAAGCATGGCGAGAGCCTGCTGCTGGGCGAGAAGATCGAATATGTGCTGGCAACCATGGCCTGTCACGGATCGGTAAGGGCCGGGCGTACACTCAATGTGACCGAGATGAATGCCCTGCTGCGCGACATGGAGAACACGCCGCGCTCCGGCCAATGCAATCATGGCCGTCCGACCTGGGTGAAGCTGTCCATGGAAGATGTCGAAAAGCTTTTCGGGAGGCATTGATGCGTTTTGCGGTGGCACTGTTGGCACTAGCCTGCACCGCTTGCGGGCAGCAGGTCGATGAAGGTGAGCAGGAGATGATCGAGGAGCAGGCCATTGCCGATGTAGAGGCGGTCAATGGCTCCGAACCTCCGCTGCGCGAAGTGGTACCTGAACCGATCCTGTTTCCCGATATCGAGAAGCACGACATGTTCGGCGCTTCCTGTGCCTATGCGCCCGGAACCAGCCTGGGTGCGCGCGTTATCGCGCGGCAAGCCGATGCCTTCATGAAGGTGGATGGCGAGGTGATCCGCTTCGCCGCCGATCCCGGCGCGCGCGAACTGCCCTACGGTACGCGCTCGCTTTACAATGGCACCGAATACTCGCTGCGCCTCGAAGTTGCCGGCGATGGTGAGCAGTCAGGCATGGAAACGATGGACTACGAGGGTTCCATCAGCCTGCGCGACCGTTGGGACCGCGTGGTCTACGATGGGGTGGGTACCGCGCAATGCGGCGTGTAATCAGCTCTTGGTGATCAGCGAAGGCGCTTGACGTAAAGCTGCTTGTCGTCGCGCCGTTCCATCAGGAAATGGTCGCTTGCCGCACGCATCAGGTCGGACAGGCGCTTGAAGCCGTAATTGCGGACATCGAAGCTTGAACGATTGCCGGCGATCTGGCCGACCTCGTGTAGCCGCGCAAAGCCTTCGTCGTCGCGGCTCGATGCTTTCCACGCTGCTCCCAGCAGGTCGATCAGTTCGGGGTCAAGCGGGCTGCCGCTCTGCGCCCTGGTATCGTCGGCGGCATGGGTGCGGATCAGCTGTTCGACATCGATGAAACGGGTGCAGGCGGTCTTGAAGGCCTCGGGCGCCTTGGCCATGCCGAAGCCGTAGACGATCAGTCCGTCCTGCCGCAGCCGCGTGACCAGCGGGGTGAAATCGCTGTCCGAACTCATGATCCCGAAGCCGTCCACCTTGCCATCGTAAAGCAGGTCGATGGCGTCGATGGTCATCGCCATGTCGGTGGCGTTCTTGCCCTTGGTGAGGTCGAATTGCTGCATGGGCTGCAGGCCGAAGCGGTGGGTGATCTTGTTCCAGTTGCTGAGCGCGGGCTTGGCCCAATTGCCGTAAGCGCGGCGGATATTCACTTGCCCCAGCTCTGCCAGCACTGTCAGTACCGGGTCGATCCCGGCATGGCTGGCATTGTCGGCATCGATCAGCAGGGCGATATTCTTGAGAACTTGTTCCGGCATGGCAAGCTACATGGCCCTGCCGCGGCAAAGTCGCAAGCGCTCAAGCGGGCGCGAACTTCCCGGTCTTTTCGTCAAGCAGGTGCAGGACGCCATCGGAAATGGCGAAGAAGGCCCCGCGCAGGGTGAGGGCGCCCCTGGCTTCCTTCGCCTGGACGCAGGGGAAAGTCCGCAGGTTTTCCAGGCTGACCTTCACGCCGGCCATTTCCATCGCACGTTCCGCTTTGCGCCCTTCGGTGCCGTGTTGGGCGGCGACTTCATCCCGCGCCTTGTCGAGAAGTGAAATCCAGTCATGCACGAAGCCACCCCGGCCGGGTTCGGCACCTTCCATGCTCTTGGTTAGTGCGGCCTGGCAGCCACCGCACAGGCCGTGGCCCATGACCATGATCTCGCGAACCTTGAGAACCTGAACAGCAAATTCGAGCGCTGCCGAGACTCCATGATGGCCCGGTGTGGTCTCGAAAGGCGGGACCAGCGCGGCGACATTTCGGACGACGAAAAGTTCGCCCGGATTAACGTCGAATATCTGCGAGGGATCGACCCGGCTGTCCGAACAGGAAATCACCATGACCCGCGGTTGCTGGCCTTCCTTGAGCGTCGCCCAGCGTTCGCGCTCAGGTTTCCAGCCTACCTCACGAAAGCGGTGATAGCCGGAAAGGAGTTCGGAAAGTTCGGGAGTAGGCTCGATCATGTGGGTTCATCTGCCGCGTGTCACAAGTTGAGGCAAGCCTGTTCCTTGGTCCATGCCGAGGGTCAGGGCCATTGCCACTGGCATGGGTGTTCACTAAGTGGGCCAGCATGAACGACCTATCCTCCGCTCCGGAAACGTCCAAGCCGGAAGGCCGCCTGCGCAAGCCCGACTGGATCAGGGTGAAGGCGCCCGTCAGCAAGGGCTACCAGTCCACGCGCCAGCTAATGCGTGATCTGGGTCTCAACACGGTGTGCGAGGAAGCAGCCTGTCCCAATATCGGGGAGTGCTGGACCAAGAAACACGCCACCGTGATGATCCTGGGCGATGTGTGTACGCGCGCCTGTGCCTTCTGCAACGTCAAGACCGGCATGCCGCGCATTGTCGATCCGCTCGAGCCCGAGCATGTGGCGACTGCGGCTGCCAAGTTGGGGCTGGAGCATATCGTCATCACTTCGGTCGACCGTGACGACCTTCCCGATGGCGGGGCGGGGCAGTTCGTCAAGGTGATCGAGGCTTTGCGTCGCACCACGCCCGACACCACGATCGAGATCCTGACGCCCGATTTTCGCGGCAAAATGCGCGAAGCGGTTGAAGCCATCTGCATAGCGGGCCCGGACGTTTACAATCACAATCTCGAAACGGTTCCGCGGCTTTACCCGACCATCCGCCCTGGCGCGCGCTATTACGCGTCGCTGCGCCTGCTTGAAGAGGTCAAGCGCCACGACCCGCTGATTTTCACCAAGTCGGGCATCATGCTTGGCCTTGGTGAGCAGCGGCTGGAAGTCCACCAGGTGATGGACGACATGCGCAGCGCCGAAGTCGATTTCCTGACCATGGGGCAATATCTCCAGCCCACGCCAAAGCATGCGAAAGTGGAAGACTTCGTAACCCCGCAGGTCTTCGATGCCTATGGCGCGGTGGCGCGGGCCAAGGGTTTCCTGCAGGTCGCCTCCAGCCCACTGACCCGATCGAGCTACCATGCGGGTGAGGACTTTGCGGAGATGAAGGCTGCTCGGGAGGAGCGTATCAGGAAACAGCAAGCCTGATGCCCTCCATTCGCGAGACAAGGACGCTTCCCTATTCGGCGGAGCAGTTGTTCGACATCGTCGCCGATGTCGGCAAGTACCCGGAATTCCTGCCCTGGGTGGTGGCGACGCGCGTACGTGACAATACCGAAACAGGCCTGACCGCGGACATGCTGGTCGGCTTCAAGGCTCTGCGCGAGAAGTTCACCTCAAAAGTGGAAAAGGAACGGCCGAACATGGTGCGAGTGCACTATATCGACGGGCCGCTGCGCGATCTGGACAATCTGTGGACCTTCACGCCGACCGAAGATGGCGGCTGCGAGCTGTTCTTCAGCGTCGATTTCAGCTTCAAGAACATGATGTTCGAGGCCTTGGCCGGGCAATATATCGACCGCGCATTCCGCAAGATGGTCGCCGCGTTCGAAACGCGGGCTGAAGAGCTTTACGGCAGCAGCAATTCCAGCGCGCAAAGCGTCGCCTGAAGCCGCACATCGCCGCGTTCGCGCGCATCGAAGAGCTGGTTTTCCGCTTCGGGCTTTTCCTTCCCGCGCTCAAGCCGGGCAAAGACCACCGTGCCGACAGGTTTTTCCTCGCTCCCGCCTTCCGGCCCGGCAATGCCGCTGATCGCTACGGCAATATCCGCATCGCAGCTTTCCAGCGCGCCCTGCGCCATGGCGTAGACGCAGGCCACAGAGACGGCACCGAAAGTTTCGATGATCTCGCTGGAGACGCCGAGGCAGTCGATCTTGGCCTCGTTCGAATAGGTGACGTAAGAGCGGTCGAGCACCGCTGAACTGCCCGGAATTTCTGTTATTGCGGCGGCAACGAGGCCACCAGTGCAACTTTCCGCCAGCGCAATCTTGCGGCCCGCTGCCTTGTTTTCATCGACCACGCGGCGGGCGAGGTCGACAACTTCATTGGGGAGAACGCTTTGCACTATTCGACCTCTGTCTGCACTTCCGCTGGCGCTTGTTCCGCATCGCCTTTCTGCACTTCGACCACAATCACGCCGACAAGTGCGGCAAGATTTTCCGCTGGTAGCGGGTCGAGCAGGGCAAGAACGCGGTCTGCGGTGACGCACTGATCGGGCTTGATCTGCGAGGCGACCATCCCGGCAACCATTTCGTTGAGGAAGGGCCCCAGTGTTTCGGGCGGCATGGCGCCGAGAACCTCTTTCATCCCCTGGTCATTGGTCGGGGCGACCTTCATGAACGCATCGATCGCCATATCCTGAGTGCCGAGGGCCGAAGCCTCGAGGCGCGTCAGTAATTCGCTTCCCTGGGCATGAATATAGGCATCATCGGGAAGCTGGGAGCCGCAGCCCCGCTGCAAACCGCGAAAGGCGCCCGGCATGGCGTAGCGGGCGAGGTTGGTCCATTCCTCCTCGGTCAGGTCGAGGTCGAGATTCTGTGCCATTGCTGGCTGGGAAATGGCCACCGTTCCCAGGGCAAGACAGGCGATCAGCTTCTTCATGATGCGGCTCCGTTCATTGGTTCGCGACTAGCGTGGCGACAGCCTGCGCTGCGATGCCTTCCTTGCGGCCGGTAAAGCCAAGCCGCTCGGTAGTGGTGGCCTTGATATTGACCGAGTCTATGTGAACCCCCAGCAACCCGGCAAGCTGCACCTTCATGCGATCCCGATATGGCCCGATCTTGGGCGCCTCGCAGATCAGCGTCAGGTCTACATTGCCAACGGTGAGGCCCTTGGCCGCTGCAAGCGAGACAGCATGCTCAACGAAGCGCGAGGAGGGCGCGCCCTTCCATTTCGGATCGCTGGGCGGAAAATGCTGGCCGATATCGCCTTCGCCTGCCGCGCCGAGCACCGCATCGACCACAGCATGCAGAGCCACGTCGGCATCGCTATGTCCTGACAGGCCCTTGTCGTGCTCGACCAGCACTCCGCACAGCCAGAGTTCTTCCCCGGCAGCAAGGCGATGCACGTCATATCCGGTTCCGACCCTGATCATGGTGCAACCTTGCCCGAGATTGTCGCGAAAGTCCTCCGCGAAGGTGAGCTTGTGAAGTCTTTCATCCCCATCGACAAGAGAGACTTCCAGTCCGGCCGCTTGGGCCACCTGCGCATCGTCCCCGGCATCGCTCGGTCCTTGCCAAGCGCGGTGTGCCGCCAGGATATCGGCAAAACGGAAGGCTTGCGGGGTCTGCACGCGGCGCAAGGCGTCGCGATCCGCCTTGGCCCGCAACAGTGTCCCGTCAGTCTCGATCATGGAGTCGACCACTGGCAGGACTGGAATTGCCGCCGGGGAGGAGGCGAGGGCGCTCACGAGCCTGTCGACCACTTCTGCGGGGCAGTCGGGCCGCGCGGCATCGTGGATCAGGACGAGATCGGGTGATGCGCCTTCCAACGCCTCAAGACCTTCGCGAACAGAATCCTGCCTCGAAGCTCCGCCGGTAACGAGCACGACTTGCTCGAGCCCCGCAAGCATCTCCTCAACCAGATCACCGGCGCCTTCGGGAATAACGACACACAGCCGGCTTACCCCCGCCGCCTTCAAGCTATCCGCCGCATGGCGCAGCACCGGCTTGCCCCGCCAGTTGGCAAATTGCTTGGGGAGGGGCTGATCCGCGCGCAACCCCTTGCCAGCGGCAACAATCACCGCTGCCAGCGTAGGTCGGGAGGATGCAGGAACGTCCGTCATGCGCATGGGGCGCTAGCGACTTGCAGGCGGGGTCGCAATCCACTATGCGCTGCCTATTATTTAGGCACAGCATGGAAAAATCGTCTCTTCCTACCCCGCCGGCCATGAAGCCGATCGAGGTCGGTCCGGTGCGGATCGACTGCCCGGTCGTGCTCGCGCCCATGACGGGCGTGACCGACAGGCCGTTCCGGGAGCTTGTGCGGCGTTATGGCTCCGGCCTCAACGTGACCGAGATGATCGCCAGCGAGGCGGCCGTTCGCGAAACCCGACAGTCTGTCCAGAAGGCCGAATGGGCGCCGATCGAGGATCCGGTATCCATGCAGCTGGTCGGTTGCGACCCTGAGAGCATGGCCGAAGCGGCCAAGCTGCAGGAAGGCAATGGCGCAGCGATCATCGACATCAATTTCGGTTGTCCAGTGCGTAAGGTGGTAGGGCAATATGCCGGCTCCGCATTGATGCGTGAGGTGCCGCTCGCCACGAAGCTCATGGAAGCGACGGTCAAGGCGGTTTCGGTGCCGGTAACGGTGAAGATGCGCATGGGCTGGGACCATGCAAGCCTCAACGCGCCCGAGCTCTCGCGCATTGCCGAGGACCTCGGCGTGAAGATGATCACCGTCCACGGCCGCACCCGCAACCAGATGTACAAGGGTTCGGCAGACTGGAGCTTCGTGCGCAAGGTGAAGGAGGCCGTGTCGATCCCGGTCGTCGTCAATGGCGATATCTGCGGGATCGAGGATGCAGCCATGGCCCTGGAACAGTCCGGCGCTGATGGCGTGATGATCGGACGCGGTGCCTATGGCAAGCCGTGGTTGCTTGGCCAGGTGATGCATTGGTGGCGCACGGGTGAGAAGCTCGAAACGCCCTCATTCGATGAACAATATCGAGTCCTGACAGAGCATTACCATGCGATGCTCGAACATTATGGCAGCAATGTCGGGGTCAAGATCGCTCGCAAACACCTGGGCTGGTACACCAAGGGCATGCATGGCTCGGCCGAGTTCCGCAACAAGGCCAATTTCATTGACGATCCTCAGCAAGTGCTGGGTGAAATCGAGCGATTTTACGAACCTTTCCTGAGGCGCCGCGCCGCGTGAACGAGATCCTCGAGGATTATCCGGCGGCACAGGACCAGATTTCAGGCCTTACCTTCGGCCTGGTTCTGGTCGGGCCGGACCTCACGATAAGATCGGTCAATCCGGCGGCCGAGAGCCTGATCGGCAAGTCATCCCGCCGACTTCTTGGCGAGGACCTGCTCGAAGTCCTCGATTTCGGGGAGGAGGGTATCGCCGACCGTCTGCGTTCTGGCGACGCTCAATTGATTGCTCGCGGTCTGAGCCTGCAGGTCAAAGACAAGCGAGTCTCCGTCAACCTGACCATTTCTACCATGCAATCGCATCCGGGCTGGCGCGTGGTGACGCTCTCGGATTCGGGGCAGGGCGAACGCTTCGGGGATGAGGATCGCAGGGCCAGCCTGCGCGGTCCGGCGGTGCTGGCGCACGAAATCAAGAATCCGCTTGCGGCGATCCGCGGTGCCGCGCAGCTGCTTTCCCGCAAGCTTGAGGAAAAAGATCGCGACCTCACCAACCTGATCGCCGACCAGGTTGACCGCATTGCCCAGCTGATCGACCGGATGCAACGGCTTGGCCGCGAAAAGGCGGAGCCGGTCGGGCCGCTCAACCTGCATGAGGCAATCCACCGGGCCATCGATACCGTAAAAGCGGCTTCCAAGGGCGAATTCTACCTACGCGAGGAGTTCGATCCCTCGCTGCCAAATGTCATCGCCAATGAAGGCGCGCTGGTGCAGGTCCTCATAAACTTGATTTCCAATGCGCGTGATGCCTGTGCCGGGCGAACGCAGCCGCAGGTAATCGTACGCACGCGCTTCGTCAGCGGGCTGGTGATGAATGTTATCAGGCTGGGCCGCCCGGTGAAGTTGCCGATCGAGATCCAGATAAGCGATAACGGTCCGGGCATCGATCCCGCTGTGCAGGAGCATATTTTCGAACCCTTCGTGTCGAGCAAGCCGAACGGGCAGGGTCTTGGCCTTGCGCTGGTGCAGAAGCTGGTGCGCGACATGGATGGACGGATCAGTCACGAACGGGATGACGCGAACGGGTGGACGCATTTCCGCGTGCACCTGCCGATGGCGAAATAAGGGAGACTCATGTCGAGACGCGCACTGCTGGTGGAGGACGACGCCTCTATTGCCATGGTCATCATGGCGGCTCTGGAAGATGAGGCATTCACCGTCGATCGCTGCGACAAGATCGCCGATCGCGACCGTCTGCTCATGCAGAATGAATATGACGTGATGCTCACCGACGTGATCTTGCTCGATGGCGACGGGATCGAGACGCTTGGCAAGGTGCATGAGCAATATCCCAAGATGCCCGTCATCATCCTGTCGGCGCAGAACACACTCGATACTGCCGTTCGCGCGACCGATACCGGAGCGTTCGAGTATTTCCCCAAGCCGTTCGACCTGGATGAATTGGTAAAGGCGGCGATCCAGGCTGCTTCCTCGCGCGACGAGCCGGGCGAGGGGGAGGGCGACCCTGGAGAGGGCCTGCCGCTGATTGGCCGAAGCCAGCCCATGCAGGAAGTCTACCGCATGATCACGCGGGTCCTGCGCAACGATCTGACCGTGCTGATCCTCGGCGAGTCCGGTACCGGCAAGGAACTGGTCGCGGAGGCGATCCATCAGCTTGGCTCACGCAGCTCAGGTCCCTTTGTGGCAGTGAATACCGCCGCCATTCCGCGCGAACTGATCGAAAGCGAACTGTTCGGCCATGAGAAGGGCGCTTTCACCGGGGCGACCAGCCGCAACATCGGCAAGTTCGAGCAGGCGTCGGGCGGAACCTTGTTCCTCGACGAAATCGGAGACATGCCGCCCGAGGCGCAAACGCGCCTGCTGCGCGCGTTGCAGTCGGGCAGGATTCGCCGTGTTGGCGGGGATCAGGAAATCGCTGTCGATGTCCGCATTGTCGCTGCGACCAATCGCAATCTCGAGCCGATGATCGCGGATGGGCTGTTCCGCGAAGACCTCTACTACCGCCTCAACGTGGTTCCTATCAGGCTTCCCCCGTTGCGCGACAGGCGCGACGATATCGAGGCGCTGGCCCGCCATTTCCTGCGCCGCGCATCCAAGGAAGGCCTGCCGCAGCGTCGGCTTTCACGCGATGCTGCAGAGCTTCTTGCCTGTCAGTCCTGGCGCGGCAATGTCCGCGAACTACGCAATTTCATGTTCCGTGCCGCCCTGCTGGCGCGTGAAGAGGAGATCGACGCCGCAGCGGTTTCTGCCCTGCTCGACACTACGGCCGCAGAAGCGGTCGGCCCGATTCACAGTGATATCGGAGAGGCCATCTCCGATTGGCTCGATACGGCCGACTTGGCGGAAGGCGATCTCTATCACGGCGCGCTTGCAGTTCTTGAGAAGCCACTGTTCGAACATGCGCTGACCAAGACTGGCGGCAACCAGCTGCGCGCTGCGCAAGTGCTCGGCATCAATCGCAACACCTTGCGAAAGCGCCTCTCGGAACTGGAAATCGACCCCGATCGCTTCAACCGGGAAGGCTAAACAGGGATTGTCATCATAAAGGTCTTGCAAATCGGCAACAGGGGCGTTGTAACCATGCAACGTGACTGACGCCGACCTGCCATCTTCCGCTTCAACAAGCACCTCGCGGCGGTTGCCCCGCTGGTGGCGCCGCGCACAGGTCACGGCACGTCACGTCAACTTGTTCATGTGGCTGGAGATTCTCTGCGCCATCGCTCTCGCGGTGATGCTTTTCGTCTCCTATCTTTCGCTTGCCAGCATGACCGATCCGGGCGAGCTCGTCCCCTCGGCGCAGGCGGCGGCGATGCTCATTGGTACGCTGATCCCTGCTCTGGGACTGATTGTCCTATGGGGCCGGCGCATTGCCATTCGCCGGGCAGGGGGCACCTCGGCCCGCCTGCATGTGAACCTTGTATTCTTCTTCTCGCTAATCGCAGCGGTGCCGACGCTGTTTGTGGCCGTCTTCGCGTCCATACTCTTTCAGTCGGGCGTCGAATTCTGGTTCTCCGACCAGCAACGCGGCATCCTGGAGAACGCGAACTCGTTGGCGCGTGGCTATTATGACGAGAACCAGCGCGAAGTCGGGCAGGAAGCTGTTGCCATGGCGAGCGACGTGCGTTTCGTCCTGCAAAGCATACCCATGCAATCGCCGCGCTTCGAGGACCAGTATTTCCTGCAGGTCTATTCGCGTGAGCTGAGCGGAAGTGCGATCCTCCAACTCGCCTCCGATGGCGAGTTGCGCACCGTCGCGTTTGCGGCTCCCGAAGAATATGATGCTGTCGATCGCGTGACCGAAGAAATGGTGGCCAGCCTGATGGGTGGCCAGGACGTTGTTGTCAGGGCAAGTGCCGAACGGATCGAGGCCGTGACTCCACTGGATCGCGATGCCGGACTGTTCCTGTACATCACCCGCGATACGCTACCCGAGGCACTCAACCAATGGGAACGGGCGCAAAGCGTGGTCGATTCCTATGCGGCTTTGACAGAGCGCGCGCGCGTTCTTCAATTGCGCTTCAACCTTGCGCTGTTTGCCGTGGCGCTCGCGCTTGTAAGCCTGGCAGTCTGGGCCGCCCTGCGTTTCGCCGACAGGCAGGTAAAGCCCTTGGCGGAGCTGGCGGCTGCGGCGCGCGAAATCGGTAGTGGCAACTACTCCATGCGCGTTGCCGGCCGGACCGGGCCGGACGAAATCGGCCTGCTCAATCGGGCCTTCAACCGCATGTCTTCGCAGATTGAAAGGCAGACCGACGCGCTAATCGGCGCCAACCGGCAGCTGGGCGAAAGGCGTGCCTTTATCGAGGCGGTGCTGCAATCGATCACGGCCGGGATCATCTCGATCAATGCCGAGGGTGAGGTGCAGCTGATGAACAGCTCCGCGCAGGATCTCCTGCTAGACGGAGCCGGACCGACGCCTGTCGGGCTCAAGCTGGAAGAGATCGCACCGGAGATCGCGACACTGGTGCAGAACGGTGCGAGCAACGGCCTGGTTCAGTACAGCAAGGATGGTGAATTGCTGACGCTGGCGGTGAAGCTTTCGCCTGCCACCGAAGGCTATGTCATCACCTTTGAAGACATTACCCGGCAATTGCTCGATCAGCGCCAGGCCGCCTGGTCGGACGTTGCGCGGCGCATTGCGCACGAAATCAAGAACCCTCTCACGCCGATCCAGCTGGCGACAGAGCGGCTCAAGCGTCGCTACGGTAAGCAGATCGAATCCGATGCCGAACTGTTTGACGAGCTCACCGGCACCATCATCCGCCAGGTCGGCGACCTGAGGAAGATGGTCGACGAATTCTCCTCCTTCGCGCGCCTGCCCAAGCCGGTCTTCCGCTCCGAGGATGCGGTCGATCTGGTGCGTCAGGCCCTGTTCCTCCAGGAAGTTGCCCATCCCGAAATCACCTATAGCTTCGAGGCGGGGGAGGGGATCGGGCCGGTCGAATGCGACCGTCATCAGTTCGGACAGGCGATGACCAATGTGCTCAAGAACGCGGCCGAGGCGATCGACGCAAAGCACAGGGATGCCGAACCAGATTATCGCGGCAAGGTGGCGGTAAGCGTTGAAGAGCAAGGGCCGTACCTGCGCGTGATCGTGCGCGACAACGGTATCGGTCTGCCCGGCAGCCATGAGAACATTATGGAGCCCTATGTCACGACCCGTGAGAAGGGCACCGGACTTGGTCTCGCCATCGTCAAGAAGATTGTCGAGGAACATGGCGGCGAATTGACCTTCACGCCCGATCCCGATGGCGGAACGGTTGCGAGCATGCAGTTCGCCTTCCGTCCGATGGAAAGCGGTAGCGATAGCGAGGCTGCGGAATGACGCGAATGACGCGTAAGGAGAAAATGTAATGGCGCTCGACATCCTTGTGGTGGACGACGAAAAGGACATTCGCGAACTGGTTGCGGGCGTCTTGTCCGATGAGGGTTATGAATGTCGAACGGCGGGTGACAGCAAGTCTGCCATCGCCGAAGTCGACGAGCGCCGTCCGAGCCTCGTCCTGCTCGATGTCTGGCTCCACGGCAGCCCGATGGACGGGCTCGAAGTACTCGATGCGATCAAGGCGCGCGAGCCCGAACTGCCGGTGATCATTTTTTCCGGCCACGGCAATATCGACACCGCCGTTTCCGCCGTCAGCCGCGGTGCCATGGACTTCATCGAAAAGCCTTTCGAGGCAGAGCGCCTGCTTCACCTCGTCGAACGGGCGACCGAAACGGAACGTCTGCGCCGCGAAAATGCACGCCTGCGCGAAGGCTTTGTTGCGCATGACGAGTTCACCGGAAACTCGAATGCCATCAACCAGGTCCGCGCCACGCTGAAGCGTGTCGCCAATACCGGCAGCCGTGTGTTGATCAGCGGACCCAACGGCGCGGGCAAGGAAGTTGCCGCAAGGCTGCTTCATGCCTGGAGCCCGCGCGCCGACAAGGCCTTCGTCACCGTCAATTCTGCGCGCATCACACCCGAGCGGTTCGAACAGGAGCTGTTCGGCGAGGAAGCAGATGGCAAGCTGGTGCGTCCGGGCCTGCTCGAACTGGCCGATGGCGGAACGCTCTACCTCGACGAAGTGGCAGACATGCCGCTCAACACGCAGGCGCGGATCCTGCGCGTTCTGACAGACCAGAGCTTCGTGCGTGTCGGCGGCAATCGGCAAGTCGGTGTCGATGTGCGCGTGGTGTCGTCTACGGCCAAGGATCTTGAAGCCGAAATTGCCGAGAAACGCTTTCGCGAGGACCTTTATTACCGGCTCAATGTCGTGCCGATCGCGATCCCGTCACTGGCGGAGCGCCGCGAGGACATCCCCTCTTTGGCCGATCATTTCTTCACCCGATATGCGCGCGAACAAGGTCTGCAGCCGCCTTCGGTAACGCCCGAGGCGATGGCGGCGCTGCAGGCCTATGACTGGCCGGGCAACGTCAGGCAGTTGCGCAATGTGGTGGAACGCACCGTGATCCTCGCGCCGCGCGACAAGTTCGGCAAGATCGGACCCGAGATGTTGCCGGAAGAGATAACTGGCGGGTCTGGAGATGGCGGAGGAGGGATATCCTCTCTGATGGGTGTTCCGCTGCGCGAAGCGCGAGAAAGTTTCGAACGCGAATATCTGCGTATCCAGATTCGGCGTTTTTCTGGAAACATTTCCAAGACAGCCGGGTTTATCGGCATGGAACGGTCGGCCTTGCACCGGAAGCTGAAGATCCTCGGCATGGGGGATCGTAAGGAAATGGAGGACAAGGCCGACAACAAGGAGTAGACTGCATCCCGTTGATTCTCCCGTTGATGGTCACGTTCCGGGAGAGGGCGGAAATTTAGAACAATCGGCTGTCAGATACTTGTCATATCGGCGAGCCAGAATGCGACTGCGATCGACGGTCGCCAAAAACAGGAGTCAAAATATGACCAGGTCAACTTTGTCTGCGCGTCCGCGGTCAGCGGCCAGCTCGCAAGAATCCGCAAGCAATGCAGTCGGCAATGCCAAGTCGGGCAATCTCCAGGACCTGTTCCTCAACTACCTGCGTAAGGAAAAACTTCCCGTCACCATGTTCCTGGTGAAAGGCGTGAAGTTGCAGGGGATCGTCACCTGGTTCGACAATTTCTCCATCCTCTTGCGCCGGGACGGTCAGTCGCAACTGGTCTATAAGCACGCAATTTCGACCATCATGCCGAGCCAGCCGGTCGATGCCGACATGTTCGGCACGATGGCTGAGGGCAATCGCAAGCAACGCCTGTTGCAGGACATTTTCCTGACGCGGGTCCGCGAAGCCGAGGTGCAGGTGACCATGTTCCTCGTCAACGGGGTCATGCTCCAGGGTCGGATCGCAAGCTTTGACTTGTTCTGCATGCTGCTCGAGCGTGAAGGATTCGTGCAATTGGCCTACAAGCATGCCGTCTCGACGATTCAGCCGGCCACTCATGTGGACCTGACTGGCGATTTCGATGACGAGGATGACGAGTAAGGAAGGCACAAGCGCCTGATTTTCGAGAATGAAGATGTCGAGGGCGAGGTAACCCGCGGTGCGCGGGCGCTTGTCGTGTGCCCGGATATCAGGGGGCAGCGCCAGGGGCAGGATCCCGATGCGCGGCTAGAAGAAGCCAAGGGCCTCGCTTTGGCCATCGGGATCGTGGTCGCCGAAGCCTATGTCCTGCCGATCCGCGATGTGCGGCCGAACACGCTGTTCGGTGAAGGCCAGGTGCAGCGCATCCTTTCCGATTGCGAATTGAACGAGGCCGAGCTTGTCATCGTGGATGGCGCGCTTTCGCCGATCCAGCAGCGTAACCTGGAAGACAAGCTGAAGCGCAAGGTCATCGACCGGACGGGCCTGATCCTCGAGATTTTCGGTGAGCGTGCCTCGACGGCGGAAGGTCGTTTGCAGGTCGAACTGGCGCATCTCGATTACCAGCAGAGCCGCCTTGTCCGTAGCTGGACCCACCTTGAACGCCAACGTGGCGGTTTCGGCTTCCTCGGCGGTCCCGGCGAAACGCAGATCGAGGCCGACAGGCGGATGATCCGCAACCGCATGGGCAAATTGCGGCGCGAGCTCGAACAGGTTCGCAAGACCCGAGAATTGCATCGCAAGCGGCGGGGAAGGGCGCCATGGCCCGTGATCGCGCTGGTCGGTTACACCAATGCTGGGAAGTCGACCCTGTTCAACCGGATCACCGGCGCTGAGGTCATGGCGGAGGACCTGCTCTTCGCCACGCTTGATCCGACCATGCGGGCGATCGGCCTGCCGGGCGTCGAAAAGGCGATCCTGTCCGATACGGTGGGTTTTATCTCGGACCTGCCGACGCAGCTGGTCGCGGCCTTCCGCGCCACGCTGGAAGAAGTCTCGGCCGCGGACATCATCCTGCATGTTCGCGATATCGCCAATCCAGACAGCAATGTGCAGAAGGCGCAAGTGCTGCATGTCCTCAAGGAACTCGATGTGATCGATGGCGAGGAGGGCGAGAGCGCGATGCCGATCATTGAGGTCTGGAACAAATGGGACCTGCTCGATGAGGAACGGCGCGAGGAACTTGGGCAGGTTGCCAGCCAGAATGAAGACATATTGCCGATCTCGGCCGAGACGGGCTTCGGCGTGGAGCACTTGCTTGAGCGGCTCGGTGAAGTGCTCACCAAGGGCGCGCGCCTGCACACGCTCTCAATTCCCGTGACGGATGGCCAGCGCATCGCCTGGCTTTATGCGCATGGTGAGGTCCTAGAAGATCGCGATGGTGGGGAGGGTGATGGTGGCCCCTTGCGGGAGATCGATGTCAGGCTGACCGAAAAGGAATTCGGCCGCTTCGAGGCTTTGGGCGCCTAATCCCGTTCTTCCAGCTTGGCGCGTAGCCAGTAGCGTTCCTGTTCCTCAAGGCTGAGCTTTGGGAAATCCTCACCGGCTTCGGCTGCCATTTCTTCCATACGCCTGAAGCGTTTCTCGAATTTGGCATTTGCTGCGCGCAACGCGTCTTCTGGTGCGATTCCGTAGCTACGCACGACATTAACTGCTGCAAAAAGCAGGTCGCCGGCTTCCATCAGTCGCTCGTTGTCGCTCGTGGCATCCGCGAGTTCGCCAAGTTCTTCCTGGAGTTTTTCTGCCGGACCATGTTGGTCTGGCCAGTCGAAACCCACACGCGCAGCGCGCTTTTGGAGCTTCTCGGATCGCAAGAGTGCCGGTAGCGCGCCCGCGACGCCATCCAGGGCGCTCTGGGCTCCCTTGTGGTCCCGCTCGGCGGCCTTGAGATCTTCCCAGCGCGCCTTGGTCATCACGCCAGTCTCATCGCCGAAGATATGCGGGTGTCTGGCTTCCATTTTGTCGGAAATGGCTTTGGCGACGTCTTCGAATGCGAAATTGCCTTCTTCTTCGGCCATGCGCGCATGAAAGACGACCTGGAGCAGCAGGTCTCCCAGTTCGCCGCGCAGCTCGTCCATGTCATTGCGCTCGATCGCGTCGGCCACTTCGTAGGCTTCCTCGATCGTGTACGGCGCTATCGTCTTGAAGTTCTGCGCGATATCCCATTCGCAACCGTTTTCCGGATCACGGAGGCGGGCCATGATGGCGAGGAGGCGATTGATTTGCTCAGACATATCGCGATGATAATATATATTATGTTAAGTAATGCGAGATGGGCCAGTCGGAACTTCCTGTCCTATCTCGTTGGAATCAATCTCTATTACACTGAATATCGCAACGCCAAGCAGGAAGATGGCGCCCCAAATGAGTGCCATAACAATGGTCTGGCGCAATCCCACACGATGCGCGCGATATGCGCCCAGCGCCAGCACCATCCAGCCCAGCAGCGAAATGATCGAGACCACCGCCAGCGTGCTCATGCCACCAGCTCCATCCCGTCATAGCCGACCAGCACGTCATCCGGCGTTTCGGCAGATAATGTCGCGTAATCCATGCTCTTGTCGAGATGTGTCAGCACGGTCTTGCGCGCAGAACAACGATCTCCAAGCTCAAGCGCCATGGCTAGGCTGGCATGTGTTGGGTGTGGCTCGCGCCGCAAACAGTCGCAAACGAGGATATCGACACCTTCGAAGGTCTCTACCATCTGTTCGGTAATTTCACTGAAGTCAGTGGCATAAGCTATTGATTTGTCGTCTGCATCAAAGCGGAATCCGGTGCTGGTGACCGGTCCGTGCGGCATTTCCACCCATTCCACGGCGAACCCGGCATGGATCCTGATTTCTTCGACATCGCGGATATCGACAATCGTTGGATAGCCGAACTGGCCCGAAAATACGTAATTGAACCGGTTCTTCAGCTTGCGCACCGTCTCTCGCGATCCGAAACCCGGCAATGGCGCAGTCCGACCGAAGCGAAGCGGGCGCAGATCGTCGATGCCGTGGCAATGATCGGCATGGTCATGCGTCCAGAACACCGCATCGATACGCTCGATTTCGTTCGCGAGCAGCTGGCTGCGCAGATCGGTCGAAGTATCCACCAGCACGCGCCTGCCTTCCTCGTTCTCGACGATGATCGAGACCCTGCTGCGGCGGTTTTTCGGCTCGTTCGGGTCGCATTCGCCCCAATCATTGCCGATCCTGGGGACACCCGTTGAGGTGCCGGAGCCGAGGACTATCAGCTTCACGCCTTTGCCTTGGAGAACAGCTTGTAGAAATTGCGCGTCGTGTTGGCCGAAAGTGCTTCAAGCGTTTCACCGCGCAGATTGGCGACAAATTCCGCCGTATTGCGCACGAAAGCCGGCTCGCACGTCTTTCCCCGATGCGGTACCGGTGCAAGGAACGGGCTGTCTGTCTCCACGAGCAGCCTGTCCGAAGGGATCTCCGACGCGAATTCCTGGATTTCGCGGGCATTCTTGAAGGTCACAATTCCTGAGAGCGAGATCGTCAGGCCCAGGTCGAGAACCTTGCGACCGAATTCGGGTGAGGCGGTGAAGCAATGGATCAGGGCGGGGAAAGCGGCCTCCTCCATCTCTTCGGCCAGGATTTGCGCCGTATCCTCGTCCGCGTCGCGTGTGTGGATGATCAGGGGCAGTCCGGTCTCGCGCGATACGGCAATATGCATACGGAACAGGTCCTGCTGCACTGTGCGGTCCGATTTGTCGTAATAATAGTCGAGGCCCGTCTCGCCGATGGCAATCACGCGCGGATGCTCTGCGGCCTCCAGCAGCGCCGCCTTGCCGAGGTCGGCATGCTTGTCCGCCTCATGTGGATGAATTCCGATCGAGGCCCAAACATCCTCTTCGCGCTCGGCCGTGGCGACGATATCGTCCCATTCGCTCTGCCGCGTCGAGATGTTGAGGAAGGCCGTCACGCCCGCTGCACGCGCATTGTCGAGCACATCGCCCTGTCGTTCGATCAGACCCTCGTAATTGAGGTGACAATGGCTATCGACAAGCATCAAGCGCTCTCTTCAGCCGGCAATTCGAGGCGCGGGAAGAGCGGAGTTGGCTTGCCAACGGTGAAGCCGCTCTCGACAAGCGCGGGGAACCACCCTTCCCCTTCGAGATCCGCATAGCTTCGTTCGCCAGGTGCGACGCCAAGCTGGTCGAGCAAAGCTGCCGTTTTGCCCGGAATGACGGGCTGGATGGCAATTGCGAGGTCGCGCAGGGCAATGAACAGCGTTTGCAGAACTGCTTTCATGCGCTCGGGATCGGTCTTGCGCAGCGCCCAGGGTGCCTGTTCGTCGACATATTGGTTGCAAGCATAAACCGCCCGCATCCACTCATCGATGCCTTGCGAAAATGCCAGCCTGTCGAATTCCTGCGGCAGGCCTTCCATGCAGGCCGTCCGGACCGTGTCGAGCAGGACCTTGTCTTCTCCCTGCGTCTCGAAGTGTACGAGTTGCCCATCCATGTTCTTGGAGATCATGGAGAGGGTCCGTTGGGCGAGATTGCCGAAGCTGTTCGCCAGTTCGGAATTCGAACGGGTTACAATGGCTTCTTCGGAATAACTTCCATCCTGTCCGAAGGAAATCTCGCGCATCAGGAAGTAGCGCAGAGTGTCTACGCCGAACTTGTCGGCCAGTTCCGCCGGATCGGTTACATTGCCGAGCGATTTGCTTTCCTTCTGCCCGCGATTGAGCAGGAAACCGTGGCCGAACACGGATTTGGGAACGGCAATCCCCGCACTCATCAGGAAGGCAGGCCAGTAGACTGCGTGGAAGCGGACGATATCCTTGCCGATCAAATGCAGGTCTGCCGGCCAGAACTTCGCGAAGTTGCCTGTCTGGTCAGGATAACCGAGGCCGGTGATGTAGTTGGTCAGCGCATCTACCCAGACATACATCACGTGTTCTTCGGCGCCTGGCACCTTCACGCCCCAGTCGAAGCTGGTGCGGCTGACCGAAAGATCGCGCAACCCGCCTTCGACAAAGCGCATCACTTCGTTGCGACGGCCTTCGGGACGAATGAAGTCCGGATTGTCGCGATAGAGCGCCAGCAGCGGCTCCTGGTAGCGCGACAGGCGGAAGAACCAGCTCTCCTCGACTGTCCACTCGACCGGTGTGCCCTGCGGCGAGAGCTTTTCCCCGCCTTCGCCTTCGACAAGTTCGCTTTCGTCGTAATAGGCTTCGTCGCGGACCGAGTACCAACCCTCGTAGCGATCGAGATAGAGATCGCCATTGTCTTCCATCGCTTTCCAGATTGCCTGGCTTGAGCGGTGGTGAGTCTCTTCCGTCGTGCGAATGAAGCGATCGTAAGATATGTCGAGCTGGTCGAACAGCGCGCGGAAATAGCCAGACATCTCGTCTGCCAGTTCGCGTGGAGTCATCCCGAGGTCGCGCGCTTTTTGCGCCATCTTCAGGCCGTGTTCGTCGGTTCCCGTCTGGAAACGCACGTCGAACCCGCTCTGGCGCTTGAAGCGCGCCAAGACGTCGGCGGCGATGGTCTCATAGGCATGGCCGATATGGGGCTTGCCATTGGGGTAGTGAATCGCGGTGGTAAGGTAATAGGGCTCAGCCATCGCGGGGAGCACTAGATGGAGCGACCTTTGTGAGCAAGGTGCCGATTTCCATCACCAGCAATCCGGCGTCGAAATTATAGGTCGGCGCCTGCGCGGCAAGGCGCGACAGGTCGGCATGGGTTTCGACCACTCCGGGAATGGCCTGGTGCTCGATATTCTGCATTTGCGAGGCGACGACGGAGCGTGCCAATTCGAGCGCGGCCAATTGCCTGTTGCGATCCGGACGAGCGCCCATCGCATCGGCAAGGCTTCCGCGTCGCGTGAAATCGGGGTCGCCCGATTGGACGATATCGAGCATCAGGCTGTGCAGCTTCCCAAGATCTTGCTCGACGAATTCAAGCGCTGCGCCCGGAGAACCGGCAGAGGCCGCAATCGCCGCCTGGCGAGTTTCCTGGTCCGCCTCGGGCGCTTCGCGCATGAGGATCGTCTCCAGCGCAGCTTCGTCCAGCTGGGGAAAGCTCAGGACCCGGCAACGGGAACGTATTGTCGGAAGAAGTCGCCCGGGTCGATGGGTGACAAGCAGGAAAAAGCTGCCAACGGGCGGCTCTTCCAGGCTCTTGAGCAGCGCGTTGGCGGCTCCCTTTTCGAGGTCGTCGGCCGGATCGATGATGATCGCTCGGCGGCTGCCCAGCGTCGGACGGGTTGTCAGCCGATGCTGCATCTCACGAATCTGGTCGACCGCGATATTGCGTTTGAGCTGGAAGGGCTTGCCCTGCTCCTTCTTCTTTTCCTCGTCCTTATTGGCGGGAAGATTGGTGAGCGTGATGATGTCGGCATGATCGCCCTGCGGCTGTTCGACGCCTGGTTCGGCCACCAATTCGCGCGCGGCCTGCATGGCGAAACCGGCTTTTCCGATGCCCTTCTTGCCGGCGAGGATCCAGGCGTGATGCATGCGTGGCGAGGCCATGGCGGCGCGCCATTCGCTCCATGCCTGCTCATGCCCGAGATAGCTCACGATATCCCTCCCAAACGGTCCTGCACCGCCTGCAGGACGCGTGCGTGCACGTCTTCGGGAGTTCCTAAACCATCGACGATGACGAAGCGCTGGGTTTCGGCTTCTGCGAGAGCATGGAAGCGGGCTGCGACCTTGGCGTGATAAGTTGCGCTTTTCCCGCCGATACGGTCGCTCTCGTCTCCGTCACGGGCCGAGAGTCGTGCCTCGCGCTCTGCGTCATCCACTTCGACGAGTATGGTCAGGTCGGGCAGGTAGCCACGCGAACCGATGGAATGAAGCGTCATGATGTCGGCATCGGAGATGCTCCCCTCCCCGCCCTGATAGGCACGCGAGGAATCGAGGAAGCGATCGCAGATCACCCATTTGCCCGCCTCCACCGCAGGCTGGATCACATTGGCAACGTGGTCGGCGCGTGCTGCAGCAAAGAGCAGAGCCTCGCCCTCGGCATTCCAGTCCAGTGCATTGTCGAGAAGCAGGCCGCGGATGGCTTCGGCCCCCGGCGTTCCGCCCGGCTCGCGGGTGAGGACCGCGGCAATGGACTTCCGCTCGAGCGCATCGGCGAGCATGCGCGCCTGAGTGGACTTGCCGGTACCCTCCCCACCCTCGAAAGTGATGAATCGCCCCTCCATCAGCCGAAGAACCCGCGGAAGCCGTTTATGATACGCTGCACGAAGCCCGCCTGCGCGACATTCTCCGCCGCTGCAAGCGGGATATCGAGCGGTGCAAGCCCTTCAATTTCGAGACGTAGGACGGCGACCTCATCGCCTTCGGCAATCGGGGCTTGCAAGGGCCCTTGGTATCGCAGGGAAAGCTGGTGCTCGCCCTCGAAATCCTTGGGCAAAGTCGCGATAACTGGCTGGGTCGGGCGTAGCGCCACACGCGACGATGAACCGTCTTGTACAAGGGCTGATCCGATTACGGTTCCTTCCTCTGCCAAGCCGCGAGATACGAAATCCTCAAAGCCCCATTCGAGGAAAGCGCGGGCAGTCCTGTCACGTATTCTCTCTGTGGGCGAGCCAGCCAAGACGAGCACCAGCCGCCTTCCATTCCGCTCCCCGGATCCGAGCAGGTTGTAACCCGCCTCGCGCGTATAGCCCGTTTTCATACCATCGGCGCCTGCGACATGGCCCGTCAGCGGCTCATGATTCTCTTGCGTAATGTTGTTCCAGGTCAGCGTGCGATGGCCGAAATAACGGCGGTAGAGATCGGGATAGCGATCGGTGATAGCCTCTCCGAGCAAGGCAAGGTCGTGCGCGGTGGTGAAGGTCCGCCCCTCGTCGGGATAGCCATTGGCAGATCCGAAATGCGTATCGCGCATGCCCAGCTCGGCGGCATTGCGGTTCATCAGCGCGGTCCATTCCTCCAGCGATCCGGTTGCGGCCAGCGCGATGGCAACGCTCGCATCATTGCCCGAGACCGTCGTAGCGCCGAGCAGCAATTCGCCGAATGTCGGCCGATCCCCGGCCTTGAGAAACATGGTGGAGCCTTCGCCCGACCATTCATCCGCAAGTTCCTGGCTGACGACGAACGGCGTCGAAGGCTGGATCGCGCCTTCGTCGATCAGGCGGAAAGCCGTGAACGCTGTCATCACCTTGACCACCGATGCCGGCACGAAGCGGCGGTTCTCCTCGCGCGAATAGAGCACCTGCCCGCTGGCGAGATCGACCATCACGGCAATAGGGATTTCTTCCGGGACAGGCGCGGGCGCCGCACTTGCACCGCTGCAGGCCAATGCAGCGGCGACAATCAGGGCGCTATGGGCAAAATGTCTCAAACTCGCTCCCGCATCGCGTTGCGGGACGACGCAGCGCGATCCTAGCCAACCGGATAGATTCGAGCATCGCTATAACCCGCCGCCTGCACGTTGGCGAGCGAGGCCTCGGCTTGTGCACGGGTTGCGAAGGGGCCGGTTCGGACGCGGAAGTACTGACCTGCCTGGGTAACATTCCCGCCGAGATCGGAAGCAGCTCGTGTGGCACGCTCTTCGGTCGAGAAGGAGGCGGCCTGGACGACGAAATTGCCGTCTGTGTCCGGAACGATTGCCTGTTCGGCGACCTCTGTGTCTACTTCGACCTGCGCCGGAGTATCGACCTCGGTAAAGGCCTGTTCGAAGCTTTCTTCTTCCGGCGAGCCAAGCGGCGCCAACGCGGGAACGGCGGTGGCTTCGGTGTCGACTACAGCTACCGCTTCAGCTGCTTCCGCCACTTGCTCTTCGGGCAATGTCGCCAGCTGTTCTTCCTGTTCCGTAGAAGCATCCACCTGCAGGCTGGCTGAACCGTCTTCTGGCAGTCGTCGGCGCAACACGCTGACCAGTCCCATCGGCGTGTCCATTCTCAGCGGTGCGAGTTGATCGGCACGCAACATGGCACGCTGCTCTTCGGGCGGATTTACGCGGCGCACGCGCACCGCCTCGCCTGGCGAAGCTCCGAGCTGCGCCATGGCGGCGGGCGAAAGCGAGACGAGATCGGTCGAGTCCATCGGACCGCGGCTTTCGAGCCGGACAAGGATGGTTCGGCCGGTCTCCAACGAGGTAACTTCGACATAGCTCGGTACAGGAAGCGTGTGGTGTGCGCCGGTGACGCCCTGCCCCGTTCCTGCCGCGGCAAAGCCAACTTCGTCGTAATTCATCACGTCGGCGGGCGTAAATGTAGTGCCTGCCACCGTGTAGGGATCGCCGATGACGACTGGATAGTCGGCCTGCGGACCATTGTCGGGCGGCAGGGCTGCCATTGCGGTCATGGAACCGCCATCGCCGGAAAACGTCCCGCAGGACGCCAGCGCCGTGGTCGAAATCAGGACAAGCGCAGCTTTCGCAATCCGCCGCGTCCGTGCGTTATTGGACAATCTCATCTGCAAGCAACCCCACACTCATCGCGTAGTAGTTCGAGCAGTTATATTCGAGGATAACCCTATAATTCTCGGTTAATAGGTAGCCGGGATGTGCCGGACCGTCGGGTTCGAACAGGAAGGCCATCACATCGTCGCCAATGGCACCGCGTGGCTCAACGCCCATTTCACGCCATTCGCGTACCGTCATTTCCCTGCTGTGCCGGCCGTAGACGCGGGGGCATTCCTCCGCCTCGACAGGGTTAACGATGGCGTCGCGATCCACGCTGTTGGGCACATAGGCGCGCACGCCCCATGGGATACCTGGAACCCAACCGGCATCGCGGAAATAATTGGCAATGGAATGCAAGGTGTCGACGTCGGATTCCCAGATGTCGCGGTCGCCATCGCCGTCGCCGTCAACGGCGAGACGCAGATAGACGCTGGGCAGGAATTGCGGATTGCCGAAGGCTCCGGCCCAGCTGCCGACGAGTTGCGAGCGCGGCACGCCGCTATCGGCGATCTTCAGCACGTCGATCAGTTCGCGTTCGAACAGTTCGCGGCGACGGCCTTCCCACGCCAGCGTTGCCAGCGAACGTGGCAGGTCGAAACTGCCCTTGACCGCTCCATAGGCTGTCTCGTGGCCCCAGATCGCGACGAGGATCTGTTCAGGCACGCCGTAGGTTTCCTCGATCTCGCGAGCGAGCGATCCGACGCGCTGCATGGTCCGGCGTCCGCCATTGATGCGCGCCTGTGTGTTGTGGCGGCTTATATAGGAATTGAGCCAGGCAAAGCCTGTGGCGGGATTGACGTTGCCGCCTGAGGAAACATTGCCGCGATCGAGTTCGATCACCCGGTCATTGGGTGTCATCCCGGCGAAGATCGAATTGATCGTCCCTTCGGTGACGCCTTCTTCGCGCGCCTTGATGGCCACGTCCTGAAGATAGGTGCTGAAGTTCTGTTCCTGCGCGCATGCGGCAGAGGAAAGCAGCGAGGCCGCGGCCAGGGCCGGGATAGATCGAAAGAAAAGACGCAAGACCATGCTCCATCTTCTGCCACTGATGGAAGCGGCGGGGAATCCCCCGCCGTTCCGCTTGCGACAAACTGCCTCGATTGTGAGCCGCATGGCGGCCCCGCGATCAATCTTCGAGTATCGGGTACTCGCTCCAATCTACCGGCGGGAAGCCGCAATTCGGGTCCGGGTCACAATCCGTGATGGTGTGGATGTAGCGCAGCGTACCATTCTCCATCCTGAACGTATGGCTGTCCGGCCTCTCGTTTTCACCCATCTTCAGGATCACGTTGACGGCGCCGTGGACCGGATCGACGACATATTTGCGCCTGGCCATCTCCACACCTTCGGGAACTCCGACATTGCAGCTGTCAGTCGGCTCGCCTCGTCCGGTGTAGATACCACCCTCGAGGCGCGCACAAGGCGAACCCCAGGGTACTTCCACGGTGGGATCGCTGAACAGGTCGAGATAGGCGTCGGCGGCGGCAATCAGCTGGTCGCGCGTCGGGCGTTCGTCCGCCGGGATAATGCCCCAATCTTCGCGGCTTGCATAATGCAGTGTCCGCTCGGGGGCGAAGAGCCAGTCACCCTCCTCCGAAACGATGTTCTCGAATGGTCCGGTCAGGAACAGGCCGGTGCCCATTTGCGTCCCCATGACCATTGGATTTTCGTCATCGACGATGATGATCTCGACATAGACCTTGCAGGCGACGTCATCGATCAGAGACATGCTCCAGGCGATTTCGCGCGGCTCCTCGAGGAATTCCGAGAGTGAAGCGCGACGATAGTTTTTCGAATAATCGACCCATTCGCGCAGTTCCAGCGCGTTCATGTCGCCGGTTCCAACCGCAGCGACCCAGCTATCGGCAATCTCCTGCATGGTCTCTCGGTTGCACTGCCCTTGCGCCGCCGCAGGCGATGCCAAGGCAAGTCCGGTGCCTGTGGCCAGGATGGCAAACAGCTTACGCTTCATATGTCCCTCTCGATCCTCTCAAATCCCTGCGTGCGATCGTAACGCGCATCCGCAGGTCTGTCATCAAGCACAATCAATTGCCGACGACATCAGCCTCGCCGAAGGCCGGGAAACCGCAACGTTCCAGTCCCTTGCAGTGGGTTGCCGCGTGGACGTAGCGCAGAGCTCCGTTCTCGAGCCTGAAAGTGTGGCTGTCGGGCAGCTGGTCGGGGCCGAACTTGGAGAGCACGCTGACCGCCTGGCGATCGACGTCCACGACATATTGCCGTTGTACGATCTCGATCGCGCCCGGCTCATTGGGCATGCCGAGGCTGCATTGCGGTGCAAATGCACCGCCTTCCACACGGGTACACGGATCGCCGAAAGGAACATCGACGGCAGGATCATTGAACCGGTCGAGATAGGCATTCGCGGCAGCCAGCAATTCTTCGCGGCCGACACGCTCGCCTTCGGGAACCACGCCCCAATCCTGGTCTTCGACATAACCGGTGAAGGCATCGGCATCGAACAGCCAGTCTTCAGGGCCGGTGACGATGTTCTGGAAACCGCCGACGCCGAAGAAGCCCGCCCCGAACTGGGTAGCGATGACCTGCTTGCCGATTTCGCTATCGACAACGGCTTCGACGAAGACCTGGCAACTCTGCAAGTCCATCAGTTCGAGCTTGTAATCGATGGTACGTGGGTAATCGAGGAATCCGCCAAGCGAAGTCAGCTCGAAATTTTCTTCATAGCTAACCCATTCGCCCAGTTGCATGGTCATCATCGTGCCCTGCTCCAGCGCCGCGACCCAGCTATCGATGATCTCCTGCAGCGAATCTCTGGTGCATTGGCCCTGCGCGGCGGCGGGGCTGGAAATGGCAAGACCTGCGGTGGCGGCAGCAATGGCAATAAGCTTGCGCTTCATTTGTCCTCTCGATCCTCTCAAATGCCGCAGACATCTTTCTGCGGTCGAAAATGTCATTGAGGCAATTTCTAACGCGCCAATTTTCGCCTGTCACGCCCCGCGATCGGCATAGAATGGTGACAAGGAAGCTGTTTGCCGCTAGCCCCGCGACCGCTCGCGCGGACAGGTGGCAGAGCGGTTGAATGCACTGGTCTTGAAAACCAGCGAGGGTGCAAGCCCTCCGTGGGTTCGAATCCCACCCTGTCCGCCAGCAAGCCTGCCCGAAGGGCGGGTTAGGTGGCGAGCCGGGGTGTAGGAAAGACCCCATGGTTCGGAGTCTGAGCGAAGCGGAGACGGCCGCAGGCCAATCCCACCCTGTCCGCCAACTTCCTTCGTCAGATATGCAGCGCTCGTCCGTATGCCGCGAGAACGCTTTCATGCATGCTTTCCGAGATGGTCGGATGCGGGAATACCGTCTGCATCAGTTCGGCCTCGGTCGTTTCGAGCGTCTTGCCCACGACATAGCCCTGGATCATCTCGGTCACTTCGGCACCGACCATATGCGCACCGAGCAATTCGCCGGTCTTGGAATCGAACACCGTCTTCACGAAGCCGTCGGCCTCGCCCAGCGCGATGGCCTTGCCGTTGCCGATGAAGGGGAACATGCCGACATTGACCTTGTAGCCCGCTTCCTTGGCCTTGGCTTCGGTCATGCCGACCGAAGCGATCTGCGGATGGCAGTAGGTACAGCCGGGAATGTTGTTGCGATCCAGCCCGTGCGGGTGGACATCCTTGTTGCCAAGTTCCTGCGCGATGGCTTCGGCGGCAGTGACTCCCTCATGGCTGGCCTTATGCGCCAGCCACGGTCCGGGCGTGCAATCGCCGATGGCCCACAATCCCTTGGTCTTGGTCCTGCCATAGGGATCGATCTGGATGAAACCGCGATCCATATCGACCAGTTTTTCGACACCGATATTCTCGGTGTTCGGGACGATGCCGATGGCAGTTATGCAATGGCTGAACTCGGTCGTCTCGACCTTGCCGTCCTTGTTCTTGATCTTCGCCGTCACGCCCTTGTCGGAAACCTTGAGCTCTTCGACGCCGGCACCTGCCTTGATGGTGATGCCCTGCTTGGTGAGTTGCTTTTCGAGGAAGGCGGACACATCCTTGTCCTCGACCGGGACGATGCGGTCGAGCATTTCGACTACCGTTACGTCCACGCCCATATCGTTATAGAAGCTGGCGAACTCGATGCCGATCGCGCCCGAGCCGATGACCAGCAGCTTGCTCGGCATTTCCTTGGGCGTCATCGCATGGCGATAGGTCCACACACGCTTGCCGTCAGCGGGGGCGAAAGGCAGGTCGCGTGCACGGGCGCCAGTGGCGACGATCACATGCTTTGCGGAGAGCTTCTCCTCGCCCTTCTCACCCTTCACCGTCAGTGAAGTCGGGCCGGTCATGGTCCCCTCCCCCATATGAACGGTGATCTTGTTCTTCTTCATCAGGTGCGTGACGCCCTGGTTGAGCTGCTTGGCGACGCCGCGGCTGCGCTTCACCACGGCTTCGAGATCGGCCTCGATTTCCTTGGCCTTGAGCCCGTAATCCCCGGCGTGCTGCATGTAATGGAAGATCTCCGCCGAGCGCAGCAGCGCCTTGGTCGGGATACAGCCCCAGTTGAGACAGATACCGCCGAGCAGTTCACGTTCCACAATCGCCGTCTTGAGCCCGAGCTGGGCGCAGCGGATCGCGGCGACATATCCGCCGGGGCCCGAACCTAGAACGATGACGTCGTATTGAGTGCTCATTTCATGCTCCGTCTGCTCCCGCATCCTTGTCGGATGCGGGTCGGGGTGATGTGTCTTCGAGGGCGGCCACGATCCTCGTCGTCACCTCCTCGGTATTGGTCAGGATTTCCTTGATCCACAGGCGCAGGATACGAAAGCCCCGCTTCTTCAGGTCAGCATCGCGCTGTTGCCCTTCCGGGCCGGAATGCTGCTCTCCGGCAAACTCTATGACCAGCCCGGCCGAGGGGCAGGCAAATTGCGCGACCTGCCGACCGACGGGTAACTGGCGCGAGAACTTCCAAGCCCGGAGCTTCTTGCTGCGCAGGATCGCCCACAGCTTGCGCTCTGCCAGCGGGGCGTGGCGCTGCATTCCTGCAGCCAGCGTTTGAAGGTTGCGATCTGCAATCCCCTTTGCACGGCGGCCCGGGTTCATGGCGCGCACTGCCGTCATCCCCCCACCGGCCTTGGCCGTCCGTCCTCGTCAATGGCGACGAAGGTGAACTTCGCTTCGGTCACCTTTACGGCTTCTTCCGAATGGCGCTCCCGCCGCCAGGCTTCGACGGCGATGACCATGCTGGTTCGGCCGACCTTTTCGACATCGGTATAGACGGAGACTTCCTGCCCCACCTTTACCGGCTGGTGAAACTGCATCCCGTCCATCGCCACGGTGACTGCCCTGCCCTTGGACAGGCGCGCTGCGGTAAGCCCGGCTGCGCTGTCCATGATACTCATCAGCCAACCGCCGAAGATATCGCCATAGGCATTGGTGTCGCGCGGCATGGCAGTGACGCGGATGGCCGGATCGCGGCCCGCATAGATTTCGGCTTCGGTCATGCCGCCCACCCCGAAGCGGCTAACCCCTCACACCTGACACACTGTCCTGCTGCAAGAAAGCCGGCGACCGGATATCCCGCATTTAGAGGAGGATAGGAGAAATTCCTGACCATCGGCCCGGTCTTGTCCAGAACGGCGAATGTAGGAAAGGGCATAAGCAGCCGACCTTAAGCCACCAGCCCCAGCGGGTTCTCGATAAGCTCCTTGAACGCCTTCATCAGCTGTGCCCCATCGGCGCCATCGATGGCGCGGTGGTCGAAGCTGCCCGTGGCGGACATCACCGTGGCGATCTGCAGGGAATCGTCGACAACATAAGGGCGCTTCTCGCCCGCGCCGATCGCCATGATCATGGCCTGCGGCGGGTTGATGATCGCTTCGAACTGCTTGATGCCGAACATGCCCATATTGGAAAGCGAAGCGGTGCCGCCCTGGTATTCGCTGGGCGACAGCTTGCCTTCGCGGGCACGGGTGGCCAGGTCCTTCATCTCGGTCGAGATGGCGCTGATCGACTTGGAGCCTGCATCCTCGACCACCGGGGTAATCAAACCGCCCGGGATCGACACGGCAACGGAAATATCGGCGCGGCTGAACTTGAGCAGCTCGTCCCCGGCAAACTGCACATTGCAGACCGGCACGGCGACCAGCGACTTGGCCAGCGCCTTGATAAGGAGATCGTTGACCGACAGCTTCACACCCTGCGGCTCGAGCGCGGCGTTGAGTTCGCTGCGCAGCTTAAGCAGCTTGTCGAGCTGGATATCGACCGTGAGGTAGATGTGCGGGACCTGCTGCTTGGACTCCGAGAGGCGGCGGGCAATCGTCTTGCGCATGCCTGAAAGCTTCTCGACCTCGTGCGGGATGCCGAAATCCTGCGCCTGGACGGGTGCGGCGGCGGGAGTCGGTGCAGGGGCAGCAGCCGGCGCAGTTGCACCGGGCTTGGCACCTTCGACATCGGCCTTGACGATGCGGCCATTGGGTCCGCTTCCCTTGATCGTGGAGAGGTCTACGCCCTTCTGTTCCGCGATGCGCTTGGCCAGTGGCGAGGCAATGATGCGGTCACCCGATGCAGAAGGTGCAGGCGAAGGAGCCGGGGCCGGAGCGGGCGTAGGCGTCGGGGCCGGCGCAACTTCGGCTTCCTCTTCCGCAGGCGCCGGAGCGGCGGCAGGTGCAGCGCCGCCATCGCTGATGGCTTCTACGTCACCGGGGTCCTCGCCCTCTTCGGCGAGCGTGGCGATCACCGTGCCAACGACCACGCCCTCAGTACCTTCTTCGACCTGGATATGGGCGATTACGCCTTCATCGACAGCCTCGAACTCCATCGTGGCCTTGTCGGTCTCGATCTCCGCCATGATGTCACCGGCGGAAACCTGGTCGCCGACCTTGACCAGCCACTTGGCTAGCGTGCCCTCCTCCATAGTGGGCGAAAGGGCGGGCATCTTGATGGCGATGGGCATAATTAGGCGCGATTCCCCGTTGCATTTGCAGTGATCATCGTTCGGCCCGTTCTCTGGCCAATTTGGCGGCTTCAAGCAAGGTTCTTGCGCGAATGAATGTTTCGCTGGATATTCGCTGATCGGGAGAAAAACACGATGCGGGTCTATCTGGTTGTAATCGACGAGACGAAAGAGGCGCATGTCGCCCTGCGTTTTGCTGCGCGCCGCGCCGCGAAGACCGGCGGTGTCGTCAACGTGTTGGCCCTCGTGCCGAAACAGGCCTTCAGCGCCTTTGGCGGGGTTCAGGCTACGATCGAGGAAGAGGCGCGTGACAGGGCGGAAGTCCTCGCCAATTCCGCTGCGGGTGAGTTGATGAGTGAATGCGGGCGTATGCCGCAGGTGGCCGTTCGCACGGATGAAAAAGGGGCGGTTACTGAATATCTTTCCGAACATCCGGAAATTGCAGCACTGGTTCTGGCCGCCGCAGCCGAAGGGCCTCCAGGCCCCATGGTGACGCACTTCTCGGCCAATTCGGGATCACTGCCCTGCCCGCTTTTCATCGTGCCCGGTGGCTTGACCGACGAGCAGATCGACAAGCTAAGCTGATCTAGCGCTTCTTGCCGCGGCCCTGATGGCGGATATTGCCGGGACGGCCGCGCTTGCCGACCTGGTGCTTGCCCTGGCGGTCCTTTCGCGGTTTCGACGCGGGGCGTCTTCCACGCGGTTCGATCGACTGTCCTTCGCTGCCCGGAACCTCGAATTTCAAGGCACCGGTGAGCGGGTTTGCTTCGGCCAGCTTGAGGTCGAGCACATCGCCAACCTTGTAGGTGGTTCCGCTATCCTCGCCGATCAGGGCATGCGCGGCCTCGTCATGGCGGAAATATTCGCGGCCCAGCGAAGAGACCGGCACCAGCCCGTCCCCGCCAAGGTTCACGATGGTGGCGAAGAAGCCGAACTTCTGCACGCCGGTAATGCGGGTCTCGAAAGTCTCGCCCACGCGTCCGGCAAGCCATGCCGCGACATAGCGGTCGATCGTATCGCGCTCCGCTTCCATCGCGCGGCGTTCGGTCATGCTGATCGCCTCGGTAATGCGCGAAAGGTCCTCGCGATCGCGTTCGGACAGCCCCGTTAAGGCGGGCAGGCTGCCCTTGGGCTTGGGCTGTTCCAATCCAAAGGCATCCACCAGCGCGCGGTGTACCAGCAGGTCCGAGTAGCGCCGGATCGGCGAAGTGAAATGCGCATAGGAGCCGAGCGCCAATCCGAAATGCCCGACATTCGCAGGGCCGTAATAGGCCTGCGTCTGGCTGCGCAGCACAGCTTCCATGACCAGCGCCTTCTCACCCGGATCGGCGACATCCTTGATCATGCGGTTGAACAGGCCGGGCGAGATGACCTGGCCAAGCGCCAGCTTCTTGCCGATGGAATCGAAATATTCGCGCAGTGCGATCAGTTTCTCGCGCGTGGGCGGCTCGTGGATGCGATAGACGACGGGTGAAGCCTTGCTTTCCAGGGCCTTGGCCGCCGCGACATTGGCGGCGATCATGAAATCCTCGACCACGCGGTGCGCATCGAGCCTTTCACGCACGGCGATCTCGGAAATCTTGCCATGCTCGTCGAGCATCACACGGCGCTCGGGCAGGTCGAGATCGAGCGGATCACGGGCATTGCGCGCGTCGAACAGCAGCTTCCAAGCGCCCCACAAATTCTGCAAAGCGAGGTCGGCAGTCCCGACATTGGCCGCGGGACTACCCGTCGGCGCCATTGCATCGGCAATATCCATTTTTGCCTTGGGGAAACCGGCATCGGCAATGGCCTGCGCGTCCTCATATGGAATGTTGTGGGCAATACGGACGATGGCGCGCTTGAATTCCCAGCGGGCGATCTGCCCTTCGGCGTCGATCCGCATGTGGCAGACCATGGCTGCGCGATCCTCGTCCTGCCGGAGCGAGCAGACATTGGCCGAGAGCACTTCGGGCAGCATGGGGACCACGCGGTCGGGAAAATAGACCGAATTGCCGCGCTTGCGCGCCTCGCGATCGAGCGCCCCGCCGGGGCGGACATAGTAGGATACATCGGCAATGGCGACGACGACATCATAGCCGCCCTCCTTGTCCGGTGCGGCCCAGATCGCATCGTCATGGTCGCGCGCATCGGCAGGGTCGATCGCGACGATGGGCAGATGGCGGAGATCCTGTCGCTTCTCCTCGCTCAGGGTGAGCTTCGACGCCTCCTCGGCCTCTTTCAGCACCTCTTCGGAGAAGACATTGGGAATGCCGTATTTGTGGATCGCGATGAGGCTGTAGGCCTTGGGCGCGAGCGGGTCGCCCAGCACTTCGAGCACTCGGACACCGGCGCGCGGGCTGCGTCCTGCCGGTTCTGCCAGCACCAGCTGCCCGGCCTCGGCCCCGCCCAGATCGGAGACGGGCGAGCTGTTGCGGATGCGCTTGTCCACCGGGGCGAGCCACGGCTTGCCGCTGCCATCCATCTCGATCACGCCGAGCAAGGCCTGGTCCTGCGCTGGCAGCTTCTTCATCGGATGCGCAAGCCAGCCCTTCCCCGCTTCTTCGGTTCGCGCAAGGATGCGGTCATTGACCCGCAAGGCGGCCTGCTTCTTCCGCTCGATCACTCGCAGGCGCGGTGGCGGCGTTGCGTCGTCGGGCTGCCAGGTTTCGGGAATGGCGACGGGTTCGCCTTCGTCGATTTCGACGATCCGCAGAACCGTCACCTTGGGCAGGCCGCCCATGCGATGGAAGGCGCTTTTCTTTCCGTCGATCAGGCCTTCTTCGGCCATGTCCTTGAGCAGCGCCTTGAGCGCTATCTTCTGTTGGCCCTTGAGCTTGAAATGCTTGGCGATCTCGCGCTTGCCGACAGTCGTGTCGGAGGACTTGATGAATTCGAGGACCTGGTCCTTGCTGGGCAGGCCGAGCTGCTTGTGAGTGCGCGGTGGCATGGGCTTCATGTGGTGGAGGCGGCGAGCAAAGGCAAGCAGCGTGAGCTCGCTGTCCCCCTTGTTCAGGCCTGTTCCTGCGCCGCAGCTTTGGCAGCTTCAACCGGGCAACGTCCTTCCCATTGCCCGGACGTGGCGAGCGGACGAAACCGGCTGAAGGATGTACGATCGGCCGTGTGTTCGGCCTTGTACCGCTCGATCTGGGTCCGATGCTCGCCCGGCCCGTAGGCTGCCGCCATCATCGCCTTGTCGTCTCGCCAGACCGTTGACGTGTAGCCATCGAGACCGCGAATGGGCGGCGTGAAAGTCTGCCGCATCATGTTTCCATCGGCAGTGGCAAGAAAGGCCCGCGCCTTGTCGACATTGAAGCGGAAATCTTTGACCCGAGCAGGATCGAAATCCGGCCCAAGGTCGAAGCCGGCGGTGGTCAGCACCACAAGCGGGCCGCCCGGATCGTCCGGCCAGGGTTCGAGAAACAACCCCGGTCGCTCGATATCCAGCTGGTTGCTTGCGCCGCGATGGGCGATGGGCATGAGCAGGGCGTGCCAGGCTTCCTCGACCTGATCGAGCTTGGGAATGAAGGCGGCGGGATTGTCGAAAGCGCGCTGCGCATCTTCACGTTCACGGAAGAGTCCGACTGCTCCCCAGATCTGGCTCGGCAAGCGCAGCCCATCGGGGCCGACCGGCCCGTCCGGGCCCGTCCTCCAGCTCCCAGCTCCCCGCGGTGCAAGCGAAAGATCGAGCGTTTTGGGCGTCTCGATTTGCTTGTAGCGAATCCAGTGAAGCGTTGCCCAGCGGCATAGTCCGACCATGCGATCCTCCCCCTGCGAAACGTGGACGCCGGTCGATGAAAACACAAGGTTTGCAGAATGGTTCATCTTCCATGTAGGAGGCGCTGGTTAACTGGTTTCAGGAAAAACCGGACTGGAGACATTACTCTGATGAACGCACGTCTGACAGCGGCCTTGCTGGCGAGTTCGCTGCTTGCCACCCCTGCCCTTGCCCAACAGAGCCCATATGACTTTGCAGGTGCAATCTATGCCGATGCTCCCGACGCCGAGGCCCTGAATGCCCGATGCGAGGAATATATAGGCGAGATCGAGCGTCGCTTTTCCGCGCTGGAGAACCAGGCTGGGCCGGCCACGGTCGAGAGTGTGCTGAAGCCTTATGACGACCTTGGCGGCCTGATGTATGTTGCCGGTGCTGAGTTCTACTCTTTCGGCCAGTCGATGGACACGCCGGAAAAGCGTGAAGCGGGTTTCGACTGCTCCGACCGCATCGACCAGATCAGCACTCGCTTGGGCCTGTCGCGGCCTGTCTATGATCGCCTCTCCGCCGTGGATGCGAGCGACGAAGACGAAGAAACGCAATATTACCTGCGCGAAACGCTTGCCGCCTTCGAGCGCAGCGGTATCGCCCTTGAGGGCGAGGATCGCGAACGCTTCCAGCAATTGCAGGAAGAACTGACCGAGCTGAGCAGCGAGTTCAGCCAGAACTATGCCAATGCGCGCATTGTCCTCAAGGTCCTGCCGCGCGAGCTCGACGGCCTGCCGCAAGACTGGATCGATGCCCATCCTCCGGGCATCGACGGCATGGTAGAGGTCTCCACGGACGGGACCGATTATTCGCCGATCATGTCCTATGCCAATGACGACAATCTGCGCGAGCGCATGGCGCGCGCCTATTTGTCGCGGGCCTTCCCGGACAATAGCGCGGTGCTCGGCCAGATCTTCACCAAGCGCGACGAGATGGCACGCCTGCTTGGCCGACCGGACTACGCGACGCTGCTCTTCGAAAACCGCATGCTGAAGACGCCGGAAGAAGTGCAGGCGCACCTCGACGAACTGGCGGCAGCAGCCTCGCCCGCCGCGGTAAGTGACAAGGCCTTCATGCAGGAAATTCTCGATGCCGAGCGCGATGGCGCGCCGCTGAGCATGTTCAATGCCAGCTGGGCGAGCCAGCATGTTCTCAAACAGCGCTTCGACCTCGATCCGCAGGAGGTCCGCCAGTATTTCACCTATGACAATACCCGCGCCGGCATTTTCGAGCTGACGCAGGACCTGTTCCAGGTCGAAATTCGCGACTGGGATACACCGGTCTGGCATCCCGATGTCGAGGCCTTCCAGATCTTCGAGGACGGCGAGCTGGTCGGCAGCTTCTACCTCGACGCGCATCCGCGCCCCGGCAAATACCAGCATGCCAACCACATTGCGCTTCGTCGCGGCGTGCGGGGCGAAACGCTGCCGGTATCCGTGCTCACCATGAACCTGCCGCAGGGTGGCTATGACACCGGCCTGATGGAACATGGCCAGGTGGAGACATTTCTTCACGAATTCGGTCATTTGCTGCACAATATCCTGGGCGGCGACCAGCGCTGGTTCTCCATGTCCGGCGTGGCGACCGAGCGCGATTTCGTGGAAGCGCCGAGCCAGATGCTGGAAAACTGGGTCTACGACTATGACACGTTGGTGCGCTTTGCCCGCAATGAAGCAGGAGAGGTCATTCCTCGCGAAATGGTCGAGCGGATGAATGCCGCGCGGGTCTTCGGCAATGGCGTCTACGAGCTGGGCCAGCTGGGCTATTCCAACACCTCGCTGCGCTTCCACCAAGGTGCTCCGGACGACCCGAGCGCGGATGCGATCAGCGAAGCCTATCGCGCCTATCACGCCGTCTATGATCCTTATGGTGGGCGTCCTGAAGGCACGCATCAGGAAGCAACGTTCAGCCATCTGGATGGCTATTCGGCGGGCTATTACACCTATGGTTGGAGCCGCGTGATCGCTGCCGACCTGTTTAGCCGTTTCGAGGAGGCGGGGCTGCGCGACCCGGAGACAGCCATGGACTATCGCAACCTCGTGCTGGGCGCAGGCGGCAGCAAGCCGGCGGCAGAGCTTATCGAGGATTTCCTCGGGCGCCCGGTCAATGCCGATGCCTTCAAGGCGTCGCTCGAACTGCCTGGAAGCGAAGACTAGACCAACCGATGGAAAGCCCCGCCCGGCACCGTGCTGTTGGCGGGGCTTTTGTCTCCTGAAACGCGATAGGGCCGCCCCAACCGCCTCATTGCCAAGCCATGTTTCAGTTTCTACTGTAACGGCATTCATCCCGAGATCTGGAAAGCCCTCCCTATGATGACCAAGACGATTGTCGCCACGCTGCTTGCAGCGACTTCTCTTTCCCATCCTGCGCAAGCCGCTGACGTTCGCGACATCATGGGCTCGATCATCGCCAGTCCGGAAAGCGTCGAAGTGCTCGATGCGAAGTGCGACACATATGTCGAGGGTGTCGAGGAACGGCGCAGCGCGATCATTGGCGGTACGGGCACGGCTACGGTCGAGAACACGCTGGTTCCCTATGATGAGATCACGGCCCTGATTAACGCCGGACTCGGCGAATTCAGCCTGTACCAGCAGGTCATGCTCACGCCGGAATTGCGCGATGCCGGCGGCGCTTGCGCGGTGCGCCTGACCTCGCTCAACAGCGAGATTTCGCTTTCGCGGCCGATCTATGATCGTCTTGCTGCGGTAGGCACATCTTCGGCCGATGAACTGACGCAGTCCTATCTCACCGATACGCTTGCCGCATTCGAGCGGGCGGGCGTCGCCCTGGACGACGAGCAACGCGCGCGCGTGCAGGAAATTCAGGACGAGATGGCGCAGATCTCGACCGAGTTGGCACGCAATATTGCCGAAGACGTGCGCAGTGTGAAAGCGCGGCCCGAGGAACTGGCGGGCTTGCCGCAGGACTTCATCGATGCTCATGAGCTGGACGAGGACGGCATGATCACGCTGACCACGGCCAGCACCGATTACCAGCCGGTCATGTCCTATGCTTCGAGCGACGAGCTGCGGCAGCGCTTCTCGGTTGCCTATACGCAGCGTGCCTGGCCGCAGAACGATGCACCGCTGGCGCGTCTGTTCGAATTGCGCAGCGAGCTTGCGCGACTGCTCGGGCGACCCGACTTCGCAACGCTGGCGCTAGAAGACAAGATGCTCGACACGCCGTCCAAGGTGATCGAGCTCATGGCCGAAACCAACCGCGTTGCCCGTCCGGTGGCGCAGCGCGACTACGAGATGATCCTTGAAGCCTTCCGGAGCGTGGAACCAGATGCGCAATGGCTCGAATACTGGCAGCAGGGATATGCCCAGACGCTCGCTCAGGGAATGTTCTTTTCCTACGATCCGCAGGAAACGCGTCAGTATTTCACCTATAACAACGTCCGCGACGGCGTATTCAAGCTGACCGAAGACCTGTTTGGCGTCGAGATTCGCCGCTGGGACACGCCGGTCTGGAACGAGGATGTCGAAGCCTTCGAAATGCTCGACAATGGCGAAGTTATCGGCCGGTTCTATTTCGACAGTCATCCGCGGCCGGGCAAATATACCCATGCCAACATGATCCCGATCTATCCGGGCGTTCCGGGCGAGGATGTGCCCGTTGGGGCATTGGTGCAGAACCTGCCCGCGGGCGACTATGATACCGGCCTGATGGAACATGGCCAGGTGGAGACGTTGCTTCACGAATTCGGCCACATGATTCACGGCATGTTCGGTGGGACCCAGCACTACTTCGGGCAGAACTTCCTGACCGTTGAATGGGACGTGGTCGAAGCGCCGAGCCAGATGCTCGAAAACTGGGTCTATGACTATGACACGCTGGCCAATTTCGCCCGCAACGAAGAAGGGGAAACGATCCCGCGCGAGCTCGTCGAACGGATGAACCGCGTGCGCTATTTCGGACAGGGTATGTTCGAGATGGGCCAGCTGGGCCTCACCAATACCTCTTTCGAATTCCACCGCCAGAACGTGCCGACTGACCTCGGCGTGGCGATGCGCGCCTGGTATAATGAATATGCCATGGTGCAGCTGCCCAACTACACACAGCGGCAGGCGAGTTTCGGCCATCTCGATGGCTATTCCGCCTTCTATTACACCTATCTCTGGTCGCGTGTGGTGGCAGCTGACCTGTTCGCCCAGTTCGAGGCTGCGGGCATTCGCAATCGCGATGTGGCCAATCGGTATCGTGAGACGATCCTTGCCCCGGGCGGGACAAAACCTGCTGAGGAAATTGTCCGCGATTTCCTGGGTCGCGATGTCGAGCTCGACGCTTTCCGCGAAGGCCTCGAGAAAGGCCTCCAATAGGCGGTCGCCCTAGGGCCGGGCCGGTTCTTCGCCGTACCGGTTCGGCCCGGGCTGCGACTTCATGATACCAAAGATCAAGACGAACAGGACCCCCGCCCAGCGGATCAAGCCCGAGGCGGCCGTTTCGGAACTGATTGCCACCACGAATTGCGGATTACCCGAGGCGATTGCCTCATCCATCATGGCCTGCATGTGGTCGAGGCTGAGATAGCCGATAATCTGTGAATAGAGCAGCGTCCCGACCGGGATGAGGGCGAGCCAGCCGCTGAATCCGGCATCGTGCAGGCGGCGAACGAAAGAAGCCAGGAGCAATGCCGCCGTTACCAGACGCAGGACCATGGAATAGACCGCCATGGGTTCAAGCGAGTTGGACAGGCTGGCATAGGTGGCGGCCTGGATTTCGGCCTCGCTCATCCCGCTCTGCACGCCCTGGGTAACGCTGCCGATGATATTACCCATCATCGGGGCGGAAATGACAATGCCGATCAGGATCTGCACGATTACCAGGAATAACAGGTAGACCCAGAAGGTCCGCCTTACATCACGCCCGGAAAAATCTCCCAGGTGCGATAGCTGGTAGCGGATGATTTCCCACATTCTGCGTCACCTCCCCAAGTGATCTTGCGTCAATATGCGCGCGCAACCACGATCTTTTCAACTGCCTTGTTGCCCGTGAAGATGCAGGTCCCGCTGGCGGGACCGGCATCCTTGGGGACGTTGCGGATCGTCAGCTTGAGCGATTTGAGCTGTTCGACAACCTTGTCGAGAGCTTCACCGCTCGGCCTGGACCAATCGACTTCGACCCAGCCGGGATAGCGATTTTCCTCGCCGAAGAATGCCGAAAGCTCCTCCATTGTGGTGATATCGCGAGTGATATTGGCGTCGCGCCGTTCGCGCGCCTCATTGAACAGGGCTGCCTGGATATCGGCCAGCAATTGCGTCATCGACTGCACAGCCTCGTCGCGCTGCGGATAGGAGAAGGCCGGCTTGCCGCCCTCGCCCCACAGCCGGTCTCGGCGCAACAAGCTGACCTTGCCGCCTTCCATGTCGCGTCCACCGACCTCGATGATCACCGGGGCGCCCTTGCGCACCCAGTCCCAGCGCTTGGCCGCGGCTTTGCCCGGGGTCTTGTCGAGCAGCACGCGCACCGGCTCGCCAAGCGTACTTTCCTGCGCGATCATCGCGCGCAGTTCCTCGCAATAGGCAAGCAGCGCCTCGTCTTCCGGCTTTTCGCGCAGCATGGGCAGGATTACCACCTGGTGCGGCGCAATGCGTGGCGGTACGCGGAGCCCGTCATCGTCTCCGTGAGTCATGATCACGCCGCCGATCAGGCGCGTGGAAACGCCCCAACTGGTCGTGTGGCAATATTGCTGGCCGCCTTCCTTGTCCTGGTACTGGATACCGGCGGCATGGGCGAAATTGGTGCCGAGGTAGTGACTGGTCCCGGCCTGGAGTGCCTTGCCGTCCTGCATCATGGCCTCAATCGACCAGGTCTCGAGCGCTCCGGGAAAACGTTCATTTTCGGGCTTTTCACCTGCGATCACCGGCAGCGCCAAGTCATCCTCGGCACAGGCGCGGTACATTTCCAGCGCGCGATGCGTTTCCGATAGCGCGTCTTCTGCGTCGGCATGGGCCGTGTGCCCCTCCTGCCACAGGAACTCGCTGGTGCGCAGGAACATGCGCGTACGCATTTCCCAGCGAACGACATTGGCCCACTGGTTTGTGAGCAGCGGCAGGTCACGCCAACTCTGGATCCAGCGGGCCATGGCATCGCCAATGATCGTTTCGGATGTCGGGCGCACGACCAATGGTTCTTCGAGCTTGGCCTCGGGATCGGGGATCAAGCCACCTTTCCCGTCCGCTATCAGGCGGTGATGGGTGACGACGGCCATTTCCTTGGCGAAGCCCTCGACATGACTAGCCTCGCGCTCAAAATTGGCGAGCGGGATGAAGATCGGGAAATAACAGTTCTGCACCCCGGCGGCCTTGATCCGGTCGTCCATCAGGCGCTGGATGCGTTCCCAGATGCCATATCCCCAGGGCTTGATGACCATGCAGCCGCGCACCCCCGATTCTTCGGCGAGGTCGGCGGCGGAAATGACTTCCTGGTACCATTGCGCGAAATCGTCTTCGCGTTTGACTGACAATGCGTGGCGTATTGCGGACATGTCCTGCCTGGATAGCTGCGTTGGGATACGCGCCTCCCATGGCGCTGCTGGAGCGCCAAGTCGAGGGCCTAGTTGTGGGAAAACGCGACTAGTCGCCGAGCTTGTTCAGCTTTTCCTGCATGGCGGTCATTTGCGCGCGCAACTCATCCAGCTCGCTCGCCTCATCCTTCTTGGACGCAGCCGGAGCACCATTGCCATTGGTTGATTTGGGCATGAAGGCAGAAGCCGCGGCCTCGAACATGGCCATGTTGGTTTCCGCCATCTTGGTGAAAGCTTCTGGCCCCATGCTGGTCTTGAACGCTTCCTGCAGTTTAGACTGATTGGCACGGAAATTGTCCATGCTCGCCTCGAGATAGGGAGGCATCATGGCCTGCATGGAATTGCCGTACATCGAGATGAGCTGGCGCAGAAAGTTGACCGGCAGCAACTGCTCGCCATTGGCCTCTTCTTCCATAATAATCTGCGTCAGAATGGCATGGGTAATGTCGTTGCCCGTCTTGGCATCAAGAACCTGGAAATCCATGCCTTCGCGCGTCATCCGGGCCAGGTCGTCAAGCGTGATATAGCTCGATGACTGAGTGTTGTAGAGACGCCGGTTGGCGTACTTCTTGATGATGATGGGTTCGTCTCCCGAACCTTCCTTGCCTGCCATGCCCGCCACTCTCGACTTGTTGTTTCTACCGCACCTTAGCACTTGCAGCATGAACTTGGCAATCTCGTGCCGTCAATTTGTCGTGTCGAATCGTTTTCCAAGCGTGGTGAGGAGCTCATATTGAGAAAGTCCGCTGGCTTCCGCATTGCGCAGCAAGTCGAACGGAACATTGAGGAAATCTCCTTCCCTCGCCTCCGGGCAGCCTGTGCAGTCCACGACGATCATGTCCATCGAAACGCGGCCGAGGATGGGCAGCGCGAGGCCATCTTTGTGCAGTGCCGAACCCGGCCCCCTGCACCGCAGAAAGCCGTCGGCATATCCGATCGCCACCGTGGCTACTCTCATGGGGCCTGCAGCGGTAAACAGGGCATTGTATCCAACCGCGTCCCCCGCAACGAGATCGCGCATCTGGAGGATGGCGGCCTGTGGCCAGGCAACTTGCTTTATCCGGTCGGCAAGCTCGGGCCTGGCGATGCCGCCATAGAGCGAAAGGCCCGGCCGTGTGAGGTCGAACGCATAGTCCGTTCCCAGCGCGATTCCGGCACTGTTGGCGAGGCTGTAACGTTTTGCGCGAACCGATGAACTGACCGAGCGGAATGCAGCAAGCTGCGCGGCATTCTTGGGGCTGTCTTCGTCGGCCGAAGCGAGGTGCGACATGCAGATGTCCACCTCCAGCCGAGCAATTGCCTCGTCGCCAAGATCAGCCATTGGCAGGCCGAGCCGGTTGATCCCGCTATCCACCATCAGGTGGCAAGTTGCACCGCCCGCTCCGATCCAATGGCCCACCTGCTCCAGCGAATTGAGCACCGGCCGCACTCCGGTTGCGAGGGCGAAGCGGGCCTCTTGCGCGTTACGTAAACCATGCAGCACGCTGATCTGATCGGCCGGGACATGGCGCAGCAAAGCGGGAACTTCGCTCCAATGGGCGACGAAGAATTCTCGCGCTCCGGCAGCCGAAAGTGCAGGAACCACGTGATCGACGCCGAGGCCGTAGCCGTCTGCCTTGACGGCGGCGCCAGCGGGCGCCGAACCCGACATGGCATCGAGCGCCTGCCAATTGTGTGCCAATGCCTCCCGGTCGATCCCCAGGCGCAGGGCTGCTGGAGGCAGGTCAGGCCCGGTCATCGCTCACACTTCATCGGCGAAATCGCGCGGAGGGCCATTGGGCAGTCCCCACAGGGCAACGAGAAGGCCGAAGGCGACGACCACCCATGTGTACCAGAGGCCAGCAAAGGCATCGCCGCTGGTCGCAACGATATAGCCCGCGATAAGCGGCAAGAACCCGCCAAGATAGCCTGCCCCGATATGATAGGGGATCGACATGGAGGAATAGCGAATGCGAGGCGGGAACATCTCCGACAGCACGGCGGCCACCGAGCCATATGCCAGTGCGGCCAGACCGCCCAGGGCCATCAATGCTGCGCAAATTCCGAGGATGTTGAGCAATGGCGGCGTCTGGCGCGAGAAGTCATATCCGGCGTCTTCCAGTGACCTTTGCACCGATGCCTTGCGGGAACTGTCATCCTGCATGTCTATCGCAGGTTGCTCCCTGCCGATCGAAATTCGCGCATCGCCGTAAGGATCGCTCACGTCGTAAGGGACGCCAATACTGGTCAGATCCTGCAGAAGCTTGCCACAGGTCGTGGCCTGCACATCGGCAAAGGCATCATATTGGCAGCCTTCACCACTGACCACCACCGGTGCCGCTTCGGCGCTTTCGCGAAGACCCGGATTGGCGAGCGCGCCCATACCCCAATAGATCGGGAAGAGCAGCAGCAGAGTCAGCCCCGCACCAAGGACGATGGGAAGCTTGCGACCGACCTTGTCCGACCATTTGCCGACAAAGACGTAGAAGCTCATGGTGATGAGACCGGTGACCAGCATGATGATCTCCACCAGACCTTCCTCGAGCCGCATGGGGCCGCGCAGGAAGCTCAGAGATGAGAAGTACGCGGTGTACCAGATCGTCGTCAGGATACCCGTTACGCCAAAGAGGGCGACGAAGATGCGCTTCTTGTTGCCCGGATAGGTGAAGCTCTCGGTAAAGGGGTTCTTGGCGGTTTCGCCTGCTTCCTTCATGGCCTTGAAGACAGGGCTTTCGGATAGCTTCATGCGCATCCACAGCGAAATGCCGAGCAGCGCGATGGAAAGCAGGAATGGCACGCGCCAGCCCCATTCGTTGAAGGCCTCTGTCGGGATCAGCGCCCGGCACAGGATCACCACGAGGATGGAAAGCACGAAGCCGCCGACAACGCTTGCCTGAATGTAGGAAGTGTAGAGGCCGCGCTTTTCGGGAGGGGCATGTTCGGCAACATAAATCGCTGCACCGCCATATTCGCCGCCCAGCGCGAGGCCTTGCAGGATGCGGAAAAGCAAGACGATGGCCGGTGCCGCAAGGCCGATCGTTTCGGCGCTGGGCACGAGGCCGACACCGGCCGTGGCAATGCCCATCAGGGTAACGGTGACGAGGAAGGTGTATTTCCGCCCGAGCTTGTCACCCAGAAAGCCGAACAGGATCGCGCCAAGCGGACGGAACCCGAACCCGACCGCGAAGCCGGCCCAGACGAGCAGTATGGATAGTGTTTCATTATCGGCGGGGAAGAATGCCTGCGCGATCAGCGTTGCCAGCGTGCCATAGATGAAGAAATCATACCACTCGAACACGGTGCCCGCCGACGATGCGGCGATGACGAGGCGAATTTCCTTCGCACTCGGCTCGCGTTCGGCAATGATCGTATCGCTCATCCGGATCCCCCACCCTCTTGAGGGCCCAGTGGTTAGCTTGCGCTGGCCGCGCTGGAAAGTGCCGAGATAGCCGCCTTCCACGGCAGCATGATAGCCCCATGGCGCGCCGGATAGTCCCGCGCTGCGGCAAGCTTGTCGAGGTCGGGCCAATCGGCAATCGGCGCCTCGCCTTCAAGCCAGCCCTCCATCCGGTCATGCGCGGCCTTGATCGCGGCGAGATCGCAGCCCTTGGCATGGCGGGCGAAGATGGCCGCCGATGCCTGGCCGACGGCGCAGGCGCGTATCCGCATGCCCAGTGCGTCGATGCGACCCAGGCCGTCAAGCGACAGATCAAGCTGCAGAGTGCTGCCGCAGGTGGGAGCGCGTGCCTCGCCATGCAATGGCAAGTTTTCCATCGCAGGCCAGTTGGCCAGTTCGACCGTCAGCCCCAGCAGGTCGGGCGAGTAGAGTTTCTCCGTACTCATGACCCGACCCATTCCTCGATCTCTTCCCGGCGTTCCTCGATCAGCTGCACCAGCGCTTCCGAGCTTGCATTGATGAAGGGATAGGTGCGGGCGGTATGCATCCATGCCGGGCGACCGCTGACGCCCCAGGTGGCATCGAAGCCGAGCACGAGCAGCGAGAAGGCCATGACCACGATGATTACGCCCTTTACTGCGCCGAGACCGAAGCCGAGCACGCGGTCGATCGGGCCTAGCACGGATTTGCGTGTCGTGCTCCCGGCGCGGCGGGCAATCAGCTTCATGGCCGCGTAGGGAATCAGCAGGAGAATGGCGAAAGCGAGAATGGACGCCCCGATCGGGGTGCCCATAAAGGCGAAGATGACCGCGGTCAGGTCTGTGTGCAGGTAATGGATTGCGAAGATCGCCAGCACCCATGCGCTGAGCGAAAGCACTTCCTGCACGAAGCCGCGCAGGAATCCGCCAATTGCGCCGACCCCGACGATTAGCAGCACGATGATGTCGAAGCCGTTCATTCTGACGGGAAGATTATGGGTTCGCCATCACCCGGTCAACGAGGCCTGTCAGCGCGGAAAGCCCGGAATAGCGTAGTTTCGCCACGTTCTGTCCTCCATCTGCCCGAGACTCACTTGGCCCGCAACCGCTATCGAAGCCGAGCTTGGCCGCTTCGCGCAGGCGCAGGGAGGAGTGAGAAACCGGCCTGATCTCGCCCGAGAGCGAGACTTCTCCGAACCAGATGCTGCGTAAGGGAAGCGGCTTGTCGGCAAGTGCGGAGACGAGTGCGGCGGCCACGGCAAGGTCCGCCGCCGGATCCGACAGGCGATATCCCCCGGCAACGTTGAGATAGACTTCGGCCGAGGAGAAATTGAGTCCGCAGCGCGATTCCAGCACGGCGAGCAGCATGGCGAGGCGTCCATTGTCCCAGCCGACCACGGCGCGGCGCGGGGTTGCGCCCGATTGCAGCCGCACGATCAGAGCCTGTATCTCTACCAGCACCGGCCTAGTACCTTCGAGCGCGGGGAAAACCGCGCTTCCAGCGACCGGTTCCTCGCGGCCGGACAGGAACAGCATGGAGGGGTTGGAAACCTCTTCCAGCCCTGCACCTTCCATCGAGAAGACGCCGATCTCGTCCACTGCGCCAAAACGGTTCTTGAGCGCGCGCAGGATACGGTACTGGTGGCTGCGCTCTCCTTCGAAGCTCATCACCACATCGACCATATGTTCGAGCACGCGCGGCCCGGCGATATTGCCGTCCTTCGTCACATGGCCGACCAGGACCAAGGCGACATTGTTCTCCTTGGCGTAGCGGATCAGCTCGAAAGCGGAGGCACGAACTTGGCTGACCGTGCCCGGTGCGCCCTCGATCATGTCCGAATGCATGGTCTGGATCGAGTCCACCACCAGCAGGTCGGGCGGAGCACCCGAGCCCAAGGTCGTGAGAATGTCGCGCACCGAAGTGGCGGCCGCCAGTTTGATGGGAGCATCGGCCAGACCGAGCCGCTTGGCACGCATGCGCACTTGCCCGGTTGCCTCTTCCCCACTGACATAAACGGACTGCGACCCTGCCTTTGCAATGGCGGCAGCGGCCTGCAGCAGAAGCGTGGATTTTCCGATGCCCGGTTCGCCGCCCATCAGGATCGCGCTGCCCGGGACGACGCCCCCGCCCAATGCGCGATCGAATTCGGCGAGGCCGGTCGAACGGCGGCTTAGCGCTTCGCTCGGCGCGTCGAGCGCTTCGAACTGGATGCTGCGGCCTCCTGCCGACAGGTCATGCCGCGCGGAGAACTTCGTTTCCGGCGCTTCTTCGACGAGCGAATTCCATGCCGAGCAGTCGGGGCACTGGCCTTGCCAGCGGGAGGACACCGCACCGCATTCCTGGCAAATATAGCGTTTCTTGGGTTTGGCCATCGGTGCGGCCTAGCGGGAACAAAGATAGAACACAAGCGCTAGAGGCTCATCCACACTGCTTCGACGAACGCATCGTCCTGCACATAGACATTGCCCGGGCTCAGCCCCTCGACCGGCTTGGCCGCTACGGCCTCTTCAAGCGTTAGCCCCTGTTCCTTCAGCGCCGCAATATTGTGCGTCCCGGCTGCGATCATATCGCGGAAGGCGATTACGTCGGCCTTGCTGGCCAGCTCCCCATGCCCCGGGATGACGATCGTGTCGTCGTTCAGCCGCTCGATGGCGAAATCGAGCCCCGCAAGGAAAGTGAGCACGTTGCCGCCAGATTCCACGTCAATCACCGGCCAGCCATGTTCGTACATGAACATGTCTCCCAGATGCGCGACATTGGCTTCGCGCCAGAAGACCACGCTGTCCCCGTCTGTATGGCCGCCGCCAACATACATCACGTCGAGGGAATCGCCATTGAGGTGGAGCGTAACGGACTGCTGGTAGGTAACCACTGGCAGGGCCTCGGGCACGCCGGGTTCGGAAACGATACCCATGACCGAACCGCCCGCTGCAATCCGGTCACGCACGCTTTCATGGGCAAGGATCGTTGCACCCGCTGCGCCGAACAGGGCGTTGCCTGCAGCATGGTCCCAATGCCAATGCGTATTGACCACGAAACGCGCGGGGCTGGCGCCGAGTTCGGCAACCGCATCCTGCAATCCGGGCACCATGGGTGCGAATTGGTCATCCACCAGCAGCGTACCATCATCGCCATAGGCAACGCCGACATTGCCGCCAACGCCGTAGAGCACGGCGATGCCGGGCTTCACCTCGACCGTACGAACCGGCTGTGCAGGGATGTTCTGCGCAACGACGGCCGTGGCCGCGAAGCCGGCTGTCAGGAATAATGCCGCTCGGGCAAGTGCTTGCATGGTGATCCTCACTCTCACGGGAGATGCTAGTCACGCGCCACGCAAATGTCAGCCGGAAAAGGCATCCTTCAAACGGTCGAAGAAACCGCGGCTTTCGGGGCACTCCTCGCCTGTCTCGGTTTCGCGAAACTCGCACAGGATTTCCTTCTGCCGGGCGGAAAGCCTGGTCGGCGTCTCCACGGCAATCTCGACCACGAGGTCTCCGCGGCCCCTGCCCTGCAATACCGGCATGCCCGCACCGCGCTTGCGCAATTGCTTGCCCGACTGGATGCCCGCCGGAATGTCGATCTTGTGCGTATCGCCATCGAGGCCGGGAATATCGACCGAGCCGCCCAGCGCGGCTGTCGTGAAGCTGATCGGCATACGGGTGAAAAGCGCCGTTCCCTCGCGCTCGAACACGGCATGCTTTCGGACGTGGATGAAGATGTAGAGGTCGCCCGCAGGTGCGCCCATCGGTCCCGCCTCGCCTTTGCCCGCAAGGCGGATGCGCGTGCCATTGTCGACACCGGGTGGAACTTCGACTGTGAGCGTCTGGACCTTGTCCACCCTGCCTTCGCCGCGGCAATCATGGCAGGCCTGTTCGAGGACCTCGCCGCGACCGTGGCAGACCGGACAGGGACGTTCGATGACGAACAGGCCCTGCTGCGCGCGCACCTTGCCATGGCCGTGACAGGTATTGCAGCCGCGTTTGCTGGTTCCCGGCTCTGCGCCGCTGCCCGAGCAGGTTTCGCAGGCGGTAGCGACTTCGACCTGAATTTCGGAGGACTTGCCGTGGAAGGCCTCTTCCAGGCCCACTTCCATATCGTAGCGCAGGTCTGCACCGCGCCGCGGGCCTCTGCGCGCGCCGCCGCCGCCAAAAGCGCTTCCAAAAATGGTCTCGAAGATATCGCCGATGTCGCCGAAATCGGCGCCCGGATGTCCGCCCGGCCCGCCGCCACCCTGCGTGAAGGCTTCATGCCCGTAGCGATCATAGGCGGCGCGTTTTTGCGGATCTTTCAGGCAGTCATAGGCGACACTGATGGCCTTGAACTTGGCCTCGGATTCCTCGCAGCCGGGATTGCGGTCGGGATGATGTTTCATCGCCAGCTTGCGATAAGCGGACTTGATCGCCGCACCGTCGGCATCGCGGCTGACGCCGAGAATTTCGTAAAAGTCTATTTCGGTAGCTGACATTCTTGCCCCCGTGCGGCCTCAACCGCCACCGATGCTGGTACACCGGTGGCGGTCATGGTCTTCATCAGGACGATCAGCCCTTGTTGTTGTCTTCGTCGACTTCCGAGAACTCGGCGTCGACAACTTCCTCGTCGTCGGCGGAGGACGAAGCGCCCTCGCCTGCATCGGCAGCGCCTTCCTGCGCGGCAGCCTGATCCTTTTCGTAGATCTGCTGCCCCATCTTCATGGCGGCCTCCGTCAGGGCCTGAGACTTGGCGTTGATGGCGTCGACATCGTCACCTTCGAGCGCGGTCTTGGCTTCCGCCAGGGCCGTTTCGACAGCTGCCTTGGTATCGGCATCGACCTTATCGCCATTTTCCTCGAGCTGCTTCTCGGTCGCATGGACGAGGCTGTCGGCCTGGTTGCGGGCCTCTGCCGAAGCGCGACGCTTCTTGTCCTCTTCGGCGAACTTCTCGGCATCCTGGACCATCTGGTCGATGTCCGCATCCGAAAGGCCGCCGGAAGCCTGGATCTTGATCGTCTGCTCCTTGCCCGTGCCCTTGTCCTTGGCGGACACGTTGACGATGCCGTTGGCGTCGATGTCGAACGTGACTTCGATCTGCGGCACGCCGCGCGGCGCCGGGGGAATGCCAAGCAGGTCGAAATTGCCGAGCAGCTTGTTGTCTGCAGCCATTTCGCGCTCGCCCTGGTAGACCTTGATCGTCACCGCATTCTGGTTGTCCTCGGCGGTCGAATAGGTCTGGGTCTTCTTGGTCGGGATCGTGGTGTTACGATCGATCATGCGCGTGAACACGCCGCCCAGCGTCTCGATGCCCAGCGAAAGCGGGGTCACGTCGAGCAGCAGCACGTCCTTGACGTCACCCTGCAGAACGCCGGCCTGGATGGCTGCACCCATGGCAACGACTTCGTCCGGGTTCACGCCGGTATGCGGCTTGGAGCCGAAGAACTTCTCGACCACTTCGCGCACCTTGGGCATGCGCGTCATGCCGCCGACAAGGATGACCTCATCGATCTGGTCCTTGGTCACGCCGGCATCTTCCAGTGCCTTCTTGCACGGGTCGAGCGTACGCTGGATCAGCTTGTCGACCATCTTTTCGAGGTCGGCGCGGCTGATCGTTTCGACCAGGTGAAGCGGAGTGGAGCTGCCGCCTTCCATGCGTGCGGTGATGAAGGGAAGGTTTACCTCGGTGGTCTGCGAGCTCGACAGCTCGATCTTGGCCTTTTCCGCGGCTTCCTTGAGGCGTTGCAGGGCGAGCTTGTCGCTCCGCAGGTCCATGTTTTCCTTCTTCTGGAACTGATCGGCGAGATATTCCACCACTGCAGTGTCGAAGTCCTCACCGCCGAGGAAGGTATCGCCATTGGTCGACTTCACTTCGAACACGCCATCACCGATTTCGAGGATGGAGATGTCGAAGGTACCGCCGCCAAGGTCGAACACGGCGATGGTCTTGCCGTCGTCCTTGTCCATGCCATAGGCGAGCGCAGCCGCAGTCGGCTCGTTGATGATGCGCTCGACCTCAAGACCGGCGATCTGGCCGGCATCCTTGGTTGCCTGTCGCTGCGCGTCGTTGAAATAGGCCGGCACGGTAATCACGGCCTTGGTGACCGTCTCACCGAGATAGCTCTCGGCGGTTTCCTTCATCTTCTGCAGGATGAAGGCCGAAATCTGGCTGGGGGAATACTTCTCGCCACCGGCTTCGACCCAGGCATCGCCATTCTTGCCCTCGACAATGTCGTAGGGGACCAGTTCCATGTCCTTCTTGGTCATGGGGTCGTTGAAACGGCGGCCGATAAGGCGCTTGATGGCGAACAGCGTGTTGTCCGGATTGGTAACGGCCTGGCGCTTGGCAGGCTGGCCGATCAGGCGCTCACTGTCCTTGGTGAATGCGACGATAGACGGCGTCGTACGCGCGCCTTCCGAATTCTCGATAACCTTGGGCTTGCCGCCATCCATCACAGCGACACACGAATTGGTCGTACCCAGGTCGATACCGATAATCTTGCTCATGGTTCCCCACTCATTCCTTTCATTGGACGCTGCACTTTCGGCCTCCCGTCCCACGGCAAGGCCCCTTGGCAGCTCGAAAACAAACAAAGCTTACGCGGGCGATATAGGTGGGCTTTTGCGAGGCACAAGGACCGCACGGGCACTTGGCAGGAAATGGGCCAGCCACTAGGTGCATGGCAGATTTCAAAAGAGGATTTTCATGCGCAAACCGCTGATGATGGCCGCTGCGGCCGCTTGCCTGCCCTTGCTACTGGGCGCCTGCGGAAGCGAGTCGGAAGCTCCGGTCGAGGCAGCTCCGGAGGCGCCCGACGGGATTTCGGTCAGCGATGGCAGAATGAACCTGCCGGCCATCCTGGGCAATCCGGCAGCGGTCTATTTCGCAATTACCAATGGTAGCGAGGCCCCGGCGATCCTACGCGCCGCCTATGTCGACGCGGCGGAAGAGGCAATGCTCCACGCCTCGGTCGAAGTAGACGGTGTCATGCGTATGGAACATCAGGAAAGCATTGCCATTGCGCCCGGCGAAACCGTGAACTTTGCGCCCGGTGGCCTGCATGTGATGGCGATGGACCTCGACCCTGCGCTTGAACCGGGTGGAACGGTCGAAGTGACGCTGACCTTCGAAAGCGGCGACAAGGTGAGCTTCCCGGTACAAATCCGCGCCCCCGGTGATGCCTCCTGACGCAGGCAGTTGCCCCCTGCCCGATCGGCGGAGAAAGACTGCTGACACAGGGCGAAATCGCGCTTGCCGAAAGCGTGTTCGGCGATGGCATCGACTATGCCAAGGTTACTATCAGGCGCCGCAAATGGTTTCCCTTCCATCCCAGACGGGTGACCATGGCTCCGCGCGGCCATATCCATTTCCATCCGCAAGGCTCATCCTACTGCGAGGACTTCGCCTTCGCCTCGCTGGCGGCCAAGGGGCACTTCATTCATGAGATGGTGCATGTTTGGCAAGTCCAGACACGCGGGGACTGGTACCTGGTCCTGCGTCGCCATCCGTGGTGTCGCTATGATTATGCGATCCGACCGGGATGGACGCTCACCCGCTATGGGATAGAGCAGCAAGCGGAAATCGTGCGCCATGCTTTCATGTTGCGCAACGGGGCTCGGATAGCCGGCGCTCCCGACCTCGCGACCTATGAGGACATCCTCCCTTTTCGATCGTGAGCCGGCAATTTTAACGGGTTTTTTGGCTGGACCCGGCACCCTTGCGCTCTATGGTGCGCGAGGTGTCGCAAGCCATTTGGCGAACAGCCGTATGAACGCTGGATCGTCTGAAACAGGGGACTGGTCCAATGCGTATCCAAGCGCGCTCTCTCATCGCACAAACTTCCTCCGCTCTCGCAATTTGCGCCTTCATCGCGGCACCTGGCGCGGCACAGGATGTCGGTGCCGATCCGAATTACGAGACGGTGACGCTCAGCGCCGGCTTCACGCCCGATCCCTACACCGTGCAACTGAGTTCAGGCGGCAGCATCGATGCCGAAACGCTGAGCTCGTCCTGCCGCGGCTATATCTCCAATGCGCCCGATGTCCGCCTACATTACGACAATGGCAGCGGCGTCCTGCCGCTGATCCTCTCGGTTGAAGCAGATGCAGATACGACCCTTGTGGTCAACGCGCCCAATGGGAGCTGGTTCTGCGACGATGACACAGGTGATGGCCTCAACCCGCTGATGCGCTTCGATGAACCGATGAGCGGCCGCTACGAAATCTGGGTGGGCACCTATTCCGACAGCACCCTGCAGCCGGCCACGCTGCAAATTTCGGAGCTTTATACCTCGGCGGTTTCCAGCAGCTCGGCTTACCCGGACAGCTCGCTTACCGCGAGCTTCAGCACAATCTCACTCTCTGCCGGCTTCACGCCGGATCCCTATACGGTGGGCCTGCGCTCGGGCGGTAGTATCGAGGCAAGTGTCGTCGACAGTTCCTGCCGTGGATATGTGGCGGAAGCGCCCGACGTGCAGCTCGATTACGATAGCGGTAGCCTGCCCCTGATCCTCTCGGTCAGCGCCAGTGCGGATACGACCATCCTCGTCAACGATCCCAATGGCAACTGGCATTGCGATGACGATTCGGGCGAAGGACTCAATCCCTCGCTGCGTTTCGAAAAGCCGCTGAGCGGAGTGTACGACATCTGGGTCGGCACCTATTCTGACAGCAGTTTCGAACAGGCGACGCTGAACATTTCCGAACTCTACAGCGAATAGCAAAAGGGGCGCCAGTGGCGCCCCTTCTTCTCTCGCTTCCCAATTCGGCGATCAATCGGGCTTCTTGGCGACCGCCACCATGGCCGGTCGCAGCAGGCGGTCCTTGATCATGTAGCCGGACTGCATTTCCTGCACCACGGTGCCGGGTTCGGCATCGGCTGTGGGGATTTCCATCATCGCCGAGTGCTGGTTGGGGTCGAGCGGCATGCCCATGGCCGCAATTCGGCTGATGCCGTGCTGGCCGAAGACTTTTTCCAGCTCGCGCTGCGTCGCTTCGATACCGGCGACCAGGCCTTCGAGCTTGCTGTGTTCGCGCATATCTTCGGGCACCGCGTCAAGCGCGCGCTTAAGATTGTCGGCAACGCTCAGGATATCGCGGGCAAAGCCGGTCGCGGCATAGGCTCGGGCGTCGGCCACTTCCTTTTCCATGCGGCGGCGGACATTCTGCGTGTCGGCCTTGGCGTAGAGGACTTCCTGCTTGGCCGCTTCAATCTGCTCGAGCAGCGCAGCCATGCCGTTGTCGTCCTCGGGAAGGCCTTCGTCATCCTCCGCGTTATCGAGATATTCTTCCGGCACGCCGTCCAGCTCCTTCTCGATCGCATCGTCTCGGTTCTTGTCGTTCTCGTTCATTGTCACTTCGGTCAACCTAGTCTCTTGCCCAGCGAATGGGCCGTAAAATCCACCATCGGAACCACGCGCGCATAGTTCAAGCGCGTTGGCCCGATCACTCCCAGCACTCCGACCACCTTGCCCTCGCGATCGCGATAGGGGGCCGCAATGACGGAAGAACCCGACAGCGCAAATAGGCGATTTTCCGCGCCAATAAAGATGCGTGTCGATTCTGCTTCGCGGGCACTATCGAGCAATTCGGCGATAGACTGCTTGTTTTCAAGGTCGTCGAGCAGGCTGCGCACGCGTTCGATATCGCCAAGCGCAGTCTCGTCCAGCAGGTTTGCCTGGCCGCGCACGATCAGCACCTTGCGGGCGGCGGCATCCTCGCTCCACGTAACCAGGCCGCGTTCGACGAGGTCCCTGCTTGCTTCGTCCAGCTTGCTTTCGCCCGAAGCGATCTCGCGGGCGATGGCCTGCGCGGCCTCGGCAAGCGTGCGCCCTGTAAGGCGTGCGCTGACATAATTGCTGGCCTGCTGCAGGCTTGCGCTTGATGTACCTTGCGGGATTTCGAGAAGGCGATTTTCGACATTGCCGTCTTGTCCAACCAGCACGACAAGCGCCCTTGTCTGGTCGAGCGGGACGATGCTCATCTGTGCCAGGCGCGGTTCGCGTTGGGGGACCATGACCATCCCGGCAGCGCCGGAGATTTCCGACAGGATCGTGCTCGTGGTCTCCAGGGCTCTTTCGATCGGTCCCGGTTCGGAAAGCTGGGCTTCGATTGTCGCGCGCTCATGCGGTGTCGGTTCGGCCACCTGCATCATCCCGTCGACAAACAGGCGCAGACCCGAATCGGTCGGCATGCGTCCAGCACTGGTATGCGGTGCGGCGAGCAGCCCCAATTGCTCAAGCTCGCTCAGGACAGAGCGGATCGAAGCGGGTGACAGGTTCACATCCCCGCGCTGCGCCAGCGTCTTCGAGCCAACCGGCTGCCCACTGGCGATGTAATCCTCCACCACCATGCGGAAGATATCGCGTGCGCGCTCTGTCAGTTCGGTAATCGGAGGCGAGGCCATGACAGGGACTTATCTAGGCGCTAGGGCGTTGCGCGCAACACCAACTCGCTTTGCGGAGAACTTCATGCGACCTTCCGGCCGCGCGCCCGACGAGATGCGCGCAATCGAAATCCAGACCGGCTTTACCAAACATGCAGAGGGCTCCTGCCTGATCGGCTTTGGCGACACGCGAGTGCTGTGCACCGCCTCGATCGAGGAAAGGGTTCCGCCGTGGCTGCGCGGCAAGGGCTCCGGCTGGGTTACGGGCGAGTATTCGATGCTGCCCCGCGCCACGCACACCCGTGGTTCGCGTGAGGCTGCCAGGGGCAAGCAAAGCGGCCGCACGCAGGAAATCCAGCGCCTGATCGGCCGGTCCTTGCGCGCCGTCTGCGACCTGGAGAAGCTCGGCGAACGCCAGATCACACTCGATTGCGACGTCATCCAGGCCGATGGCGGCACCCGCACGGCCTCGATTTCCGGCGCCTGGGTGGCGCTGCGCATCGCGGTCAACAAGCTGATGGAAGCAGGCGCGCTCAAGGAAGATCCGATCACCGCCAAGGTCGCGGCGATCTCCTGTGGTATCTACCAGGGCAACCCGGTTCTCGACCTCGATTACAACGAAGACAGCTCGGCCGATGCCGATGCCAATTTCGTGCTCATCGAAGGTGGACAGATTGCCGAGGTGCAGGCGACTGCCGAGGGCGCGACCTATGACGAGGAAGGCCTGCTGCGTTTGCTGCGCCTCGCCAATATCGGTTGCGATGCAATCTTCGCCGCGCAGGACAAGGCCACAAAGTGACTCGCAAGCTCGGTTCGGGAAAGCTGGTGATTGCCACGCACAATGCGGGCAAGCTGAAGGAGATCGGCAAGTTGCTCGATCCCTACGGGCTGGAATGCGTTTCCGCCGGCGCGCTTGGCCTTCCCGAACCGGCAGAGACAGGGAAAACCTTCGTCGAGAATGCGCTGATCAAGGCACGTGCAGCAGCGGAGGCGTCGGGCATCCCTGCCTTGGCGGACGATAGCGGGCTTTCGGTGGCCGCACTGGACGGGCGGCCGGGCGTCTACACGGCCGACTGGGCCGAGCGGCAATGGTTCGAAGGTGAAGCCGGGCGGGACTGGTTCATGGCCATGGGCAAGGTCGAAGGCATGTTGCAGTCCAAGGGCTTCGAAACACCGCGCAATGCCTGGTTTTCCTGCGTCCTCGCCCTCGCTTGGCCGGACGGAGACTATGCGGTTTACGAAGGGCGTGTCGACGGGGAACTGACCTGGCCGCCACGCGGCACGATGGGTTTCGGCTACGATCCGGTTTTCGTGCCAAATGGCTATGACCTGACCTTTGCCGAGCTCGAACCCGAGCAGAAGCACGCCATCAGCCACCGCGCCGACGCCTTCGCCAAGCTGGTGAAAGACCAGTTCGCCGCCTAGAGCGGCACTTTCCCGTACCAGTTTCCGGCGGGCCAGTAGCGGCAGACGAGGAAATCGTCGCTTTCATTGCGAACCACGGCACAGCCGACTTCCTGCGTCTCGCGCCAGATTACCTGCGTGTAGTGACCGACATCGCGCCATTGCCCGGTGGTTGATACGTCGGGAAAGGTTCCGTTTCGGAAATGCCGCTTTTCGGCAATAAAAGTGCCAACCATGACCTCCGCACTGAATAGGCCGCTCGTGCCCATCCAGAGGTTCTCGCCCGCATGGCCGCGCTCGTCGCGGCCGGCGTGCATCATCCTGCCCTCACCCGCCAAACGTTCTGCCCATGAGCGGGCATCGCCAGCCAGCTCCTCGCTCCACGCAAGCGGCGGAACCCCGGCATTGGCGCGTTCGGCATTATGTGCGGCAAGCAGGCGCTGTGAAAAGCCATTTGCCGGGCTGTCATTGGCCATGCCCGGGCTGGCAATAATTGCCGCAAGGGCCATGCCGATGGTCAAGGTGCGTTTCCATGCCATGCACGGAACTTGACCAGTGCCGCTTAAGAAAGCCTAAAGGACGCCATGGCCCGCGCGATTTACATTCATTGGCCCTTTTGCGCACGCAAATGCCCCTATTGCGATTTCAACTCGCATGTCCGGGACGAGGTGGATTTCGCACGCTGGGAAGCGGCACTGGTTCGCGACATGGAAGTCGAGGCCGAAAAGGCCGGCGGCGAGCGCCTGACCTCGATTTTCTTCGGCGGCGGAACCCCTTCGCTCATGCCTCCTGCCCTTGTCGAAACCCTGCTGCAAAAAGCGCGTGATTTCTGGGGCTTCGATTCGACTATTGAGATCACCCTGGAAGCCAATCCCTCCTCGGTGGAGGCGGAGAACTTCGCGATTTTGGCCGCTGCCGGGGTTAATCGCGTCTCTCTCGGCCAGCAGTCATTGGACGATGCGACGCTGCAATTTCTCGGACGGTTGCACGGAGTAGAAGAGGGGCTGAACGCCCTCGAAACGGCACAGAGGGCGTTCGAGCGCGTTTCATTCGACCTGATCTATGCCCTCCCCGGACAGACGCCCGAGCAATGGCAGAAGATGTTGGAAAGGGCCCTCACCTTTGGCACTGAACACCTCTCGCTTTACCAACTGACGATTGAACCGGGCACAAGGTTCGAGAGCATGGTCCGGCGCGGCGAGTTCACTCCGCTCGAGGACGATGCGGCGGCGGACCTTTACCAGCTGACGCAGGAACTGACCTCTGCCGCCGGCCTTCCCGCTTACGAGATCAGTAACCACGCGAGGCCGGGTGCGGAAAGCCGCCACAACCTGACCTATTGGCGCTACCAGGATTATGCCGGAATTGGACCGGGCGCACATGGACGGCGCGGCGGGTTTGCAACGCAACGGCACAAGAAGCCGGAGAACTGGCTGGCGGCTGTCGAGGAGCGTGGCAGCGGTTGCCAGATCGAACAGGCCATCCCGAATAGCGAACAGGCTTCCGAGGCGCTGTTGATGGGCTTGCGGCTCGCAGAGGGTATCGATCTGGCAGCTCTGTCCGCACGCTTTGATATTCCGGCATCGCAACTAGTCGATTTGCAGGGCGCCGAGGAATTGACGGTACTCGGCCTGTTGTCGCGCGAAGGCGAGCGCCTCACTGTCACCCCGCAAGGTATGCCGCTGCTCGATGCGATCCTTCCACGCCTCGTTTCCGATGATTTGGTGAACGCATGAGCAAGGCGGACATGCTCGAAGCCTGGGGAGCGCATCTCAAATCCGCTCGGAGGCGCTCCGAACACACGGTTCGCGCCTATCTTGCCGCCGCCAACCGCCTGATCGAGGCCACCGGTGCCGAGGATTGGCCCGAACTCGCCGCCCTTCAGGCCACCAATCTGCGCCTCCATCTCGCCCATCGCCGCGCCGAAGGCCTGTCCAACGTCTCCGCCGCAAGAGAGCTTTCCGCGATCAAAGCCTTTCTCTCCTTCGCGCGCGAACAGGCGGGAATGGAAGATGCCACGCCCCCTCGCCTGCGGGGGCCGCGGGTCAAGAAGGGCCTGCCACGACCCGTCACGCCCGACGATGCGACCAATATGGCGGACCTCGTCGCGATTTCGGCCAGCGAGGCCTGGATCGGTGCGCGCGACCGCGCCGTGCTGCTGCTCATGTATGGCGCGGGAATGCGTATTGCCGAGGCGCTTTCGCTCAAGGCCAGTGACGTGCCCCTGGGCGAAACTCTGGTCGTGACCGGCAAGGGCAGCAAGCAGCGCGTGGTTCCGATCATTCCGATCGTTCGCGAGGGCGTGGCTGCCTATGTCGAGGCATGTCCATACACCCTGTTTCCCGACAAGCCGCTCTTCCGCGGCGCGAAGGGCGGCGCCTTGGGGCAAGGCATGGTGCAAAAGGCAATGGCGAGTGCACGCAAGGCATTGGGCCTGCCCGATACGGCGACACCGCATGCGCTGCGGCACAGCTTTGCCACGCATTTGCTCGGCGCGGGGACGGACCTCCGCTCGCTGCAGGAGCTGCTCGGCCATGCCAGCCTCGGTTCGACGCAGATTTATACCAAGGTCGATGCGGCGGCGATGCTCGATGCCTATCGCAATGCCCATCCGCGCGAGAAGGACTAGTCCTCGTCCTTCGGGCGCTCCTGCCAGGTGACGATGCGGTAGAGCCAGCCCAGCGCGCCAATTCCCAGGAAACCGAATATCATCCAGGCGAGGATGTCTTGCGAATCCTGCAGGTAGCGCCCCAGCCACTGCCCACCCTTGATCAGCAGTGCGTTCCACACCAGCGATCCCGCGAAGGTGAAGCCAAGGAACTTCAGCTTGGGCATATGTGCGAGCCCTGCCGGCAGCGAAATGATCGTACGCAGGAAGGGCGAGAAGCGCAGAAAGAAAACGACCCAATGACCGTGTCGGGCGAAGAAGAGCTGCGCTTTTACGATTTGCTGCCAGTCGACGGTCAGCCAGCGACCCCAGCGATCAACAAAGGGCTCGAGCCGCCGGTAGCCCCATGCATCGCCGACCCAGTACCAGAAATAATTGCCGACCACGGTGCCGACAGTGCCGACCAGCAGGAGCGGCCAGAAAGCCATGCTGCCGCGTTCTACCAGCAGCCCGCCAATCCCCATGATGACTTCGCTGGGAACGGGCGGAACCACGTTCTCCAGCACCATCAAGAGGAAGATGCCTAAGTAACCGCCCTGCTCCACGGCATTGATGATGAACTGGTCCATGTGTTCTCAATGCTCGGGAGCCGAAACGGCGCCCGAAATCGCGGTTAACGCAAACCTCAAGATAGCTTTAGTTAATGTGCAAAAGTGCGTAGCGGACTTCGAGCGCATCCCAGATCTTGCCCGGAGTGTCGGTGCCGTTGAACTCGTCTATGGCAACGATCCCGGTGGGGGATGTGACGTTGATTTCGGTGAGCCACTTGCCTCCGATCACGTCGATGCCGACGAAAACGAGGCCCTTGGCCTTGAGGTCCGGCCCCATGGCCGCGCAAATCTCTTCCTCTTCCGCAGTAAGATCAGCGGCTTCGGCATAGCCGCCTTGCGCAAGGTTGCTGCGAAACTCCCCCTCGCCCGGCTTGCGGTTGATCGCCCCGGCAAACTCGCCATCGACCAGCACGATGCGCTTGTCGCCCTTGGCCACGTCGGGGAGGAAGGGCTGGACCATGTGCGGTTCGGGCCAAGTCTGGTTGAACACCTCGACCAGGGCGGAAAGATTGGTGCCATCGGCATCCACCTTGAAGATCGCCTTGCCGCCATTGCCGTGCAGCGGCTTGACCACCACCGCGCCGTGCTTCTTCTGGAATTCCTGCACGTCCTCCAGCTTCCTTGCGATCAGCGTGGGTGGCATGAAGCGCGCATAATCGAGCACGTACATCTTCTCCGGCGCATTGATCACTTCGCGCGGATCGTTGCTGACCAGAGTCTGGCCTTTCAGGCGGTCGAGCAGCAGGGCCGAGCTGATATAGCCAAGGTGGAAGGGCGGATCCTGCCGCATCAGGATTATGTCCACGTCTTCGCCAAGGTCGATCTTGCGCAATTCGCCCTTGGTGAAATGGTCTCCTTCCACGCGCTGGACCGTGACCGGCGCTGCCCATGCGGTGATGCGCCCGCAATCATAGCCGATGGTGGCTACATCGTAATGCCACACCTTGTGCCCGCGTTCTTGCGCCGAAAGCATCAGTGCAAAGCTGGAATCGCCCGCAATATTGATGCTTTCCATCGGGTCCATCTGCACGGCGACGCGCAAGCTCATGGTCAATTCCTTATTCTCGGCGCTCAGGGCTGCCAGGCATTGGTGATGTGGCGAGGGAAGCAGCCAGGTGCAAGCAGGATAACGTCCACCCGCAGGTCTTCACCGTCGCGAGCATAATTGTGCGCGACGGATTCTGCGGCGGCGGCCACGCGCCGCAGGCGGTACTCATCGATCGCAAGATCGAGGTCTTCCTTCCGCTTGCGCCATTTCACTTCCACGAAAGCGACGAGGCGACCGCGCTTCGCAACCAAATCGACTTCACCCACGGGTGTTTTCACGCGTTTGTCGAGGATCGACCAGCCCTTGAGGCGAAGCCATGCCGCTGCCCTCGCCTCGCCCTGGCGGCCTCGCCTTTCCGCCTGCTGGCGTTTCATTGGCCGCGCAGTTCCATCGCCCGTGCGTAGAGCGTGCGGCGATCCTGCCCGGTCCGTTTCGCCACGGCGGAGGCCGCTTGCGATGGCTTGGCCTGCTTCATCGCCTCGATCAGCAAGGCATCCACGTCGAAGTCCTGTGCTTCCTCTGCCTCGGATGGCGGGCCGACCAGCAGGACGATTTCGCCTTTGGGCGGATGGGTAGAATAATGTTCAACCAGTTCTGCAGCAGTCCCCGTCCGGCATTCCTCGTGCATCTTGGTCAGTTCGCGCGCCACGGCGACTTCGCGCGTCGGGTAAAGTTCGGCAATGGCGGACAGCGATTTGGTCAGCCTTGGCGCCGTTTCGAAGAATATCAGTGTGGAACGCACCGCGCCCAGCTCTTCGAGTATTTCCGCTCTCGCCTTGTCCTTGACCGGCAGGAAGCCGCCAAACAGGAAGCGGTCATTGGGCATGCCCGACATGGCCAGTGCCATTAGCGGCGCACTGGCGCCGGGCACCACCGTCACGGCAATGCCTGCCACGCGCGCCTCGCGCACAAGGCGATATCCGGGATCGGAGACCAATGGCATGCCAGCATCGCTGACCAGCGCAATGGCTTCATCCTGCATGCGGGCGATCAGCTCCTGCCGCGCATTTTCGGATGCGTGATCGTCATAGCGGCGCAGGGGCCGAGATATTCCGAGAAGGTTCAGGAGCTTGCCCGTAACCCTCGTATCCTCGCAGGCGACCGCATCGCATCGTGACAATATGTCCTTTGCCCGCAAAGAAATGTCGCCAAGATTGCCAATCGGAGTGGCGACTATATAGAGGCCGCTGGCAAGTTTTTGGGGTTCGGGCAGGTCGGTCACGCGGCGCACCATGAACCAGATCGAGCGGAGGCAGCAAGCATGTTCGGCATTATCAAGCGCGCAGGGATCGCAGTCGCGCTCAGCCTCACGCTGGCGGCCTGTCAGGTGATACCGAGCGGCGGACCCGGGCAAACCGGTCCGGTTGAAGGTCCGACCGAAGGTCCCAGCGATGTCGTGTTGCCGACCGATGACGGCCGCCACCGGATTGCCCTCCTGGTACCGCTCAGCGGGACCAATGCCGAAGTCGGCCAGTCCATCGCCAACGCCACCACGATGGCGCTGCTCGACACCAATGCCGACAATCTGCGCATCACTACCTATGATACCTCTGCCGGCGCCGGCGTTGCGGCCTCACGCGCTGTGGCGGATGGCAACAGGCTGATCCTCGGCCCCTTGCAGCGTGACAATGTCGCTGCCGTGCTGGCGCAGGCCCGCCCGGCGGATGTGCCGCTGATTACCTTCTCCAACGACACTTCGGTCGCCGCGGCCGATGTTTTCGTGATGGGCCATGTGCCCGAACAGTCCATCGATCGCACCGTCGCCTTCGCCATCGCGCAGGGTGCGCGCAATTTTGCCGCGCTGGTCCCCAATGGGGAATATGGCCAGCGTGCACTCGCCGCCCTCCAGCGCGCCGTCGATCGCGGAGGCGCAAGGCTGGTCGTGACCGAGAGTTATGACCGCGGCAATACTTCGATCGTCAGCGCGGCCGACCGGCTCGAACAGCGTGGTGGCTTCGACACCGTGCTGATAGCCGATGGCGCGCGGCTCGCCGCCATGGCCGCGACGGAGCTGAAAGAGGCGGGAGAGGCCCTGCCCTCGATCATCGGCCCCGAACTGTGGAGCGGCGAGACCACGCTGACCCGCTCTGCCGCCATGCGCGGGGCATGGTTCTCTGCCGTGTCGGATGCACGCTATCGCCAGTTCGTCAGTTCCTACGAAACGCGCTTCGGCAACCAGCCCTATCGCATTGCCACGCTCGGATATGATTCGGTTCTGCTGACGCTGCGCATCGCCCGTGACTGGGAGCCGGGACGCACCTTCCCGACCGGGCAGATGCTTGATCCGGGCGGCTTCCTCGGCCTGGACGGTCCGTTCCGCTTCTCCAGCCATGGGGTTGGTGAACGGGCGATGGAAGTGCGCCAGGTGGGCGATGGCACGGTCAGCGTAATCGACGCCGCACCCTCGCAGTTCTGATACGCACTCTCCGCTGGCGATAAGTCGCCACACGCTGCTTGAAGCGGCGGATTCTTGCGGCCTATAGCAGTGCAATGAGCGACGACCTTTTCGAGGCCCTGCCTGGTGGCGGCGGTGACTATGATTCCTCCTCTATCGAGGTGCTGGAAGGGCTCGAGCCGGTTCGTCGCAGGCCGGGCATGTATATTGGCGGCACGGATGACCGCGCGCTGCACCATCTTGCCGCCGAAGTGCTCGACAATTCGATGGACGAAGCGGTGGCCGGCCACGCCAACCGCATCGAAGTCGTGCTTGAAGAAGGCAATCGCCTGACCATCACAGATAATGGTCGCGGCATGCCGGTGGACGAGCATCCCAAGTTTCCCGGCAAGTCGACGCTCGAAGTGATCATGACCACGCTCCATTCGGGCGGCAAGTTTTCGGGCAAGGCCTATGCGACTTCGGGCGGCCTGCACGGAGTTGGCGTCTCCGTGGTCAACGCCCTGTCATCGCAGACGCGCGTCGAAGTGGCGCGCAACAAGGAAGTCTGGGCGCAGGAATTCGCGCGCGGCTTGCCGCAGGGTGGTCTGAAGAAGATCGGCGATACGCCCAACAGGCGCGGAACGTCGGTGACTTTCGTGCCCGACACGGAGATATTCGGGGATCGCAAGTTCAACCCCAAACGCCTGTTCAAGCTGGCGCGCTCCAAGGCGTACCTGTTCGCAGGCGTCGAAATTCGATGGAAATGCGCCGCCTCGCTCGCTTCCGAGGATGTGCCGCAAGAAGCCGTGTTCCAGTTCCCCGGCGGGCTTGCAGACCATCTGCGCGAACAGGTGGGAAATCGCGAATGTGTCACCTCGGAGTTCTTCTCCGGTAACCAGGACTTCCCCGATGACGAGAATGGCCAATCGCGCGGCCGGGTCGAATGGGCGGTTGCATGGCCGCTATGGTCGGACGGTTCGACCAGCTGGTATTGCAACACCGTGCCGACCCCCGATGGCGGCACGCATGAGCAGGGGCTGCGCTCGGCGCTGACAAAGGGGCTGCGCGCCTTCGGTGAGTTGACCGGGCAGAAAAAGGCCAAGGACGTCACCGCCGATGACGTGATGACCGGTGCCGAGATCATGCTCAGCGTCTTCATTCGCGATCCGCAATTCCAGAGCCAGACCAAGGACCGCCTGACCTCACCCGAGGCAGCGCGCCTGGTCGAGAACGCGGTGCGCGACCATTTCGACCACTACCTAGCCGACAATATGGAGCGCGGTCGCGCGCTGCTCGGCAGCGTAATGGAGCGCATGGAGGAGCGGCTCAAGCGCAAGCAGGAACGCGAGATCAAGCGCAAGACCGCGACCAATGCCAAGAAGCTGCGCCTGCCCGGCAAGCTGACCGATTGTTCAGGCGATAGCGATGCGGAGACCGAGATATTCATCGTCGAGGGCGACAGCGCCGGTGGCAGCGCCAAGCAAGCTCGCAATCGAAAGACGCAGGCCATCCTGCCGATCCGCGGCAAAATCCTCAACGTCGCCAGCGCCACGGCGGACAAGATCCGCGCAAATAGCGAAATCGCGGACCTGACGCTCGCTCTCGGCTGCGGCACGCGCAAGGATTGCGACCCCGAGCAGCTGCGCTACGACCGCGTGGTCATCATGACCGATGCCGATGTTGACGGCGCGCATATCGCCACCTTGCTGATGACATTCTTCTTCCAGGAAATGCCCGAGCTGGTGCGGCGCGGTCATCTCTACCTCGCCCAGCCCCCGCTCTACCGCCTGACTGCTGGCAAGGAGAGCCGCTATGCCCGCGACGACGCGCATCGCGCCGAGCTGGAAGAGACGGTGTTCAAGGGCAAGAAAGTGGAAATCGGGCGCTTCAAGGGCCTTGGCGAAATGAACCCGCAGCAATTGCGCGAAACCACCATGGCGCCCGAAACCCGCAGCCTTATCCGCATCACATTGCCCGCCGAAAACGAGCAACGTTTCGCGGTGAAGGAACTGGTCGACCAGCTCATGGGCCGCAATCCGGAGCATCGTTTCAACTTCATCCAGAACCGCGCGGGCGAAGTCGATCGCGATTTGATCGACGCCTGATCGGGCGGAGGGGGATGTGGCAGCAGCACTGAAAACCGCCGCTTCCGTCGCTCTTGCCCTCTTGCTTGCTGCATGCGGAGGTGTGCCCACGCCCAGTGCCTCGCTGCTCAATGCGCGCTGCCCCGATCCCATCGCCAATCCGGAAGCGCCCATGCCTCAGGGGCGCAATGTCTTCGTGATGTCGAGCAGCCTGCCGGATTGCCGTGGCGATATTCTGTCTTTCGCCAAGTTCCGTAATCATGGCGGCTTGCCGGGCAGCAATGGCCGGATCGTCAATCACGGGATCACGACGCTTGCCGGCCCGGCCCAGGAGCCATGGGACGACCAACGAACAACGTTCTATGCGCAAGATGCCTGGCAGGAGATCCTCGCTCGTCAGGTCAACCGGGAGAGCAATGGCAGCCGCTTGTTCGTCTATATCCACGGCTACAACAATGATTTCGAGGACGTGCTTGAATATGCAGCCGTGCTGGCAGATCTCGACGGAACGGGCGCGCCCGTCCTTGCCGTGGCCTGGCCATCGCGCAACCGGGTACAGAGCTATCCGGATGACGAAGCAAGCATCGCCTGGGCGCAAGACTACATCACCGACCTGCTCGAGCAGGTGGCCGGAGCGGCAGGCGATATTACGCTTGTCTCGCACAGCATGGGCGCGCGGGCTCTTATCGAAGCAGTGAAGCGGATCGAGGACCGCGACCCAGTCAAAGCTGGACATATTCGAAGGGCCATCCTCGTTTCACCCGATATAGACCGGCACCAGGTGCTGCGCAGCGGCGGCGATCTCGACCAGATGTTGCAGTCAGGGCGCCAGGTTCTTGTCTATACTTCGAGATCCGATTTCCCGATTCTCGCTTCGCGCGTCGTGCACGGATATACTCGGCTTGGGAGTTCGGATTGCAGCTTCGATGTTGACTATGAACGCCGCGAGGGCGGTCCGATGGGCAACTGTCACTGGACGCAGGCCCGCGAGAATTTCGAAATCGTCGAAACATCGCGCACCACGTTCAGCACGGGCCTGAGGCATAGTGACGTGTTTGACACCTGCGCGGGCCGACATGATTTACGCACATTCCTGCGCGGCAGGCTTGAGCGTTCGGACTATCCCTGGCGCATCTATGATCCTGAGAACACCGGCGCGGGAACGGCCATCACCGCGGACTATTTCGAGGGCAATGAGGCCTTGTGCGCAGAGGTCGACTTCTATGGCGACCTTGACGATCCGCACCGGGAATTAACTAGAATTCCCGCGGGACCGAGGCAAAAATCCTCTTCACGGCAGGCCGTTCATTGATCTGTTCGATCCAGCGCAGCAAGTGCGGCGTGTCCTTTTCATTGACCATCTCCGCAAATCCGAACTGCATCCCGTTGGCGATCGAGAAATTGCAGATGTCCGCCAGCGAGTAGACCCCGCCCGCGAGCCATTCATTGTCCGCCAGATGATCGTCGAGCTTGCGCACCGACACGGCAATCTTGCGCATTTCCTCGTCGAGCATGTCCTGCGGAAAGCCCTCGCGCGCGCGGCGCCACTTAACCTGCTGTTCGGGGACCGGGATCTTCTTGACCATCTCCTCGAACTCGGCATCGCTGAGGCCCTTGACCATGTTGCCAACATGGCGGTGCCAGCCAATGGTCGAGACGCACCAGCAGAAATATTCGTCCACCCATTTGGTCCAGATGCGCATCTGCGCGACATCGAAGGGATCTGCCGGGCGCAGTTTGAGATCGGTCGGGTGCGCATCCTCGAGATATTCGCAGATCACCGTGCTTTCGGTAACGATCCGGCCATTGTCTTCCAGCGCGGGGACCTGACCGCGCGGATTGATGGCCTTGTACCAGTCCGAATGATGCTCGAACTTTCGCGGATCGAGCTGCTTGTGCTCGAATTCCAGCTCCTTCTCGTAAAGCGCCATCATCGGCTTCAAGGAATTGGCACCGGGTCCGAAGCTGTAGAATTTGAGCATGTTCTCTCCCTTTTCGGTTCAGTCTAGCTTCACCCCCGCCCGGGCACAAAGTCTTTGACCTTGCGCATTTTGGAAAAGCGCCGGTTTGCATGGGGGTGATGTGCGATGAGGATTATCCTGGTTCCGGCAATGGCGCTGCTGCTGGTCGCGGCGGACGAGCCGAGTGTGCCCGCAACCGATCCGAGTATCGTGACCACGGATTCGAGAATGCAGGCCGACCTCTATCCGATGGGTCCAGTGCAGCGCATGCCGGTGATCGAGCCCGACGGCCTCTTCTGCAACGACCAGGTCATCACCGCTTCGACGGATGCCGAGGGACTGGCGCCTGAGCGCGATCCTGCAGATGCCGAGAACCCGTTGCTCTATTACGCCATGGATCACCGCGTGGATGATTGTTCCATGCTGGTGCTGAAAGAAGGCCGCCTGCAATTGCCCCCTGCTCCGCGCGAAGAAGCGCAGGTCGATCCGGCTCAGTAGAGCAGCAGGTCCACTACTTCGGCCTGCCACTGCGTTTCGTCGCGCGCGGCCAGCGCATCGAGATCGCCTGCCTGGGCGGCTTGGTCATCAACCCATTGGCGCAAATCCGGTCCACCATTGATCACATCAATGGCAAGCCGCTCGAACTCGTATTCATAGGGAAAATCGCGCCAGATTTCGTAGTCGGGATAGAGCTTGCGGATTGCCTTGAAAGCAAGTGCCTGCAAGCGCCAGGGCCGGAAGGCCTCGTGGGCGTAAAAGTTTCCTTCGGCATGCACCATCAGCCCGCTGCACAGTTCGCCTGCATGCTTGTGGAATGTCGGCGTGAACCAGCATTCACGGATCGCGCAGCCAGACAGCCATTGCGGCGCGAGGCGCTCCATCTCCGCCAGCACCGCCTTGGCATCAAGATCGGGTGCACCGAACAGCACTTCCAATGGCCGCGTGGTTCCCCTGCCCTCGCTCAGATTGGTCCCTTCGAGCATGACCGTGCCGGCATAGACGCGTGCCATGTTGAGGTTTGCGGCATTGGGGCTGGGATTGATCCAGATGCGATCGTCGGGCCAGCCGAAACCGGGCGCGGCCTCGGGCAGCCAGTAATGCATCTCGACCACGCGGTAATCGAGATCGAGACCGAAGTGGCGGATGAACCAGTGGCCCATCTCGCCCAAGGTCAGGCCGTGCCGCATGGGCATGGGCGCGGCGCCGACAAAGCTCTCCTGCCCCGGCAGGAGGAGCGTTCCTTCGACTGGGCGGCCTGCCGGATTGGGCCTATCGAGCACCCACACGCTCTTGCCGTGCTTCGCCGCTTCCTCAAGCAGGTAAAGCAGCGTGGTGACGAAAGTGTAGATACGGCAGCCGAGGTCCTGCAGGTCAAACAGGAAGACGTCCGCGCTGGCCATCATGGCCTCGCTGGGGCGGCGGACTTCGCCGTAAAGCGAGAAGACGGGGATGCCGTATTGCGGATCCACCTCGTCCTGCGTTTCGACCATATTGTCCTGCTTGTCGCCCTTGAGGCCGTGCTGCGGTCCGAAGGCGGAGGTGATGTCGACCCCGGCAGAGATGAGTGCGTCGAGCGAATGGGTCAGGTCGGCGGTGACCGAGGCAGGATGCGCTATAAGCGCCACGCGCTTGCCTTCCAATTGCTTGAGCAGCTCCGGCTCTGACAGCAGGCGATCGATCCCGAATTTCATGGCTGTTCGGGTGCAGCAATGCTTCCGGCGAAGCAAGACGGATCGTGGAAATCGGGTTTCACGTCCCCATGCGCCATCGCCCAATAGGACAGTATCCCGCCCTCTTCTTCGATCACGCAGGTCAGTCCATAATCCAACGGCAATGCCGGAAGGTCGCTCAGCGGCATTGCGGCATCGAAGATCAGTAGATCGCGCCCATTTCGCGGAGTGATCACCGGATCATGGCTCAAACGCCGGTTTGTCATGCCTTCGCGCGGTTCAGAGAAATCATAGGCCGCCCAGGCTTCCGAGGGCGCCAGATTGAGTTCGCAATAGGCGTCCTGTCCTCTCGCCTGCGCGAACAATTCGAAACAGGTGGTGCGCCACAACTCGTCTGCGCGATGACGCCCGGCAAATGGTGGAATGACCAGCTTGGCGCTTCCCTCCACACGCCAGCGCAATTGCAGCCATGTCCCGACAATTCCTATCCGTGCTTTGACCGAGCGGACACTGTCGGGCGGGAAAGCCGCATGCGGGACCAGTTCGTGCGTTTGCATTGCCATGCCAGCGTGCTAACCGCGCGCGTCCTGAAAGACGAGAGTATGATGAGCGAATTCAAGTCCGATCTTCTGCGCCTGCTCAGCGAGCGAGGCTACATCCACCAGGTGACCGATGCCGGCGCGCTCGATGCGCTCGCCGCCAGCCAGGTGGTGCCGGGCTATATCGGCTTCGATGCGACCGCGCCTTCTCTCCACGTCGGGTCGCTCGTGCAGATCATGATGCTGCGCCGCATGCAGCAGGCCGGGCACAAGCCGATCGCGCTGATGGGCGGCGGCACGACCAAGGTCGGCGATCCCTCGGGCAAGGATGAGAGCCGCAAGATGCTCACTTCCGAGACGATCGACGACAATATCGCCTCGATCCGCACCGTGTTCGAGAAGCTGCTGACATTCGGCGACGGCCCGACCGATGCCGTGATGGTCAATAATGGCGACTGGCTTTCGCAGCTCGGCTACATTGAATTGCTGCGCGATGTCGGCCCGCATTTCACCGTCAATCGCATGCTGACTTTCGATTCGGTCAAGCTGCGGCTCGACCGCGAGCAGCCGCTGACCTTCCTCGAATTCAACTACATGATCCTCCAGGCTTACGACTTCCGTGAACTGGCGCAGCGCCATGCCTGCCGCCTGCAGCTTGGCGGATCGGACCAATGGGGCAATATCGTTAACGGTATCGAGCTGACCCGGCGGATGGACGGGGTCGAGGTCTTCGGCCTCACCACCCCGCTGCTGACCACGGCTGATGGCGCCAAGATGGGCAAGACCGCCGCCGGTGCCGTCTGGCTCAATGAAGAGCAGCTGCCGGCCTATGATTTCTGGCAATATTGGCGCAACACGGACGACCGCGATGTCGGCCGCTTCCTGCGCCTGTTTACCGATTTGCCGCTCGACGAGATCGCGCGTCTCGAACAGCTCGAAGGCAGCGAAATCAACTTCGCCAAGACCGTGCTCGCTAACGAAGTGACCAAGCTGGTCCGCGGTGAAGAGGAAGCGAAGACGGCCGAAGCCACCGCCGCGGAAACCTTTGCCGGTGGTGGCCTTGGCGCGGACCTGCCGGTGCTTGACGTTCCGGCGGAAGGCATTCGCGTAGGCGCTGCCTGCACGGAGCTTGGATTCACCGCCTCCAATGGCGAAGCCAAGCGCAAGATTAACGAGGGCGCCGTGAAGATCGACGACGAGACGGTGAGCGATCCCGGCATCCTGATCGAGCTCGCGCCCGGCGCAGAAAGCAAGCTCAGCCTGGGCAAGAAGAAGCACGCAATCCTTCGCGGAGCGTAAACTTTACTATTTATCCAGTATTTGCTGGCATTCGAGTCTTCCGAACAGAACCAAAACGGAGGATCGCGGAACATGGGTAACGGGGCACAGCTATCCGTAACCGACTTGCGTCGTTCGACACGACATCCGGTCGATTACAAGGTAATCGCCGAACATCGTGTGCAGGGCGACATAAAGCTGCATGTCTGCAATATCTCTGCGCATGGCTTCATGGTCGATAATGCCGAGCAGCTGGGACGCGGCGATCGCCTGATCATCCGCCTGCCCGTGGTCGGCCGAATCGAGGCTTATTGCATTTGGGTCGCCGAGGAACGCGCCGGTTTCCAATTCGAACGGATCATCCGTCTCGACGACTTCATGAGCATGATTCGCGAGCTCCAGCCCAATCCTGCATTGCGCCGCCGCGGCTAGGATCCTGCAGGACAGGCGAAGCTAACCACTTGGCAATCTGCGCGGGCGCTGTCATGGCCCGCGCGTGAGCGAACCCAAGTCTCCATTCCAGGTAGCCAATTTTCGCGCCTTCTGGCTGGCGCGACTGACGATGACGCTGGCACAATATGCCATGCTGCTGATCATTGGCTGGCTGACCTACAATATTGCCCGCGAATCGGGGATGAGCGTTGGCGAATCCTCTGGCCAGCTGGCCTTGATCGGCCTGCTCCAATTCGCCCCGCTTTTCGTGCTGACACCCTTTTCCGGCTTGGCGGCCGACCGGCTCAACCGGCGCAATGTCGCGCGGCTGACTACGCTTCTCCAGCTTGGCTGTGCCGCCGTGCTGACCTTCGCGACGTGGTACGATTTCATCTCGCTTGCGGTGTTGTTTTCGGTCGCTGTGGCACTCGGCATTGCAAGGGCATTCTCCGGACCGGCATTGGGAGCACTGGCCCCCAATTTGGTGCCGGCTGCGATACTGCCCAACGCTATCGCCCTGTCCTCGATCAGTTGGCAGGTCGGCATGATCGTCGGCCCGGCAGTGGGCGGCGTACTATACGATGTCCAGCCGGCCCTGCCCTTCGCCGCAGCGACGCTGCTTTTCGCCGTTTCGGTCATCGCGCTCAGCTTCATCGGCAAGGTCCCGCGTTCGCCCATCAATGGCGCGCAAAACCCCCTCGGCCAGATGAAGGAAGGTCTGGCCTATGTGTGGCAGAACAAGATGGTTCTCGGATCGATCACGCTCGACCTGTTCGCCGTCTTCCTCGCCGGCGCGACGGCGCTCTTTCCGGTTTATGCGCGCGATATCCTCGAGGTCGGCGCGACAGGTCTCAGCCAGCTCGCCATGGCACCCGCCATTGGCGCTGCAGTGACGGCGCTCTATTTCTCTTTCAAACCTCTCAAGACCAATGTCGGCCCCAAAATGCTGCTAGCCGTGGGAACATTCGGTTTAGCGACGATCGTGTTCGGCTTTTCCACCTACCTGCCGCTCAGCCTTGCGATGCTTGTCATAGTCGGGGCCGCCGACATGTTCAGCGTCTATATCCGCCAGTCACTGATCCAATTGCACACACCGGATGACAAGCGCGGCCGTGTATCCTCAGTCTCACAGATGACGATCAGCGCCTCGAACGAATTCGGCGATTTCTTTTCCGGGAGCCTCGCCTTCCTTATCGGGCCGGTTGCCGCTGTGGTGCTTGGCGGGGCGGGTGCAATCGTCACCGTCGCGGCATGGGCAAAGATATTTCCGGTCCTGCGAACGACGAAAACCTTCGATCCGCCCGATCATCTGCTAGAAGAGTCGCCGGAGAAGACGCCAAAAAGCGAGGGAGCCTGAGATGAAGTTCGACAACGTCCTCGAGTCGATCGGCAACACGCCGCATATTCGCCTGTCCAAGCTGTTTCCGGACCACGAGGTCTGGATCAAGAGCGAGCGGGCCAATCCCGGCGGTTCGATCAAGGATCGTATCGCGCTGGCCATGGTAGAGGATGCCGAAAGCAAGGGCATGCTCAAGCCGGGCGGCACAATTGTCGAGCCGACCAGTGGCAATACCGGGATCGGACTTGCCATGGTCGCCGCGGTGAAGGGCTACAATCTCATCCTCGTCATGCCCGAAAGCATGTCGATCGAACGTCGGCGACTGATGTTGGCCTATGGAGCGAGCTTCGACCTCACACCGCGTGAGCTGGGCATGATGGGCGCCCTCGCTCGCGCCGAGGAATTGCTGGCCGAGATCGACGGATCGTGGATGCCCCAGCAATTCGAGAACCCGGCCAATGTCGAAGTGCATGCGCGAACAACGGCGAAGGAAATCCTCGCCGATTTTGCGGATGCTCCGCCGGCCGTGCTGATCACCGGCGTCGGCACTGGTGGTCACCTGACCGGCTGCGCGGAAAGCCTCAAGGCCAGCTGGCCCGAGATGAAAGCCTATGCCGTGGAGCCGACGCTTTCTCCGGTTATTTCTGGCGGCCAGCCCGGCCCGCACCCCATCCAGGGCATCGGTGCAGGCTTCATCCCGACCAATCTGCACACAAAGGTCATTGACGGAGCGATTGCCGTCGATCCCGAAGATGCGAAGGAAATGGCCCGCCGCTGCGCAAAGGAAGAAGGCCTGCTTGTCGGCATTTCCTCAGGCGCGACGCTGCAGGCGATAAAGCAGAAAGTGGCCGAGCTTGAGCCCGGTACGCGCATTGTCGGCTTCAATTACGATACTGGCGAGCGCTATCTTTCGGTTCCCGACTTCCTCCCGACAGAATGAGCAATTTCGAACAGCTTTCCTTTTCCGATGGCGAGACAGCGCTGACCGGACTGCTCGCGCGGCCAGACGGAGCGCCGCGTGCGGCCGTGCTCGTTTTCCCGACGATCATGAACCCGACCCAGTCCGTGCTCGACAAGGCGCAGGACCTTGCGGGCAATGGCTATCTGGTGCTCGTCGCGGACTTCTACGGCAAGGCTCCGGCAAACTTCGACCAGTCGCGTGAGTTTGCGATGGAAATTCGGCAAACGCCCGAACTCTATCGCCAGCGCCTGCGGGCATCGTTGAAAGGGATGCTTTCGGTTGAAGGTACAGGAGACCTGCCTCTCTTCGCCATCGGATTTTGCATGGGCGGACAGGCCGTGCTCGAAATGGCGCGCGAAGGGGCGCCTTTCGAAGCGGTGGTCAGCTTCCACGGACTGCTCAACACCGAAATGCCCGCCCAGCCAGGCAAGGTTTCTGCGCGCATCCTCGTTTGCCACGGCGATGCCGATCCGATGGTTCCGCGCGAACAGGTGGTGAAGTTCTGGGAAGAAATGGATCATGCCGAGGCGGACTGGCATTTCCATTCCTATTCGGGCGTGAGACACGGTTTCACCAATCCCGCGCCGACGCAGAACCCCGCCACCGGCTATGATGCCAGCGCCGACCGGCAAAGCTGGGTGGCCATGTATTCGCTGTTCGACGAGTTGTTGGCCTAGTCCCGACCGAACTGTTCCGGGCTGAGCGCCATCATGGCCTCGCCGCCTGCCTTCACCCGGTGACGCAGCGCAGTGCAAAGCGGCAATTGCTGCTCTGCATAGAAGCGCGCTGTGTCGAGTTTGGCAGACAGGAAAGCCGGATCGCCCTGGGCTGAGCTGTCCTTGGCGGCACGGGCAAGCCGCAGCCACATCCAGCCAATGGCCAGCGTCCCGACCAGTTGCAGGAAAGCATAGGCACCACCCGCCATGTCATGCGGGTCGCCTTTGGCCTGTTCGAGCACGATCTTGGCCGCAGCCTCTCCGTGGTGGACGGCCTTGCCCAGTGGATCTGCGATGAAGCCGAGGGAAGCGTCCGCCGCTGCGCATTCCTCGGAAATCATCTCGAAGAAGCGCGCCGCCACCGCACCACCATCCTTGGCGAGCTTGCGGCCGGTCAGGTCGAGCGCCTGCACGCCGTTCGCACCTTCGTAGATCATCGCCACGCGGGCATCGCGCACCACCTGCTCCAGTCCCCATTCGGCGATATAGCCGTGTCCGCCGAGCACCTGCTGCATGGAGACAGCGGTCTGGAAGCCCATGTCGGTGCCATGCGCCTTGATGACGGGTGTAAGGAAGGAAACCAGCTCGTCCGCCTGTTTGCGCACGGCCTCGTCCTCGGCACCGTGGGCGATATCGATCTGCATGGAAGTCCACAAAACCAGCGCGCGGAACCCCTCGGTGAAAGCACGCGCCTCCATCAGCATGCGGCGAATATCAGGATGGACGATCAGCGGATCTGCCGCCTGCGCCGGATCGGGCCGCTCTCCCATCGCCCTGCCCTGGCGCCGGTCGAGCGCATAAGCGAGCGCGTTCTGGTAGGCGAGTTCGGCCTGGGCCAACCCCTGGTTTCCGCAGGACAGGCGCGCGGCATTCATCATCACGAACATGGCTGCGAGCCCGGCATTCTCCTGCCCAAGCAGGAAACCGGTCGCCTCATCGAAGTTCATCACGCAAGTAGCCGATCCATGGACGCCCATCTTGTGTTCGATCGAATTGCAGGAGACAGCATTGCGTGCACCGCTTTCGGGCAGGACTTTCGGCACGATAAACAGCGAGATACCGCGCGATCCTGCAGGCGCATCTGGCGTGCGGGCCAGGACGAGGTGGATGATATTCTCGGTCAGATCCTGCTCGCCCCCCGAGCAGAAGATCTTCTCGCCGCTGATTCGGTATGTGCCGTCATCCTGCGGCTCGGCCTTGGTGCGCAGCAGGCCGAGATCAGTCCCCGCATGCGCCTCGGTCAGGGCCATGGTCCCGAGCCATTCCCCCGAGACCAGCTTGGGAAGGTAGGTCTCCTTCTGCTCGTCCGAGCCCACAGCCATGATCGCTGCCACCGCGCCATGCGTCAGGCCGGGGAACATGTTGAAGGCGTGGCAAGAGGTATTGAGATATTCCTCAACCACCGTTGCCAGCACATGCGGCATGCCTTGCCCGCCATGCTCTTCCGGCAAGGCAAGGGTGCCCCACCCGCTCTCGACATATCCGGCATAGGCTTCGGGGAAGCCTGTCGGCGTCGTCACGGTGCCATCCTCATGCCGCGTGCAGCCTTCGCGATCCGACACGGGGTTGAGCGGCGCGATCCTGTCCGCGCAGAAACGCCCCGCTTCGGAAATGATCGTGTCGATCAGGTCTTCATCGACCATGGCGAGAGCGTCGGTATGCGGCGCGGATTCGCCGCCAAGTTGCAACAAGCTCTTGAGAATAAACGATGTATCGCGACCGGGGGGTGTGTAAATCGGCATGTTGTCCAGCCTGTTATGGGTGTTAGTCCTTGCGGGTAAGGTCCTGCCCGGAAACGCTGCGATAGAAGCAGCTGCGCGCGCCCGTGTGGCAGGCAGGGCCTGCCGGACGGACCTTGAGAACTAGCGAATCCTGGTCGCAATCGACCAGCATCTCGACGACTTCGAGCGTGTTGCCGCTGCTCTCGCCCTTGAGCCAGAGCTTGCCGCGGCTGCGCGACCAGAAATGGGCGAGCCCGGTTTCCTGCGTTTTGGCGAGGGCCTCTTCATTCATGAAGGCGAACATCAGCACTTCACCCGTCTGCGAATCCTGAACGATTGCGCCGAGCAGGCCCGCCGCATCGAACTTGGGCATGAATGTGCTGCCGCTCTCGCGATCTTCTGGCGAAGTTGTGCTGCTCAATTGATTTCCTCGCGACCTTTAGAGAACTATTTTCGTTGCAAAAGCCATACGCATTTGTTGCAGGATGACCACAGAACTTTGCCAAAATCCACGCATTTACGCCATTCCTGTTTGCGAAAGCTTCGGACAATGAAATGTATGCGTCCGCGGCTTGACGGGCCGCCTGCCAATTCGGCGGACCAATTTATTGGGCCAAGGATTTGGGGGGATGCGGCACCGCGCAATGCGGGCCGCCTCATGAGGGTTTGGAGCTGCCGCAACCAGAGGGGGGTGTTGCGAAGTTCCAGCGATTTTCGTCACGCGGACGCCCGGGGCCTTGTGCTCCGGGCGTTTTGCTTTCGGAGCATCACCCTCAGAGAGCTTCGTCCAGCACGCGAGCGAAACAGGCGATCCGCACGGTCCCGGCGCCCGCCTTGCGCAGTGCCTTGATGCACGCATCCGAGGTTGCCCCACTGGTCATTACATCGTCCACCAGCAAGATCTGCGCGCCTTTGAGACGGTATGCGTGCTTTGCATTCGTGGTAATTGCCCCGCTCAAAACGCGTGCGCGTTCCTTCCTTCCCAATCCGCCAAGCGCCGGGGTCGGCTTCTTGCGATCCAGCCCATCAACCAGGAGGGTCTGGTCCGTCAAACGCGCAATCTCGCCCGCCAGCAGGGCCGACTGGTTGAAGCCACGTTGCCACAGGCGCAGGCGGTGGAGCGGTACCGGCATGACGAGCCATTCGCCTTCCAGTTCGGGCAGCCGCGCCGTGATCTGCCTTGCCAGCATCTTCGCCAGCGCAATCTTGCGGCCATGCTTGAAAGCGAGGATCAGCTTGCGCGAGGTATCGTTATAGATCGTCGCGGCGGTGATCCCGTCATGGCGCGGCTTTGCGGCCATGCAGGCCGCGCAGATCATGCCGTCACCTTCTCCCGCATCCACGCCGAGCGGGCGCTGGCAGGTCGCACAGGAGGGTTCGCCGGGAATGACCAGCTCGCTCCAGCATGACAGGCACAGGCCGCGTTGTTCGGAAATCCCCTCGCCGCAAAGCGGGCAACGCGGCGGGTAGATCAGGTCCACCAGCGGGGAAAAGGCCTGTTTGAGCAGCATCTTGCCTATGCTGGCGGCAGAGCAGGCTGTAGGCAAGCGGCATGGCCAGCCAGCAAATCCCGCAGATCTTCAGTCGCAAGCACCGGCTCGCTGCCCGCAAACGGCTACGGCATTTGCGGGCCCGCCCCGATGCCGCGCGTTACGTGCTCGAGGACATGGTGGACGAGGTCGAAGATCGGCTGTCCTTCACGCGCCATGGACCTTCCCGTTCGCTGGTAGTTGGCGACTGGAGCGGAAGACTGCGGACGCTGATTGGCGGGGATGTAATTGGGATGGATATCGATACGCTCGATCTCGAACAGCCCTTCCCGCAAGGCGATTTCGACTTCATCGCGGTGCTCGGCCTGCTCGACACCGTAAACGACCTGCCCGGTGCGCTGGTCCATATCCGCAATGCGCTCAGCGAAGGCGGAATGGCGATAGCCAGCTTCATCGGCGCGGGCAGCCTGCCCATGCTCCGCCAGATCATGCTTGCAGCGGACGGCGACCGACCGGCGGCACGGATCCACCCCATGGTCGATGTTCGCGCGGGCGCACAATTGCTCCAGCGTGCAGGATGGGCAGACCCGGTGGTGGATTCGCATGCGATCAGGGTCAGCTATGACTCGCTGCAGCGCCTGATCGAAGATTTGCGTGCGCAAGGTCTCGGGAATGTATTGGCGTCCAGGGCGCCAGGCATGGGTAAGGCCGGACTGGCCCGCGCCGAGGCGAAATTCGCCGAATTGGCCGGCGAAGATGGCCGCGTGACCGAGACATTCGAAATCGTCACCCTGACTGGGCGACGTCCGAAAGCGCGCTTCTAATCCACCAGCGCCGCCTGCGCTGCTGCCAGCCTGGCGATCGGTACGCGGTAAGGTGACGCGCTGACGTAATCGAGACCGGTCTGCTCGCAGAACTTGATGCTCGCCGGATCACCGCCATGCTCGCCGCAAATGCCAAGCTTGATGTCAGGGCGCGTCGCCTTGCCCCGCTCGGTCGCCAGCGAAACCAGCTGGCCCACGCCGTCAACATCGAGGCTGACGAAAGGATCGCGCGGATAGATGCCCTTTTCGACATAGGGCGCGAGGAACTTGCCGGCATCGTCACGCGAAACACCCAAGGCGGTCTGCGTGAGATCGTTCGTGCCGAAACTGAAGAACTTGGCTTCCTCGGCGATCTCGCCCGCCATAAGTGCGGCGCGCGGCAGTTCGATCATCGTCCCGACCATATATTCGAGAACGCGGCCCTTTTCGGTAAAGACCTGCGCAGCAACCTCGTCCACCAACGCGCGCAGGATCTCGAGTTCCTTGCGCGTCGCGACCAGCGGAATCATCACTTCGGGGACAACCGGATCGCCGCCTTGCGCGGTGACTTCGCATGCGGCCTCGAAAATCGCCCGTGCCTGCATCTCGTAGATTTCCGGGAAGGTGATGCCGAGGCGACAGCCGCGATGGCCCAGCATGGGATTGAATTCGTGCAACTCGCCCGCACGGCGCTTGAGATGCTCGACGCCGACACCGACGGCTTCGGCCAGTTCGGCAAACTCCTCGTCACGCTGCGGCAGGAATTCGTGCAGCGGCGGATCGAGCAGGCGGATCGTGCAGGGCAGGCCCGCCATGGCGTTGAAGATCTCGACGAAATCGCTGCGCTGTTCGGGCAGTAATTTTTCCAGAGCCTTGCGCCGTCCCGCCTCGTCATCGGCGAGGATCATTTCGCGCACGGCCAGGATACGACCGGCATCGAAGAACATGTGCTCGGTACGGCAAAGGCCAATACCTTCGGCGCCGAACTGTCTTGCCATGCGGCAATCACTGGGTGTTTCGGCATTGGTCCGCACGCGCAAGCGGCGATACTTGTCCGCCCATTCCATCAGCACGCCGAAATCGCCTGCCAGTTCAGGCTCGATCGTCGGGACTTCGCCCGCCATGACCTGCCCGGTCGAGCCGTCCAGCGTGAGGATGTCGCCTTCCCTGAGGTCGCGCGAACCGATCTTGAGCGTGCGCGACTTCATGTCGATCGAAACTGTCGACGCACCTGATACGCAGGGACGCCCCATGCCGCGCGCTACTACGGCTGCGTGCGAGGTCATGCCGCCGCGCGCCGTGAGAATGCCCTTGGCCGCATGCATACCGTGAATGTCTTCGGGCGAAGTCTCGACGCGTACGAGAATGACCTTGTCGCCATCATTGGCCCAGCGCTCGGCAAGGTCGGAGTCGAGCGCGATCTTGCCGGAGGCTGCGCCTGGCGATGCGGGAAGTGCGGTCGCCAGCACGTCGCGCGGCGCATCGGGATCGAGCGTCGGGTGGAGCAGCTGGTCGAGCGCCATGGGATCTACGCGCTTGATCGCGGTAACCTCGTCGATCAGCCCCTCGCCCACCATGTCCACCGCCAGCTTGAGCGCAGCCTTGGCGGTACGCTTGCCCGAGCGGGTCTGCAGCATCCACAGCTTGCCCTGCTGCACGGTAAACTCGATGTCCTGCATGTCCTTGTAGTGATTTTCGAGCAAGTCGAAGACATGGGCGAGCTCGCCAAAGGCTGCAGGCATGGCTTCTTCCATGCTCGGCAGTTCGGCACCGGCCGCCTCACGCGCGGCCTTGGTCAGATATTGCGGCGTACGGATGCCTGCGACGACATCCTCGCCTTGCGCATTGACCAGCCATTCGCCGTAATAAGCCTTTTCGCCCGTTGCCGGATCGCGGGTGAAGGCCACGCCGGTGGCGCTGGTTTCACCCATATTGCCGAAGACCATGGCCTGGACGTTGACCGCCGTGCCCCAATCGCCGGAGATATTGTTCAAGCGGCGATAGACCTTGGCGCGGTCCGAATCCCATGAATCGAACACCGCCGCGATCGCGCCCCAGAGCTGCTCGTTCACATCCTGTGGGAAGGCACGGCCCAGTTCGGCCTTGGCGATGGTCTTGAACTCGCCGACCAGTTCCTGCCAATCCTCGGCAGTCATTTCGGTATCGGCGAAATAGCCGCGGTCTTCCTTGGCGATTTCGAGGGCTTCCTCGAACAGGCCGTGATCGAGACCGAGGACGACGTCCGAATACATCTGGATGAAGCGGCGATAGGAATCCCAGGCAAAGCGCATGTCGCCGCTGGTGGAGGCCAGGCCCTGCACCGTCTCGTCATTCAGGCCGAGATTAAGGACGGTGTCCATCATGCCGGGCATGGAAACGCGCGCGCCCGAACGGACGGAGACGAGCAACGGATCAGCCGCATCGCCGAAATTCTTGCCCACAGCAGCTTCGATATGCGTGAGGGCATCGGCGACTTCGGCGCGCAGCGCGTCGGAGAAATCGGCACCGTGCTTCAGATAGCTGACGCATTCTTCGGTCGTGATGGTGAAGCCGGGGGGGACCGGCAGGCCGATCCCGGCCATTTCGGCAAGGTTTGCGCCCTTGCCGCCCAGGATGTTCGCGTCGCGCAGGCTGTCCTTCGCGTCACCACCGAACTTGTAGACCGACTTGTTCATCGAATGCCCTGTTTTGCTTGTCTTTGACGGCGCAGTCGCGCCGTTGCGGCTCCCCTAGGACGAAGGGGCCGAAATTCCGAATGTTTCAATCGAAAGTGCACCTTGTGACACTGATTGAAGGAATTCAGCCCTCGATCTTCGAGAAATCGGCAACATTGTGCACTGCAGCACGGAAGCGTGCAAGCAGTTCGAGACGAGACGCGCGCTTGTTTGCGTCCTCGTCATTCACCGTCACCGTATCGAAGAAAGCATCGATCGGCGCGCGCAGGCTGGCGAGGAGTCGCATTGCAAAGTCAAAATCTTCTTCTGCGAGCGCTCCATCGACCGCACTTTCGAGAATTTCCAACTTGCTAATAAGGTCCTTCTCTGCACCTTCCGGCGTGTAGGATAGTGCTTCGGGAGCCTGCCATTCCTCTTTCTTCAGGATATTAGCCGCGCGCTTGTAGCCGGCGAGCAGGTTCTCGCCGTCTTCAGTCTGCACGAAAGCTTGCAGCGCATGGACGCGGGCGAGCAGGCGGACGAGATCGTCTTCGCCGCCGAGCGCGAACACGGCGTCAATCAGATCGTGCCGGACACCCGCTTCGCGCTGTTGGACCTTGAGGCGGTCAGATAGGAAATTATCCAATAGTGCGGCTGTCTGAAGTGCTCCGTCGATTAACTCAGCTTGCTTCTGATCCTTTGCTGCAAGCGCAGCCCTCTTGAGAATGGGTTCCATTTCTTGCGCAAGGTTAGTCGTCTCATACTTTACGAACTCCTCCGCGAACGGAAGGGCGTGCAACCAAGCAATGTTTTTGACTTGCAGTGCCATGGAAATTTGGAAGATTTTTGAGAGGCCGAAGCGCATACCTGCATCGGTTGCGAGGCGGACCACGCCCAACATGGCACGTCTCAGAGCGAATGGATCCTTTGAACCGGTTGGTCGCTCATCAATGAGGAAAAATCCGGTGAGGGTATCAACTTTGTCTGCCAAGCTTACAGCCACGGTGACAGGCGCGGTCGGCACGTCGTCGCCCTGCCCGACCGGCTTATAATGATCGCGGATTGCGTCGGCGACTTCCTGCGGCAGCCCTTCTTTCTCGGCGTAATAGCCACCCATCAGGCCCTGCAATTCGGGGAACTCACCGACCATTTCGGTGACGAGGTCGGCTTTGCATAGCCAAGCTGCGTTGCGCACATTGTTGTGCAGTTCGCTGGTATCTTGCGGTGTAAGCCCGTCAGGCTTAATCACTTCAGCATTGACCATCCAGGTTGCCAACTCGGCCACGCGCTCGACCTTGTCGGCGACGGTGCCCAGCTTTTCGTGGAAGGTTATCCGCGCCAGCTTCTCAGCATGGACGGCGAGCGGGGTCTTCTGGTCGAGTTCCCAGAAGAATCGCGCGTCGGACAGACGTGCAGCAAGCACCTTGCGATTGCCGTCGACAATAGCCGTGCCGCCATCTTCAGCCTCGATATTGGCCGTGCAGATGAACGCATTCGCAAGCCCACCCTCGGGCTTTTCGCAGACGAAATATTTCTGGTTCACCCGCGCGGTGAGCTGGATCACTTCGGGCGGGACGTCGAGGAAATCCTCGTCGAAACGTCCGAGCAGCGGGACCGGCCATTCGGTCAGTCCGGCATTCTCGACAACCAGCCCTTCGTCCTCGACCAGCTTTAGGCCGGCGGCTTCGGCAGCCTTTGCAGCCCCGGCGCGAACAATGTCCTGCCGCTCCTCATGGTCGACGATGACATGGCAGGCGCGCAGTTTCTCGGCATAGTCATCTGCCGAGCCGATGGTGATCTCGCCCGAATGATGGAAGCGGTGGCCCATGGTCGCGTAGCCACTGACAACGCCATGCGCCTCGCACTCGACCAGCTCTTCGCCAAGGATGGCAACGATGCCCGAAAGCGGGCGCACCCAGCGCAAGCTCTCGGTCGAGAGCGAGGCATCGCCCCAGCGCATCGACTTGGGCCATGAGAAATCGCGGATGATCGTGGGGATCGCTTCGGCCAGCAGGTCCTTCACCGCGCGGCCAGGAATGTCCTTCACCGCGAAATAGGTCATGCGGCCTTTAACATCGCGAAGCTCGAGCTGGTCGCGCGTGACGCCGTTCTTGCGGCAGAAGCCGTCCACGGCCTGGTCGGGCGCCCCTTCGGGCGGGCCCTTGGCCTCTTCGGAAACAGCCTGCGTCGCTTCGGGCAGGCCGCGCGCGATCAGCGCAAGACGGCGCGGCGTCGACCAGACGGTCAGTTCGCCAACGGAAACACCGGCAGCGTCCATCTCGCGGCGGAACAGCTTTGCCAGCTCTTCACGCGCACCCTTCTGCATGCGGGCGGGAATTTCCTCGCTGCGGAGTTCAAGCAGGAAGTCGCTCATGCCGACCACCCCTCATAGTCCGCGGCCCAGCGGTCAGCTTCCTTGGCCATGTGGGCCTCGCAGCTTCCCCGGGCGAGGTCGCGGACCCGCGCCATGTAGCTGGCGCGTTCCTGCACGCTGATCACGCCGCGCGCCTGCAGCAGGTTGAAGATGTGGCTCGCCTCGACCGCCTGTTCATAAGCGGCAATCGGAACCGCAGCCGCGAGCGAGCGCTTGCACTCGGCCTCGGCTTTTTCGAACAGGTCGAACAGCGCATCGGTATCGGCGACTTCGAAGTTCCACTTCGACATCTGCTTCTCGTTTTCGAGGAAGACTTCGCCATAGGAAACGCCATGTCCGTTGAAATCGAGGTCATAGACGTTGTCGACGCCCTGGATGTACATGGCGAGGCGTTCGAGCCCGTAGGTCAGCTCGCCACTGACAGGCTTGCAGTCGAACCCGCCCATTTGCTGGAAATAGGTGAACTGGGTCACTTCCATCCCGTCGCACCAGACTTCCCAGCCAAGGCCCCATGCGCCGAGCGTAGGGCTTTCCCAGTCATCCTCGACAAAGCGGATATCGTGCTTGAGCGGATCGATCCCGATCACGCGCAGGCTTTCGAGATAGAGGTCCTGGATGTCGGGCGGGCTCGGCTTCAGGATCACCTGGTACTGGTAATAGTGCTGCAGCCGGTTGGGATTTTCCCCATAGCGCCCGTCGGTCGGGCGGCGACATGGCTGGACGAAGGCAGCGTTCCACGGCTCCGGACCCAGCGCACGCAAGGTCGTCGCGGTGTGGAAGGTCCCCGCCCCCATGCGCATGTCATACGGTTGCAGGATCAGGCAGCCCTGCGCGCTCCAGAAATCGTGGAGCGCGAGAATCATGTCCTGGAAGCTCTTGTCCGGCCGTCTTTCCATAGTGCGCGCGGCAATGGCGGATGCCGTTTGGAGCGTCAATGGTGCGGCTGCAAAGCAAGCTATCCCCGCTTTGTGTCAGGTTCTCTTGACATTGTCAGGATTGCGAGACTAAATGTAAGGTATACCTGACACCGAGTCGGGGCACATACGGAGAGTCAAATGACCCTGAAACAGATCATGTATTCGCCGATCCTCTTTGACACGATATTCGCAGTGGCCGGAGCGATCAGCATAGTTGGCCTTGCCATGAGTACGGGAAATGCGATGCCCGCGATCGAAGCTGCGGACAACGCCTTTGCCAAGGGGGGCGCGCTGGTCGTTCTGGTGCTTGCGGGAGTTCTCCTTGCGACCCATTCCACCCGCCTCGATCAGCGTTGCGCCGATGATTATCTTTTCATGACGCTGGCAAAATCGGCCTTCATCGGAATGATGGCCTTCATCCTTGCTTCGGCCTTCTGGGAGGCCCTCTTTGCGGACAATCTGGGCCGAATTTCCTCCTACGCGACGCTTGGCGTGGCCGTGGCGGCCTGGTCGCTCGCTTATTTCTACACCCGCATTCGCGGCACTGGCGCCTGAGGAGCAAAGACAATGACAAGCTTTACGAAAGCGATCTATTCGACCCGCTATTTCGACTGGGTGTTTGCCCTTGGCGCCGTGCTTTGCCTGATGGTCCTGCTGTTTTCCGCAAGCCGCGAATTTCCCCTTCCGCCCTTGCCGAGCCAGCCAGTCCTTTATGGCCTGATCCTGTGCGCCACGGTCTTTGCCATCGCGCTTCTCTCCTGCCTCACCAGCAGGCTCGATCACCGTTATGCAGACGACTATTTGTTCCAGCTTCTTGCCCAATCGGCGATGATCGCCGTGGTGGCAATCATCCTCGTTTCGGTCGCCAAGGACCTTGTTCTCCTGCCCCTGTTCGGCGGATCGCAGGCACCGCTCATGACCGTTACGGTGATACCCGTGGTTGGACTGTCCTGGGCAATCGGATATTTCTTTCTGCGCCTGCGCGGCACCGGAGCATGATCGACATGAAAAATCGTCTAAAGGTGCTCCGCGCCGAGCGTGACTGGTCGCAGGCCGATCTTGCCGAACGGCTCAAAGTCTCGCGCCAGGCCGTGAATGCGATCGAGACCGGAAAGCACGATCCCTCCCTCGCCCTCGCCTTTCGCATTTCCCGCCTGTTCGAAATACCAGCGGAGGAAGTATTCGACGACGAGGCGGGATAATTCCGGGCATCTTTGCCTTGCCGTGCCTTGCGTCTTGCAGATCGAAGCCACATCTCAACATTTCACTGATCGGGAAGGCAGAATGCTCGAACTCCTCAAACGCATGGCCCGCCGGGCCGGGGCCATCGCCTTGGGCTTTTCGGCAGCAGCCTGTGCTTCGACGGGCGATACCGGCTCGCTGACGGCGGCCGATACCGCTCCACCACCTGCAACTGCAAAAACCCCACCTGCCGACTACGTCCCAGGCCCCGCTCTTTGGAAGGTGGCTGATGGCGACACCACGATCTACTTGTTCGGGACGGTCCATGCCCTTCCCCCGGAGACGGAGTGGTTCGACCAGCGGATCGAACAGGCGTTTTCTGCATCCGACGAATTCGTCACCGAAATCAACATGGCGGACCAGGCTGCCGCAGGGCAGACGATTGCCGCCCAGGCAATGCTGACGACTGGCGGCACGCTTCGCGACCTCATGAGCGAAGAAGACCGCCTGGAATATGAGCAGGCGCTGGTCACGCTCGGCCTGCCGGAAAGCGCACTCGATCCGGTCGAGCCTTGGTTTGCGGCCATGAACCTGTCTCTGCTGCCGCTGCTGCAATCGGGATATTCGCCCGATACCGGCGTCGAACTGGTGCTGGAAATGCGAGCGGAGGACAAGCAACGCGGGGCCCTCGAGACCATTGAGGAGCAGATTGCCCTGTTCGACATGCTGCCGATGGAAGCCCAGCTGGCTTATCTCGACCAGACCGTCGCCTCCATGCCAGATGCAGTGAGCTCGCTCGATGCCATGGTCGAACAATGGCTCGAGGGCGACGCCGTGGAACTGGCAGAGATGCTCAATTCCGAAATGGACAATGAAGAGCTTTACCAGCGACTGCTGGTCGACAGGAACAGCAATTGGGTGAACTGGATCACGCAGCGCATGGATGCGCCGGGGACCGTCTTTATCGCAGTTGGCGCGGGACATCTGGCCGGCAACGGCAGCGTTCAGGACCAGCTGGGCGATCGCGGTTTCGAGGTCACTCGCGTCTGGCAGTGATGCAGCGCCTGCTTGCATCCATCCTCGCCTGCCTGCTGCTTGCGGCCTGCGAGAGTTCCAGCGAACTGCCCGATGTGGATTGGCCCGAGGCTTCGCCGGCATTGTGGCTGGTGGAAGATGAAGAAGGCCGACAGGGATATCTCTTCGGCACGATGCACGCCCTGCCCGACGGCGTCGAATGGCGCACGCCGTTGTTCGAGCAGGCGCTGGCCGATGCGGATATCCTGCTGGTCGAGATAGCCAATCTCGAGGACAGCAGCGAAGCCACTCGCGCCTTTGCCAATGTCGCCTATTCCGACGGACTGCCGCCACTACTTTCGCGCCTCGAAGAGCCCGATCGCGCACAACTTGCCGAACTGCTGCAACGCGCCAATGCGCAGCAAAACGATTTTGCCGAGATGGAAAGCTGGGCCGCGGCCATGTCGCTTTCCGCCTCGGTGCGGCTTGGCGAACCCGAGAATGGTGTCGACCGGGCAATCATCGATGCGGGAAAACCCGTCCAGGGATTGGAGAGCTTTGCGGCCCAGTTCGCCATTTTCGATACTCTTGACGAGGATGATCAGACGGAACTGCTTGCCGCGATCGCCCGAGAATCCGTGCGCGACAAGCAGGTAGAGGCAATCTCGGCCTGGCTTTCCGGCGATCTCGAGGCACTGTCCCGCATGGGTGCTGCAGGGATCATGGGCGACGCCGAACTGCGGCAGACACTGGTCGAAGAGCGCAATGTTGCCTGGCTCGAACAGATCGCCCGGCAAATCGGCGAAGGTCACCGGCCGTTGCTTGCCGTGGGGGCCGGTCACATGCTGGGCGAAAGCGGTCTGCCCGCCCTCCTCTCGGCGCGCGGCTACGCTGTGACCCGCCTGCAATAGTATTGCATTCGCGCGCAATCCCGCTATAGGCGCGCCTCCCCTGCCAATGTCATCCCTGGAGGCGTGGCAGGTGAAGCACTCAAACGCATTCGAAAGGCACTGATATGAGCGACGCTCTGACCCTGCCGGCCGAAGCGCGCGAACGGGCTGGCAAGGGAGCCTCCCGTGCATTGCGTCGCGAAGGTCGCGTACCCGCCGTCATTTATGGCGGCAAGGAAGAACCCACCCCGATTCACGTCGAGGAAAAGCTGCTGGTTCGCCAGCTCGGCACCGGCCACTTCATGAACTCGATCGTGATGATCGAAATTGACGGCAAGCCGACTCGCACCATTCCCAAGGACGTATCGGTTCACCCGGTTTCCGACCGACCCATTCACGTGGACTTCCTGCGTCTTGCCAAGGACGCCAAGATCGAGGTCGCGGTCCCTGTCGTCTTCATCAATGAAGAAGCCAGCCCGGGTCTCAAGAAGGGCGCCGTGCTCAACATGGTCCGCCACGAGATCGACCTGGTCTGCGAAGCCGACAAGATCCCGAGCGAGATCGCGATCGACGTGACCGGCCTCGAAGTCGGCGATTCGATCCACATCAGCGCCGTCACCCTGCCTGAAGGTTCGGAAAGCGCGATCACCGATCGTGACTACACCATCGCAACCATCGTCGCTCCGTCCGCTCTCAAGCGTGCCGAATCGGAAGCCGGCGAAGTTGAAGAAGGCGAAGCTGGCGAGGAAGCAGAAGCAGCTGAAGGCGAAGGCGAGAGCGAAGAGTCCGAGGACTGATTTCCGCCCCGCCTTACCGGCAATTACAAGCGCCGGGCCCTCCCGAGGGTCCGGCGTTTTGCTTTTTGGGAAGCGCATCCTAAGGAACGCCCATGCAAATCTGGACAGGCCTAGGCAATCCCGGACCCAAACACGCGATGGAACGGCACAATGTCGGCTTCATGGCGGTGGACGTCATTGCCGAAATGCACAATTTCGGACCGGTTCAGAAGAAGTTCCAGGGCTGGGTCCAGGAAGGACGGATCGGCAGGCACAAGGTCCTGCTCCTCAAGCCCGCGACCTTCATGAACGAGAGCGGCCGCAGCGTTGGTGAAGCGATGCGTTTCTACAAACTCGGCCTCGATGCGTTGACAGTTTTTCATGACGAGCTCGATCTCGCCCCCTTCAAGGTCAAGGTGAAGACCGGCGGCGGGCATGCCGGGCATAATGGGCTGCGCTCGATCGACCGCCATCTCGGTCCGGATTTCCGTCGGGTACGCATCGGCATCGGTCACCCGGGACACAAGGACAGGGTCCACGGCCATGTGCTGGGCAATTACGCCAAGGACGAGCAGGACGATCTCATGCAGATGCTCGGCGCCATCGGGGCCGAAGTGCAATGGCTTGCCGATGGCGATAATGCCCGCTTCATGAGCGAGCTGGCCCTGCGAATGCAGGGCTGAACTCATGCAACGCGTGTTGATTGTCGGCCCCTGCGGCGCGGGCAAATCCACGCTCGCTTTCGAACTGGCAGCGCGAACCGGCCTGCCGCTCTTTCACATGGACAAGCTGGCCTGGGAGCCCGGTTGGGTCGACCGTTCGAATGAGGAATTGCGCGCAGTCCTTGCACAAGTCCTTGCCGGAGAACGCTGGATAATCGAGGGCAATTACGGAAGTACGCTGGCGCAAAGACTGCAACATGCCGACGCGGTAATCTATCTCGACTTCCCCGTGCGGCTTTGCCTGTGGCGACTGCTGCGCCGCTTTGTCAGGTACAGGGGGCAAACACGACCCGACATGACCGAGGGCTGCAATGAACGCCTCGATCCTGGGTTTCTCTGGTATGTCACCCGCTGGAATGCCGGCCCGCGCAAACGCCTCGAGGTCACCCTTTCACGCTATCAGGGTGCGATTGTCAGGTTTGCCACACCCAAAGAGCTCAAGAACTGGCTCGCGGCACCGGCCTTAACCTTTGCCACTTGACCCTGTTTCAATCTGAAGCACGACCCCGCCAGCCACTTGTTTTTCCCCGCAGAATCATTGCCTTTGCAGCCAAATCCAATGCGGGGGAAAGCATGAAGAAGATCGTATCTGCAATCGCTGCCGGGACACTCGCCATGAGTGCGACGCCGGCATCAGCCACGTTCAACTGGGGCGGCTGGGGCGGTTCCTCGGGTGGCTGGAGCAGCTCGGGAGGTCACAGCCACTACCCGGGTTGCGGCCATAGCGGCAGTTCTTCCAGCTCGAGCAGCTCGTCTTCCAGTTCGTCCAGTTCTTCGAGCAGCAGCGGCGGTACCGCGGTCCCAGAACCGGGCATGCTGGGCATGTTCGGCCTCGGCCTTGCGGGACTCGCCTTTGCACGTCGACGTCGCAAGACTGCGAAAGCCTGACCAGCCTGCCCGCAAGCAGGGCAGCATCGAATAGTTTGACCGGAGTGGGAGGCGGGTGCTGGTAAAGCGCCCGCCTCCTCTCTATAGCGCGCCTTTCTCCGGTTTAGAGGACATCAGAACATGGGATTCCGTTGCGGGATCGTGGGGCTGCCCAATGTCGGCAAGTCGACGCTTTTCAACGCATTGACCGAAACGCAGGCTGCGCAGGCCGCGAACTATCCTTTCTGTACGATCGAGCCCAATGTCGGCCAGGTCGCCGTGCCCGATCCGCGGCTCGACCAGCTGGCCGCTATCTCGAAGAGCGCCAAGATCATCCACACGCAGCTGAGTTTCGTGGACATAGCCGGCTTGGTGAAGGGTGCCAGCGCGGGCGAAGGCCTGGGCAACCAGTTCCTCGGCAATATTCGCGAAGTCGATGCCATTGTGCATGTTCTGCGCTGCTTCGAGGATGACGACATCCAGCACGTTGCCAACAAGGTCGATCCGATTGCCGATGCCGAAGTGGTCGAGACCGAGTTGATGCTGGCCGACCTGGAAAGCCTCGAGAAGCGCGTCGATAACGCCAAGCGCCGCGCAACCGCTGGCGACAAGGAAGCCAAGGCGCTTGCCTCCGTGCTTGGACAGGCTCTCGACTTGCTGCGTGATGGCAAGCCCGCGCGCCTGACCGAACCCAATGGTGACGAGGAAGAACGCCTTTTCGAACAGGCCCAGCTGCTCACCGCCAAGCCGGTGCTCTATGTCTGCAATGTGGGTGAGGAAGACGCCGCCAGCGGCAACGAACTGTCGGCCAAGGTGTTCGAGAAGGCTGCTGCCGAAGGAGCTCAGGCCGTGGTTGTTTCAGCCGCGATCGAGAGCGAAATCGTTGCCATGGACCCTGAGGACCGTGTGGAATTCCTCGCCGAATTGGGACTGGAGGAATCCGGCCTCGCCCGTGTGATCCGCGCCGGTTACGAATTGCTCGGTCTCAAGACCTTCTTCACCGTCGGTCCCAAGGAAGCGCGCGCCTGGACTTTTCCCGATGGCGCCAAGGCTCCGCAGGCCGCGGGCGAAATTCACACAGATTTCGAAAAGGGCTTCATCCGCGCCGAGACGATCGCCTTTGATGATTATATCGCGTGCAATGGTGAAAGCGGCGCGCGCGAAGCCGGCAAGCTGCGCCAGGAAGGCAAGGACTACCTTGTCCAGGATGGCGACGTCCTGCTGTTCAAATTCAACGTCTGACACAAAGAAAACGGCGCGGAGAGCATTGAACCCTCCGCGCCGCAATTCCTGGCAAAACTGACGGCTTGTCCTAGCTGGCATTGAGCTCCGCATAGGCTGACCAGAGGCGGGCGACCGCTGCGCGCTCACCGCTCACCTGACCGAGATTGGCAATAGCTTGGGCAAACTTGCCCTGCTTGACCTGCGAGATAGCTTCGCGCGTCAGCGCAGCGTTGGCGTCAACTCCGCCCTTCTGGCGGGCCATGGCATACATCGCTTCGGCCCCGGCAAAATCGGACAACGAGAAAAGCACGTCACCGGCAATCATCGCGCCTTCGCCCGTGGCATCGGCCTCGGCTTCGGCAACCAGCTCGGGAGCCTCTGCCCGGTCATCCGCCATGCGTTCGTCGACGATGCCCTTTACCTCGGTATAGTAGTCGTCACCGGTGGCCTGGAACTCTCCGGCTGCCAGGCCCTCGGCAAGCACGTCGCTGACTTCGTTTGACATGATGCGCGGATCGGCGAACTCGATATAGCGGATGAATTCGCTCCGGCCCGGCACGGCATTTGTTTCGCGCATCAGGCGCAGCAGGTCGAGCTGGGTATCCGGCTCGAACTCGTTAAGCGCGTTGACCACCTGCAGGCCAGCAAGCCAGTTGTTCTGCGAAGGATGGTTCTTGACCAGCACGATGGTCAGGTCGGCAGTCTGTGCAGGGAGCTCATTGCGGTAGGCAGCAGCAAGGCCGGCAATCGGCCAGTCCATCGGCACGACCTGACCCGCGGCTTCCGTCTGCGCGGAATACGCGAGGATCTGGTCGATCGCTCCCTGAGGATCGCCCGAACCGATATAGGCATCGAACAACAGGCCATGCGGGTCGTCCTGCGTCCAGCCAGCCTCGATCGCTTCACGGATCGATGACTTGGCTACTTCATAATCTTCCATCTGGTAGGCCAGGCGGCCGCGATACCAGTTGAACAGGCGGGTATTGGCCGCATCGAGCTTGCCGCTGCGCAGCTGCAATTCGATTCCCTGGCGCTGCAGTGCTGGATCGGAAGTCTTGTTGCCCGCCTCGAGAATGAGGTTGCCAGCAACGTTCAATTCATCGGGTGACTGCGCCATCGAGGCAATGGTGCCCAGCTGGCTGCGAACCGAAGCGATGTCTCCACCTTCACCGAAGACGATTTCCGCAACCGGGTCGTAAGTCTCTGCAAATTCGGGCGCATATTCCTGCGCGCTGGCCGTGGGTGCAATGACGGCTGTCGCCAGCATGGCGGAACCTGCCAGCATTGCCGCCATGGCAAAGGCGGAAGCGGCATTCCGGGCCGATTTGCGACGAGCGGAAGGGAACGTGCGAAGCATGGAAGGTACTCTCCTGAGGGGGTAAGAGATGGGCGGTCTGAGCCCTTGATCCTGTCTTGTTGGGCGCTTCTGCATAAAACGCGCCGAATTGCAAACTCCTGATAGGGAGCTCCGGCTGAATGGTGATTTAACCAAGCCGGAAGGCTGCCGTTCATGGTTCGCCTGCAAATGTGGATAAACAGCCGGATTCAAGCCGTTTCAGCTCCTCCAAACTGGCCTTGTTTGCCCCCCTGCCCTAGGGTTTTCGCTGTCTCCGACAGGCAATAACAGAACAAGGCGACGCACCGCAGGTGAGCGACGACAACGAGAATACATTGCCGCCCGACGAACCGGGCGAATTCGATCGCATCGACATCGTCGATGAGATGAAGACGAGCTATCTCGATTACGCGATGAGCGTGATCGTGAGCCGCGCACTGCCCGATGTGCGCGACGGTCTGAAGCCGGTCCACCGCCGCATCCTCTACGCCAGCCAGGAAGGCGGCTATGTTGCAGGCAGGCCCTATCGCAAGTCCGCCAATATCGTCGGCGACGTGATGGGTAAGTACCACCCGCATGGCGACAGCGCGATTTACGATGCACTTGCCCGCATGGTGCAGCCATGGTCGCTGCGCGTGCCGCTGGTCGATGGCCAGGGCAATTTCGGCTCGATGGACCCCGACCCGCCGGCCGCCATGCGCTATACCGAAAGCCGCCTGGCCAAGGTCGCCAATGCCCTGCTTGAGGATCTCGACAAGGATACGGTCGATTTCGTCGACAATTACGATGGCTCGCGGCAGGAGCCGTCGGTCCTGCCCGCCCGCTTCCCCAACCTGCTGGTCAACGGCACGGGCGGCATCGCAGTGGGCATGGCCACCAATATCCCGCCGCACAATCTCGGCGAAGTGATCGATGGCTGTCTGGCCTTTATCGAGAACCCGGCCATTACTTCCGAAGAGCTGTTCGAGATCATTCCGGGGCCGGATTTCCCGACCTCGCCGCTGATCCTCGGCCAGTCGGGCGCGAGGGCGGCCTATACGACCGGTCGCGGCTCTATCCTGCAGCGCTGCCGTCACGAGATCGAGAAGACACGTGGCGATCGCGAAAGCATCGTCCTGACCTCCATTCCCTATCAGGTTGGCAAGGCCGGTCTGGTCGAGAAGATCGCCGAGGCCGCCAAGGACAAGCGGATCGAGGGCATTTCGGACATTCGCGACGAAAGTTCACGCGAAGGCGTGCGCGTCGTCGTGGATCTGAAGCGCGATGCCACGGCAGAAGTCGTGCTCAACCAGATCTGGCGGCATACGCCCGCACAGGCCAGCTTCCCGGCCAATATGCTCGCCATTCGCGGCGGCCGGCCCGAAGTGTTGATGCTGCGCGACATCATCCAGGCCTTCATCCAGTTCCGCGAACAGGTCATCACGCGGCGCACCAAGTTCGAGTTGAACAAGGCGCGCGACCGCGCCCATATCCTGCTTGGCCTTGTCGTGGCGGTATCGAACCTCGACGAGGTTGTGGCAATGATCCGCGGGGCGAAGAACCCGGCGGAAGCGCGCCAGCGCCTGCTCGCCAAGGAATGGCCGATCGGCGATATCGCGCAATATATCCGCCTGGTCGAAGCGATCGAACCCGACGCCGAACAGACAGGCGGCACTTATCGCCTGTCCGACCGGCAGGTGAAGGCGATCCTCGAACTGCGCCTGCACCGCCTGACTGCGCTCGGCCGAGACGAAATCGGCGACGAGCTCAAGGAACTGGCCGTCGCCATCGAGGAATTTCTTTCGATCCTCGCCGACCGCGTGAAGCTGTACGGCGTTATGGCGGACGAGCTGCGCGCCATTCGCGACGAATATGCCACGCCGCGCATGTCCGAGATCGCACCCGCCTGGGACGGCCTCGAAGACGAGGACCTGATCGAACGCGACGAGATGGTCGTGACGGTCACGCTTGGGGGCTACATCAAGCGAACTCCGCTCAGCACTTTCCGGGCGCAGGCACGCGGCGGCAAGGGCCGTTCGGGCATGGCGACCAAGGACGAGGACGCCATTACCGAGCTCTTCGTCACCAGCACGCACAATCCGGTGTTGTTCTTCACCAATCTCGGCCGCGTCTATCGCCTCAAGGTGTGGAAGCTGCCCGAAGGTGCCCCGCAGGCCAAGGGACGACCCATGGTCAATCTCCTGCCGCTCGGTGAAGGGGAACTGGTCACCAATGTCCTGCCCTTGCCCGAGGATGAGGCAGACTGGGATTCGCTGCACATCATGTTCGCGACTGCGCAGGGCATGGTTCGCCGAAACTCGATGGACGCCTTCACCAACATCCCATCCAATGGCAAATATGCGATGGGCTTTGTCGAAGGCAGCGGGGATCGCCTGATCGGCGTCAAGCTGCTGTCCGAAAACCACGACGTGTTCCTTGCCAGCGATGCCAGCAAGGCGATCCGCTTTGCCTCCACCGATGCGCGCGAAACCAAGAGCCGCACCGGCATTGGCGTGCGCGGCATGGCGCTGGATGAAGGATCCGAAGTGGTCTCCATGGCCGTGCTTGAGCAGAATGATGCCGATGTCGAACAGCGCGAGGAATATCTGCGCGCGGCGCCATGGAAGCAGGCCAACCAGGGCGCGAAACTCAGCGAAGAGCATGCCGTGATGGCGGAGAAGGAGGAGTTCATCCTCACTGTCACCGCCAATGGCTATGGCAAGATTTCCTCGGCCTACGAATACCGGCAGATCGGCCGAGGCGGCAAAGGCCTGGTCAATATCGGCACGCCGGAAAGCGATCCGGAACGCAACGGGCCGGTCGTCGCCAGCTTCACCGTCCATCATGGCGACCAGATCATGCTGGTCACCAACAGGGCCAAGCTGATCCGCCAGCCTGTCGACTTCCGTCACCTGATCGAAGGTGGATTCGAGGATCACAAGGGCTGGTCGATTATTGGCCGTACCGCCTCCGGCGTGCGCATTTTCGATGTCGCAGAAGGAGAGAAGGTCGTCGGCGTTGCCCTGATCGACGAGGTTGAAGAACCCGAAGGTGAAGGCGAGGAAGCTGTGGTCGAGGAAATGGTCGACCGGCGCGGTGGTGATGACGTCACCGAACCGCATACGCCGCCGCAATCGGACGATGATATCGAGGGCGAAGAACCTTCCGAATAATCGTGGCTTGACCCTCACGCGACGTGAGGGACTATCGAGTCGTCCTCGTGTTAAGGAGGACGTCATGAGCATGTACACGGTCACGCAATTGGCACGCCTTTCGGGCGTCTCGGTGCGCGCATTGCATCACTATGATGCAATCGGCCTGCTCAAGCCTGCCCATGTCGGCGACAATTCCTACCGCTATTACGGGCGGGCGGAATTGCTGCGCCTGCAGGATATCCTGTTCCACCGCGAACTGGGTGTCCCGTTGGCCAAAATCGCCGAGTTGCTCGACGCCGGTGAAGAGGATCGCCTGGGGATGCTCAAAAAGCATCGCCGGGCGCTCTCGGACCGGATCGAACAGACGCGCTCCCTCCTCGACACGATAGACCGCACGATTGCGGAGATCGACGGAGGACAAGACATGAAAGATGCAGACTTTTTCAAGGGCTTCGCGCCCGAGAAACAGGACGAATATGAGGACTGGCTTGCCGAACGCGGCGGGCAGGACATGACGGAGCGCATTGCCGACAGCAAGGCGCACCTGATGGCTGGCGGGCGCGATGCGATGGAAGCCAGGATGGCGGAAATGGCAGAGGCAGAAGCGGCGCTGGCGGAGCAATTCCGTAAAGGTGTGGCGATCGGTTCAGCCGAGCTAGCACCTTTACTCGACCGTCATCGCCAGTGGATCGCCTCGATGTGGGGCCGCGACTGTCCGCCGGAAGCCTATGCCGGCATGGCGGACATGTATCTCGCCCACCCGGACTTCCGGACCCATTTCGACAAGCATGGCGAGGGTTTCCTCGACTGGCTTGCCGAAGCGATGAAGCAAGCCAACCTTTGATTGACAGCCGGGGGGATCAATCCTCCCGGCTACTCACAACCCGCAATTCCGGATCGCGCTTGCGCAGGGTCTGGATAACACCGGTGCAGATCAGGAACATGCCGAGATAATAGATCGGCCAGACCAGATATTTCGGGATATCCGATCCGGCGAGCGGGCCCATTTCGGCGAAGATCAGGAAATCCGAGGCGAGGAACAGCATGGCTCCCGCCCCCACACGGTAGCGCGGGAAATTGCTCGCCCATGCACCCGATGCCATGGCGCCGAGCGCCAGCGCATAGAAGGCGACTTCCCACGCCATGCTGCGGTCGGCGGGTAGCAGGAAGGCGATCACCGGCGTCATCAGCAAGGTCATGCCGACGACCCAGCTCTGAGTCCCGCGCAGTTCGGGCCTCCGGTTACGCAGGAACACGCCGAGCGCGAGCACGTGAAACAGGAAGAACAGCAGGGCACCGATCGTCTGGTCGAACTCGATGGCCATGTCGCCAAGGCAGGCCGCACCCAACGCCCATGCCAGCAAGCGTGCATCGGGGCTCGTATGGCGAACGGCGGCATAGACGGCGAGCAGGCCTACGGCACAGCCTTTGACCAGCGCCAATTGAATTTCGGGCAGCTCGGTGACGCGCAGGTAATAGAAGGCCAAGGCCGCAGCGACGGACAGCACCAGGAAGGGTCTTTTCTCGGTCAGGGCGCGGCGTGACATGATGCGCCTCTCTTGACCCGAAGAGCCATGAGTAGCAAGCGCGCGCCATGACTTATGACGTGCACATTATCGGCGGCGGCCTGGCCGGAAGCGAAGCGGCATGGCAGCTCGCCCGCCGGGGCGTGAAAGTGCGCCTGTCGGAAATGAGAGGCGGCGGCGGGGAAACGCCTGCCCACCAGACCGACGGGCTTGCAGAACTGGTCTGCTCCAATTCCTTCCGCTCGGACGATGACGAGAAGAACGCCGTCGGACTGCTGCATCACGAAATGCGGCGGCTCGACAGCCTGATCATGCGCGCGGGCGAGAAGGCGCGCGTTCCTGCCGGCAGCGCGATGGCGGTGGACCGCGACGTGTTCTCGCAAGAGGTGCAGAACGTCCTTGAACAGCACCCCAACATCACCATTGTGCGCGAGAAGGTGGACACATTGCCCGACAGCGGGCTGACCATCGTCTCCACCGGTCCGCTGACCGCCAAATCGCTTGCAGAGAGCATCGTCAAGGCAACCGGCGAAGACCGCCTCGCCTTTTTCGATGCCATTGCGCCCATCGTCCATCACGACACGATCGACATGGATATCTGCTGGAAGGCGGCGCGCTGGGACAAGGGCGGCAAGGACTACATCAACTGCCCTATGACCAAGGAGCAGTACCTCGCCTTCCACCAGGGGCTGCTGGATGCCGAAAAGGGCGACTTCAAGGAATGGGAGGCCGACACTCCCTATTTCGAAGGCTGCATGCCGATCGAGGTGATGGCCGAGCGCGGCGTGGATACCCTGCGCTTCGGTCCGATGAAGCCGGTCGGGCTCGACAACCCGCATTGGGCGACAGAGGAACATCCCGCCGGCCGCTGGGCCTATGCCGTCGTGCAGCTGCGGCAGGACAACAAGCTTGGCACTTTGTGGAACATGGTCGGCTTCCAGACCAAGATGAAATATGGCGCGCAGGTCGAGCTGTTTCGCACCATTCCCGGCCTCGAAAAGGCCGAGTTTGCGCGGCTTGGCGGGATGCACCGCAACACCTTCATCAATTCGCCGATCCTGCTCGATCGCCAGCTACGCCTGAAGAGCGCGCCGCATATCCGCTTCGCCGGACAGGTGACCGGCTGCGAGGGCTATGTCGAAAGTTCTGCGGTCGGCCTGCTGGCGGGCATGATGACTGCCGCCGAACTGGCGGGCGAGCAATGGACCGCCCCGCCCCCGACTTCGGCCATGGGCGCGCTGCTGTCGCATATCACGGGAGATGCCGAGGCGAGCGACTACCAGCCCATGAACATCAATTTCGGTCTCTTCCCGCCACTGCACGACGTGAAGAAAAAGGACCGCAAGCTCGCCTATACATCGCGGGCGAAAGAGGATTTCGGCGAATGGCTGACCGGTCTTGAGGCAGTCCCCGCCTAGCAGGAACAGCTGGAGGAACTGCTCGCACGCGGCGCTGGTGCACTGGTGGCGAACTCAGCAGGCGTCAATTCCAGGTCCTCGTTTGCGTCCATCTCTGCAAACCGGTCCGAAGTGGTGATCGCCCATTCCTCGAAAGTGAGGAGGTTGTTGCCATCGGTATCGAGACGGCGAAAGCCGTCGGTTCGCGAGGACATCATCTCGACCCTTGTGATCTTGCGGTCGCGATTGCGGTCATAACGAAAGAAGCGCTGCTCCTCGCGCGAAAGCTCGGTGCTTTCAGGCGGAGCTGGTCCTTCCAGACCAGACACATCGGCAAATGGGAGTTCTTCCGGATCGGGTTCCTCCTGCGCCTGACTCTCTGGATCGGGAGGTGGCGCTCCCTGCTCGACTTGTGCCCTGCCCTGCAGCCAGAACAGGCCGATACCGACAAGAACCAATGCGCAAAATGCCCCCAAGACGACCCGGCTCATCGCGACTCTCCCTTCGATTTCGGGAGGTTAACGCCCCATCATGCCGATCCGCAAGGCAACAAGCATGGCACCCGGGCCATCGAGCAAATCGTTCGTCCCGCGCTTGAGCGAGCGCATGGAGAGACCGTGGAGCACGCTAATCGGGCGCAAGGAGCGTGGTAATCGTGGTGATCTTGCGTCGCTTTTATGCAGGATGGCCCGGGCCCGCTCTGCTTCCTGCTCATCATCAAGGTTGAGCGCCAGGTCCGCCAGCGCCCACTCTTCGGCAACTCTTGATGCATTCGCAGCTTCGCCTCCAGCCAGCGCGGCCCAACCCGCGGCCCGACCAGTGGCGAATTGGTGGAGGGACGCCTCTTCCAGCCTTTCTTCCAACAGTATCTCCCAGCCATCGACCAGCGGCACCAATTTTTGTGGTGCAATGGGAAGCGCTTGCAGCCTTTCGAGCAGTGGCTCGCCCCTCGGCCATTTGACGGGATCCTCACCCAGGCGTTCGCGCCACCAAGCCAGCTTGATCTGTGCAATCATCACCTCGCCCTTCTGTCGCAAGATGGCCGAGAGGCGATTGTCGAGCAGCATGAGGGTAAGCGCCGCTTCGCGCGCATGGCCTGGCGCGTAGGACAGGGCCAGGCGCTGAGCCAGCTTCAATTCGTCATTCGCAGAGGAGTGCATCGCACTGCCCCTTTCGCCAAGCCGCAGGAACTTGGCAAGTGAGGACGTAGCGGGAGGTCAAGCGCAGCAGGATTGCAACTCGGCATATCCCCTTATCGCCCCCGGCCAAATCGCGACCGCAACACGGTCCGGAATGAAACTCCAAATTAACCCTACCGATCGCGCGTTCCACCGCCTTCGATTGCAGGAAGAGATGCCAGAGGCCGCCAAGCATCTGGCTCGCGATTACTAAAGGGCCATTAACCCTGCGGGTTTACGGCGCCCTTACTACGCCCGTTCTAATTCAAGCGAGATTCCGGAACTCCTGATCACAGGGACACAAGAATGCTCAAGGCAATTTCCCGCAATCTCGCAAGCCTGCGCGGCAGTACAAGTGGCAATGCAACCTTGCTGACAGCACTCGGCATGCCGGTGCTGATCGGGGGTGCCGGCCTAGGTGTCGACCTCTCGCAATGGTATATGTGGAAGCGCGAATTGCAATTCGCCGTCGACCAGGCCGCTATTGCCGGTGCATGGGCACGGACAGACAACAATACCGAAAGCATCTATGTAGAGCGCGCGCAGCAGGAATTCGCTGCCAACCTCTCGGTGATCGAAGACTTTGCTGTCACGCCTAGTGTCCAGCTCGCCAATTTTGCGGGCGGTTCGGGCAATTCGGTTGCCGTCAGCGCCACGGCCAGCAAGCCCTTGCCTTTCACCAACTTCCTTACCGGCGCCCAAGCCACGGTTTCGGCTTATGCGCAGGCATCCTATGAGCGCGGCGCCACTTTCACCTCCTGCCTTATCGCTGTCGACGACGACGAGGACGGTGCCATTACCATCAGCGGCAACTCCGTCCTGACCGCATCATGCGGCATGGCGGCTTTGTCGACTGACGAACTGGCCATCAAGGCGGACGGGAGCCCCACGGTCGATGCGGGCTGGATCCTGGCTGCAGGCGGGATCGATCAGTGGTTCAAGGACAATACCGACGATCTCATCATGGAACACATGGATGGCTTGTTCGATCCTTACGAGAGCCTCGATCCGCCAAATCCGGTCGAAAGCCGGGTCAGCCGCACCTATAGCTGCGCCTCGACGGCGGACACCACGACGGCCGACGTCCAAACCACGACGACGGTCACCTACGACTACTTCCAGGGCTCCAACAAGAACAACGCCGATCCCTATGTTTACGGAACGCCCAAGAGCGACACCTACAACAATACAAACGATCATGGCACGATCGTGGCCAACGGGACGGAGAGCGGAACTGTCACCAGCACGTCGACCAGCTGGGTGCAGGTCTCCGGCAGCGGCAGTAACAAGATTTGGGAACGCAAGACCACTACGATCCGCCGCGTCTACAACAACGTAGTCGTCACGCCGGGCCAGCCTGCAGGTAACGTGGTGCCGGGCACCTACTCCAACATCCACATCAGTTGCGACACGACCTTCGCCACCGGTGTCTATATCATCGATGGCGGCGGCATTGATATCACTGCTCAATATGAAGTGACCGGGGCGGCGGTAATGTTCGTCCTCAAGAACGGTGCCTATATCAAGGTCCGCGGCGGTTCGGATTCGATCAATCTCACTGCCATCCAGGCATCGGACCTGATCGCCCGGGGCATTCCAAGCGAACAGGCCAACGAACTGGCCGGTATGCTGGTATTCGAGGATCGCAATTCCGAGGGAACCAGCCGCAACGATATCAACGGCAATGTCGAAACCGTGCTCAATGGCACGATCTACATGCCTGTGAGCAACATCACCTTCGCGGGTACCGCGTCTGTCACCAGCCAGTGCCTGATGATCGCCGCCAATACGATCACACTAACTGGCACCACCGACATGCGCACCTTCTGCCCGGAGGGTTCCTCCGAGGATACGGTTATCGCGAACACCGTCGGCAATGTGAGGCTCGTCGCCTGATGAAACTGAGCACATTCTTCACCCGCATGCTGCGGCAGGAAACGGGCACGATGACGATCGAGACGGCGTTCATCGCGCCAGTACTGATCGTCATGGCCATCGGCGGCTTCGAAGTCAGCACAATGGTTGCGCGCCAGACCGAACTGCAGGCAGCCATGGCCGAGGCCGCTGCCGTGGCCCGCGCAAACCTGCCCGAAACGGCCGAGGAGCGCACGACATTGCGTGATATCATCAAGGTATCGGCAGATCTGGAGAACTCCCAGGTGGGAGTCACACCCGTGTGGCGCTGCGGAACACGTACGCAATACCAGACCTCTGAAGGTGGTTGCACAAATGGCGAACGCACCACCGCATATGTCAGGATCGTTGTTTCCGACACCTACCAGCCTCTGTGGACAGAGTTTGGTCTAGGCACGCCTGTCACCTATCGCCTCGAACGCACTATCCTGATCGGCTGATACCCAATGCTTTCTCGCAAACACATTTCACACCTGCTTCGCGATTGCCGCGGTGCCATTGCGATCGAATTCGCTCTTGTCGGCCCGGCCTTCATCTTGCTGATGCTTGGCGTGCTGCAGGTCGGCATGGCGTTGCAGAACTACAATGCCATCCGCAATGTCTCCGCCGACGTCGCGCGTTACGCCATGGTCCAACACCAGACAGGCAACGAGCTCTCCAATACGCAGGTCCGCACCTATGCCATCAACCGCTCGCAAGGCGCGCCTTACTTGTTGACCGGTGACAGCGTGAACGCGCAGATCAACACGGCGGCGACACAGCGTGTTTCCGGCGCGCGTGAACTGGAGATCACCGTGACCTACCAGGTCGAGAGCCTGTTGGGATTTGCAGGAATCGAGGGGCCCTACATCAGCTATACGAGGCCGATATTCCTCCTCGAGGACGCGTCCTACACTAGTTCGGGCAGCTGATTTCGGCGTGCGTTAACCCGCTCGCCTCCGTGAAAGTCCTTTCCAGATTAACCTTGCGCGTTAACAATGTCCTTACGCCCTGTGGGCTATGGCGCGTGTTATGAGCGCGAGAATTTCTCCTTGCCTGGTGGCAATAAGGCAGCTGTTAGCACGGCTCGCCATGGATCACGGCGGCAACGTGCTGCTGATCTTTGCCGCATCGCTTTTTCCCCTGCTCGCCCTTGTCGGCAGCGGCATCGACATGGGCCGCGGCTACATGGCACAGGCGCGCTTGCAGCAGGCATGCGACGCAGGCGTGCTCGCCGCCCGCCAACGCCTGGGAACTTCGGTAGCCGTGAGCGGCGAAGTTCCCGACAGTGTGGCAGAAACGGGCCAACGCTTCTTCAACATCAACTACCGCGAAGGCCTCTACAGCGCAGAAGACCGCGAATTCGAAATGTCGCTCGAAAGCGACTACGCCATCAAGGGCGCTGCATCGGTCACGCTGCCGACATCGATCATGGGCGTGTTCGGCTTTGACGAATTGCCGATCAACGTCACCTGCTTGGCGCAGATGAACCAGTCCAACACCGACGTGATGATGGTGCTCGACGTTACCGGTTCGATGTCGAGCACCAATCCGGGCGATGACAAGAACCGTATCAACACGCTGAAGGATACGGTTCGCAGCTTCTTCGCACAGATGAACGGCTCGAAGGGCACCGCGCGCATGCGGTTCGGTTTCGTGCCCTATGCGACCAACGTCAATGTCGGTGGCTTGCTGCGCGACGAGTGGATGACCGACGAATGGTACTACCAGTCGCGCGAATGGAAGGTGGCGTCCATCGCTATCGAATACCGCTCCACAGACCGGAACTGGCGTTATCTGAGCGGGAGCAACAGCGAAGTCAGGCAAGTCGACTGGTACTGGGCCAGCTGGCATGGTGGCACCTATCACTGCAACCGCACCCTCCCCTCTGACAATTTGAGGATCAGGGAGACAGAGATAAGCTCGAGCACGAGCCCCACTGTCGACCCTGTGGGTGTACGAACCGTCAAGCAGATGCAGCGCGAAACCGACGGTGAAACCTATGATGTTGTCCTTTCCGGCAACAGGTGCCTGGTCCAGCGAACCAAATGGAAGGACTACAAGGAGAGCTTCGAGCGGGTCATTGAGCCCTACGAGGAACCCATCCTCAAGTGGCACTATGATCGCCTGCTGCTGAACGTCGAGGACTGGCGCGACGATCCCTCCATGTTCCCTGGCTGCATCGAGGAGCGCGACACTTACGAGATCGACGATTACGACAATGTCGACCTCACCCGTGCGCTCGATCTCGATATCGATCTCGTACCGACGACGGATCCGCGCACGCAGTGGCGCCCGCAATTCCCGAGCACGGTCTATGCCCGTTACGACAATCGTGGAAACTACACGACGCGCCAAGTCGTGACCCATGACGATTTCTACAATCCGTACAATTCCAACCGCGCTCACTGCCCACCGGCAGCGCGCAACCTTTCGGAGATGACGTCAGGGCAACTCGAGACCTATCTCGACACGCTCTATCCCTCGGGCAATACCTATCACGATATCGGAATCCTTTGGGGGGCCCGCCTGCTCTCGCCCAACGGTATCTTCGCCGCCGAAAACGCCGATGTCGAGGGTGCTTCGGCCACTGCCCGACACCTGATCTTCCTCACGGATGGTGAAACGGCGCCGACGGAGACGAGTTACTCCACCTACGGCTTCGAGCCCATCGACCAACGCCGCTGGAGCAAGTCCTCGGGCTCGTCGCTGACGCAAACGGTCGAGAACCGCTTCTCCTTCATTTGCGAGGAAACCAAGAAGCGTAACATCATGATCTGGGTCATCAGCTTTGGCACCGACGCCAATGACATCATGGAAGAGTGTGCCGGCAGCGATCGCTATTACGTTGCCGACGATGCGACCGCTCTGGAAGCGACTTTCAGCTCTATTGCCGACCGTATCGGCGAACTGAGGATCGGCCAGTGATCTGGCGCGCCCGTCCCTTGCGTCAACTTTGGCGCGCCGATGATGGTGCCGCACTGGTGGAGTTCGCACTGGTTGCGCCGGTCTTCATCATGAGCCTGCTGGCCATCTTCGACCTTTGCTACAACATTTACGCAGCTTCCATGCTGGAAGGCGTGATCCAGAAGTCGGCGCGCGATACCTCGCTTGAGACCGGCTATCTCGCAGAAGACACTATCGACACGCGTGTGCGGACTGCCGTTCAGGCAGTGATGCCGCGCGCGGAAATCACTTTCGATCGCAAGGCCTACACCAATTTCTCTGATGTCGGTCGGGCGGAGGACTTTACCGATCTTAACGAGAATGGTCGCTGCGACGACGGTGAACCCTTCGAAGATGTGAATGGCAACAAGAACTGGGATGCCGACCGCGGTGAAGATGGCTTTGGCGGCGCGCGCGATGCGGTGCTGTACACGGTTTCCATCACCTATGAGCGCGTATTCCCGCTAGCCAAGATGCTGGGCATGGACAACACGGTGTCCGCCACCACGCGAACCGTGCTGCGCAACCAGCCCTTCGGCCAGCAGACTACCAACATCACGATACAGAACTGCCCGCGATGATGAGGCCGCTCGTAAATGCACGGCGCTTCCTCAGGGATTCGACCGCCCTAGCCGCAACCGAATTTGCGATGCTGCTGCCAGTCATGCTTGGACTTGGTCTGACGGGCGTGGAGCTCGCCAATCGCGTGATCGTGACAATGCAAATCAGCCAGTTGGCCGCGCATGTTGCCGACAACGCCTCGCGCATTGGCGACCAGTCCATGCTCGAGGATCGCCGAATCTACGAGGCCGACATCCAGGACCTGCTGCTCGGCGCAGAAGTCCATGGCGGCGACTATCTCGACCTTTACACCCATGGCCGCGTCATTGTGAGCAGCCTGGAAGTCGTACCTGGTACCGATGACGACCAATACATCCACTGGCAGCGCTGCATGGGCGAGAAGAGATACGAATCGACCTATGGCAAGGCCGGGGACGGCCTGAATTCGGACCTGCCCGGCATGGGTCCTCCGGGCGAGGAAGTGATCGCCTTCGATGACAACGCGGTGATGTTCGTTGAGGTAGCCTATGACTACCAGCCACTGATCGGCGATCCCTTCGGCATGGCAACGACGATCACTGCCACTTCCTCTTTCACCGTGCGTGAAGATCGTGACCTGACACGCATCTACCAGCTCGACCCCTCCAATCCGGACGAGGTCGCCGATTGCGGCACCTATACCGGCACCGGCAATAGTGGCGGCACGGGCAATACGAGCTCTTCGTCCACTACATCCTCCTCGACCACGAGCGGCGGCACCACCACCACCACGACAAGCGGCGCGGGCGGCAGTTCCAGTTCGACGACGACTTCGACCGGCGGGACTTCAAGCACGACGAGTACGTCTGGCGGCACAAGTTCGACGACGACAACCTCCACCAGCACGTCCAGTTCAGGCGGCACAAGTTCGACCACATCAAGCAGTTCAAGCAGTTCAAGCAGTTCAAGCAGCGGCGGCCTGCCCTATGATCCGATCGCCGCGGCACAGGCTGCAGTCGACGCAGCCGAAGCAGCAAAGGACGCTGCCAAGGACGCGCGCGACGACGCCAAGGACGCGCGCGACGACGCCAAGGATGACTGGGAAGACGCGAAGGATGACGCCGAGGACGCATGGGATGATGCCTACGACGCCTACCGGGATGCCTTCAGGTCCGGCAGGCCGTCGGACTTCCAGCGTGCCGCGGAGCTCTGGCAGGAAGCCATCGATGCACAAGATGCGGCCGATGCCGCGCAGGCGGCCTATGCGGCAGCGGACCAGGCCTATGAAGATGCCAAGGACGCCTATGAGGACGCCAAGGACGCCTATGACGATGCCAAGGACGCGCTCAAGGCGCTAACCTAGGCGATTGAGCGACCGGCCCGCCGAAGGGCTTGGCCGCTCGATCAGATCAGCCCTTGTAGCAAACCTTCTTGGCAGCTTGGACAATGCGCGGCGTGTCGATCAGCGCCAACTTTTCCAGGTTGGCGGCATAAGGCAGCGGCACGTCTTCGTTGCACACCCTCAGGACCGGGGCATCAAGATCGTCGAAGCCCTGTTCCATGCAAACGGCGATGACTTCCGAAGCGATCGAGCAGACTGGGAAGCCCTCTTCCGCCACCACCACGCGATTGGTCTTGGCCAGGCTTTCAAGAATGGTCTGCGTGTCGAGCGGACGCAAGGTGCGCAGGTCAATGACTTCGGCATCGATGCCATCGCCCGCCAGTTCTTCCGCCGCTTCGAGCGCGAATTTCACGCCGATCGAATAGGAAACGATGGTGACATCCGAACCCTCACGCATGATCCGCGCCTTGCCGATCGGCAAGACGTGATCGTCGAGCTGGGCGACTTCGAAGCTGTTGCCATAGACCAGCTCGTTTTCAAGGAAGACAACTGGATCGTCGCAACGGATCGCGGCCTTGAGCAGACCCTTCGCATCCGAAGAATCATAAGGTGCGATGACGATCAGGCCCGGGACAGCAGCATACCACGGACCGTAGTTCTGGCTGTGCTGAGCCGCCACGCGGCTAGCCGCGCCATTGGGACCGCGGAATACGACCGGGCAACGCATCTGGCCGCCCGACATGTAATTGGTCTTGGCCGCCGAATTGATGATGTGGTCGATTGCCTGCATGGCGAAGTTGAAGGTCATGAACTCGACCACGGGGCGCAGGCCGCCCATTGCAGCACCGGCACCGATGCCGGCAAAGCCATATTCTGTGATCGGCGTATCGATCACGCGCTTGGGACCGAATTCTTCCAGCAGGCCCTGGGTTACCTTGTAGGCGCCTTGGTATTCGGCCACTTCCTCGCCCATGACGAAAACGCGCTCGTCTAGGCGCATTTCCTCGGCCATGGCATCGCGGAGCGCTTCGCGCACGGTCAGCTTGGCCATATTGGTGCCTTCGGGAATTTCCGGATCGGCAGGGCGCTCCTTCGCCGCAGGCTTCTCGGCCGCCGGAGCAGGTGCTTCTGCGGCAGGTGCCTCTTCGACAGCAGGAGCGGCGGCGGAGACATCTTCGCCCTCGCCCGCCATGACCGCGATCACCGTGCCGACAGCGACATTCTCGGCGCCTTCGGGAACGAGAATCTTGCCGATCGTGCCCTCATCGATGCTCTCGAATTCCATCGTAGCCTTGTCGGTTTCGATCTCGGCGAGGACGTCGCCGGCGGAGACTTCATCGCCTTCCTTGACCAGCCACTTGGCGAGCGTACCTTCTTCCATCGTGGGCGAAAGCGCCGGCATCTTCAGTTCGATCGCCATCAGTAGTCTCCCACCAGCACGTCGGTGTAGAGCTCTGCTGGCTCCGGCTCGGGCGACTTCTCGGCGAAATCGGCCGCTTCGTTGACCTTGGCGCGAATGGCCTTGTCGATCTCTTTCAACTTGTCCTCTTCAACGCCCATATTCTGCAAGTCGGCCTTGGCATGTTCGATCGGGTCGCTCTTTTCGCGAACGCCCTGCACCTCTTCACGGGTACGATATTTCGCCGGGTCGGACATGGAGTGTCCCCGATAGCGATAAGTGTTCAATTCCATCAGGACGGGGCCATTGCCGCCGCGCACATGGTCCACCGCAACCTTGGCAGCCTGGTGCACTTCGAGAACGTCCATGCCGTTTACATCCATGCCGGGAATGCGGAAGGCCGTGCCGCGGCGATAGAATTCGGTTTCTGCCGAGCTGCGCTTGACCGAGGTGCCCATGGCATACTGGTTGTTCTCGACCACGAAGATGATCGGCAGGTTCCACAAGGACGCCATATTGAAGGTCTCGTAAACCTGGCCCTGGTTCGCTGCGCCGTCACCGAAGTAAGCTGCACAAAGCCCGCCATCTTCGCGATACTGGTGCGCCAGCGCTAGCCCGGCTCCAAGCGGTACCTGCGCCCCGACAATGCCGTGGCCGCCGTAAAAAGCCTTCTCGGTCGAGAACATATGCATCGAGCCGCCCTTGCCCCGGCTGATGCCAGCCTCGCGGCCCGTGAGTTCTGCCATGATGGACTTCGGATCGATGCCATAGGCGAGCATATGGCCGTGATCGCGATAGCCGGTGATGACGCTGTCCTTGCCCTCTTCCAGCGCGCTCTGGATGCCCACCGCAACCGCTTCCTGGCCGATATAGAGATGGCAGAAACCGCCGATCAGGCCGAGCCCGTAAAGCTGGCCCGCTTTCTCCTCGAAACGGCGGATAAGCAGCATCTTTTCGTAGAAGCCGAGCAGTTCCTCCGTGTCGGCCTTGTACCGGCGATCCTTTTCGAAAGCTTCCTGCAGGCTGCGAAGTTCGAAATTGTCGCCGCTATCGGCCTGTTTCGCTGCGCTTTTGGCGGGACTCTTTCGGGTCCCAGCACTCTTGGGTTTGGAGCTTCGCGACGAAGGGGTTCTTGCCAATGCCTGTATCCTTATTCGCGCAGGGAGGGGCCGCGCTTCTTGCCTCGCAGCCTATAGGCGCAAGAATATCGGCCATGCAACGCCTCGATAAGCGATTGAACCCATGTGGTTAGATTGAGTGAGCCAGCGTGCCGTTAGGGCTGGGTTTCGAGCTCGATCACATATTCATCCGGATGGGCCACATTCAGATCGCGGCGGATGAGTTCCGAAGAAAGATCGGGATCGACGTTGTCCGGATCGAGCAAGTCGACCCGATTCTGCAAAGTTGCCCGCTCTTCCTGCAATTCGGCGATCCGAATCTCGCGCTTGTCCAGCAGCGAAGCCTGCTCGTTCCATGCCAGCAAGCCGTAGGGACCGGCCAGTGCAAGACCGCCGAGCACGAGCAGGCAGGCCAGGGCCAGGAAGTGGACTTTGCGGTCTTTGGGGTCGCGTGGAGCGTTCATGACGGGACAGAATCACACTTGCCTAATTGGTTCAAGGTGTTTTGCGTCGGACCGAAGGATTAGCCACAGGAGCGCCATGCGCAATGCTTCCACAGCGCTTGCCTGCAATGCTATTGAGGGCAAAGGCCGAAGAATATGTGTTCAGGCCATTGCAAGGCTCTTGCGCCGATGGCAGCAGAGCGCCACTGTGCAGCGCCAAGAGAGGGAGTTACTTCACACTATGATCGCGCATCGCGCCGCCTTGTTCCTGGCCGGGGCCACCTCGCTGGCATTGCTGCCCAATCCTGCTGCTGCCCAGGTCGACGAATCCATCGTACTCAATATCCTGCGCAATTGCGCACAGATCGACGAGCCCAATGCTCGCCTCGCCTGCTACGACAATAATATACGCGCCGCCGGTGTCGAACCACGCAACACCGTGCCTGGCCGATCGGTGCAAGGTGGTGGCGCCCCGCTTTCGGGAGCTGGCGGCAGTGTCACCGGTTTTGGTCGCGAGGATGTTCGCACACCCGACCGCTTCCTGCCGGCCCCTCCGGGCGAACTTGAGGAAATCACCGTCCGCGTCAGCGAAATTCGCTCGATCGGACCGGGTCTGTGGGAGGTCACGCTCGATGATGGTGCGGTGTGGCGCTATACAGATGGAGCTGGCCCCAACTATTCTCCGCCACGGGTAGGTTCCGAAGTCGAAATCATGCGCGGCGCGATCGGCAGCTTCCTGTTGCGGTATCGCAACCAGCAGCCCGCCCGCGTCGAACGCATCAGGTAATCCTTGGCAACGAGCGGGGCTCAGCCCTGCCCCAATTCCTCGAAGGCTCGTTCACGTTCGAGCTGCACCACAGCGTTGCGGCGTATCTTGTCGAAGGTTTCGAGGAAGGACTTCCGTTCGGCCTGGGATAGTGGAGCAAGCAGGAACGCGCTACGCTTGCGGCTCGCGTCCTGAATGATCTCGTAAAGCTCCTGCCCCTCCTTGCTCGGAGAGAAACGCCCGTGGCGACGCCCGGGCTTGCCTTTACGAATGACGAGGCCCCGATCCGACAGAGCCTTGATGGTGCGTCCCGCCTGGCTGTGATCGCGATCCAGACGCTCGACCAGCAAGCTCCATTCGATGGGAGCATCACGCCCTATCTCATTGAGAACCCACGCTTCGAAATTGGAGAGGTTGGTCAGCCGCTTGAACGTCAGCGAGCCACTTCGACTGAAATAGGAACTCAGCGTCATAAGCGGAGAAATGATGCGCGATCGATCGAGCACGATCTTGTCGCCAAGCCCGCCTTCGCTTTCCACGGCCGCGCCAGGACGCGGGAACTGCGGCGCTTCTCCCCCATGCGAGAGCGCCCTTTCCTGTTCATACAAGACCACGGCCTGGTCGAGCAGCTTCTCGATGACTGCGAAGAATCTAGCCAGTTCATCGTCACCGATATCGAAGGTCAATTCGCGATTGCGCAGGTCTGCCAGTCGTGAAAGCCGTTCACTGTGCTCGCGGCCCTTGCGGGTCAGGACCAATGGAGCGCGCAATTGCTCGCGCTCGACCATCTTGATCTCGAGGAGCCTTTTGACCGAACGACTTACTTGCGCCTTGTCCACGCCGACTGCCGAAGAGATCTCCGCAGGAACCAGCGGGCCGACATTCTGCAGAAGGAACAGGATGCGCCGGTCAAGTTCGACGAGGTCGAGCTCCCTCGTATAGGCCATCTCGGCGCTTTCGCGGACCTTGTAGAGCAATTGCCACAGATCGCTCTGGATCACCTGCGGGGACGTTTCGCCGGTCTCCCTCCCTCCGGGATCGGCATGTTCGAGCCCGTTAAGGATGATGTTGAGCCTGGCACTGAATTCGGGCGGCGGAGTGTCCGTGGCGCCCACAGGTTCCTCTCCCGCCACCGCTCCCAGCGTGTACGCCTCGACGATCCGAAGCGCTTCGAGGGTCATCGGCCCCAAGGTCTTCTCCAGGGCGGGCTGAGCGGCAACCGACTGGCGCAATCGGTCCTGCGGTCGCGGCTCACCATTCTTGATCAACCTACGCAATTCAATGGCATAGTCGATCAGGACAGAACGCCAGTCATGTGCCGCAACAGCGGTTGTTGCGGACACTGCCGGCCTCTTCCCTCCCGCTCTTGCCATTGCTGTTCCCACTCCATCCCGGTTTTGCCGAGACTAGATGTATCGGGACGTATCGCTCAAGCCCAGAACACGCGAAGTTGGCGGAAAACCGGGAAATTCTCGTATCCCTATGGGTGAGGATGCGGGTTGGGTGCGAAGTTTGACGGGCGATGCAGCTTGGCAACACCTGTCATGGCGATAAACGCCAACCCAAACGTTAACATATTGATATTTCTATATTTCCAAGGATTCTAATTGCGTCTGCAACGAAAACCTCCGGGTCCGTCCGTGGTTAATCCACATCCCGCCGCCATCTTTTCCCGGCAAAGGGCAAGTGAGTCACTAGACACCCCGAAGGCCACGGAATATGTCCGGAATCGCGCGGATACTTGTCGATTTGAACAGACGAGTCCGCTGGGGGAGGAATTACATGATTCAAGCGCAATCGAGCGCTGATCAACGACTGGTCTTCCCGACCTGTCGTGTTGCTTTTCCCCCGAACCGATTCAGCCGCCAATCCTAAGGCGCCCTTGAGGCACCTCAGGCAAGCGGAAGAATGTCAAATCGCGGCGGCGCGTGAGCTGTCGCGTTCACTGTGAAGGGAGCACAAAGTGAGGAGTTTTACTGATAAGCAGGCCTTCAAGGCCTTGCTGCTGGCCGGTGGGGCCAGCATGTGCATGGTGTCGATGCCGGCATATGCACAGGATGGAGCCGATGAGGACGATGACGATAGCCGCATCGTTGTTACCGGCTCGCGCATTCAGCGCCAGGACTATGAGTCCAACAGCCCGGTTGTTACGCTGGACGAAGAATTCTTCCAGTCGTCTTCGACCGCAGCTGTCGAGCAGCAGCTCAACAAGCTGCCGCAGTTCGTTGTCTCGCAGTCCTCGACCGCGTCGAACAACAGCGAATCCGGCCTGCTGCCTGCTGGTGGCGACATTCAGCCGTCCGCAACCAACACCCCGGGTGCAGCAACCATCTCGCTGCGCGGTGTCGGTGCAAACCGTACCCTGGTTCTGATCGACGGCCGTCGCGGCACGCCGACAAACGCTTCGGGTTCAGTCGACGTCTCGATGATCCCTTCGGCCGCTCTGGAGCGTGCTGAAATCATCTCCGGCGGTGCTTCGGCTACCTATGGTGCCGACGCTGTGGCCGGTGTGACCAACTTCATCCTGAAGGACAACTACGAGGGTCTCGAACTCGACGGTCAGTTTGGCATCAGCCAGGAAGGCGTCGGCTTCGAATACCAGATCGGTGGTATTGTCGGTGCCGACTTCGCGGATGGCCGCGGTAACGTCAGCTTCGCGATGTCGCTGAACACTCGTGAAGAAGTCTTCCAGCGTGACATGCCGTTCTACCAGGACCTCTGGGCGAATCCGGACACCACTTCTGGCGCAGCCTTCTGGCCGCACCGTCCGAGCATCAGCCTCGGTGGTGGTGCACTTCCTGCCAACGGCACCTGCGAAGTCTCTAACGGTGGTAGCGGCTGTTACCTGACCGAATACTTTGCTGCCCTGGGCGCCGATCCTGACGTGCCCAACAACTACGGCACGATCTCGGTCAACGAAGACGGTTCGCTCTTCATCCCCGGTTCGGCCTTCTCGAACAACTACGATGCACGTGGCGGTTTCATCAACTACCAGCCTTGGCCGGAAGCTGATGACGGCTTCTTCTACAAGAACACGTCTGTCGGCCGTTCGGTTGGCGTGAATGCCATGACCCCGCTGACGGTCCCGACCGACCGTTACAACTTCCTTGGTCGTGGTAATTACGAAATCAATGACTGGATCGGCGTGTTCGGTTCGGCCATGTTCAGCCACACCACTACGCACACCATCCAGGAAGGCGGTATCATTACCTTCGGTAACGATATCATCATTCCTTATGGCAATGAGCGCTTCAGTGGCACCGCGAACTACGTGTTCGAAACGTTCGAAAATCCGTACGTTCCGCCTTCCTTCCTGGAAATCAACACGCAGGTTCCGCGTTGGTACGATGACGCGATGACCGATCCGGTTCTCGACCCCGTGACCGGTGACCAGTTGTTCACGACTGAGACCAGCTATATTTCGAACCCCGCGTTCGAAGCCATCTATAGCGGTATCCTGAACTGTGCGACGCCTGGCCATGCGGACTACAACCCGACCGGTTGTACCAATACGGAAGCGTTCCAGCAGGTCATCCCGAGCGATATCCGGAACCTCCTGGATGCTCGTCCAAACCCGAACGGCGACATCACGCTCTTCGGCTACCTGCCGCTTCCGCGCGAAACCTTCGGCGACACCCGTGTCTATCAGATGACGGGCGGTCTCGAAGGCTCTATCCCGGGCACCGACTGGACCTGGGAAGCCTTCGTCAGCCACGGTATCTCGCAGACCCTGTCGCGCCAGACCGGTATGTACTCGCTTGAGCGTGCACGTGCCGTCTTCGCCTCGCCGAACTTCGGCCAGGGATTCGAAGCCACGGGTAACCAGAACGGTGGTGGCGGTCTTCGTGTCGGCTTCGGCGCATCGACCGGTACCTGTGAAACCGGCCTGAACTACTTCGGCGCCTATTCCGGTGTGTCGAACGACTGTTTCGAAGCCATCTCGGCCGATAACAACACCCGTTCGACCAGCCGTCAGACCATTGCTGAAGCCAACCTTCAGGGTGGACTGTTCGAACTTCCGGCTGGCCAGCTTCGTTTCGCGGCTGGTGCGTCCTATCGTGAACAGCGTTTCTCGTTCAACATCGAGACGCTGAGCTCGGCAGGCCGTTCGTTCAATGACTCGATCCTGGGTATCTACCCGGGCACGAACATGGAGAATGTCGGTTACGACGTTCACGAAGTCTATGGCGAGTTGCTGATCCCTGTTCTGGCAGACCTCCCCTTCATCGAGGAATTTAACCTCGAAGTCGGTGGCCGTATGTCCGATTACACCAGCTCGGGCACCAGCTACACGTTCAAGATCCTCGGTGACTGGCGTGTGACTGACTGGCTGCGCATCCGTGGCGGCTTCAACCGCGCTGAGCGTACGCCGAACATCGCCGAACTTCTGCTTGCTCCGCAGCAGTCCTTCGGTACCGACCCGATCGGTGACGCATGTTCGACCCGTCACTTCGCTGCTTCGTCGGCTAACCCGGACAACAATCCGGATTACCTGGACGTGATGGCCGTCTGTCTTGCTCTCATGGAGCGTGACAATGATGGCGTCTACGTGCCGGTAACGGACGAGAACAGCTACTACGCTGCAGGTCAGGAAACTGCCCGTCAGCCGACCGGTGGCGGCTTCAGCTTCGCCTACTCGGTGGGTAACCAGTACTATCGTGAGAATATCGACGCTTCCGCCCCGGTTCTGGGTCCGGAAACGGCCGATACCTGGACGCTTGGTGCTGTTATCCAGGGCCCGACGGCAACTGGTCCGCTCTCGCGGCTTAACCTGACGGTTGACTACTTCAACATCAAGATCAAGGACCCGATCGGTCGCCAGCTGGCGGGCGGTATTGTCCTCCAGTGTATCAGCCCGACCTACAACCCGTCTGTTGCCGGTGTTGCATCCGGGGCTTCTTCGCCGGAAGATCTTGACGATGCCGCAATCCGTGCAGCTGCACAGGCGGCAATTGCCAACTCGACCTGTCCGCTGGTTCCGCGTAACCCGACGAACAGCGAAGGTGGCCAGAACGGTCAGCTGGTTGGTGCCGATGTCATCGGTACCTACCTGAACGATGGTGAAATCCGCCTGTCCGGTATCGACGCAAACCTCAGCTGGGGTATCGATGCTGGTCCGGGTACGATCTTCACCAGCCTGGCGATGAACTACATGATCAACTTCGAGCTGCAGGCCTTCGCTGGTCAGCCGTTCATCGATTATGTGGGCACGACCGGCACCAACATCCTTGGTGTCAACTCGGGTTCGTCGTTCGAATATCGTATCTTCGGTACGCTTGGATACTCCTGGGGCCCTGCGAACATCTCGCTGCAGTGGAACCACATCCCGCGCACCGACGACGTGTCGAACGCCAACTTCCTGAACGGTCTGTCGGCTACGCCTTCGGAACTCACGGGTCTCCCGGCGTACAACCTGTTCTCGCTCAACGGCAGCTATCAGGTGAACGATGTCCTGCGCCTGCGCATGGGTATCGACAACCTGTTCAACAAGGCTCCGCCGCTGTCGAACAAGGATCGCAACTTCGATCCTTCGGCTGGCGAACTGGAAGGTGGCAGCTACTCGCTGTTCCACGACGTCCAGGGCCGTCGTTTCTCCTTCGGTGCGAACCTCCAGTTCTAATCGAAGGGCGAAAGCCAAGAAAAGATTGGGGCCTCTCCTTCGGGAGGGGCCCTTTTCTTATGTCCGAAACACAGGCACCGCCTGCACTGGACAGCCCCCTTCCCCTTCGGCATCACCGGGGGAAAGAGGGAGAAGAACAGATGACGCGCGTGATGCGATTTCACAAAACGGGTGGCCCTGAAGTCCTGCAGATCGACGACATGGAACTCGCTGTTCCGGCGCCTGGGGAAGTCCGCATCAAGGTCTCAGCCGTGGGCCTCAATCGGGCCGAAGCGATGTACCGCGCGGGCAAATATCCAGTACAACCCCAACTCCCCAGCCTGATCGGGTATGAAGGCGTCGGCACGGTGCTGGCACTTGGCGAAGGCGTGACCGACTATGTAGAGGGTGATCGTGTCTGCATATTGCCCATGATCAGTCAGGGCGATTGGGGCATTTGGGCTGATGAAGCCAATGTCCCTTCCCGCATCCTTCTCCCTGCGCCTTCCATGCTCGATGATGTGCAGGCTGCTGCGATCTGGATGCAGTATATGACGGCCTACGCGGTCTATGAGGTCGCAAATGTCGGCCCGAACGACGCAGCGATCATCCCGGCCGCTTCATCCAGCGTTGGCCTGGCTGCCATCCAGCTGTGCAACTGGGCCGGTGCGGTACCGATTGCCGCCACGCGGACAAGTGCAAAGGCACAGGAACTCAGGGAATTGGGCGCAGCGCATGTCATCGCCACACAGGAGGAAGACCTGGTGGCGCGCGTGATGGAAATCACCGATGGCAAGGGAGCCCGATGCGCATTCGATCCTGTCGGTGGCCCCTACGTGGATACCCTCGCCCAGGCACTGGCACCACGAGGCATATTGTTCGTCTATGGAGGTCTTAGCGGCGAACCGACGCCCTATCCGCACTGGCCAATGGCCTTTAAGGGCTGTTCCATGCGGGGATGGGTGGCGAGCGAGATCTGGAACCACCCACACCGCTTCAAGGCAGCGCAGGAAAAAATCCTCGCCGGCCTTGCCAATGGCAGGTTGTCACCTGTCATCGCCAGGACCTTTGACGGACTGGAATCACTTCCCGAGGCCAATGCCTTCCTCGAATCGAACCAGCAGGTCGGCAAGGTGGTTGTGCGCTTCTGAGCACTTGCCTAAATGGCCATCGGATGCGCCCGTAGCTCAGCAGGATAGAGCATCGGATTCCTAATCCGGGGGCCACAGGTTCGAATCCTGTCGGGCGCACCATTTCTGACATTCCTCACTGCCATCCCCGTCGCCGGGCCCTGTCCCGCTGCAGACCGACTGCGGGTGCGCAGTAGCGCATGCGAACATCGCAGATTGCGGCCGTGCGGTCCCCTATGCGCTGAGGCCGCCTTGAGAAAACACAGCTAGTTCAGTGATTTCGGTGGAGCGACGGGAAATGGCAGTGGCGCGACGTCGATCCCTTCATCGACCAGCTTCTGCGCCTCTTCCAGGCTTGCTTCACCATGGATCGCCTCGGCATCGCGCTCCCCATAATGCATGGCGCGTGCATCCTCGGCAAAGCTCTTGCCAACCCACTTGCTGTCCTTGAGCGCAGCCTTCTGCGCTTCGGCCAGCTTGACGAGCGCCTGTTCGACTTCCGGTGTAACCGGGACATTGCTCATCGAACGAGCATGTGGCGCAGAAGGCTGAGCAACTGCAGGCTGCTCAGAGCGCTGGTTACCCTTCTTGCCGACGGCCGGTGCCATGGGCGCCTTTACCACCTCATCGCAACCGCATTGTGGACAAGTGAGCAGGCGCCGTTCCTTCTGCGACGCGAAGTCTCCTGTCGAAGCGAACCAGCCCTCGAATCTGTGGCCATTGGCGCAGGAAAGGTCGAAAACGATCATTGCGCCGTGGAATTAGGGATTTTGCGGCGGTTGGCAAGGCTCGGCAGCTGGCTGCGGATTTTCGAAATCCGTCCCGGGTCTATGTTCGCAAATCCCAATCTCGGACCCTCGCCACCAAGATCGAGCAGGATATCGCCCCACGGATCGACGGCCAGGCTATGTCCATAAGTCTCCCGTCCATCCTCATGCTTGCCGACCTGTGCAGCAGAGAGAACGTAGGCGCTCGCCTCGATTGCCCGAGCACGCTGAAGAACATGCCAATGAGCCTGTCCGGTTGGCACGGTGAAGGCAGCCGGAATTGCGATCAAATCGCAGGCCCTGCGGCCAAGTTCCTCGAACAGCGCCGGAAAACGGATATCATAGCAGATCGTCAGGCCGAGCAGGCCCAGCGGCGTTGCGACGGTCACGACCTTTTCGCCCGCCTGATAGGCTGCGGACTCGCGCCAGCTTTCACCCGTATCGAGTTCGACATCGAACATGTGCATCTTGTCGTAGGATGCGGCGATATTGCCCCGGTCATCAATGACGAAGGCGCGATTGGCCCATTTGCCCTGCTCGTTCTCCACGGCAAGCGATCCCAGCGCCGCCCAGATTCCGTGCTTCGCTGCGGCTTCCCGTACGGTTGCAAGGACGAGATCCTTGTCCGGCGTCACGATCTTGCCGGAGGCGCGCTTCCGGTCGCGATCGAGCAGGCCGCACATTTCCGGCGTAAAGAGCATAGCCGCCCCGCCTGCCCTCGCCTCGGCCATAGCAGCGGTGATCGTCGCGACATTGGCGGCAGGATCGATCCCACTGGTCATCTGCAATATGGCTGCACGCCCCATTCTCAAAGCCCCAGCAAAGCGTCCAGCTTTCCGTCGCGCTCGAGCGCGGCCAGCTCGTCGGAACCGCCAATGGCTACGTCGTCGATAAAGATCTGCGGCACGGTCATGGCATCAGGCTTGCGGTCAAGCATTTCGCGCCGTTTCTCGCCCCCGAGTGTGATGTCGTATTCGACATAAGCGACACCCTTGGAATCGAGCAGACGTTTCGCCCGATAGCAATAGCCGCAATACATCTTGCTGTAGATTTCGACCTTGGGACTACTCAAACCTGATTATCCTTTTTTTCCAGTGCATTGCACCCCCTTGAAATGCGGGAATTGATGCATATTTTCAATGTGCCGGAGCGCAAGGCGCAAAGGCAAAACGGGGCGCCGACATCGGGTCCCAATGTACATTCAAATTGCTCAGAAGAGGATTTGTTTCATTATGACTCGTCTTGATTTTACTCCTTATCGCCGTTCCACTGTTGGTTTCGACCGTCTTTTCGACCTTCTCGAAAAGCAGGCTCGCAATTCTGGCGGTGACAATTATCCCCCCTTCAATATCGAGCGTCGCGACGAAGATGCCTATCGCATCACGCTGGCCGTTGCCGGCTTCCGCCCGCAGGACATCGATATCACCGCACAGCAGAATCTCCTTGTTGTCCAGGGTCGCAAGCGCGACGAGGTGGCCGATGGCGAGATGCTCCATGTCGGTATTGCCAATCGCGGTTTCGAACGCCGCTTCGAACTGGCGGATTACGTGCGGGTCGAAAATGCCGACCTCGCCGATGGCTTGCTCGTGATCGATCTTGTCCGCGAAGTGCCCGAAGCGATGAAGCCCAAGAAAATCGCGATCGGCGGCTCGAAGCTCGAGGTTGTCGAGGGCAAGAAGGACGAGGCCGACGCGGCCTGATCCTTCGAAATTTCATTTAGGTAGTTGAAAGTTATTGGGGGCGGGCCCGATCAAGGCACCGCCCCCTCGGCGCTTGGCGCCGACCTGCCATTAAGACTTGCTCTCCGGGTCGCAATAGAGAGCCTGCCCTGACGGCAAGGACAGTAATGGGGTGCGGCTCGGACTTTCCCTGTTTCCCCTGTGTAGCGCTCGGATCCAGCCCGGATCTCCGCATGACGCGCGCAGCGACTTCCAGCACGCAACTACCCGTTTCGATCCAAACTGGTGACGAATGATCGTTACGCTGCCTTGCGGGTACTACGCAAGGATTTTTCCTACAATGAGTTGGTCGATCGTATAAATTAACGGAAATTGTCAGACAAGGCGAGACTGTTTGAGCGCTGCTTCGATGAAACCGGCAAACAGGGGGTGCGGATCGAAGGGCTTGCTTTTCAACTCGGGATGAAACTGCACGCCAACGAACCAGGGATGGTCGGGACGCTCCACAATCTCCGGCAACAGCCCGTCGGGCGACATTCCCGAGAAGACCAGCCCGCCCTCTTCCAATGGTGCCATATAAGCCGAGTTGACCTCGTAACGGTGGCGGTGGCGTTCCGAAATCGTGGTCGCCCCTTCATAAATGCGTGAAACATGGCTGTTACCGGCAAGCTTTGCATCATAGGCGCCAAGTCGCATTGTGCCGCCAAGATCGGTATCGGCAGAGCGCTTTTGAAGGCCTTCCTTGCTCATCCACTCGGTGATGATGCCGACCACAGGTTCTTCGGTTTCGCCAAACTCGGTCGATGACGCCTTGGCAATCCCGGCCGTGTTGCGAGCACCTTCGATACAGGCCATCTGCATGCCAAGGCAGATGCCCAGGAATGGAACCTTTCGTTCGCGCGCGAAGCGGACGCTGGCAATCTTGCCTTCCGAACCGCGCTCCCCGAATCCACCCGGCACAAGGATGCCGTGCAGCGGCTCGAGCTGGGCGGCGATATCGCTGTCATCGAGCTCGAATATCTCCGCATCGATCCAGCGGATATTGACCTTGGTCCGGTTGGCCATGCCGCCATGGACAAGCGCCTCGTTCAACGACTTGTAGGCATCGGGCAGGCCGACATATTTGCCAACCACGCCGATCGTAACCTCGCCTTCGGGATTTTCGTAGCGATCGACGATATCTTCCCAGACTTCGAGATTGGGCTTGGGCGCGCGTTCGAGCATGCCGAAATGGCGCAGCACCTCGGCATCGAGCCCTTCGGAGTGATATTGTAGCGGGACGGCGTAGATGCTGGTGGCATCGAGTGCCTGGATCACCGCTTCCTTGCGCACGTTACAGAACAAGGCGATCTTGGCCCGCTCGGTCTCAGGCAATTCGTGTTCGCAGCGACAAAGCAGCAGGTTGGGCTGCACGCCGAGGCTGGTCAGCTCGCGCACGGAGTGCTGCGTAGGCTTGGTCTTCAGCTCGCCCGCCGCCGAGATGTAGGGAACCAGCGTGACATGGACCACGCAGGTGTCCTCGGGCGGCAACTCGTTGCGCATCTGGCGGATGGCCTCGATGAAGGGCAGGCTCTCGATATCGCCTACAGTGCCGCCGATCTCGCACAGGATGAAATCGTGATCCTCCTGGTCGGCCAGTGCGAATTCCTTGATCGCATCGGTGACATGCGGGATCACCTGTACGGTGGCGCCCAGATAGTCCCCGCGCCTCTCCTTGGCGATGATGTCGCGATAGACGCGGCCCGAAGTGATATTATCGCTCTGCCGCGCCGAAACGCCGGTGAAGCGTTCGTAATGGCCAAGGTCGAGATCTGTCTCCGCCCCGTCATCGGTGACGTAGACCTCGCCGTGCTGATACGGGCTCATGGTGCCCGGATCGACGTTGAGATAAGGATCGAATTTCCGGATGCGGACCTTGTAGCCACGCGCTTGCAGGAGGGCAGCGAGGCTTGCTGCCATCAGTCCCTTGCCAAGCGATGAGACCACGCCGCCGGTGATGAATATGTACCGCGCCATGGGAGTTGGGCTGTAGGGTGCGTTTTGGATTCGTGGCAAGAGACTTCGCCACGATTTTCACCATTGATCCACTATCCCGGCATGCCAGGATGCATGATCCTACTCGGCGATGTCTGCCAGGCCGTCTTCCACGGGTGCGGTTTCAGTCTCATCGACCGTGGCCGGAGCAAGAGCCGCGCTGTCGCTGACCGAACGGTCGAGCGTATCGTCGATGTCACGGCCTTCGGTCGCGCGAATGGCAACCACGGCAAGGGCGATCGACAGGATCACGAACAGGATCGCGAGCCACTTGGTCGTACGCGTCAGGAAATCCGCAGCACCCCGCGCCGACATCAGCCCGCCCGGGCTCCCTCCCCCGCCAATCCCGAGGCCACCGCCTTCGGAACGCTGCATCAGAACAACGCCTACGAGGGCCGCGGCGACAATCGCCTGGACGACGGTAAGGAAGAGAAAGAGGTTCATTGCAGTTCCAGAAGTTCAACCGGCAGGGATTTAGGGAAGCTGGCGCCTTGCCGCAACCCTCAGCCCTCTTCGCCGCCTGCGGCAGCGATGATGATCCCAAGGAAGCTCTCCGCCGTCAGGCTGGCGCCGCCGACAAGCGCGCCACCGACTTCATCGGCCGAAAGCAGTTCCGCGGCATTGTCCGGTTTGACCGAACCGCCGTAAAGGATGCGAACACCAGCTCCAGCTTCCTCGCCATAGAGCTTCTGCAGCACATTGCGGATGGAGACATGCATGGCCGAGATGTCTTCGACCGTGGGCGTGCGACCAGTGCCGATTGCCCAGACGGGCTCATAGGCAACGGTGACCTTCTCGGCCACACCTTCACCCTCCGGCAGCGAGCCTTTCAGCTGCTTGGCGACAACGCTTTCTGCCTTGCCAGCATCGCGCTGCTCTTCGGTTTCACCTACACACACGATGACATTCATTCCGGCGGAAATCGCGGCATCTGCCTTTTCGCGGACATCGGCATCCTTTTCGCCATGATCGGCACGACGCTCGCTATGGCCGACAATGGCAAATCCGGCACCGGCATCCTTGAGCATGGCGGCAGAGATATCGCCGGTATGCGCTCCGCCATCGGCCGGGTGGCAATCTTGCGCGCCGACACCGATCAAGCCGGCTTCCTTGCGAGTAGCGTGAATGAGCGTGTAAGGCGGCGCGAGCGCCACCTCCACCTTGATGAGGCGTTCGGCCGCACGGTCGATCGCACGTGCTTCCGCGAGCATTGCGCGCGTTCCGTGCATCTTCCAATTGCCGACGATGTAAGGGCGCTGGGCCATCTTGGAAACCTTGGGTAATTCAAAGAGAAATTTGTCCTGCCGAGGCAGGCGAAAGTTCATGCCCGCTAATGCGGCCCGGCGCGCTTGTCAAAGCCGCTTTTCCACATTCACCGAAAGCCATCGAGCCTGTTGCGAGTGCGCCGCAGGGGAGATAAAGCGCCTGCGACACAGGGCGTGGCAGGCCATCCGGCAAACCACTCCGATCCTAATACAGTAAAGCGTTCCTCCATGATCCAGCTCTTTCGCGGTTTCTTCCAGTCCAAGATCGGCATCGCCGTAACATTGGCCTTCCTTGGCCTGATCGCCATCGCCTTCGCCAGTTCGGACGTGGCCAATACAGGCACCTTCGGAGGCGTCACCGGCGGTGATCGGGTTGCAGTAATCGGTGAGCGCAGGGTCGACAGTTCCGACCTTCGCGCAAATGCCACCAATGCGCTGGAACAGCTGCGCCAGCAAAACCCCACTCTGACGATGGAAAGTTTCATCGCCAATGATGGCTTGGCGCGCGTGCTCGACACCATGATCAGCCGCTATGCCATTGCCGAAACAGCACGAATGTCCGGACTGCGCGCAGGTGCGCGGCTGGTCGACAGCGAGATCGTGAGCGCCCCCGAATTCCGTTCCGTGGACGGGAATTTCGACGTGGAGGCCTTCCGGGCCGCACTGCGCCAACAGGGCTTGAACGAAGACCTGGTTCGCAACGATCTGGCGATGGGTCTTTTCGCTCGCCAGTTGATTGTCCCGATTGCCGCGGTTCCGCAGCTCCCACAAAGCATGGTCGAACGTTTCACGCGCCTTCGCCTCGAAAGCCGCAGCGGCACGGTGGGGCTGATGCTGGCATCCGTCTATGCTCCTGAAGACGATCCCACCGACGAACAGCTACAAGCATTTTATGACGAGAATCGCGCTGACTACATTCGCCCCGAGCGTCGCGTCCTGCGTTACGCCGCCTTTGGCGACGAGGCGGTAGGCGAGCTGCCGACGCCTACAGAAGCCCAGATACAGGAGCGGTACGAGCAGAATATCGACCGCTACCGCGAACTTGAAATGCGCAGCTTTTCGCAGCTTATCGTTCCCACGCAGGCTGCAGCTCAGGCGATAGTGGAAGAGGTGGCAGGGGGTATCTCCCTCGAAGCTTCTGCACAGGACAAGGGCCTGAGCGTAACCAGCCTTCCCCTTGTCTCCCGCGAAGAACTCACCGGTAATGCATCCGAAGCCGTCGCCGAAGCCGCCTTTGCAGCAAACAGGGGCGCAATCGCGGAACCCGCACAGGGCGGCCTTGGCTGGTATGTCCTGCGCGTCGAAGAGGTCCAGACACGCGAAGGCCGCAGCCTCGAGGATGTGCGCGACGATATCGTGCTCGCCCTCAGCACCGAATATCGCCGTGATGCCATCAACGATTTGACCGTTCGCATCGAGGACGAGTTTGCCAGCGGCAGGAGCCTGTCCGAAGTGGCCGAGGAAATCGGCGTTGAACTACAGACCACGGACCCGATCACTGCCACTGGCCAGGTCTATGGCGAGCAGCGTTCGGCCCCGCCAATTCTCGCCCGCGTCGTTCCGGTCGCGTTCGAAATGGAAGAAGCCGAACCCCAGCTTGCCGAGATCGAGCCCGGCCAGACCTTCCTGATCTACGACGTTTCGCAGGTAACCCGTTCGGCCACCGCGCCGCTTGACGAGATTCGCGACCAGGTCGTGCTCAACTGGCGGATCGACGCAGGAATGCGCGCCGCCGGCGAAGGCGCATCACGCGTGCTTGCGCGCATTGCCGAGGGATCCAGCATGGCAGAGGCGATCGGGGCGGAGGAAGTGACCCTCCCGGCCCCGCAAAGCCTGTCGCTCAGCCGCGCACAGGTCGAACAGTCGGGCAATATGACGCAGACCGTGGCCCTGTTCTTCTCCATGGCGGAAGGTACCTCCAAGCGCCTTGAGAGTCGTGAAGCGCTGGGATGGTTCGTCGTCCAGCTCGACGATATCACCGCGCCGGAAGTCGACCCCGCCAGCATCGAAGTGCTGCAGACACAGCAGCAACTGCTCTCGCTCATCGGCGATGAATATGTCGCGCAGCTGGTGGCAGCCGCGGAGAAAGACATTGAGATCGAGATCAACCAGGTCGCCGTCGATGCCGTTGGCGCGCAGCTGACCGGCCAGGTCAATTAGGGAGGTCGGCCTGTCTGACTTCGCCACTTCGACTGCGGCACCCGAATTCGCTGCCGAAGCTCGTACCCGCCTGCAAGCGGGCGAAAATACACTCGTCTGGCGCAAGCTGGTTGCCGACACGGAGACGCCTGTTGGCGCAGCGCTCAAGCTGATCGAGCAGGGGCGCGGCGATTTCCTCCTCGAATCGGTCGAGGGCGGCGAAGTCCGCGGACGCTACAGCCTGCTCGGTATCGATCCGGATCTGGTCTTCCGTGCCACAGGCGCAAGATGCGAAGTCAACCGCGCCTGGAGGCATGACCGGGAGGCATTCGAGCCGCTCGAGGGCGACAGCCTGACCGAATTGCGGGCACTCGCCAATGCTTGCCATATCGACGTACCCGATGCCCTGCCCCCGGCCTTGGCGTGCCTCGTCGGCTATTTCGGATATGAAATGATCGGCCTGGTCGAGAAGCTTCCCCGCGCACCGCAGAGCGAGCTGGACCTGCCCGACATGCTCTTCTCCCGCCCGGCTCTGGTGCTGGTTTTCGACAACCTTACTGACGCACTCTATTGCATCGCCCCTCTTTGGGCCGGCTCCGCGGAACCGGACCACGCTATCGAACGCGCGGCGGACCGCATCGACGAGGCCATGCGCAAGCTGGGCGGACCGGTGCCGGGGGATCACAAGCAAGCCGATTTGCCCGATATGGAACTCGAAGCCGTGATGGATCCGGCCGATTACGAGCGTATCGTGCTCAAGGCCAAGGAGTACATCACGGCAGGCGACATCTTCCAGGTCGTGCTGGCCCAGCGCTTCACCTGCCCCTTCCCCTTGCCGCCCTTTGCGCTCTACCGCGCACTGCGCAGGGTCAATCCATCGCCTTTCCTCTATTTCCTCGACCTGCCGGGATTTGCCGTCGTCGGATCGAGTCCGGAAATCCTCGTGCGTGTGCGTAATGGCGAAGTCACGATCCGTCCGATTGCCGGAACGCGGCCTCGTGGCGCCACTCCAGAGGAAGACCGCGAAAATGAGCGAAGCCTCTTGGCAGATCCGAAGGAATGTGCCGAACACCTCATGCTTCTGGATCTTGGTCGCAACGATGTCGGTCGGGTTGCAGCAGCGGACAGCGTAAAGGTGACAGCCAGCTTCACGGTCGAGCGCTACAGCCACGTCATGCACATCGTCAGCAACGTCATCGGCAGGCTGGCCGAAGACAAGGATGCCATCGACGCCATGTTCGCAGGCTTTCCGGCCGGTACCGTCTCGGGTGCACCCAAGGTCCGGGCCTGCGAGATCATTGCCGAGCTCGAGCCCGAGACACGCGGGCCCTATGCAGGCGGCGTCGGCTACTTTGCGCCGGATGGCTCGGTCGATAGCTGTATCGTTCTGCGCACCGCTGTGGTGAAAGACGGCGTCATGCATGTTCAGGCCGGCGCCGGCATCGTTGCCGACAGCAACCCGGATTATGAAGCCGCCGAATGCCGCCACAAGGCAGGAGCCCTTGTTGCCGCTGCACGCGAGGCTGCACGCATTGCGACCGAACCGGGCTTCGGCCAATAAGGATGCTGCAACGCATAGTCCTGCCGTTCCTCGCCTGCCTTGCCCTTGCTGCGTGCGAGCAGCGCGAAGTCGATGAACAGGGCCAGGTGATCGAAGTCCCCCTTGAGCTGGCATCCACCTGCGAGCCGGTCATTTTCGAGGAAAGGGCCTTCACTCATTGCGTCGCAGACCCGGCGCGCCACGTGATCCGCATGGTTCACGCCGATACGGAAGGCGAGGATTACGGGAGCCTCGCGCGCTTGGCCGCTCTGCGTCCGGTCAGTGCACCGCCGGTCGCATTTGCAATCAATGGCGGCCTTCTCGAAGGGAATGACGGCGCGATCGGCTACTATGTCGAAGATGGCGAACGCCTGCGGCGCATCGTTCGAGGAGAGGACTCTGGCGGGATCTTCTTCGGAGAACATTCTGCAGATTGGCGCATCTGGAATGCCCAGCGCTTCTTCGACAATGTGACGACACGCCCCGATTTCGGGATGCAATCCGCACCCATGCTGATCCAGGCGGGCGAACTGACCCCGCAGGTGATGACCGAGGACGGAGCCCCCCAATTGCAAAGCGGCGTCGGCGTGGATTCGGCAGGCCGGGCGCATTTCCTTATCAGTAACGAGCCGGTGACGCTCGAGAGCTTCGCGCGCTATTTCCGCGATGTCCTGCGAACGCCGAACGCACTTCATCTGGATGACGATGTTTCGCAGTTGTGGGACCCGGCAAGCGGCCGTCTCGACCCCGGACCGCAACTGGGGCCACTGATCGTTGTGGAAATGCGAGAGAATGGCGCATAAGGGACCGGCCATGATCCTGGTAATCGACAATTACGACAGCTTCACCTTCAACCTCGTCCATTACGTGATGGAACTGGGTGCCGAAGTGGTGGTGAAGCGCAATGACGCCATCACCGTGGAGGAAGCGCTCGCGCTCAAACCTCAGGGCGTCCTCATTTCGCCAGGCCCTTGTACGCCGAATGAGGCAGGTATTAGCCTGGCAATGGTTGCGGCCTGCGAGAAAGCAGCGATGCCCTTGCTCGGCGTTTGCCTGGGCCACCAATCCATCGGCCAGCATTTCGGCGGTCACGTTACGCGCGGCGGGCTGATGCATGGCAAGACTTCGCTCGTCGACCATGACAATACCGGCGTCTTCAAGGGCCTGCCCTCACCCTATACGGCCACGCGCTATCACTCGCTGATCGTCGAGGACATTCCCGATTGCCTGGTGGTAAATGCCACTAGCGAGACGCCCGGCCTCGATGGCACGGCGGTGATGGGCTTCCGCCACAAGGATCTGCCGATCCATGGCGTGCAATTCCACCCGGAAAGCATCGCCACCGAATACGGCCACGCGCTGCTCGGCAATTTTCTCGAAATTTGCGGGATCGAAGCGAAGGAAAAGGCCGGCGCATGAGCCTTAGCTTCGCCGAAACCGAAGCGCTGTTTGCGCGCATGCTCGATGGCGAGATGGCGGAAGACGAAATCCGCGACGTCCTTGTCGAACTCGCCGATCGCGGCGAGACGGCAGAGGAAATCGCCGGAGCGGCCAAGGCCATGCGCGACCGCATGAAGCGCATCTCCGCCCCGGCCAATGCCATCGATGTCTGCGGTACCGGCGGAGACGGACAGCACAGCCTCAATATCTCGACTGCCACCGCCCTCGTAGTCGCGGCTTGCGAAGTGCCCGTGGCCAAGCATGGCAATCGCGCCGCCAGTTCCAAAGCGGGCGCGGCCGATACGCTGGAGGCTTTGGGCCTCGATCTCGACAAGGCCGCCGCCAATGCCGAGGAAACCTTGCCCGATCTCGGCATCGCCTTCCTCTTCGCCCAGGCGCACCACCCGGCGATGAAATATGTCATGCCGATCCGCAAGGCCCTGGGCCGGCGCACGATCTTCAACCTGCTCGGGCCCATCGCCAATCCGGCAGGCGTATCGCGCCAGCTCATCGGCATCGCCAACCCGGACTATGTGACGATCTATCGCGATGCCATGCTGCTGCTCGGCATGGACAAGGTCATGATCGTCTCGGGCGAGGAAGGCTTGGACGAGCTGTCCATCGCCGGCCCCTCGCGCATTGCCACGATTGGTCTTGACGGCATTGGCGAGAGCGTCACGCCCGAAGATGCCGGACTGCCGCGCCATTCGCTCGACGACATTCGCGGCGGAGATGCCGCATACAACGCTGCTGCGCTGCGCCGCCTGCTCGAGGGCGAGAAAGGGGCCTATCGCGATGCCGTGCTGCTCAATTCGGCCGCCGCGCTGATCGTCGCTGGCGAGGCCGAAGGCTGGCACGAGGGAGTCGAGGAGGCTGCAGAGGCCATCGACAAGGGACTTGCAAAGGCCCTGCTCGATTGCTGGGTGGCGACCACGAAATGAGCAACAAGTTGGTCGAGATCTGCGCCACCAAGCGTGAGGAAATCGCTGTGCGCAAGGCACTCGCGACTCTGGCCGATCTCGATGCACGCGCCAGCGAGCAGAGCGCTCCGCGCGGTTTCCGTGCAGCTTTGGAAGCCAAGGCTGCTGCGAACGGCTTCGGCCTGATCGCCGAAATCAAGAAGGCCAGCCCGTCCAAGGGCCTGATCCGTGCCGATTTCCGCCCGCACCAACACGCCATGGAGTACGAGAAGGGCGGCGCCGCCTGCCTTTCCGTATTGACCGATGCACCTTACTTCCAGGGCCACGAGGATTTCCTGGTCGAGGCCCGCGCCAGCTGCGCCCTCCCCGTCCTGCGCAAGGATTTCATGGTCGATCCGTGGCAGGTGGCGGAGGCACGCTCGATCGGGGCCGATGCGATCCTGATCATCGTTGCGGCACTCGAAGATACCGAGATGCAGGAGATCGAGGCTGCCGCCGTGGAACGCGGCATGGATGTGCTCGTCGAAGTGCATGACGAGGCCGAGATGGAACGAGCCGCCGCGCTGCGGTCGCGCCTGATCGGCGTGAACAATCGCGACCTGCGCACATTCGTCACCGATCTTGGTACGACCGAAAGGCTTGCCCCGCTGGCACCCGAAGGCACGCTGCTGGTGGGCGAAAGCGGCATCAACAGCCATGAAGACTGCCTGCGCCTGGCCGAAGCGGGCGTGCGCTGCTTCCTCGTCGGCGAAAGCCTGATGCGCCAGGAGGACGTGGAAGCAGCCACGCACAAGCTCTTGCAGGGCTGACTATTTCGCGAATCCCGGCAAGCCGTTAGAGCAACTTGTCATGCACATGGATCATGACCCAGCAGCTTCACCTGCCCCAGAGATTTCTTTCGATGACTTTCTCAAGGTCGATATTCGTATCGGCACGGTGGTCGAGGCAGAGCCATTCCCGGAGGCCCGCAAGCCCGCTTACAAGCTGCTCATCGATCTCGGCCCCGCCATTGGACTGAAAAAAAGCTCTGCACAGATCACGGAGAATTATGACCTCGAAGATCTTGTAGGCAAGCAGGTTGCCGCTGTGGTCAATTTTCCTCCGCGGCAAATCGGACCGATGATGAGCGAGGTACTGACCTTGGGCTTCCCCGATGGAGATGGAGCCGTCATGCTGTTCCACCCAACAAAAGAAGTGCCCAATGGCGGCAGGCTGTTCTAGGGTCCGGCACATGAGCAAACTGACCCATCTGGACGAGAAGGGCGCCGCGCGCATGGTCGATGTCGGCGGCAAGCCCGAAACCCGCCGCAGTGCGACTGCCGGTGGCCGTATCCGCATGTCCCCCGCCACACTCGCAGCCGTGCGCGACGGTTCGGGACCCAAGGGCGACGTGCTGGCGGCCGCGCGCATTGCCGGGATCATGGCGGCCAAGAAGACCGGCGAGCTGATTCCGCTTTGCCACCCGCTGGCACTCGACAGCGTTACGGTCGATTTCACGTTCGAGGATGACTGTGTAGCAGTCAGTGCCACTGCTGCCCTCACCGGCAAGACCGGTGTCGAAATGGAAGCGCTGACCGCCGCCAGCCTGGCGCTGCTGACGATTTACGACATGGCCAAGGCGCTCGAAAAGGGCATGGTCGTCGAACAGGTCCGCCTGCTGGAAAAGACTGGCGGCAAGAGCGGGGACTGGCGCGCGGAATGAGCCTTCCGCCACCGATCCCGCTGGAAGTGGCGCAAGAAGGCCTGCTCTCGCAAGTCGAGCCGCTCGGTGGCGAAAGCGTCGCGGTCGATCAGGCAATTGGTCGCTTTATTGCCGCACAGCCGCTTGCCTGCCGCACGCAGCCCGCCGCCGACCTCTCCGCGATGGATGGCTATGTGGTACGCGCAGACGATCCCGGCGGCCCGTGGACAATTGTCGGCGAAAGCGCGGCAGGCCATCCCTTCGCAGGGGAACTCCAGCAAAGACAGGCCATTCGAATTTCGACCGGCGCCATGATGCCAACGGGTAAATGTGCAGTATTGCTGCAGGAAAACGCGACGCGCACTGGCGACCAGCTCTCCCTGAACGGCGAAGGCGACCCAACGCCGCGCCATATCCGCCGCAAGGGTTTCGATTTTTCCGAAGGCGATCCGATACTTCAGCCTGGTACGCGCGTGGGCCCAGCGCAGCTCGCCCTGCTGCTGGCTAGCGGACAGGCAAAGGTCGACGTCCACACCCAACCCCGCCTCGCCATCCTCGATTCCGGAGATGAGCTTTCAGCCGACCCAACTTCTTGTGCACCTCACCAGATCCCGGCGAGCAACGGTGCAATGCTCGCTGCCATGGCAGCCCCTTACGCGCATTCGATCCAACGCCTTGGCCCGGTGCCCGACACAATGGCAGCCATGCTCGAAGCGCTGGGGCGCGCGAAAGATGCCGATGTGATCGTCACCAGTGGTGGTGCATCGGTGGGGGATCACGACCTTGTTCGGCCTGCACTCGAGCAATGGGGCGCGACAATCGATTTCTGGCGCGTGGCGATCAAGCCAGGCAAGCCGCTGATGGTCGCACGCAAGGGTCCGCAATGGATCATCGGCCTGCCCGGCAACCCTGTGTCGAGCTATGTCACGGCATTCCTGTTCTTGCTGCCCTTGCTGCGAAAGCTGGCGGGCGCAGGGTTCGACCAGGTACTGCCCTTTGCGGTGCAGGTACGCCTCTCCGGCAACCTTCCAGCGACAGGATCACGCCAGGAATTTGTCCGCGGATTTCATCAAGATGGCGAAGTGAGACCGCTCGACCAGCAAGATAGCAGCGCGCTTCTATCGCTCTCGCGTGCCAATGCGCTGATCGATCGCAAGCCAAGCTCGCCGGCCATCGAGGCGGGACGGTCGGTATGGATCTATCCGCTCGAAAATGGCGGTATCGCTTGACTTAGGCGAATCTGTTTCATAATTGTTCCTTGTTCGTTCCCGAATTGGAACGGAATTGACAGGAGCAAGGCATGTTGACCGCCAAGCAGCGCGAATTGCTGATCTTCATCCAGAATAAGCTCGAAGAGAGCGGGATTTCACCTTCCTTCGAGGAAATGAAGGATGCGCTCGATCTCAAGAGCAAGTCCGGCGTCCATCGCCTTATCTCGGCGCTGGAGGAGCGCGGCTTCATCCGCCGCCTGCCCAACCGTGCCCGGGCATTGGAAGTTCTCAAGCAGCCCGAAGATGTCAGCGCATCTTTGCATGCCGCTGCCAATGACGCGATTTCCAATGTCATCCAGCCTTCCAAGACAGCTCCCGAGCCGGCCAACGACGTGATTGAGGTGCCGCTGCATGGGCGTATTGCCGCAGGCGCACCGATCGAGGCTCTGGAAGATTCCACGTCGATTCCCGTCCCGGCTGCCCTGCTTGGTGCAGGCGAGCATTACGCGCTCGAGGTTTCCGGGGACTCGATGATCGAGGCGGGCATTTTCGACGGCGACTATGCGCTGGTACGCAAGGCCGACACGGCCCGCGATGGCGATATCGTGGTGGCGCTGATCAACAATGAAGAAGCGACGCTCAAGTACTTGCATCACGAGGGCGGCAAGATCCGGCTCGACCCGGCCAATGGCGCCTACGACCCGCAGATCTACGATGGCGCGCAGGTCAAGGTGCAGGGCAAGCTCGCCGGTCTGCTGCGCCGCTACCACTGATTTTTCGATACTGCCGCTTCACCATTAGGCGGAAATGCGGGCGGCGTTCTTCCCGGACGCCGCCCGACCCCATTTTGGGGCAAGGTCAGCCCTGGAATTCGGCCCAGTCGATCATGCCACTACCATCCTTGTCGATTTCGCCGAAGGATTTGGCGTGCTGGGCGAAACTCGCGGGTAAGTGGCCCAGCATCAGGTTGAATTCACTTTCCTCAATCGCGCCGGTACTGTCCGCGTCGATCGTATCGAAGACCCAGCGCAACTCGCCGAGCTGCTGCGATTCAAACTCGCCGAACGTCACGTTTCCATCGCCATTCTGGTCATGGCTCGCAAAGGCTTCGCGAAGGTCGCCATAAGTCACGTCATCTTCCGCCATGCCAACACCGAAGTGGATCGCCATAACAAGCGGAATGACGTCTCCGAGGTGAAGTCCCTGCATTGCCGCGTGATATCCGCCGGCGCCGCGAAGGCTGAACTCATCTTCGCTGAGCTGACCGTTCTGATCGGTATCAAGCCGCTCGAACAGTGCTCGAAGATCGGGTGCGGCCGAAGCGGCAACCGGTGCAACCAGATGCAGCGTCGCCACCCCGACGGCAGTGAGCGATCCGATCGCGGCGGGCTTGGTGAGTTTCCTGAACATTCTTCGATTCTCCTTCCGGGGGTCGGTTTCCGCCAGGTAGGATTCGATAAATTCACGAAGCAGGGCACTCGCCGTCTGTCCCCGGCTGCGTGCTCGGGCCATGAAAGCCTTCTTCACTGTGTGCGGCAGCCGCACTTCGAGCGTTTCAGACTTCTTCGGCACTTTGCCTCGCTTGATCATCGACTTATCCGACTGGCCCCCTCATCGAAGCATGCAATCACGCAAATCAAAGCACATTCCCGTCCGGATGCACCCGAAATCGTGTCCGGACAAGTTTGCCTCTTGTCCCGACAGCGTCAATCGCCCCTGCGCCACCATCCATGTTCGCCCTGGAACTGGGCGACACTGGTAAATTCTCCACGGGCGAGATTGACCGCCAGTCCTCCACTTACGCTCAGGAAGCTGCGATCCGCCTTGAGCCAACGCGGCTCGCATGAGCGCGGCAGCCAGCGATCCGATATAACGATGTCTGCCCGGTCGCAGGCGGCAGCCAAAGCCCGTTCGGGCACTATGGTGCGATTGCGGCTCATCAAAATGTGCCATTCACGTCCACCGCGCTCGAGGGTCACGGCGCAGAATTCGGCGCTGCATTGCGCGCCTGGCCAGTCCTCCAGCAGAACCGGTTCGCCCGTAACGCCGGCGAGTTCGAGTAAATTGTCCCGGGAATAGTCGCTGCGACTGTCCCGCAGGACCAAAAGTTCTTCACCTTCGCCCGTAATGCCAACATGCCTGCCATCCCCGGATATGAGCAAATCCGGGACCGGTGTGAGCAGGAGCATTATGCCGGCGACAGCGGCCGGGACGAAACCGAGCAGTCGTGCCTTTCCTCGCCACAGGCCCAGCCAGAAACCGCCCAGCAAGAACAGCGCGAATGTCCCCCCGGTCATCTGCGGCATCAGTTTGACCGCGCCGGGCTGCGATGCGGTGAAATGGGCAATGGCAAGCAGCAGGTCGAGCGATTTGCCCACCAGCCACCAGGCAGGCGCCCCGACACCTACCATGTCGAGTGCCAGCGCGAGCGCGATCAGCGGCATGGAGATGAAGGTCACCAGCGGGATCGCCACGACATTGGCAAGCGCGCCATAGACCCCCGCGCGATGGAAGTGGAACAACACGATGGGCATGAGCGCGATCTCGATCACCAGTCCGGTCACGAGCAACATCAGGACGCGCCTGCCCGTCCAGCGCAGCCATCCCTCCTCGCGCGGATTGAGGAACTCGCGAACAGGTTTCGCGCCATGCAGGGCAACGATGGCGATTACGGCGGCAAAGCTCATCTGGAAGCTCGGCCCGACCAGTGATTCCGGCCAGAGCAAGAGGACAAAAACGGCAGCAATCGCGACCATGCGCAGCGACAGGGGTTCGCGCCCCAGTGCCAGCGCCCCCAGAACCAGCATTGCCGCTACGCAGCTTCGTACGGTGGGCACCTGCGCTCCGGTCAGCAACGTGTATCCAATGCCCGCCAGAGCGGCCAATCCGGCGGCCATGATCGGCAGGCGCACGCGCAAGGTCAGCCATGGCCACAATGCGAGCAATTTCAGGGCAAGGAAATAGGTCGCAGCGATCACCGCGCTGACATGCAATCCGCTGATCGAAAGGAGATGCGTAAGGCCGGCATCGCGCATCGCATCCTCATCCGCCTCGCTGATCCCGCCCCTGTCACCGCTGGCAAAGGCCGCCGCAATGCTGCCTGCCGAGCCTTCGAGCTCGCTGCGTACATGCTCGGAAAGCGAACGCTGCAATGGTGCCAACAGGCCCGGCGACGCGCCCTTCTCGATCAATTCGGGCTGGCCGTTCACGCTTCCCGTTGCCGCGTAGCCCTCGAACCAGGCGGCACGGGCGAAATTATAGGCCCCGGGCAACATGGGTGGTGCAGGCGGCATCAAGCGCGTCTGCAGCCGGATCACCGCCCCTTCGGAGAACTCGGCAAAGTCATTCTCGATATCGAGGTTCACGCGGATCTTTATCGCTTCCGCCTGATCCGGAAGGCGCGTTGCGAGCACCAGCCTGACGCGATCCTGCGCCGGTTGCTCGATCCGCTCGAGAATTCGTCCCTGCAGTTCCACCGAGAGCGGCCGCTCGATCGGGTGCGCTCCAACCAGTTCCGAGCGTGCCCAGATCAGGGCTATACCTGCGGCAAAGACGATGCCCAGTGAGGTGACCGAGCTTCTCAGCCTTTCGCGCTCCGGATTGCCTCGCCACAGAGCCATCGCGCCCAGCGCAAGCAAAAAGCCAAGGCCCATAGCAACGACCCATGGCAGTGGGCTATCAAGCGTGAACCACGCGGCAATTCCACCTGCCAAGGCAACCGCCAGCCAGGGTCCGCGATCGAATCCCGCATCGTGCAGGAATCGTTCGGCAATTATCGCCACGCTGGACAAAGAGGCGCGCTTTCGCCAAGGCGTATGCCGCAACGCAGCATCGCCGGCCTCTTCCTCCAGCGGAACAGATGGCGTCTGGCCTGTTGCCATGATTGAATTGGACAGGAATCAAGACCTTATGGCAAGTAATAGCGACAACCCAGCTGGCGCGGATCGCCCGGTTGTCACGCGCTTTGCCCCCTCGCCGACCGGATTCCTGCATATCGGCAATGCCCGCACGGGGCTTTTCTCTTGGCTCTATGCCCGTCACCATGGTGGAAAGGCGCTGCTGCGTATCGAGGATACGGACAAGAAGCGCAGCACGCAGGAGGCAATCGACGTCATCCTCGATGGGCTCGAATGGCTCGGCCTCGAATTCGACGGAGAGCCTGTATACCAGTCGCAACGGGCCGATCGTCATGCCGAAGTAGCGATGAAGCTGCTCGATGCGGGTCAGGCCTACAAGTGCTTCGCCACACCTGAAGAACTCGCCGAAATGCGCGAGCAGCAGCGCGCCGCGAAGCAGCCAATGCGCTATGACGGGCGCTGGCGCGACCGCGATCCTTCGGAAGCGCCCGAAGGTGCTCCTTTCGTCGTTCGCATCAAGACCCCCGAGGGTGGCGAAACGGTGATCGAGGATGCCGTCCAGGGGCGCGTAAAGGTCGACAATCGCGAGATCGACGATTTCATTCTGCTGCGTGCCGATGGCTCTCCGACCTACATGCTCGCCGTGGTGGTGGACGACATGGATATGGGTTGCACCCATATCATCCGTGGCGACGACCACCTCAACAATGCCTTTCGCCAATTGCAGGTTATCCGTGCGATGCAGGGGATAGAAGATGGCTGGGACGAGCCGGTCTATGCCCATATCCCGCTGATCCACGGCAATGATGGCGCCAAGCTGTCCAAGCGGCATGGTGCACTGGGCGTGCGCGATTACCGGGAAATGGGTATCCTGCCCGAAACGCTGTTCAATTACCTGTTACGCCTCGGCTGGGGCCATGGCGACAAGGAAGAATTCACCCGCGAGGAAGCGATTGCGCTGTTCGACCTGGCGGGCGTAAACAAGGGCCCGAGCCGCTTCGACATGAAGAAGTTGCTCAACATGAATGGAAATTACATCCGCCAGGCAGACGATGCGCGGCTTGCAGCAATCGCCGCCAAGCAGATCGGCCCGCAGGCGGATGTCGACCTGCTCACCAAGGCCATGCCTGTCCTCAAGACAAGGGCTCGCGACATGAACGAGCTGGCCGATGGCGCGGCCTTCCTGTTCAAGACGCGTCCGCTGGAAATGACTGAAAAGGCGGCAAGCCTTCTCGATGACGAGGCAAGAGCCCGGCTTTCGCAGATTTCTGCGCGTTTGCAGGGCGAATCGGACTGGACAATCGAGGCGTTGGAGGCCAATCTGAAGGCCTACGCGGAGGAGCTGGAGCTCGGTCTCGGCAAACTCGCGCAGCCGCTTCGGGCGGCACTCACGGGGCAGACTACCTCGCCGGGTATTTTCGATGTCTTGGTGCTCCTCGGCAAGGAGGAAAGCCTCGCGCGGATCGACGCGCAGGCCCAAACATCGACGGCGAGCGTGAACGAAACTGGATAAGGCAAGGAGAACGGATTTGGCGGACAAGCAGGCGCAGCTCACCCTTGGTGGCGAAACCTATGACTTCCCGGTGATGGAAGGCAGCACCGGGCCTGACGTCGTCGACATCCGCAAGCTTTACGGCAAGACCGGGGCTTTCACCTACGACCCGGGCTACAAGTCCACCGCCTCCTGCGAAAGTTCGCTGACCTATATCGATGGCGAGCAGGGCGTCCTGCTGCATCGCGGCTACCCCATCGGCCAGCTGGCCGAGAGCTCCAGCTTCATGGAAGTGTCCTACCTGCTGCTGAACGGCGAGTTGCCCGATCAGGCCGAGCTGGACAATTTTACCAACACGATCACCTATCACACCATGCTGCACGACCAGCTGCGGCAGTTCTACCAAGGCTTCCGTCGCGACGCTCATCCGATGGCGATCATGTGCGGCGTGGTCGGAGCGCTCTCGGCCTTCTACCACGACAGCACCGACATCTCCGATCCCGAGCATCGCAAGATCTCGAGCCATCGCCTGATCGCCAAGATGCCCACGATTGCGGCCTGGGCATACAAGTATTCGATCGGCCAACCCTTCATGCAGCCGAAGAATTCGCTCAGCTATACAGGCAATTTCCTGCGCATGACCTTCGGCGTTCCGGCCGAGGAATATGAAATTCACCCTGCCGTCGAAAAGGCAATGGACCGGATTTTCATCCTCCATGCCGACCATGAGCAGAACGCATCGACCTCGACCGTCCGCCTGGCCGGTTCCTCGGGCGCCAACCCGTTCGCCTGTATCGCAGCGGGCATTGCCTGCCTGTGGGGCCCGGCACATGGCGGCGCCAATGAGGCCTGCCTCAACATGCTGCGCGAAATCGGCACGCCCGATCGCATCCCGCATTATATCGAGCGCGCCAAGGACAAGAGCGACCCGTTCCGCCTGATGGGCTTCGGCCACCGCGTCTACAAAAACTACGATCCGCGGGCGACCGTGATGCAGAAGACGGTGCGCGAAGTTTTCGACGCCCTGGGCACGACCGATCCGGTTTTCGAAACGGCACTCGCCCTCGAAGAGATCGCGCTCAGCGACGATTACTTCAAGGAGAAGAAGCTGTTCCCGAACGTGGACTTCTACTCGGGCGCGATCCTCTCCGCGATCGGCTTCCCGACGACCATGTTTACTGCACTATTCGCCCTCGCCCGTACAGTTGGCTGGGTTGCGCAGTGGAACGAGATGATTTCCGATCCCGGCCAGGTGATCGGCCGTCCGCGCCAACTCTACACCGGGCCGACGCAACGCGATTACATCCCGCTCGACAAGCGCTGAGACGCAGGGTCGAACCGAGGGGGCCTCCGCAATCGCGGGGGCCTTTCCATTTGGAGATCAGCTTCCGGAGGGAAGCGTGAGAATGAACCGCGCGCCCTGCTCCTTGGTGCTTTCGACCTCGAGCGAACCCTTCATTGCTTCCGCCAAGCGACGCGAAATATAGAGGCCTAGGCCCGACCCGCCATCGCCGCTGCGGCCGAGCCGCTCGAATTTAACAAAAACGCGGGCCTGCTGTTCTTCGTCCAGACCTTCGCCCTGATCTGCCACGATCACCCTTGCGTTCTTGCCGTCTTGCTCCACGCGCAGCCAGACATGCGAACCTTCGGGGGAATAGCGGATGGCATTGCCGAGCAGGTTCAGCAGGATCTGCAAGACCCGACGAAATTCGCCAATTGCGGGCGCCGTCTCGTCACCCTTGGGGGCGTCAACGGTAATGCCGCGCTCCTGTGCACGTACACCGAGGATTCCGGCAGCGCGGCGAGCTACATCTGCCAGGTCGATATCGTCGGGTGCTGGATTGAACTGCTCGTCCTCGACCATTTCCAGCGTGGTCAGGTCGTCGATCAGGGCCAGAAGGTGTTCTCCGGCAGAAGCAATATCCTTGGCGTAATTTGCATACTCCTCCGCCAGAGGTCCGGCGAGCTGGGTGCGGATCGTCTCTGCATTGGCGATGATACGCGAGACCGGTTGTCGCAGAACCGGCGCGATCTCACGACCGATCCCGAGCGTCTTTTCCCCCTTGGTGCCATCGTCCGGCATGACGGGAGGCTCTTCGGCAATCGGCTGTCCGGCAACCAGATGCAGTTCGAAGCCGTTGCTGCCTGCAATTGGCATCCCATGTGGGATGAAATGGGCCGTCCAGTCGCGCTCGGATCCTTCGACGCGTAATTCGGCACCATCGAGCAGTCGCCAATGCATGGGCTGTTCATGACTATTGCCGCGCAACATGACGAAATCGGTCCAGGGCAGGCCAATTCCGTCCCGCATATTGCCGAGCAGCGCCTGTAATTCCTCGCACTCGCTATCGGCGGCGAGCACTTCCTGGTCGGGGCCAAGCCGAGCTGTGAATTCGGAAACCTGTCTGATGATGGCAAAGTCTCGTTCAGCCTCGTCCCGTGAGGACAATTCCGGCGCGGGTGAACTTTGCCAGTTGGAAATGGCGATTACGCAGCCCTGCCCGTCATTGTCCGGTTCGACTTCCACCCATGCGGAGACCCGTTCCTCGCCATCCTGCGCCTCTATCGCACGGGCGAGCTTGAGACGATAGGCACGCGCCTTGCGCACCAGCTCAAGCAAGGCCGGTGCGACCAGAGCACCGGGAATCTCTCCGCCATTGCGCAATTGCAGGCCAGCAAGCGGCTCGTCCGCTTCGACAAGCTGGTCCCGCGCATCGGTACGCGCACGGGCGACAAAGGCCGTGTTAGCTGCCATCGATCACGCCGGCTTGACCGGCTGCGATGTCCCCAGCATTGCCGCCGCCCTTTCAGCGGTAATCTGGTTGAACCCGTCGGGGAGCGTGACCTCCGGGTGCAGGTACATGAACTGCTCTTCGAGAGCGTTTTGTTGCATCCCTGCAGCGCGCAGGGACAGGGCAAGCCGCGCCAGCTGGTTTTCGCCATAAGAGAGGATGGCAAGGTTGCGATCCTGCTCCGACGCCATGGCCAGCGCGGTGGAGAAGATGGCCAAACCGGCATGGTCGATTGCCAGCGCACGCGGAGCATTGCGGCCCATCGCCATGACCAGTTGTGTGATCTGGCCAAGGCGGCTTTCGCTTTCGTCATAATCGCTGCGAAGCGCCTCTTCGGCGCGCGCCAGTATTCCGGCGTCCTCGGCGGTCGAACGCAGCAATTGCAGCGCCTTGTGGAACAGGTCTCCCGGCAATTCACCTAACGGCAGGTCCATACGGCGCATCTGCTGCACGAAGCGCGCCTGCGAAGAGAGAACACGCATGGCGGATGCGGCCATCCCAGCGTCGCTCGATGCTGCCAGTTCCTGCAATAACGGAGACAGCACGCAATCGATGCCGCTACGACGCTGCAACTGGTCGGCCAGTTGGACTTCCATGGTCAGCGCATGGGCGTGCGAGAGAAAGGCAACGTCCTCGACCAGATATTGTGCAAGGTCGGCCTGCCGATCCTCGATGAAATCCTCGGGATCGTCGACATTGGCGGCACTGGCATAGGCCATGAGCAATTGCCGCGCAGCATGGCCGAGCATGCCGCGCACCTTGGCGATAACCTCGTCGCTGAAGTAGGACTGGTCGCCATTGGCGAGCAAGTGGCGCAGAATCGGACGCGTCGTGGCCAGTACCACGTCACCTTTGGCCAATTCGCCGCGCAGCACCTCTTCGACAGCCTCGAATGCTGGCCGGTCCTGATATATCTCGCTCATGCTGTTGCCATAGGTAACTAGGGTTAAATCCGCGTTAGCCTCGCTTGCCGAGGAAAAGTGACGATTTTCCGAGCAGGAGCAACAGGCAGACAGCCATTATCGCCTGCTCCGCAAGACCGAGAGCGGCGCCGATGGCCAGGATCACGGCAAGAAGGGCCCGATCATCCAGCCAATCCTTAAGTGCACCGCCGCGCAGATCGGCCGGGATATGTAATACTCCGAACAGAACAAGCGGCGGAAAGAGCTTGTGCAGCCACCCCCAATCTATGGCGAAATAGCCCGTACCGACGATTGCCAGGTCGAGCGCCAACGCAAACATGGCGCACTTGCCCGCAGAACCGAAGGGCAGCAGCCGCAGCCTGTCGCCCAAGCGAGAACCTTCAAGCAGCAGCACCGCCAACGCGATCAGGGCAAAGCCCGCCGCGCCAAACCCTGCATAGCTCGCCGCCACGCCCCCAGCCCCCGCCAGCAAGCTCAGGCCCCGCACGGCCCGCATATGCAGCACGCGTAGACGCAACCGTCCGGCGAGGCGCCGCACAATCCATGCGGCAAGCCGCTGCGATGGTTTGCCCCGCACCGTATCGAAATGACGGCCAAGCCACTTCTCTTCCAGTTCGGCGGTTTCCTGTGCATGCCCGAGGAGCGACCAGCCCCCGCTGACCAGCTCCTCTTCGGCAAGGTATTCTTCTGCCAGACCCGCTTGCAGGGCAATGCGCAGGAGCGCGGGAGCAGTCTCGATATCCTCTGGCAGGTCGAGCAGTTTCACGAGCAGATTGTCGTTGAGAACCAATGCTCCGGCCCAAGAACGGGCAAGGTCGATACGCTCATACCCAAGTTCGGAACCAAGGCCCGCGGGGACCACCAGAATCGCGCCGCCGCCGGCGAAAGCAGAGAGAGCTTCCAGTGAGGCAGGCACGACTCCGTCCTGAAAGATCAGCGTGTTGCCCCCGTCCTGAGAAAGCGCCGCGACAGCATGCGCGCCCGATACGATGACGCATTTCATACCAGCGGATTCGGCCCGGTGACGCAGCCTGATGGCATCTTCCGAACCGCCATAGCCAAGCAGCACGATCCGACCACAGCCAGCCTCCAGCGCGAACTCGAGTTGCCTCTCGGCAGACGATTTGCCGAGAATTTCGGCACGCTCGCCATCGCTGGGAACGCTTATCAGGGCGGAAAACAGAGAATTGGGCGTGTCGCTCACGCCTGCTTGCTACGCCGCGCGAAAGCCCCTGCCAAGCGCAAGCGGGCGCTGGATCAACCGGAAAATCGGCCTGCGAAATGGCGTAGCTTGCGCACGACAACGGGATCGCCAGGCGCAGAATCCATCGCTTCGTCCGCCAGGTCGACAAGTTCCTCTGCGTGGAAGCTCGATCCAAGGCCACGAAGGCGCATGGCGGCAACGTGCCAGTTACCATCGCAGCGCGCCCGCGCCAGCAGGTCCGTCTGCGTGTTCAGGCTTTCTGCGAAACAGGCGAGCAATTCCGCCCGCAATGCCGGATCGTCCCCGGCCGCGGCGGCAATATTGGCATCGAATTCACCGGTTTCATAAGCCATGGGCGAGAAGATAGGCCTGCCCCGGTTAAGGCGGGGTTTATCACGTCCTCCATGGCTGATATCGTACACCGATGAATGGTCGCAAACGCCTGATCGCCCTCGATGGCAATACCGGTTCCGAAACCCGAGAGGAAAATGGGCCTGAAGTCGAGGAAGCGGCTGTCGAGGCCGGAGTTTCTCCGGAAGAAATGGATCGGGAGCCCATGCCCCAGCCCCCCGAGAGCCAGGATTTTGCCGAGGCATGGGATGAAGATGACCTTCCGGAAAGGAGCTTCGGCTGGGTGCTGCCAACCCTCGCGATTCTAGCGGTAATCGGCTGGACCGGCTTCTTCGGCTGGACTTACCAACAGGACATGCTTTCCGGCGCTACTCCCGAACAGTGGATCGGCTGGGTGCGCGACTGGTCAATTCCGGTGCTTCTAATTGTTGGGCTCTGGCTGGTCGCCATGCGCAATAGCCGCCGTGAAGCCACGCGTTTTGGCGAGACGGCACGCTTGCTGGCTGCCGAGTCTGCTGCACTCGAGACACGCCTTGGCGTGGTCAATCGCGAACTCAGCCTGGCGCGGGACTTTATCGCATCGCAATCGCGCGATCTGGAATCGCTCGGTCGCATGGCAAGCGAACGTCTGTCCGAGAACGCAGACCGCCTGCAGGGCCTGATCCGGGACAATTCGGAACAGGTAAATGCCATCGGCACGGTGAGTGACAATGCAGTCACCAACATGGACAAATTGCGCGACCAGCTGCCAGTCATTTCCAACGCTGCCCGCGATGTCGCCAGCCAGATCGGCAATGCTGGCCACACCGCACAGGAGCGACTCGACCAGCTGACTACCGGTTTCGAGAGACTCAACGAATTCGGCCAGGCAAGCGAGCTGCAGGTGGATGGCCTGCGCGAAAAAGTCGATGCGACGATTTCCACCTTCGAGGAGCAGCTTTCCGCCATCGAGAAGAACGCCGATGAGCGTTTCGCGACCCTCATGCAGCAGAGCGAGAGTTTCCGCGTGGAACTCGAAAGCCGCGAGACGGATACGCTTGCCGCGATCCGTCGTCGTGCGCAGACCCTAGGGGATGAGCTGGCCGCCAGTTCCGCCGAAAACGCCGCACGAGAGGAAGAGCTTGTCGCGCAGATGAGCGAGCGCCTTGCTGCCCTGCGCGAGGAAGGCGCGCTTCTCGTCGGATCGATGAAGGAAGGGCAGGAAGAGGCCGAAACGCTGTGGATGCGCTCGATCGACCAGTTCCGCGATGCGATGAAGTCCGCCGTGCAGGAGGTCAGCCGGATCGACGAGGCCGCCATTGCCAACGCCCGCCAACGGCTGGAGGCGCTCTCCAAATCGGCTGAACACGTCGATGCGTCGATCATGGAAAGCGCCAATGCTTTCGAGACCGAGTTCAACCGGCGTCGGGAACAGCACCAGCGGCAGGAAAGCGAGGCGCTGGCCAATCTGGAGAGCCGGTTGGCGCAATTCGACGAGCAACTCGCTAGCAGGCACGAGGAACAGCTCGGTCATCTCGCTTCCCTTGGCGAGCGCGGGAACGAATTGTCCCGCCGCCTCACCGAGTTCGACCGGATTCTTGCAAACCTGGCCGACCAAGGCAGCAAGGAAAGCGATCGCCTGGGCCAGGCGGGAGAATTGCTGGCCGAGCGTCTCTCGCAGAGCCGCGCCATCCTAGAGGAAAGCAACCAGTTCGTCAGTCGCCTTACGGACGACAGCGTTCGACTGCTGGAAATCATCCGTTCGAGCGCCGAACACTCGGAAGGCGCGCTATCTAGTGCGATCGAGAAGGCCGAAAGCCGACTTTCGGGCTTCAGGGAACAGGCGGCCACGCTGCATCAGCTGGTCGGCGAAGCAGAAGAAAAAGGTGAAGCGCTGGCGGGCCATGTCGGCAAGGCATCGCAAGACACGGCGGCTTCAAGCGAGGCCATCGAGGCACTCGAGCAGCGCATTGCCGCTCTTGCCGCCCAGTCGGAGACGCTTGCCAGGCAGTCACGCAGCGAACTCGAGGCAGCCATCGCAACCCTTGAGGAGGCCTCTGGAATTGCCATCGCCCGTATCCGTACCGAGCAGGACGAGGTGGTGCAGGAAATCGCCGCGCGGATCGGCACGCAAGGCACTGAAGCGATCGAGCACGCGATCAAGGAAGGAGCTGCCAGCGCAATCGTCGAACTCGAAGAAGCGGCAGCCAATGCCAGTGCCCATGGTCGGGAGGCGGCCGCGCAGCTGCGCGATCACCTTGCCAAGGTCAACGAACTGGCGAGCAATCTCGAACAGCGCGTGGCTCAGGCGCGCGCCAAGGCCGAAGAACAGGTCGACAGCGATTTCTCGCGGCGCATGGCGCTGATTACCGAGAGCCTCAATTCCTGTTCGATAGACATCTCCAAGGCATTCGACATGGAGGTGACGGATACGGCCTGGGCGGGATATCTGCGCGGCGACCGAGGTATCTTCACCCGGCGCGCAGTCCGCCTGATCGACAATCACGATGCGCGGGCAATCACCTCGATTTACGAGGACGATGCCGAGTTCCGCGAGGCGGTGAACCGCTACATCCATGATTTCGAGGGAATGCTGCGGACGGTGTTGTCAACGCGCGACGGCAACTCACTGGGCGTCACCCTGCTCTCTTCCGACATGGGCAAGCTCTACGTGGCCCTCGCCCAGGCCATCGAACGCCTTCGAGACTAGGATCCGGATGATCCCTCGGGCGGTGGCGCATTGCCGAGGAGATTGATGTCTTCGGCAGTGATCCAACCCTGCGTGTAATTGACCACGAAGAAGGCGGTGGCGAGCGCCGCAAGCAGTGTTGCGCGCAGGGCCAACCTGCCCGGTCGGAAATTGGCGGGGGCGCTGTCAGCCTGCCCATCGATCTTCGGCAGTCCTGCCTCTTCATGCGTCTTCACACCAAACGGCAGGAGCAGGAAGGCACTCATCACCCACATCAACGCATAGATCGCGATTATCGAGGTAATCTGCACGGCTCTGTCACTCCGACGGAAGGATCACGCGTGTCTGAGGCTTCTTTCCCGACCAGCGCTGTGCAGCACGGCGCGCTGCCAGACGTGCAGCTTCATAGACCGCTTCCCTGTCGCGCGCTGACGCACCTTTGAGGCGGGAAAGCGACTTGCGCACATCGGCCTCCGCTTCCTCGATGAAAGCGTCGTAATCCTCGTCCAGCGGGATGCCGATACCTTCAACCACCACGCTGCCATCGCGTCCCAGAACAACCACCAACATGCCATCGCGTGCAAGGCGGCGGCGCATGGTGATCGCCTCGCCATCGGCGGGGATCAGTACATCTCCATCGAGCACGAGCCGCCCTGTGCGTACTTCATCGAGCTTGCCAGGCGTGCCCGGTGCGAGGCGGATGATGTCGCCATTCTTCTGGAAGAGGTTGATCGGGATGCCGTTCGCTTTCCCAAGGCGCGTTTGTTCCTTCATGTGACGGATTTCGCCATGCACCGGCACGAGGATGTCCGGTCGCAGCCAGCCATAGAGTGCTTCCAGCTCTGGACGGCCCGGGTGACCGGAAACGTGAATTTCGCTCTCGCGGTCGGTCACCATGACGATACCGCGCAAGGCCAGCATGTTCTGGACCCGGCCGATGGCCAGTTCGTTGCCGGGAATCTGGCGGCTGGAGAACAACACCACGTCGCCTTCTTCGAGCGCGATCGGATGATTGTCCTCTGCAATCCGCGAAAGGGCGGCGCGCGGCTCTCCCTGCCCGCCCGTGGCGAGAATCAGCACTTCGCCCCGACGCATTCCCATGGCGGTATCGAAATCGACGGTCTTGGGAAAATCCTGGAGATAGCCATTCGCCTTGGCCACTTCGATGATACGGTCGAGCGAACGACCTGCTACGCAGAGTTCGCGGCCTGTTTCCTTTGCCACTTCACCCAGCGTTTGCAGGCGCGCGACATTGGAGGCGAAAGTCGTAACCAGCACGCGCTTGCCACCATGCTTCTTCACCTCCTCCAGCAGGCCGCGATAGACCGCGCCTTCGGAGCCGGAGGAGTTCGGATTGAAGACGTTGGTGCTGTCGCAGACGAGCGCCAGCACGCCTTCATCGCCAATCTCGGTCAATTCTTCATCCGTCGTCGGCTCACCGATGATGGGATCGTCATCGAGCTTCCAGTCGCCGGTATGGAAAACCCGGCCATACGGCGTATCGATCAGCAGGGCATTACCCTCGGCAATCGAGTGCGCGAGCGGAATATAGGTGATTTCGAACGGGCCTAGCTCGGAAGCCCCATGATCGTCATCGACGATGTTGAGCTCGACCGCATCGGCGATCCCTGCCTCCTCCAGCTTGCGCATGATAAGGTCTGCGGTGAAGGGTGTGGCGTATAACGGCACGCCGAAATCGGCGGCGAAATAGGGGATCGCGCCAATGTGATCCTCATGCGCGTGGGTCAGCACCACACCGAGCAGGTCCTTCGCCCGCTCCTCGATGAATTCGGGATCGGCGAACATCAGCTCGGTGCCGGGATATTCGTTCGATCCGAAGCTCATGCCCAGATCGACCATCAGCCATTTGCCCTGACAGCCATAAAGATTGACGTTCATGCCAATCTCCCCCGACCCGCCAAGGGCAAGGAACAGCAATTCGTCTTCGGGGGTAAAATCTTTCTTCATTTGGTCCTTGCACGCGCAGCGATCATGGCCAGCCCCTTGAGGGTCAGGTCGGTATCAACCGCGTCAAAAATCTCGGTATGCTCGTCGAACAGCACAGCCAGGCCGCCCGTGGCGATGACCTTCGCCGGTCGACCGATCTCGGCCCGCAGGCGTTCGATCAGTCCTTCCATCATGGCGACATAGCCCCAGAAGACGCCGATCAGCATCTGGTCTTCAGTATTGCGCCCGATCAGCGATGGCTCACGCGGTGCCTCGATCGCGATGCGCGGCAGCTTGGCGGTGTTGTTGACCAGCGCATCGAGCGAAAGGTTGATGCCCGGCGCAATAATCCCGCCTTTGTAGGCACCGTTGAAATCGACCACGTCGAAAGTGGTCGCGGTGCCGAAATCGATTACGATGAGGTCGCCCGGATAGGCTGCATGGGCAGCAATGGTATTTACTGCGCGGTCGGCACCGAGCGAGCGCGGCTCCTCGACATCGATCTCGAAATCCCAGGCGGCTGCGCCCTCGCCGGCAAACAGTGGTTCTACCTTGAAATACTTGCGCGCGAGCACGTCGAGATTGTGCTGCGTGCGCGGGACAACGCTGGAGACGATCATCTGGTCAATTGCAGAGGGATCAATCCCCTCGACCTGCATCAGCTGGAGCAGCCAGACGCCATATTCGTCACCCGTGCGACGCGGATCGGTGGCGATGCGCCAACGCGAGGACATCGTCTCGCCATCGAACAGGGCGAAGACGACATTGGTATTCCCGACATCGACTGCGAGCAGCATTATTCGGCCTCCAGCATCACATCGCCTGCGTGGATGGCATGTGTGGAGCCATCGGGCAAACGCAAGCGCAGGGCCCCGCTTTTTTCAAGCCCGTCAAACGTGCCCTGGATGGCCTCGCCGCCCGGCATTGTGGTGGACAGCGGTGTGCCTACGGGATGCGCTGCCTCCGCCCAATCCGAAAGGGTCGCTGCCAAGCCTTGCGAACGCCATTTTGAAACTTGCACTGCAAATTCCCGCGCAAGAGCATCGAGCACCGCGTCCGCATCGGAATCCACTTGCGACGTCTCTGCAGCGATGGAGGTTGTCGCGCGGCCCGGAATGCCAGGTGCTTCGGCTACATTCACGCCGATCCCCGCAACTACGAAATCGCCCTGCCGTTCGAGCAAGATCCCGGCGATCTTTGATCCTGAGACCAACACATCATTGGGCCATTTCAGCATGATGTCGGCATTTTCCGGAAGGAGATCACGCAGGGTTCGCCACACAGCAAGGCCCGCCACGAAAGCAAGGCTGTGCGCAGACGGATCGCCGTCCTGCAACTCGACAAGCGTGCTCACGTAGAGATTGCCTGCGGGGCTGACCCATTCGCGCCCTTCCCTGCCCTTGCCGCCCGTCTGACGCTCGGCCCTTAGCCAGAACCCTTCGGCCAGCTGGTCGCAGGTGCGCAACCGCGCCAACAGGTCGGCATTGGTCGACCCGGTCTCGGCAACAGTCTCGATAGTGACGGTCAAATCAGGCGGCGAAGAACAGCGCCGCTGCGGCCATGTCTGCCAGCGAACCGAGCCAGCCCGTAATCAGGAAAGCGATTGGCGAAATGAACAGCGTGCTGATCGCCAGTAGCGTCCAATGTTCCCATCCGGCCTTGGCTTTCACCACATCGGCGGGCTCGTCAAAGAACATCACCTTGACGATCTTGATGTAGTAGAATGCGCCGATCACGCTTGCACCGATACCGATCGCAGCGAGCGCCAACAGGTCTGCCTCGACGGCCGCCTGGAACACCATCCACTTGCCGTAGAAGCCCATCAGCGGCGGAATGCCCGCAAGGCTGAACATGATTGCGAGCAGGCACCAGGCCATGAGCGGGCGCGTGGTCGAAAGGCCGGCCAAATCGCCAATGCCTTCCACCGGCTCGCCATTCTCGTCGCGCATCATCAGCACGACGACGAAACTGCCCACGGTCATGGCGACATAGAAGGCCAGGTAGATCAGCATCGCGCTGGCACCCGATACATTCGCCGCCGCCAGGCCGACCAAGATAAAGCCGACATTGTTGATAGAAGAATAGGCGAGAAGGCGTTTGATGTTCTTCTGGCCGATGGCGCCGAGTGCACCCACCACGATGGAGGCCAGAGCGGCGAAAATCACCACCTGCTGCCATGCTTCTGCCTGGGTGCCGAAAGCCTCGAGCGCAACGCGCGCAGTCAGCGCGATAGCGGCAACCTTGGGCGCGCTGGCGAAGAACATGGTGACCGGCGTCGGCGCACCTTCATAAACGTCCGGCGTCCACATGTGGAACGGCACTGCGCTGATCTTGAAAGCAAGGCCCGCCAGCATGAAGATCACGCCGAACAGCATGCCGCCATTGAGCCCGTCAGCCGTGGCCATACGGATGCCCTCGAAGCTGGTCGTGCCGGTAAAGCCATAAGTCAGGCTCATGCCGAACAGCAGGATGCCCGAAGCCAATGCACCAAGGACGAAGTACTTCAGGCCTGCTTCGGCCGAACGGTCGTCATCGCGCAAATAGGCTGCAAGAACGTAGGCCGCGAGCGAGTTCATCTCGAGGCCGATATAAAGCGTAAGCAAATCGGCTGCCGAGACCATGATGCTCATGCCCAGAGTGGCGAACAGTACCAGCACGGCGAATTCGGGGCGCATGGCCTTGAGCCGGTCGAAATAGGCAGGAGCGACGACGAGTGCGGCGCCCGCCGCGGCATAGATCATCAGCTTGGCCATGCCGGCAAAGGCATCGGCGCGGAACTGCCCGCCAAATGCCAACGTGTCCGGCCCGGAAGCCCCTGCGCATACAGAGGGCGCTACAAGGAAGAAGGCTGCACCCAGCGCAATGCAGGACGCAATCGAAACCGGCTGGCTCGATTCACGCCCGCCCCATGCCGCGATCAGCAGCAGGATCAGGCCCGAGACGCTCAGGATCATTTCGGGAATGATCAGGCCGAAGGAGGTTGCGAAATCCATCAGTGGCCTCCCCCATGTTCAGCTTCTTCTGTCACAGGCGCAGGTTCACCAATCTCGAGATGTGCATCCCCGGCCGGAGCAGCGCGGGCAAGCCGCGCATCGAGGATCGCAATATCGCTCCGCATCGGGGCAAGGAAACTTTCCGGATAGACACCCATCCACAGCACCACGGCGGCGATGGGGGCCAGCAGCCACATTTCCCGCATGTTCAGGTCAGGCATGGCAGCCGCGTCTTCATTCTTCTGCACGCCATAGGCTACGCGGGCATAAAGGTAGAGCATATAGGCCGCGCCCAGGATGATGCCTGTTGTGCAGACAAAGGCGACTGTGCTCGACACCTGGTAGATGCCCGCCAAGCTGAGGAACTCGCCGACGAAGCCACTCGTGCCCGGAAGGCCGATGCTCGCCATCGTGAAGAGCAGGAACAGCACTGCATATTTGGGCATGTTGATCGAGAGGCCGCCATAACGGTCGATCTCGCGCGTATGCAGACGGTCGTAGATCACGCCGACACAGAGGAAGAGCGCGCCCGAGACGAGGCCGTGCGAAAGCATGACGATCATCGAGCCTTCGAGACCCTGCACGTTGAAGGAGAACAGGCCGACTGTGACGATCGCCATATGCGCGACAGAGCTATAGGCAATCAGCTTCTTCATATCGTGCTGAACCAGCGCGATCAGGCTGGTGACCACCACCGCAACCATGCTGAGTGCGAAGATCACCCACATAAACTGGACCGAAGCCTCGGGGAACATGGGCAGGCTGAAACGGATGAAGCCGTAACCGCCCAGCTTCAACAGCACGCCAGCCAGGATCACAGAACCCGCGGTGGGTGCCTGGACGTGGGCGGCCGGAAGCCAGGTATGGACCGGCCACATCGGCATCTTCACCGCGAAACTGGCAAAGAAGGCAAGCCACAGCCATGTCTGCGCACCTGCCGGGAAGTCATACTCCATCAGCGCCGGGATCGCGCTCGTGCCAGCTTCATTCACCATCCACAGCATCGCGATGAACATCAGCACCGAGCCGAGCAGCGTGTAGAGGAAGAACTTGTAGCTGGCGTAAATCCTGTCCGTGCCACCCCAGATACCGATGATCAGGTACATCGGGATCAGGCCGGCTTCGAAGAAGATGTAGAACAGGAAGATATCCTGCGCCGCGAAAGTGCCGATCATCAGCACTTCCATCAGCAGGAAAGCCGCCATGTATTCGCCAACGCGCTTCTGGATTGCTTCCCAGCTCGCACCGATACAGACCGGCATGAGGAAGACCGACAGCATGATCAGCATCAGCGAGATGCCGTCGATGCCCATGGCCCACTGGAACCCAGCGAACAGGTCCGCGCGCTCGACAAACTGCCATTGCGCACCGCCGATATCGAAGTTCACCCACAAGGCGATGCCAAGGGCAAGGTCGATCAACGTGGCCACCAGCGCAACCAGGCGGGCCTGCTTGGCCTCAAGGAACAGGCAAGCAATGGCACCGAGCAAGGGCACCAGCAACATGATCGAGAGGATCGGAAAGCCGCCCATCACATGATCACCCAACTAATTGCTGCGACAAGTCCCAGCAGCATGATCAGCGCATAGGAGTAGAGATAGCCCGACTGGACCTTCTTGGCGTAAACCGCGCCCTTCGACACGGCCCAGGCCGCGCCATCGGGACCGAACCGGTCGATCACGCCGACATCGCCGCGCTGCCAGAATACCCTTCCCAGCCAGAAAGCCGGCTTCACAAACAGGAAATTGTATAGCTCGTCGAAATACCACTTATTGAAGAGGAAGCGATAGATCGGGCCGATCTGTTCAGCGACTTTGGCGGGAACATCCTTGCGCAGGATGTATGCGTAAATTGCCGCGCTCAGGCCGAGCAACATGACCACCAGCGCAGAGTACTTCACCCAGTAAGGTACTTCATGCATGGCATGCATCAGGTGCTCGTTATAGGCGATACTCCCCGCCCAGAAGCTGGCTTCATCGAGGAAGGCCGTCTTGAAGACATAGCCCGCAGCGATTGCACCAATCGACAAGACGCCGAGAGGGACAAGCATGTTGAGCGGGCTCTCATGCGGGTGATAGCCACCGGTTGTGTCCTCACCTGCTTCTTCCGGCGTTTTGTGCACCGAATGCTGGATATGCTCGCTTTCGATCCAACGCGGCTTGCCCCAGAAGGTCAGGAACATCAGGCGCCAGGAATAGAAGCTGGTCAGCAGCGCGGCGATCACGCCGATCCAGAAGGCGAACAGGCCCATCTGCGTGCCGCTGGCAAAAGCGACTTCGATGATTGCATCCTTCGAGAAGAAGCCTGCGAAACCAAGCCCTAAATGATAAATGCCTACGCCGGTGATGGCCAGCGTACCGGCCATCATCGCCCAGAAGGTCAGCGGGATTTCCTTACGCAGCGCGCCGTAATAGCGCATGTCCTGCTCGTGATGCATAGCATGGATGACCGAGCCAGCACCAAGGAAGAGCAGCGCCTTGAAGAAGGCATGTGTGAACAGGTGGAACATGGCCGCACCATAGGCACCAACGCCCGCAGCAAAGAACATGTAGCCGAGCTGCGAACAGGTCGAATAGGCGATGACGCGCTTGATATCCCACTGCGTCGTGCCGACCGTTGCAGCGAAGAGGCAGGTCGCGGCGCCGATAAAGGTGACGACGCCAAGCGCGACCGGAGCAGCCTCGAACATGGGCGAGAGGCGGCAGACCATGAACACGCCTGCGGTCACCATGGTGGCGGCGTGGATCAGAGCGGAAACCGGCGTAGGGCCTTCCATCGCGTCCGGCAACCAGGTGTGCAGGCCCAGCTGGGCGGACTTGCCCATCGCGCCGATAAACAGCAGCAGGCAAAGGATCGTCATCGTATCGAGACGCATGCCCATGAAGGTGATGTGGCTGACGCCCTGCATGGCCGGGGCCGCTTCGAGAATTGCGGGAATGCTGGTCGTTTGGAACACCAGGAAGGTGCCAAAAATGCCGAGCATGAAGCCAAGGTCGCCCACGCGGTTGACCACGAAGGCCTTGATCGCGGCGGCGCTGGCCGAAGGTTTCTTGAACCAGAAACCGATCAGCAGGTAGCTGGCGAGGCCCACGCCTTCCCAACCAAAGAACATCTGCACCAGGTTGTCGGCGGTCACCAGCATCAGCATGGCGAAGGTGAAGAGCGAGAGATAGGCGAAGAAGCGCGGCTGGTCCGGGTCTTCCGCCATATAGCCCCAGCTATAAAGGTGGACGAGCGCGGAAACGGTGGTGATGACGACCAGCATGACCGCAGTCAGCGCGTCGACGCGCAGCGCCCAGTCGAAGCTCATGCTGCCCGACTGCACCCACTGCAGCACTGGCACGACTGTCTCGCTGCCTCCGTTGAAGACCATATCGAGGAAGATCGGCCACGACAGCGCGCAGGACAGGAAAAGCCCTGCCGTGGTGATCGACTTTGCGGCAACATTGCCGAGGGCCTTGTTGCCCAGCCCGGCGACGATGGCCGCAAGCAGGGGCGCGAAGACGATGATCAGGATGGGGTTCACTTGGGCTTATCCCTTCATCCGGTTGATATCGTCGACCGCGATCGTGCCGCGGCGGCGGAAGTAGATAACCAGGATCGCCAGGCCGATGGCAGCCTCTGCAGCAGCCACGGTGAGGACGAACATCGCAAAAACCTGCCCTGTGAGATCGTTCAGGAAGGCACTGAAAGCGACCAGGTTGATATTCACGGCGAGCAGGATGAGCTCGATCGCCATCAGGATGACGATCACGTTCTTGCGGTTAAGGAAAATCCCCAGCACTCCGAGCACGAACAGGATCGAGCTCACGACAATATAGTGTTCGATGCCGATCACAGCTCGACCCCCTGCCCCACTTCGGGCTTCTTCAATTCGGTGGCATCCTCTGGACGGCGGGCGACCTGCTTCGAGATGTTCTGATGGCCGCGCGCCGCGCGCTGGTCGCGATGCGTCAGCACGATCGCACCGATCATGGAAACCAGCAGGATCACGCCCGCCATTTCAAACAGGAACAGGTACTGGCTGTAGAGAATTGCACCGATATTTTCGACATTGCTCTCGCCTGCCAAGGGCGCGGCATTGCCGAGCGGTTCGCCCAGTTCAACAACGCCAGCGCGATAGGCACCCACGCCCAACACGAGTTCCACCAGAAGGATCAGCGCAATGGCGGCTCCCAATGGCGCGTTCTTGATGAAACCGGCACGCAATTCGGCGAAATCGATGTTGAGCATCATCACGACGAAGAGGAACAACACCGCGACCGCGCCGACATAGACGATCACCAGCAGCATGGCGATGAACTCGGCCCCGACCAGGATCATCAGGCCCGCCGCATTGAAGAAGGCGAGGATCAGCCAGAGCACCGAATGGACCGGGTTGCGGGCCAGCACGACCATCGCTCCGGAAGCGAGGACGAGCACCGCAAACAGGTAAAAGGCGAGAGTATGAATCATTGGGCCCCGTTCAGTCCGCCGCGCGCTTAACGATAGGGCGCATCGGCTTCAAGGTTCGCGGCAATCGCCCGCTCCCACTTGTCCCCGTTCGCCAGAAGTTTTGCCTTGTCATAGAGCAGTTCCTCGCGCGTTTCGGTCGCGAATTCGAAGTTCGGCCCCTCGACCACTGCATCCACAGGGCACGCCTCCTGGCAAAAGCCGCAATAAATGCACTTGGTCATGTCGATGTCGTAGCGCGTGGTCCGCCGCGATCCGTCTTCGCGCGGTTCCGCCTCGATGGTGATCGCCTGCGCCGGGCAGATCGCCTCGCACAATTTGCAGGCAATGCAGCGTTCCTCGCCATTGGGATAGCGGCGCAGCGCATGTTCGCCGCGGAAACGCGGGCTTAGCGGGTTCTTCTCGAAGGGATAGTTGATCGTCACCTTCGGCTTGAAGAAATATTTCAGCGTCAGCATGTGGGCCTTGACGAATTCCCACAGCGTGAAGCTCTTGATGAGTTGGGCGGCGGTCATGCGTAATGTCCAGTGGCCATGAGATAGCCTGAAACGGCAAAGACGAAGAACAGGCTGAGCGGCAGGAAGACCTTCCAGCCTAGGCGCATCAGCTGGTCGTAGCGATAGCGCGGTACGGTCGCCATGACCCAGCTGAAGCAGAAGAAGAAGAACACGATCTTGCCGAGCAGCCAGACGATGCCCGGCACGTAATAGAGCGGCTCCCAGTCCACCGGAGGCAGCCAGCCACCAAAGAAAAGGATGCTCATCAGCGCGCACATCAGCAGGATGTTGGCATATTCGCCGAGCCAGAAGAGCGCGAAGCTCATCGAGCTGTATTCGGTCTGGTAACCGGCGACGAGCTCGCTTTCCGCTTCGGTCAGGTCGAAAGGAACGCGCTGCGTTTCCGCCAGCGCCGAGATGAAGAACATCACGAAGATCGGGAACAACAGGATGTTGGCGAAATAGCCATTGATGATCCAGAAATGGCTCTTCTGCGCCAGCACGATCTCGTTGAGATTGAAGGTCCCGGCCCACAGCACCACGCAGATCATGATGAAGCCAATCGAGACTTCGTAGGAGATCATCTGCGCCGAGGCGCGCATGGCCGAGAAGAACGGGTATTTCGAGTTGGACGCCCAGCCCGAAATCACCACGCCGTACACCCCGAGCGAACTGACCGCGAAGAGGTAAAGCAGGCCGACATTGATGTCCGCCAGCACCATATCCTCGCCGAAGGGGATCACCGCCCAGCTGAGCAGTGCCACGGTGAAGGTGAGGATCGGCGCGATCAGGAACAGGCCCTTATTCGCCGCGCTGGGAATGATGGTTTCCTGCAGGAAGACCTTCAGGCCGTCGGCGAAGCTCTGCAGCAGGCCGAAGGGGCCAACCACGTTGGGGCCGCGGCGAAGGTTGATCGCCGCCCAGACCTTGCGGTCCATATAGATGATCATGGCGACGCCGAGCATGAGCGGCAGCGCGATCAGCAGGATCCCGGCAATGGTCGCGACGAACCACGCCCATTCGTAATTCATGCCGAGGGACTGGAAGAATTCGGTCATCATTCCGCTGCCTCCGCCATGGTCTCGCCCAGAACCAGCTCGTTCGAGCAGCGCTGCATCACCACGCTGGCGCGGGCGATGGGATTGGTGAGGTAGAAGTCCTTGATCGGATAGGCGATCGCGCCCGAGGGAGTGGTATCGCCCTTCACGCTCGCGGCCAGCGTACCGTAATCGGCAATCTCGCCTTCATTGGCGAGCGCAGGAACCTCGGTCGTCATGGCAGCGCGCAAATCGTCGAAGCTGTCGAAGCCGACCTCGACCTTGAGCGCATCGGCAAGAGCACGCAGGATCGTCCAGTCCTCGCGCGCATCGCCAGGAGCGAAGACGGCCTTGTCGGCCATCTGCACGCGCCCTTCCGTGTTCACATAGGTGCCGGGCTTCTCGGTATAGGCGGCAGCAGGCAGGATGATGTCCGCCGCATGCGCGCCCTTGTCGCCGTGATGACCGATATAGACTTTCAGCGCGTCCTCGAACTGGCTGAAATCGACCTCGTCCGCACCGAGCGCCAGGACAACCTTGGGCTTGGCCGCCACGATGTCCTTGATGCCGCCTTCCTGCGCGAAGCCGAGCATGACGGCTCCCATGCGCGCAGCAGCCATGTGCAGCGCGTTGAAGCCGTTCCAACCGTCCTTCACCATGTTGAAATCATGGGCAATCTTCACCGCTGCGGCATGGCCGCCCATGGCGAAACCCGCACCGCCGAGGATGATTGCGGGCTTCTCGGCCGCCTTGAGCGCATCGACTGCTTCGGCAGGAAGGTTGGAAAGGACGGAAACGTCTTCACCAAGGAAGGTCGCCGGATAGGTGGTTTCCCATTCGGGACCGACAACGAAGACCTTGGCGCCATTCTTGACCGCCTTGCGCAGGCGGACATTGACCAGCGGGGCTTCCCAGCGAACCATCGAACCGACGATCAGGATAGCGTCTGCCTGCTCGATCCCGGCGAAAGTGCTGTTGAAGTTGATCGCCGCGAGGTTGGACACGTCGTAATCCATGCCCGTCTGGCGACTTTCGACCAGCGAGGAACCACAGGCCTTGAGCAGCGCCTTGGCCGCGAACATGGTCTCGCAATCCACCATGTCGCCGGCAATGGCAGCGATAGCCTTGCCCGGTTTGGCAGCAGCGATCTTCTTGAACGCCTCGTCCCAGCTCGCCTCAGACAGTTTGCCGCGCTTGCGGATCCACACCTTGTCCAGACGGCGGCGTGTCAGGCCTTCGACCTGGTAGCGCGCCTTGTCGGAAATCCATTCCTCGTTCACGTCGTCATTGATGCGCGGGAGGGCGCGGAGCACTTCGCGTCCGCGGCTGTCGATACGGATGTTCGAACCGACTGCATCCGATACGTCGATCGAGAGGGTCTTCTTCAACTCCCACGGACGTGCTTCATAGGCATAAGGTCCGCTGGTGAGCGCGCCGACCGGGCACAGATCGATCACATTGGCCGAAAGCTCATGCTTCGCCGCATGTTCGAGATAGGTGGTGATCTGCATGTCCTCGCCGCGATAGAGCGCGCCGATTTCATCCGCGCCGGCGATCTCCTCGGAGAAGCGGACACAACGCGTGCAATGGATGCAGCGGGTCATGATCGTCTTGATCAGCGGGCCCATATATTTCTCGGTCACCGCACGCTTGTTCTCGTGATAGCGCGAGGCGCCGCGACCATAGGCCATGGCCTGGTCCTGCAAATCGCATTCGCCGCCCTGGTCGCAGATCGGGCAATCGAGTGGGTGGTTGATGAGAAGGAATTCCATCACGCCTTCGCGCGCCTTCTTCACCATCTCGCTATCGGTGCGGATTTCCTGTCCCTCGCCCACCGGCAGCGCGCAGCTGGCCTGCGGCTTGGGCGGCCCGGGCTTCACTTCCACCAGGCACATCCGGCAATTACCGGCGATACTTAAGCGTTCGTGGTAACAGAAACGCGGGATTTCCTTACCCGCGAGTTCGCACGCCTGCAGCACGGTGGCGCCAGCGGGAACTTCGATTTCCTGTCCGTCGACTGTAACCTTGGGCATTACGAATTTTCCCACACGAGCGGATATACTTCCGTCATCATTGAACCGCGCACCATTGCCGCCTGGAAAGGCGCCGTGGGAGCACAACTCTCCCAAGCCCCTCGCATGGCTTCGACTGCGGCTGTCTCTTCTTCCGAACCCGGCTCAACGCCGACCATTGCGTCAAGCGCATTGGCCACTTCCGGATCGCGGGCAAGCACACACAGCCCCAGGCTGGTGACCTCGAAGTCTTCCGGCAGCGCGGATGCAAGCGATACGCCATTCTGCTGGTAAAGCTCTTCGGCCATGAAGCCGACCACGACCATCCGCGAAATGTAGGTCTGGCGCGTCAGGCAGGTCAGGTTTTCCTGCATGATCGCGTCGAACTGGCCGTCACTGGCAATATTCACCGTGCCGCTATCGAGCATGGCCAGGGATTGCTCGGTACTGTTCTCCAGCACGCAATGGGCAATGCGGCGCAATTCGGCACGTTCGCCCGGATCGCTCATCGGATCGGCAGGAGCCGCAACCTGAGTCGGTGCACGTTGCGTCTCGGCGATCTCGGTACCTTCGGGCGGCGGCGGGCTACTGTGGTTGGAAGCGTGCCACAGCGCTTCGCCGATCCAGACCCGCAGCGTGTCCGGATTGATTTCGACGCGCTGGCCCTGCGGCAGGCAGGGTTGCACGGCGGGCACCAACGTATTGATCACGGCCATTTCTTCTTCGGAACCGGCCGTGGTGCGGAACAGGTAATCCGCAGTGAAGGGATCGGCGGCGACCAGGCAATCGGCAAGGTTCATGGCCACGGCAATGCCGGGATTGTCAGAGGAAAGCGGATAGGTCCGTTCGTCGATCACATAGCCCGCCTGCAACCATTCGGGACCGTCGGGATAACGGTCTAGATAAGCTTGCTCGATAAACCAGCGGCGCAGGCCGAATGCGGTCCAGCTCAGCTGGACACCCGTATTGAAGGAATTGGCGACCCGGCGCAGGCAGTCCTGGAAGCCGTAAATGCGCGATGCGCGGTCATTTTCCAGATCGAGCTGCTGGAAGCTCTGGATTCCGTAATCGGTGCGCGACAGGAAATCGAGAGCACCTTCGTTCGAGCGGTTGTAGATGCAGCGGGTGAAGCGCCCCATCATCTGGCGACTGCGCTCGCGCGTGGCCGAGCCGACCTCCCCGCGATAGGGATTGATCAGCGAGGTCGGGAACTGTCGATTGCGGCGGATCCGCGAATTGAGCGGCGTGTAGTCGTTATCATTGCTCTGCGCATGGGCAGGAGTGGCCACGATCGCGGTGATCGCGGCAGGGCCCGGAAGGGCAAGCGCCAGGGCGCAAAAGGCTGCTACCAGCCTCTTCACTCGGCAGCCTCCTGCATGGCGGCCCGACGTTCGGCGATACGGCGCTCGAGTTCCGGGCGGAAATGCCTGAGCAGGCCCTGGATCGGCCATGCAGCGGCATCGCCCAGCGCGCAAATCGTGTGTCCTTCGACCTGTTTGGTCACCTGGAACAGCATGTCGATCTCTTCAGGCTCGGCATCGCCGGTCTCGAGGCGCTTCATCACGCGCCACATCCAGCCCGTGCCTTCGCGGCAGGGCGTGCACTGGCCACAGCTCTCATGCTTGTAGAAGTAGGAGAGACGGCTGATCGCGCGGACAATGTCGGTGGACTTGTCCATCACGATGACGCCCGCCGTACCGAGGCCGGAGCCAAGCTCTTTCAGCCCGTCAAAATCCATATGGGCGTGGCGGATCTGCTCGGCCGGGACCAGCGGAACCGAGGAACCGCCCGGGATCACGGCGAGGAGGTTATCCCAGCCACCGGTGATACCGCCGCAATGCTTTTCGATGAGCTCCTCGAAAGTGATGCTCATCGCTTCCTCGACCACGCAGGGCTTGTTCACATGCCCGCTGATCTGGAAAAGCTTGGTGCCCTTGTTGTTCTCGCGCCCGAATGAACTGAACCAGCTCGCGCCGCGGCGCAGGATCGTCGGGACAACGGCGATGGACTCGACATTGTTGACCGTGGTTGGACAGCCATAAAGGCCCGCACCTGCCGGGAATGGCGGCTTGAGGCGGGGTTGCCCCTTCTTCCCTTCGAGGCTCTCGATCATGGCGGTCTCTTCGCCGCAGATGTAGGCGCCGGCACCGCGATGCATGAAAACATCGAAATCATAGCCGGTGCCAGCGGCATTCTTGCCCACCAGCCCGGCTTCGTACGCCTCGTCGATCGCGGCCTGGAGCGTCTCCGCCTCGCGGATGTATTCGCCGCGGATGTAAATATAGGCGGCCCGCGCACGCATGGCGTAGCCAGCACACAGCGCGCCTTCGATCAGCTTGTGCGGATCGTGGCGGATAATCTCGCGGTCCTTGCACGAACCCGGCTCGGATTCGTCGGCATTGATGACCAGGAAGCTCGGGCGGCCATCCTTGCTTTCCTTGGGCATGAAGCTCCACTTCATACCTGTGGGGAAGCCCGCACCGCCACGACCACGCAATCCGCTGGCCTTGATCTCCTCGATAATGTCGTCCTGCGACTTCGAAAGGAGGTCCTTGGTATTGTCCCAGTCCCCGCGCTGTTTCGCAGCGTCGAGGTTCCACGGCTGGAAGCCGTAGACATTGGTGAAGATGCGATCCTTGTCCTCAAGCATCGTCGCCACCCTTCTTCTTGATCATGCTGCCCTGCTTCAGGCCCAGCGCGCCGAGCATCAGGCCGAAGACGATAAAGGCCACGCCGGTTACATTGCCGTTGGAGAGCGAATAACCGCCCGCAACAAGCGACAGGAGAGCACCGAACAGCAGCGAATAGACGCCTACCATCACCAATCCCCCCGGTAATCGTGGTTCTCGGTGACCATTTCCGTGAGCGAGGTCGGCCCGCCAGCGGGTTCGCTGGTATGCCGGCCCGGCTCCTGCGTGCCAGCCTTGGGTGTCTCGCCCGCAGCCAGCGCATCGAGCACGACATCGAGCCGCTCGGCGGTCAAATCCTCGTAATTGTCGTCATTGATCTGGACCATCGGCGCAGTGGCGCAATTGCCCATGCATTCGACCTCGGTGAAGGACCACAGCCCGTCATCCGAAACATGCCCGGCCTTCATGCCGCGCTTCTTGCAGGCGGCGATGATATCGTCCGACCCACGCAGCATGCATGGCGTGGTACCGCAGACCTGAACGTGGAATTTTCCGACCGGAGCGAGGTTGTACATGGTGTAAAAGGTCGCGACCTCGAGCACGCGAATGATCGGCATGCCGAGGTAGTCGGCGACATATTCCATCACCGGGAGAGGCAGCCAGCCCTGCGTATCCGTATCCGCACCGACCTGCCGCTGGGCAAGGTCGAGCAGCGGCATCACCGCGCTTTTCTGGCGGCCTTCCGGATATTTGGCGATGTGCTTGTCAGCTTTCGCCTTGTTCTCCGCCGTGAAGGCGAAGCTGCCCCAGCGCTCGCGCAGCTCGGGCGTATCGGGGGCGATTTCACGAGCGGCCATATGCCCTCCCCACCCATTTGAAATAATAGACGATCAAGGCGGTACCTGCGGCAAAGGTTGCAAGGCCGAGCACCCAGCCATCCCAGGAAGTCATCGGCGCAGCGGTCAGGTAATCGACGACACCCACCACGAGGATCGCGACCCAGAAATTGAGCGCGACCAGCCCCATGCCGGTAAATATCTTCGCGGAGCGGCTCATGCCCTAAGCTCCTTCAAACCTGCGTAGGCGAGGTCGATGATCAAGCCCACACCAAGAACTGCGGTCACAAATATGGAGACAAAGGCCCAGAAGAAGCCTGCACCTTTACTCAACCCGATCCAGTCTGCGACTGCGTCATATGCGTAGAAATCAAACAGCAGCATTCCCGCCAATGCAGCGGTCAGGCAAATAATATATCGGGGTGATCTGGACTTCACCGATCACACTCCCCGAAAACGACGTCGATCGCGCCGAGGATGGCGGTGGCATCGGGCAGCATGTGGCCCTTGCACATCATGTCCATCGCCTGGAGGTGACTGAACGCAGTCGGACGGATCTTGCAGCGATACGGCTTGTTCGAGCCGTCGCTGACCAGATAGACGCCGAATTCGCCCTTCGGGCTCTCGGTGGCGACATAGACTTCGCCCGCCGGAACATGGAAGCCCTCTGTGTAGAGCTTGAAGTGGTGGATCAGCGCTTCCATCGACTGCTTCATCTCGCCGCGCTTGGGCGGGGAAACCTTGCGATCGAGGCTGGCGATCGGCCCTTCGGGCATCTCGGCCAGGCACTGCTTGATGATCTTCGCGCTCTGGTAGACTTCCTGCACACGGACCATGAAACGGTCATAGCAATCGGAATTCGTGCCAACCGGAATCTCGAAATCCATGCGGTCATAGACTTCGTAAGGCTGGCTCTTGCGGATATCCCACGGAATGCCTGCTGCGCGGATCATCGGGCCGGAGAAACCCCAGGCAATCGCATCTTCCTTGGACACAACGGCAATATCGACATTGCGTTGCTTGAAGATGCGGTTGTCCATGACAAGGCTCATCGCATCGCCGAACAGTTCGGGCAGGCGGTTATCGACCCAGTCACCGATATCGGTCAGCAGCTTGAGCGGAACATCCTGGTGCACGCCGCCCGGACGCAGATAGGCATGGTGCATGCGCGCACCGGACATACGCTCGAAGAAATTCATGCAGTCTTCGCGCAGCTCGAACACCCACAGGTTCGGAGTCATCGCCCCCACGTCCATGACGTGTGCGCCGATATTGAGCATGTGATTGCAGATGCGCGTCAGCTCGGCGAACAGCACGCGCAGGTACTGCGCGCGTTCTGGCACCTCGACATTGAGCAGCTTCTCGATCGCCAGCACGTAGGAGTGCTCCATGGCAAGCGGCGAGCAATAGTCGAGCCGATCAAAGTAAGGCAGTGCCTGCAAATAGGTCTTGTATTCGATCAGCTTCTCGGTGCCGCGATGGAGCAGGCCGACATGCGGGTCGATACGCTCGATGATCTCGCCATCGAGCTCCATGACCATGCGCAGCACGCCATGCGCTGCCGGGTGCTGCGGCCCGAAATTGATCGTGTAATTGGTGATTTCTTCGCCAGTGGTGGTCGGCGAGCTATCGAGTTGCATCTCGCTCATTTCTCGCCTCCGTCTTCGGCCTTTTCGTCACCCGGAAGAATGTATTCGGCACCTTCCCACGGGCTCATGAAATCGAAGCTGCGGAAGTCCTGCGCCAGCTTCACCGGCTCATAGACAACGCGCTTTTCTTCTTCAGAATAGCGAAGCTCCTGATAGCCGGTCAGCGGGAAGTCCTTGCGGAAAGGATGACCTTCGAAACCGTAATCGGTCAGGATGCGGCGCAGATCGGTATTGCCGTCGAACAGCACGCCATACATGTCGAATACTTCGCGCTCGAGCCAACCGGCATTGGGCCACAGGGTGGTCGCGGTCGGCACCGGCGTATCCTCGGCAGCATTGCACTTGACGAGGATGCGATGGTTCTTCGTCAGGCTTAGCAGCATGTAGACGACTTCGAAACGCTCTGCGCGCCCCGGATAGTCGACCCCGGCCATTTCCATCAGCTGCTGGTATTGGTGATCGTCGCGCAGGGTGCGCAACGCATCCTCGATGCTGTCGCGCTTCACGGTCAGCACGATCTCGCCATGCTCTTCCTTGGAAGAAACGAGCATGTCGCCAAGGGCTGCAGAAAGCGCATCCAGCACGCCCTCATTGGACGCAATGCGCGGTGCGGAATGGAGGACAGCAGCCATCAGCGGGTGATCGTCCCTTCACGGCGGATCTTCCGCTGCAACTGCATCACGCCATAAAGCAGCGCTTCGGCAGTTGGCGGGCAACCCGGAATATAGATGTCCACGGGCACGATGCGGTCGCATCCGCGCACCACGGAATAGCTGTAATGGTAATAGCCGCCGCCATTGGCGCAGCTGCCCATGCTGATCACATATTTCGGATCGGACATCTGGTCATAGACCTTGCGCAGGGCCGGAGCCATCTTGTTGCACAGGGTACCGGCGACAATCATCACGTCCGACTGACGCGGGCTGGCGCGCGGGGCGACGCCGAAGCGCTCCATATCGTAACGCGGCATGTTCACATGGATCATTTCGACCGCGCAGCAGGCAAGGCCGAAGGTCATCCACCACAGCGAACCGGTACGCGCCCACTGGAACAGCTCCTCGGTCGACGTGACAAGAAAACCCTTGTCATTCACCTCGGTCTGCAGCGCGTTGAAATAGTCCGCATCGGGCTGGCGGACCTCACCGGGCTTGGCGGCGGGATAAAGGGCTGGTGCAGGCTGGTTCATTCCCAATCCAGAGCTCCCATTTTCCAGGCATAGGCAAGGCCGACGATCAACTCACCCAGGAAGACCATCATCGTGATCCAGCCCGGCCATCCGGTCAGGTCCAGGCTGACAGCCCAGGGAAACAGGAAGGCGGCTTCGAGATCGAAGATGATGAAAAGGATGGCGATCAGGTAGAAACGCACATCGAAGCGATCGCGCGGTTCCTCGAATGCGGGAAAGCCGCATTCATATTCGCTCAGCTTCTCCGCATCGGGATTGTGCGAGCCTGTCAGGCGGGAGACGCCCATCGGCAGAAACACGAAAAGGGCGGAGAGGCCCAATGCAATTCCGAGGAATAGCAGGATCGGCAGATATTGTGTCAGGTCGACCAAGATAGACTCGTCTGCTTGAGGGATGGAGGCGCACTAGAGACCCTATACCCATATCGCAAGTGCTCAAAAGCCCTGATTTGCGCCCCCTAGGGGTTAGTTTCCCCCAGTTCGATACGCCTGATCTGCGTGGGGACGAGTTCAGCCCCCTCTTTCAGCACCCCGCCCTCCTCGAATTTGTCCCATTGGCCATTGCCGACATAGTAGAGCGCACCGTCGTAGATGGACCCGCCCAGCGGCTCGGTCCATTCGGGATTGGCGCTCTCGAGCACCCGCATTTCGGTTATGCGATTGCCGTCTTCGGTTAGTGCCAGTGCGACGATGCGCATCGGGCTCACGCCGTTCTGGACAGCAATCAGTTCCCCTTCATGCAGCCACAAACCGTCGATCCCATCGAGGAGGACGGGAATGTCCGCCGGGAGTCTGGAGACTTCTCCGCTGGCAATATCGATCATGGCAAGGCCGTAGCGGTAATCGCTGATATAGAGCCTCGAGCCGTCTTCGCTCGGAGCAATCCCTTGAGGAGAGCGAAGCGTGCCGGGCGTAACGAGAGTTTCTATGTCATGCTCTCCCGACCGCAGGCGATAGACACCGCCGCCAAGCGGATCGCTGGCATAGATGTTCTGCGCTGCATCGCCGGCGATATCGGACAGCTGTGCACCCTCGGGGGCAGGAAAAGGCTGCGCATATGCATCTTCCGTGAAGGCCATCAGGCCGGAGAAGACTTCTTCGCCTGCCGGACTCATGCCGAGGTCTCCAGAGGCGAGCAGCATTCCTTCCTCGTCGGCCAATATACCACTGATGTTGCCCTCGCCGATGATCGAAAGGGGGAACCAGTCCTCGGCCATGCCTGTCCAGACGGTGCGACCAGTGACCGAACTTGCCAGCAGAATATCGGGCGAAAGCACCGCCACTCCTTCAACCAGGCCTGCCTCTCCCGGAATCGTCGCCACGACTTCGCTTGTAGCCAAGGGGTCGGCAGCAGATGCGAACAGGACCGCCAGCTCTTCGGCTTCCTCTCCTTCATACATGCCCAGCAATTGGCCCTGCGCGCCTTCGCTAAGCACATAGCCGCCCTCGTAAAGCCATCGGATATCCTGCAGTGCAGATGCCATGTCATCCGCACCCAGATGCGCATTGAGCAAGCGCAATCGAACTGAAGAGCTGTTGGGAAAATCGCGTGCAAGTGCCTCAAGCTCAGACAATTCAACGATCTGCCCCGTCGCCGCGTCGACCGGCCGCCAAGCCGGGGCTTGCAAGACCTCGACCGCGTCCTCACCTTGAGAAGAGGCGCTTAATGGGACGCCCGAAACCAGAATTGCGAGCGCTGCCGAGACACTTATGCTGCACTGCACAATCTTGCGCATGTCAAATTCCTCCACTAGGGAACGAGCGAACCTCACTCTCCCCCTCCAATCCTTCGAGGCAAGACCATAATGTCTACTTTCAACGAATCCGACCCGATCGTCATCCTCTCCTACGCTCGCACCCCGATGGGCGGCATGCAGGGCGTATTCGCTACCGTCGAATCCACCGACCTTGGTGCGACTGCCGTAAAAGGCGCGATGGAGCGTTCGGGCGTTTCCGGTGAAGATGTGGACCGCGTCTATATGGGCTGCGTCCTGCCAGCAGGCCTCGGCCAGGCCCCTGCCCGCCAGGCCGCGCTCAAGGCTGGCCTGCCCAAATCCGCCGAAGCGACCACGGTCAACAAGGTCTGTGGAAGCGGCATGCAGACGGTCATCATGGCCTCGGAGGCTCTGGCATCGGGCGCCATCACCTTCGCCGTTGCAGGCGGCATGGAAAGCATGACCAACGCGCCATACCTGCTCAAGAAGCACCGCTCCGGCGCGCGTTTCGGCCATGACATGGCGTACGACCACATGGCGCTAGACGGCCTCGAAGACGCCTACGCCCCCGGCACTTCCATGGGCAGCTTTGCCCAGTGCACGGCGGACGAATACAAGCTCACCCGCGAGGACATGGACAGCTACTCCATCGAATCGCTCGCCCGCGCCAATGCCGCGATCGAAAGCGGAGCCTTCAAGGACGAGATCGTTCCCGTCACGATCGCAAGCCGCAAGGGCGAGATTGTGGTCGATACGGACGAGCAGCCTGGCAAGGGCCGCCCGGACAAGATCCCGCAGTTGCGCGCTGCCTTCGCCAAGGACGGAACGATCACCGCTGCGACCTCCAGCTCGATCTCTGACGGTGCAGCCGCCCTCGTCCTCTCGCGCGCCAGCACCGCAGCGGAAAAGGGCCTGACGCCCGTCGCCACCGTCATCTCCATGGCTGCGCACGCGCAGGAGCCGAAGGATTTCACCACCGCCCCTGTCGGCGCGATCAAGAAGGTGCTCGACAAGGCCGGCTGGTCGGTCGACGACGTGGACCTGTGGGAAGTGAACGAGGCTTTCGCCTGCGTCGCCATGTTCGCGATGAAGGACATCGGCATCGACCACGCCAAGATCAACGTGAATGGCGGCGCGACCGCGCTGGGCCATCCGATTGGTGCCAGCGGCTCGCGCATCATCGTTACGCTGGTGGCAGCCCTCGAGGCGCGCGGCCTCAAGCGTGGTGTCGCGGCGCTGTGCATTGGCGGCGGCGAAGGCACGGCCATTGCCGTGGAACTTGCCTGATCCTTATTGGTTTCCTCTCCTGAGACCTGCCCTGTACGGGTCGGGTTCCAAGAGAGGAGAAGGATCGCATGAAGAAGATCATCGCCATAGCCAGCGCCTTTGCCCTTGCTGCCTGTACGGGCGGCAATACGAGCGAACCCGCCGCAAGCGAGATGGACGAAGCTGCAGCAGACAGCGTTCTGGCCGGAGACGAACCGGGCTTCGAAGCCGTGGCACCGGGTGACTACACTGTTGAGCATGCGAACGGCGATATCGACACCATCACGATCCATCCGGGGATGACCTATTCGCGCGTCGCTGCCGACGGAACAGCGACAGGCGGGACGATCTTTATGCAGGACGGCAAGACCTGCTTCGTCGTCGAAGGCGTCGAGGGCCATAACTGCTTCCTCGATGGCCCGGTGCAAGAGGATGGCAGCATGCAGACCACCTCCGACGAAGGGAATGTCGCTACCGTCCGACCCGTCACAACCGACGAAGCAGCCTGAACGGCGCTTGTGTCTTGGCCGCCGGGTGCTCTATCCAGCGGCATCAGATAGTTTTGGGGAACTCGCTGTGAAAAAGCTGCTCGCATTCACCGGTATCTTGGCTCTTGCTGCTTGCGGAGGCGAAGACGCCCTCATTGGAGACCAGATCTCCGAGGCGGATGAAGTTGTACAAGTCGAAGAAGCGACCATGGAATCGCTTGCCGGCACCTATGTAGCATCCGGCGAGGATGGGGACATGATTTCGACGCTGAACCTCGACGGGACCTATATCGACACCGCCAATGGAGAGATCATCGGTGAGGGAACCTGGGAGATCGTCGATAACAAGGCCTGCTTCAGCTACGAGCCTGCAGAAGGCGAGGAAGCTCAGCCGGCGGAATGTTTCGGTGTCGGACCCGTTGCCGAGGACGGCACGGTCGTCGTTACCGCGGAAGGCGGCGAGCAGATGACCATGACCAAGACCCCGATCGCAAGCTGACGCAATTCAGGGTTCGCCGGCACCCCACAAGCGGTTTTCGGCGACCCACCCAAACCTGCCATCGACGTCGAATTCGCACCAACCTTCGTTGCAATCGCCCAGCGAGCCGACAACTCCGGGTTCGACGTTCCAGCGAAGCGGCGAATCCTCGCTTGGCAGTTCGCGCATCGGAGTAACCGATTCGCCGACGACGATGGCATGACGTTCACGACTGAGCAGGCTGTTGAAGACCCAGCCTTGCGTCCCATCCATCTCCTCGATCAGGCGCCAGCCCTGCTGCAGGCGGATCACCTTCACTGGCAGGTCGTTGCGCTTGTACACCCACTTGATCTGGAAATTCTGGCTCGGCCCCACCCGCATATAGACTTCTTCGTCATCGAGGCTGGCCCAATATGGGACCTCGGCAGCCTGTGCAGCTGCCAGCTGTGGCAGACAGGATAGTGCCCCGAGTGCCGCAAGAATTGCCGTTCCGAAGTGTCTCATGAAGCAGCGATAACCTTTCCTGCGGATTCGCATCAAGCACTGGGAGCGGATGGCTTGCCCATTCGCCATTTTGTGTCCTAACAGCATGACGGAGAAGGAATCCCGCCGAAAGAGCGGGCTTGCAGGGGGAAATCATGTTTCGCAAATTCGCAGCTTTCGCGGCGCTCGCCGCAATGCCAGTCACGCTCCGTGCCCAGGATACGGTCGAAGTAGTGGAAAACGCCGGAGACACGGCGTGGATCCTCGTCTCCGCCGCACTGGTCCTGCTGATGACCCTGCCCGGCCTTGGCCTGTTTTATGGCGGGCTCGTTCGCTCCAAGAACTTTCTCTCGGTCTTCCTGCAGGTCGGCGCCATTGCCGCGATCGCATCCACCTTGTGGGTCGTTGTCGGCTACACCCTTGCCTTCGGCAATGTGACGCACGGGTGGCTCGGCGGTGGACAGCACTGGATGCTGTACGATCTGGCACCTGTCTATGAAGGTCTTGCCATCCCGGAGAGCACTTTCGCCCTGTTCCAGATGACCTTCGCCGCGATCACCCCTGCCCTCATGGTTGGTGCCTGGGTCGATCGTGCACGCTTTTCATGGGTGATCCTGTTCTGCGCAATCTGGGGCCTTCTGGTATACGCACCGGTGGCCCATTGGGTCTGGGGTAGCGGCTGGCTCTCAGCCTTCGGTGTACTCGATTTTGCCGGCGGCATCGTTGTCCACACGACGGCGGGCGTCTCGGCAGTGGTCATCGCGCTCCTGCTAGGAAAGCGCCAGGGCTTCCCTTCCAGCGCACTGCTCCCGCACGCCCCGGGCATGACCATGCTCGGCGCCGTGCTGCTGTGGGTCGGCTGGTTCGGCTTCAATGGCGGATCTGCCCTGTCGGCAACCGCCGACGCTTCCGATGCGATCATCAACACCCACGTTGCGGCCAGCGTCGCTGCCCTGACCTGGATCCTGATCGAGCGTATTTCCTTCGGCAAGCCGACCACGGTGGGCTTTGCCACGGGCGCCATTGCCGGCCTTGCCACCATCACGCCTGCTGCCGGTTTCGTCTCGCCCGGAGCCGCGATCCTCTTCGGCATGGCCGCCGCAGTGGTTTGCTACGGCGCGATCCAGCTGGTGAAGATGAAGCTGCATATCGACGATTCGCTCGACGTCTTCGCCGTGCACGGCGTGGGCGGCATGCTCGGCTCACTCCTGCTCGGCATCTTCATGTCCGAAAGCCTCGGCGGTGTCGGCTATGCCGAAGGCATGGGCATGGCATCCATGATGGGCGCGCAGGCCGTGGCGGTTATCGTCGTCGCACTGTTCTCGGCAGTCGTCACCGCGCTGATTGCGCTCGGCATCAACCTCTTCGTTCCGATGCGGGTGTCGGAAGATGACGAGGTACTCGGCCTCGATATCTCGAGCCACGGCGAACGCGGCTGGGAATTCGACTGACGCAAGGAAGCCATCGCACCAACAAGAAGGGCCGGAAGAGCGATTGCTCCTCCGGCCCTTTGCTTCTCTCGTATCCGATCAGTCCCCCGTCAGGATGCGGTCGACCAGTTCCTTCACCGTCGGGGTGAAATTGTTCGAATAGAACGGGTCCTGCTTGAAGCGATAGGCCGCATGGCCGGCAAACATCAGGTTCTCATCCACCGGTCCGCCATGGGCAATATCCTGCAGCGTTTTCTGGATGCAGAAGCTGCGCGGATCGGCGAGGCGCCCGGTGGTGAAATCGTCATGGTCCTTCCAGGACGAAAAACCACAATGCGACAGGCAACCCATGCAATCGGCCTGATCCTTGCGGATGTCCGCGCGCTCCTCGGCTCCTACGAACACCACCGTGTCATCGGGCGTCTTGAGCGCCTGGTCATGGCCCTGTGCGGCCCATTGGCGCGCGCGTTCGCGATCCTTGGGCGTAACCCAGAAGTTCTTGCCCTTCACTCCGACATCGAGCTGCACCGTGTGCTCGCCCGCTTCGACGCGGCTGTAAGGGATCTGGCGTTCGCTGCGCGCTTCGAGATTGCGCAGGAAGGGATTTCGCACCGCCGACGAATAGAAACCGGTCGGACTGAAACGATGCAGCAAGACATCGCCCGGTTCGAGCTCGCGCAGCGCATCCTTCCACCCCTGCGGGATCGGGCTTTCATGCGTCAGCAGCGGACGCGTTCCGAACTGGAAGGCGATGCTGCCCAGCTCGGGATTGTCGATCCAGTCATTCCATTCGCGCAGGAACCACACGCCGCCCGCCATGACGATCGGCACGTCCTCACTCACACCCTCTGCGCGCATGGTTTCGCGCAGCGCCTTGACGCGAGGATAGGGATCTTCGGGCTTGGTCGGGTCCTCGGCATTGGAGAGGCCGTTATGGCCACCCGCCAGCCAGGGATCTTCATAGACGACCGCGCCCATCAGGTCGGCGACCTTGTGATAGGCGCGCTTCCACAGCGCCCGGAAAGCGCGAGCCGACGAAACGATCGGCAAATAGTTCACATTGTGGCGCGCGGCGATCTCGGACAGCTTGTAGGGCATGCCGGCACCGCAAGTGACGCCAGTGACGAGGCCTCGCGTCTTCGAAAGCACCCCTTCGAGCACTTCCTGCGCGCCGCCCATTTCCCACAGCACGTTGATGTTGATCGCACCCTTGCCCCCGGCAATGTCATAGGCACGCTTGACCTGCTCCACCGCGCCATCGATGGCGTACTGGATCAGCTCTTGGTGGCGTTCCTTGCGCGTCAGGGCGTGATAGACCTGCGGCACGATCTTGCCTTCGGCATCGTAGGAGTCGGCATTGACGGCGCTGACCGTGCCAATGCCGCCGGCAGCCGCCCAGGCGCCGGAACTGGCATGGTTGGTGGCTGAAACACCCTTGCCACCCTCTATCAACGGCCAAACTTCCTTGCCGCCGTAAGATATCGGCTTAAGTCCCTTGAAACTCATGAATTATCCAAATTCCTTCCCGTCGCCTTCCGTGGAGAAGCTGCTGCCTTCATCCCCCGGCTGGACGCACGGCTCAATCTCATGTGGTTCAGGCCTGTCGCCTGCAACCTCGAATTGCGCATAATAGCCAGCGATTTCCGGCTTACGGACAAATTCGACAAGACGGAAGCCCACCCGTTCGAATTCGCAGAACAGCAATTGCGGCGCGATGCCGTGCTGATTGGTTGGCCGATCCACATCGACCACGATGATCTGCCCGCCCTCGCGCAATGCCGGACGCATGCGCCAGAGGAAGGCATAGGGTTCTGTCACCTCGTGATACATGTGCACGAGGAAGATGCGATCGAAGCTGTCGTCCGGAAGGCGCGGGTCGTCGGCCGCGCCAAGCTTGATCGAAACATTGTCGAGCCGCTCGCGCTCCACACGCGTGCCGAGGCGGCGTAAGGCACTCTCGTCGATGTCCTGCGCGAGTACGCGGCCGGTCTCGCCAACGCGCGCTGCGAGACGGACGGTGTAGTAGCCTTCACCCGCCCCGATATCGGCGACCGACATACCGCGCGTGATATTAGCTTCATCCATGACCGTTTGCGCCTCGCGCCGGTCGTCGCGAATCTGCTCGGTCGAGAAGGCATTGCTGCCCGTGTCCGAAACCGGGCGATAGGCACGCGGGAAATCGCGCGCCGTGAGAGGACGGTCCTCCTCCGCCGGTTTGCACGCGGAAACCAGGAGTGTCGAAGCAGCCAGCAGGCAGGAGCAAAGGGCAAATATCTTCTTCATGGCTCGACCAGGGAGGATAGGCAGTTTCGCTCCGAGCGAAAAGGAGCCTTACTCCACATCCTCCACTTCGACCGCTTCGCCGGTCACCCTTTGCGCAAGCGCTGCGGCGATGAAATCGTCGATATCGCCATCGAGCACATCGCCGGGCGCGGTCGAGGTGGTGCCGGTGCGCAGATCCTTGACCATCTGGTAGGGCTGCAGGACGTAGGAACGGATCTGGTGCCCCCACCCGATCTCGGTCTTTTCCTGGTATTCGCCCGCCGCTTCCGCTTCGCGCTTGGCCAGTTCGGCCTCATACATGCGCGCCTTGAGCATGTTCATCGCGGTGGCGCGGTTCTTGTGCTGGCTGCGATCGTTCTGGCTGGCAACAACGATCCCGGAGGGAATATGCGTGATACGCACCGCCGAGTCCGTGGTGTTGACGTGCTGCCCGCCTGCACCCGATGCGCGATAAGTATCGATCTTGAGGTCGCCCTCGTTGATCTCGATATTGATGTCGTCGTCGATCACCGGATAGACCCAGACCGAACTGAACGATGTGTGGCGGCGCGCCGAGCTGTCATAGGGGCTGATGCGCACGAGGCGATGCACGCCGCTTTCGGTCTTGGCGTAACCATAGGCGTTCTCGCCCTTGATCAGCAGCGTGGCGGACTTGATGCCTGCCTGCTCGCCAGCCTGGTATTCGACGGTTTCGACCTTGAAGCCGCGCTTTTCGGCCCAGCGGACATACATGCGCATGAGCATTTCGGCCCAGTCCTGGCTCTCGGTACCGCCCGCACCTGCATTGATCTGCAAATAGGTGTCGTAGCCATCGGCCTCGCCGGACAAGAGCGCATTGACCTTGTCCTTGTCGGCGCGTTCGGCGAGCGCTTCCAGCGTCGCCAGCCCGTCATTGACCACGCTCTCATCGTCCTCTGCCTCGCCCAGTTCGATGAATTCCACGGCGTCGGCCATCTCCGAGGAAATCTCGTTCACCGTGCCGACTGCATCCTTGAGCTGCTTTTGCTCGCGCGTAATCGCCTGTGCTTGCTTGGGATCGTTCCACAGGTCCGGATCCTCGACGCGGGCATTGAGCTCGTCGAGACGCCGCAACGCGCGATCCCAGTCGAGCGACTTGCGCACGAGCGCCAGTGCCGCCTCGATCCGGTCAATATGGGCCTGCCCTTCGGCACGCATGGCAAATTCTCCAATTCAATCAGGCTGCGCGATCTCGCGCAGGTAAAGGGTTCGGGGAAGGGGAAAAGGCCGGACGCGAATCCGGCCGGCAGGTCCTGTCAGCGCAGCCTGGTCAGCTCTCGAGCGCGCGCACCGCAGCCAGCGTAAGGCTGACATGTTCGCGCCAGTCGAGGTCCGAATGGACCATGGTGATCCTGCCGTCTGACGCAATGACATACGAGGTGCGATTGCTCATGTCGCCCTGACCAAAAGCCACGTCGTAATCGCGGATAATCGCGGCGCTGGCCTGTCCTACAGGGAAGGCATCGCGGCATTCCTCGGTCGAGAAGCGCTGCAATGTCGGGATGTCATCCGCCGAGAGGCCGATCACCTGCGCGCCGGCCGCTTCGAAATCACCCATCGCTTCGGCAAAGGCATTGGCTTCAAGCGTGCAGCCCTGCGTAAATGCCTTGGGGAAGAAATAGAGCACGACCGGCCCGTCACGCAGCGCCTGAGCGAGATCGAAGGAGAATGTCTCGCCCGCCAGAGCACCTGTGGTTTGGAAGGTCGGCGCATTGGCTCCCTGCTGCAGGGCAGCCGAGGCCGGAGCGCCGGTTGCAAGGGTCGTCAGTGCTGCAACGGCAACAATCAGGAACTTCTTCATAACCGCTCTATTGAACCTCCCCACTCGCCAAGTCCAGCGACAGACTGAACTCAGTAGAAACCGCCCTGCTCTTCGACGAAATTTTCCGGACTGTTGGTATTGGCCGGGATCGCCGAGTTGGCACCATCGCGCATGCGTCGCAATTGCGCCAGCACAAGCTCGCGCATCGCATCGATCTCTTCCTGCTGGCCGCCGCGACGCGGCTCGGTATCGGGCTTGAAGGCCTCCCAGATGACACCGGATAGCGGGTCGTCGGTCGGCCATGCATCGAAGACGCGGCTGCCCGTTCGGCGATCGATCCGCACCATGCGCACGCCTTCGGGAGCCGTAAACGGACGCCCGCTCCAGCGATCGCGCGTTTCTTCCACGAACTGCTTGAAGATCGGGGCCGCCGTATTGCCGCCTTCGATCCAGCCACCGAGATTGCGGGGCTGGTCGTAGCCGAGATAGGTGCCCGCCACGATGTCGGGAGACCCGCCCATGAACCAGGCATTGGTCGGACCGCTAGTGGTGCCGGTCTTTCCGAAAAGCGGAATTCCGAGCGGGCGCAGCCTGGTAGCGGTACCGCGCTGGACAACGCCTTCAAGCATGTGGACGATCTGGAAAGCTGTGCGCGGATCCATCACCTGCCTGCCGGTCGGCCTGAGCCGCGGCATGGCCGAACCGTCCCATTCCGCCATGTTGCAGTTCGGGCATTCGCGCTCATCTGCGCGCCAAATCACCTTGCCATCACGATCCTGGATGAAATCGATAAGCGTCGGCTCGTTCAACCGCCCATGATTGACCAGCGCCGAATAGGCATTGACCATGCGCAACACGGTCGTATCGCCCGATCCCAGTGCCATGGCGGGATAGGCCGGGTAGGTACCCGGTTCGGCAATTTCCACCCGTTCGAACGTATCGATGACGTTTTCCATCCCGCTATCCATGGCGATATGAACCGTCATCAGGTTCTTGGACTGCTCAAGCCCGTAGCGCATCGGGTGTTCGCCGCCGCCTACGGAATTGCCGAAATTGGTAAAGCAATGTTCGCCCAGATTGGCGCCCTGATAGTAGCAATACTGGCTGTCCGGGACCATGGTCGCAGGCGTCATCCCGTTCTCGAGGCCGGTAGCGTAGACGAAAGGCTTGATGGTCGATCCGGGCTGGCGATTGGCCTGCGTCGCGCGATTGAAATCGCCCAGGCGACTGTCGAAACCGCCCTGCATGGCAAGCACGCGCCCGGTCGAGGGATCCTGTGCCACGAAGCCGCCGGAGACTGTTGGTACTGTACGCAGGCGGTAGCCACCATCGGCGGGAGAAACGGCAATCACGTCACCGACCTTCAGCGCATCGGGCACGCCTGACAGCGGACCTTCATTGCCATCGGTGAACCCTACCGTCGCAGAACCACCGACACGCTGGGTCACGACACCGATCCGCCAGTCTTCGTAATTGATCGAGATGTAGGAGCTGGCGAGCTGTTGCTTCAAATCGCCATTGGCCGGATTGATCGTGGCGATCGGGCCGGACCAGCCCCTGTTGCCGTGATAGCGCAAAAGCGCCGCACGCAACGAATTGCGCGCTGCATCCTGCATTTCGGTATCGAGCGATGTCCGCACCCATAGACCACCGGCATACACGCTGTGCGGGCCGTCCTCGGCCTCTTCACCATAAAGCCCGATCAGCTGGCGGCGCACTTCCTCCAGGAAATAACCCGCATCGGCCGAACGGCTCCGGCGCTGCCCCTGGACGATACCAAGCGGCATGGCCTTGGCCGCATCGCGCTCGGCAGCACTGATGTGGCCATTGTCCTCCATCTGGTCGAGCACGATGTTGCGGCGCACCCGCGCCTCACCGTAATTCGCTTCGCGGCTATAGGTTTCCGGCGCCTTGGGCAGGATCGCCAGATAGGCCATCTCATGCAGTTCGAGTTCGTCCACATCCTTGTCGAAATAGGCAAGCGCGGCGGCCTGGACGCCGAAACTGCGCCGGCCAAGCGGTATCTCGTTGAGATAGAGGGTGATAATTTCTTCTTTGGAGAGCACGCTCTCGATGCGCGTCGCGAGGATCATCTCGCGCAGTTTGCGGATGATCGAATAGTCGTCGTTCAGCAGGATGTTCTTGGCCACCTGCTGGGTGATGGTCGAACCGCCCACCGCCCGCTCATTGGTGCCGATCTTGCTGACATAGTCGATGACTGCACCGACGAAGCCACCGGCATCGATGCCACCATGGCTCCAGAAGGTCTTGTCCTCCGCCGACGTGTAGGCATTGACCAGCTGTGTCGGCAGGTCCTTGTACTGCAGTTCTATACGCCGCTCTCGCTCGTAGCGGTGGACGATCTCACCATCGACGCCGCGCACCACGGTGGGCAGGTTCGGTTCGTAATCGAGCAAGTTTTCCGCATCGGGCAGGTCACGCGCAAGCAGGAACCAGCCCGCAACCAGCACCAGGAAGCCTGCGGCCAGAACCCAGAAGCCGATGCGAAACTTGCGGCTCGCCTGCCAGCTCCTGTCAAACCATGCCGAAAGGTTCGCTAGCATGCGGCGAACCTCTCTCAGCCAGTGCTGTGCCTTGTCTTGTGCGATGTGCGACATGTCTGCCTTCTAGCATGACGCAAAAGGATGGCGCCAGAATGAATAGCCCGTGATCGACGGGATTTGCGGGGATCAGGCCGCTTCCTCTGCCACGCTCCGTGTTGCCATGAAGATCCGTACCGCGCGCGCCAGTGCCAACGCGAAGCTGCGCTGTCCTTCATGCGAGGCAAGACGCCGCGCTTCGCGCGAATTGGAGATAAAGCCTGCCTCGAACAGGACGGAAGGCACGTCGGGCGCGCGGAGAACTCCCAGCGCAGCGGAGCGCAAGGGCTGTGGATGGAAGGCCATCTCCTCTTCGCCTTCACGCAGGATGAGCTGCGCGAATTCCAGAGAGTCTGCCGATGTGCGGCGTTGCGAGAGTTCGACCAGTATCGCGTTCACGCTTTCGCTCTGGCCGGACATCACCACGCCGTTCACGACATCAGCCTCGTTTTCCCGGGCGGCGAAACGGGCCGCAGCCTCGGAAGACGCCTCGTCGGAGAGCGTGTAGATACTGGCGCCGCTCACTTCGCCCTGCTCACCCGCTGAATCGGCATGTATCGAAATGAACAGGTCTGCGCCCAGGCCGCGGGCAATCGCGACACGCTCTGCCAGTGCCAGGTAGCGGTCGTCGTCCCGCGTCATCGCAACGCGTATGCCGCCTTCAGTCAGCAGTTGATCGCGCAGCATGCGCGCCAGCGCCAGCACGACGGTCTTCTCGCGATAGGACGTACCTACGGCGCCGGGGTCATGCCCGCCATGCCCGGCATCGATAACCAGCAACGGCCTGTCCTGATCGTCCGGTCCCTGTATCTCCGGCAAGGCCAGCGTCGTACCCGGCTCTGCCAGTTCGAGAGTGATGACATATTCACGGCCGAGATAGGGAACCGGAATGGCGCGCCCGAAGACGTAGAAGCCTGCCAGCAGGATTACCGGGAACAGGAACAGCAGCGCGATTTGCAGTCGGTACCAGAACACGTAACGAGCCTACCCAGCCATTTCCGGCGTTTCCCTCGATCTATTACCCTAATCCAAGGGAAATTTACCTTAACGCGCAATATGGTTGCCGATGCTTTCCCCAAATGCTAGCCCTTCACGAGCCCGGGGCAAACTTGTCTTGCGGCCTCTCCGGAACGTCATTCCTGACCATTCCGGCAATGATTACAGGTTGATGCCACAATGAGAAGCCAGAGCCCCGTCGCCAGAGCGCAATCAGTCGATTGTCGTATGGCGTCGGTAGCCCGAGCGCAGACGCAAACCCTGCGCCTTCCCTTTGTGACAGACACATTCCGCAGCGCCATCCGCCAGCACAGCAGCGGACGCGCCCAATATCCTTCCTCTGCAGCGCGCGCACTCAAGCCCGCCGCACGGGAAATTCACACATGTCGGCATGCCTCGCAGACGATCGCGTCTCGGCGGGGATTCCATGCCTGGAGAAAATTCAATGGCAACGCGCATGTTGATCGATGCGCGCCACCCGGAAGAAACCCGGGTGGCGGTGCTCAAAGGCAACCGGATTGAGGAATTCGACTTCGAATCTGCTGAACACAAGCAGATCAAGGGCAATATCTATCTCGCCAAGGTTACCCGCGTAGAACCCAGCCTGCAGGCTGCATTCGTCGATTTCGGCGGCAATCGGCACGGCTTCCTCGCATTCAGCGAGATCCACCCCGACTATTACCAGATCCCTGCCGAGGATCGGGCCGCACTGCTCGCCGAGGAGCAGGCCCACGCCGAGGAAGAAGCTGCTCTCCGCGCTGCCGAGGACGAGGATGACGATCTCGACGAAGATGTCATCGACGATCGCGACGACGAAGACGAGGACGAAGCCGGCGTCGAGGAAATCGACACGTCCGAAAAGGACGATGTCGCCACGATAGAGGACGGCCAGCTCGCCAATGGCGAGGAAGCGGAAACCGAAGAAGCTTCTTCCGAAGACGAAGCTGCCAGCGAAGACGAGGCTGAAGAGGCGTCGGACGAAAGCGAAGAAGATTCCGGTGAAGAGGGTTCCGGCTCCCGCTCTTCGCGCGGACGTCGCGGACGCGGTCGCCGCCAGGGTCGCCGCGGCAGCCGCGCCAAGGAAATGGACGAGCTGCGGGCGAAGCGCCAGGCACTTCGCCGCCGCTACAAGATCCAGGACGTCATCCAGCGCCGCCAGGTACTGTTGGTGCAAGTCGTCAAGGAAGAGCGCGGCAACAAGGGTGCTGCCCTCACCACCTACCTTTCGCTGGCCGGCCGCTATTGCGTGCTGATGCCCAATTCCAGCCATGGTGGCGGAATTTCTCGCAAGATTTCAAACGGTTCGGATCGCAAGCGCCTTAAGCAGATCGTTTCCGAACTGAGCCTGCCCAAGAGCATGGGCCTGATCGTTCGCACCGCAGGCCTGCAGCGCACCAAGACCGAGATCAAGCGCGACTTCGATTATCTCGCCCGCCTGTGGGACGAGATTCGCGAGAACACGCTGACATCCTCCGCACCGGCACTGATCCATTCGGATTCGGACCTGATAAAGCGCGCCATTCGCGACATCTACAATCGCGAGATCGAGGAAGTCGTGGTCGAGGGCGAGGAAGGGTATCGCTCCGCCAAGGATTTCATGAAGCTGCTCATGCCGAGCCATGCGCGACGCGTGAAAGCCTATTCCGACCCCGTGCCGCTGTTCCAGCGCTACGGCGCGGAAGACCAGCTTTCGGCCATGTATGAACCGGTCGTGCAGCTCAAATCGGGCGGCTATCTGGTCATCAATCCGACTGAAGCGCTCGTTTCGATCGACATCAACTCGGGCCGTTCCACCAAAGAACACGGCATCGAGCAGACGGCACTCCATACAAATCTCGAGGCGGCGCGCGAAATTGCCCGCCAGTTGCGCCTGCGCGACATGGCCGGCCTAGTCGTGATCGACTTCATCGACATGGAGCACAATTCCAACGTCCGCAAAGTCGAGCGGGCGATGAAGGATGCGCTCAAGAATGACCGCGCGCGCATCCAGGTGGGCCGCATTTCCGGCTTCGGCCTGATGGAAATGAGCCGCCAGCGCCTGCGCACCGGCGTGCTCGAGGCGACAACGCGCTCCTGCCCGCATTGCGACGGCACCGGCCTGGTCCGTACCGCCTCTTCTGCCGGCCTGTCTGCGCTCCGCCTGATCGAGGACGAAGCAGCCAAGGGCAAAGGCACGGTAATCACACTCTACGCTTCCACCGAAGCTGCCGTTTACCTGCTCAACGCCAAGCGCGCCGACCTCGCCGAGATCGAACAGCGTTATGGCGTTTCGGTTGAAGTGGTTCCCGAGGGCGAGGATGAAGGTGCCAAGATGCGCGTCTCTTCCTCCGGCCCGCGCCCGACCGAGGCCCCGAAATTCGAACCGATCGTCGACGATGACGACGGAATCGAGATCGAGGATGACGAAGATGATGACACCACGTCCGAGGAAGACGATGACGGCGAACCGCGCAAGAAGCGCCGCCGCCGTCGACGCGGAGGACGTGGTCGGAACCGCAATCGCAATCGCGACGAGCAGGACGAGGACAGCGCCTCTGCCGACCAGGATGGCGACGATGAGCAAGCCGAAGGCGAAGACCGCTCTTCCGATGAAGAAACCTCCGACGAAGAGAAGCCTCGCAAGCGTCGCCGCCGCGGAGGCCGTGGCCGAGGCCGCCGCAGGCAGGACAGTGACGATGAAGGCGCATCGGACGAAGACGCTGTAAGCACAGAAGAATCCGGATCCGAAGCGCCGGAAGAAGCGCCTGCCGAGGAAGCTGGCGAAGAGGAGGCGAAGCCCAAACGCCGCTCGCGTCGCAAGAAGCCCGCCGCAAGCGAGACTGAAGAGGCCGGCGAAAGTTCCGGAGAAAAAACGCCCGAAGCCGAAACCAGCGAGGAAAAGCCCAAGCGCCGCACTCGCCGGAAGAAGCCCGCGGACAGCAAAGCCGAAGTAACGGAAGAACCGGCCGAAGCCGTTGTCGAAGCAGACGAAGCCAAGCCCAAGCGTTCCTCGCGAAAGACCAAGGCCGAAAAGCCCGCGGAAACCGCCAGCGAAGCACCGGTCGAAGCTGCTAACGACGCCAATGGCGACACGCAGGATGCAGCCGACGGCGATGCGGACGATGGTGACGCGAAGCGCGGCGGTTGGTGGCAACGCACGTTCGGCAACTGATCGACGGACATCGCAGGAGACCCCGCATGGACCCGCAACCGGTCACGATCATCGTGCTTGCCGCGCAGCGCACGGGCGTGGTCAATCCCCTCGCCAGCCGCGCCGGCGTCAGCCACAAATGCCTCGTGCCGATCTGCGAACGACCGCTGATCGCGCATGTGCTGGAAACGCTCACCACGCTTCCCGCCATTCGCGAAATCCGCGTGGTGCTGGAGCCCGATGGTCAGGAAGAAGTCGACCAAGTGATCACGCCTTTCCGTGAACGCGGAACACCGATCACTTTGGTCGATAGCGATCCAAACATCGTTGAGAGCGTATTGGTGGCAACAAAGGGGGAAGAAGGCCCCTTCATCATTACCACGGCAGACAATGTGCTGCTGACGCATGATGGTTTCGAGCAGGTCCGTGCCGCCTTGCGCGAGATGGACGGCGTGATCGGTGTCACGACCCGCGAGCGGGTCCACGCAGTGCACGAAAAGGGTCAACGCGGCTTCTACGAATTCAAGGATGCGGGCTATGCCAATTGCAACCTTTACGGACTGGCGAACCGCAAGGGGCTGAAGGCGGCGGAAATCTTCCGCGAAGGCGGGCAGTTCCAGGCCAACAAGGGACGCATGGTACGCGCCTTCGGTTTGCTCAACATCCTGATGATGCGTTTCGGCCTCATAACCATGCCCGCCGGCCTTGCCCGTGCAGGTAAACGCTTTGGCGCCAAGCTGGCGCCCGTCATCTTCGAGGATGGTGCTCTGGCCATCGATGTCGACAATGAACGCACCTACGCGATTTGCGAATGGGTGCTGGGCAAGCGCCTGGGGATGAACATCCCCAGGCCCGAGATTGCGAACTGGAACTAGCTTACGCGCCGACTTTGCGCGCCACGCCCCATTCCATCCAGCCTGCCCATTTGGGTGCCTTTTCAAAGTATTCCTGGCCAATCGGTTCAACTTCGAACCCGGCCGGACGGATTGCAGCGCCGATCTCTCGGGTCAGATGGCAATTGCCCATCAACTTCTTCCAGACAGGCTCGATCCGGCGCTGCCATTTGGCCGGGCCCGGATCTGGCGCGTGGCCGTGTTCGAGATAGAGCAGGCGCCCACCCGGCTTGAGGATACGGCGCATTTCGGACAGCACGCGCGCCTGGTTATCGACCGAACACAACGTGTAGGTGCACACGACCGTATCGAAGCTGCCATCTCCGAACGGGATGTTCTCTCCTACACCCTGCCTCACATCGGCTTCCCAGCCATTGGCACGGGCGCGATCACGAGCACCTTCGAGCAAGGTCACGTTGGGATCAATACCGGCAAAGCTGGTCACCGCATCGCGATTGTAAAGAACCTGATTGTAGCCGCCGCCGCAGCCAATTTCGAAAACCTTGCCTTGTGCCAACGGCACAACCTGCTTGCGCAGCTCCGCAACTTCTTCCGATGCACATCCCGCCGCGACAATCTTCGGCAAGATCGTTTCATCGTACCAACGGCCGAAACCCATTCTGTTATCCTTGTCCCCGTTTATCCGCAGACATTAACCCAATGCGCGAATTTGCAAATGGCAAATCGCTTTTCCGTGATTGCCAAGTTCGCGGCGCAGGCTTACGCGGGCGCAAAACAACAAAGATCCTTTTCGAGGACCCACCATGGCCACAAATATCGAACCATTGCGCATTCCCGAGGAAGCCAAGGAGCGCGTTCGCATGCTCTTCATGGCCAAGCATGCGTTGTGGGGCGGCGGGATGCACCCCGAAGACGGCAATCATGCGATCTATCACCACGAGGTGCGTACTACACTCGAGAATCTCGGGCTGAACCTGCAATTCGCCAATAGCTATGACGTGCTGTTCACGCGGCCCGATGTCGATTTCGTGTTCCCGCTGCTCAATCGCGGCGGCTTCGTGAATTCGGAAATGCTGATCCCGATCCTGTGCAACATGCACCGCCTGCCCTATGTCGGCGCGATGCCCTTCCTGCGCGGCCTTGGAGACGACAAGTCCGTTTCCAAGCTGGTCTCGGTCCATGCCGGCGTGCCCACTGCCCCATGGTTCTGCTTTCGCCGCGGCGCACCGTTGGACGAGGCGAACCTGCCGCCTTCGCCCGATGGCCGCTGGGTGATCAAGCCCAATGCCAGTTCAGCCAGCTGGGCGATTTCCGATGCGTTCGACTGGAACGGCGTGACCAATGCCCTCGCCGACATTCACGGCCAGGGCCATGACGCCATCGTCGAACCTTATCTGGACGGCTACGACGTCCAGTGCGCCTTCATCACCATTCACGGCAAGCCCGTGGCCCTGCCGATGCTGTGGTATGAACGCGAGAACACACAGAAGCTGTGGACCTATTACGAGAAGCGCGACCTCGTGCCGAATACGGAAAAGGCTGCCCTCAAGCGTTTCGACCACCCTGAGCTAGCTCCGAAAATCGAGGAAATGGCCAAGAAGGTGGCGCAGGAATTCGTGCCCTTCGACTATGGCCGGATCGAGTTCCGCGTCGACCTCAAGAGCGGCGACATCAACTTCATCGAAATCAATCTCAACTGCAATTTGTGGTCGGAAAAGGTCATGGCCAAGGCTGCAGCACAGGCCGGATTCAGCCATGCAGACCTGATGGAGACAATTTGCGCCGAGGCCTGGACGCGGGCAGCCTTGATCGCTCCCTGAGGGGGCGATCCGAGGTCTCGCCAACAGGTAATCTGCAAGCCTAGGGCACGATTTCCTGACCGCGCCAGTCGAACAGCTTGCCGCTGTCCTCGGGCCGAAGGTGGCGGACGACATCCAGCAGGTTGCACGCCGCTTCGCGCCGCGTGGTCAGTTGACCTTTGGGCAAGCTCGCCTGGAAAGGCTTGGACAGCGGCGTATCCACGGTACCCGGATGCAAGGCGGCGATGATTGCCTGGTCATGCGTCCGCTTCATTTCGATGGAGAAATTGCGCACCAGCATGTTCAGGGCTGCCTTGCTCGAGCGGTAGGAGTGCCACCCTCCAAGGCGATTATCCCCTATTGAACCCACCCTTGCAGACAAGGCGGCAAGCACGCTCCGTCGGTCGCGCGGCAGGATCGGAAGCATGTGTTTTGCAACAAGGGCGGGGCCTATCGCGTTAATTCGAAAAGCCTGTGCCATCGCTTCGGGATCAATGGCGCGCATGCCCTTTTCGGGTTCTGTCCCGTCCGGGAGTGTGAGGACGCCCGTGGCCACTATAACCAGGTCCGGCGGGTCACCGGCCATATCGCGCACGGCGGCTGCGATACTCTCTTCATCCAGCAGGTCGAAGCTGAATGGCCTGACGAACTGGTGCCGAGGGGCCTCGCCACTGCGAGAGCCGCCATGCACGATCGTGCCGCGGTCTACGAGCACCCTGCATAGAGCCGCGCCAATTCCTCCCGTTGCACCGAATATCGCGGCCTTCACCGGCCAATCTGTTCTCGTGTCCACGTTTACTGTCCTACAAACATAAGACATTTCTAGAGAAGGCCGCGATGATGAAAACACGGCCTTTCCGCCATATCCCGACCCTTCGAGCATTGCAGCGCGTCGGCGCCCGCTTTCTTGCCTCCGGACAGTGTGTCAGGTGTGAGGGGTTAGGCGAAATCTCCAGAAGAACGACGAAAGCGCCAAGACCTGCCTTGCCCTATGCGTTGCACAGGCTAGATAGGTGGCGAAAGCCGAAAAGCGGGACAATCATGGCGACATTCACGCTTCCGAAGAACAGCACGATCACCGGCAAGGGCAAGGAGCACAAGGCTCCCGGCGCGAAGCGGGTGCAGAAATTCAAGATCTATCGCTGGGATCCGGAAAGCGGGGAGAATCCGCGCTACGATCTGTTCGAGATCGACCTCGACGATTGCGGCCCGATGGTTCTCGACGCGATCATCAAGATCAAGAACGAGATCGATCCGACGCTGACCTTCCGCCGCTCCTGCCGCGAAGGAATCTGCGGTTCCTGCGCGATGAACATGAACGGCAAGAACGGCCTCGCCTGCACCACGGCGATCGAGGACCTGAAGGGCGATATCCAGATTACCCCGCTTCCGCATATGGAAGTGGTCAAGGACCTCGTCCCCGACTTCACCCATTTCTACGCGCAATATGCCTCGATCCGCCCCTGGCTGCAGACCGTCTCCACCACGCCATCGGGCAAGGAGCGCCTGCAATCGCCCGAACAGCGCGAGAAGCTGGACGGGCTTTACGAGTGCATCCTGTGCGCGTGCTGCTCCACCTCCTGCCCATCCTATTGGTGGAATTCGGACAAGTTCCTTGGCCCTGCCATCCTGCTGCAGGCCTACCGTTGGCTGGCCGACAGTCGCGACGAAATGACCGGTGAGCGGCTCGACGAGCTGGAAGATCCCTTCCGCCTCTATCGCTGCCACACGATCATGAACTGCGCCAATGTCTGCCCCAAAGGCCTCAGCCCTGCGCGTGCCATTGCCGAAACCAAGAAGATGATGGCGGAACGCCAGATCTGAGCCGCCTGCTTTCCCGCTACGACGAATTGCTGGCATCGGGCGAATTGCGCCCCGATCCGGAGCAGCGCGCCGCTGCCGAAGTGCTGGCGCGCGTGCAGTACGACCTCGAGACCCGCAAGGGCACCGGCTTCTTCCGCCGCCTGACGGGCAAGAGCGATGCCGTGCGCGGGGCCTATCTCTGGGGCGGTGTCGGGCGCGGCAAGTCGATGCTGATGGATCTGTTCCACGAGACGCTCGACATTCCCGGGAAGCGGCGCGTCCATTTCCACGCCTTCATGATCGAGGTGCACCAGCGCATTCGCGCCGAGCGCGAAAAGGAAAGCGGCGATCCCATCGCGCCGGTCGCTTCCGCCATAGCCGCCGAGATCCGTTGCCTCGCCTTCGACGAGATGGTGGTCAACAATTCGGCCGATGCCATGATCATGAGCCGGCTGTTCCGCGCGCTGATCGTGGATGAAGGCGTGACCGTGGTGACAACGAGCAACCGCCCTCCCCGCGACCTCTACAAGGACGGGCTCAATCGTGAGCATTTCCTGCCTTTCATCGACCTGATCGGCGAGAAGCTCGACGTCGTCGAACTTAACGGCCCGACCGACTATCGGCTCGATCGGATCGGCGGCATGGAAAGCTGGCACAGCCCCATCGGCAAAGATGCGACCGACCAGGTGCGCGAGTTGTTCTTCCGCCTGACCGACTTCGACCCCGAGGATGCGGCGCATGTCCCCTCGGGCGAACTCGACCTTGGCGGGGGCCGCACCCTCTTCGTGCCCAAGAGCCTCAAGGGCGTCGCCGTGTTCAGCTTCAAACGGCTCTGCAAGGAAGCACGCGGCGCGTCGGACTACCTTGCCATTGCCCAGACCTATCACACGGTCATCATTGTCGGCATTCCGCGCATGGACAAGGACATGCGCAATGAGGCGGCGCGTTTCGTCACGCTGATCGACGCGCTGTATGAAAACAGGGTGAAGCTGTTCGTCACCGCCGCAGCCGAGCCGGAAAACCTCTATCCGTCAGGCGACGGTGCCTTCGAATTCGAGCGCACGGTCAGCCGGCTCAAGGAAATGCAGAGCGACGACTACATGGCTCTCGGCCATGGTGAGGCAGATTAGGTATTGATCCCGAGCCGCGCGAGCGACTTGTCGAGCATCAGCAATTGCCAGAACAGGCGAGAATGGTCCGAACGGCCCACAATATGCGCCTCGGCCATTCGCGATAGCTCTCGCTTGTCAAACCAGCCCGTCCGCGCCAGCGCACTGCTCGCGGCAATCGCGCGGGTCTGCTGCTGCAGCGGCCCACGCAGCCATTGCGCGATCGGCGTCACGAAACCCTGCTTGGGCCGATAGAGAATGTCTTTCGGCAGGTACCGCTCCATCGCCTTCTTGAGCAGATACTTGCCCTGCATGCCCTTCACGCGCAGCCCCTCAGGCAGTCCGGCGCAGAACTCCACCAGGCGGTGATCGAGCAGCGGCTCGCGTGCCTCGAGGCCCACCGCCATGCTGGTGCGATCCACCTTGGTGAGGATGTCTGCGGGCAACCAGAAGGTCAGGTCGGCATATTGCGCCTGGTCAAGCCCCGAACGCGCCGGTGCATTCTTCATCCGCTCGATGAAGGGCAATTCGGCGCGGTAGCTGCCCAGTTCGCGCGCCAGGTCTTCGCCATAGAGCGCGAAGCGCAGTTCGGGGGGGACTGCGGAAACGCTGCGCGCGTAACCATGCGGACCCGACCCGGCGAGGCCGAGCAGGGTCGATTTGGCGCGCAAGGGACGCGGTGCCCAATCGGCCTTGGGCCATACCCTCCCCAAAGGACCGAGCACGTTCTTGCGCACGGCTTCGGGCATCAGGCGGCGCAATTGCTCCTCGCGGTGATGGAACACCTGCCGCCGGTATCCGGCCAAGGCTTCGTCCGCCCCGTCGCCCGAAAGCGCCACGGTGACATTCTCGCGCGCCAATTGGCACACGCGCCATGTCGGCAGGGCGGAGGCGTCAGCAAAGGGTTCGTCGAACATACCCGCGATCCGGTCCACCGCGTCGAACTGGTCGGCGCTGACGGTTCGCGCAGCGTGGTCGGTCCCGAACAGCTGCGCGACCTTTTCGGCGTAGTTGGTCTCGTCCACCTCCTCGACATCGAAGCCGATCGAACATGTGCGCACCGGCTTTCGGCTGGCCTCGGCCATCAGCGCGACAACGCTGGAAGAATCCACACCGCCGGAAAGGAAAGCGCCCAACGGCACATCCGCCACCATGCGCGATGTCACCCCCTCCCGCAGGTGATGCAGCAATTCCGCTTCGAGGTCCTTCGCCTTGCCCTTGTGACGCTCGGCAAACGAGATGTCCCAATATCGCCGCGGCGGGGCTGGCGGGCTGTCGTGCTTTAGCAGGCGATAATGGCCCGCTGGTAGCTTCTCGACACCCTTCAGCAGGCTGCGATGATCGGGGACATAGCCCCAGGCCATGTAATCCTCGATAGCCTGTGGATCGGCCTCGCGGCGCAGCAACGGATGGGTCAGAAGGCCCTTCAACTCCGAGGAAAACGCCATGCTGCCATCGCTGAGCATGGTGGTGAACAGTGGTTTTACGCCGAAACGATCGCGGGCAAGAAACAGTGTCCTGTCTGCCCGGTCGTAAATAGCGAAAACGAACATGCCATGCAGGTGCTTCAGGCAATCGACGCCCCATTGCTGCCAGGCGGCGAGGATCACCTCGGTATCGCCTTCAGTGCGGAATTCGGCGCCGAGCGCCTCCAGCTCGCGCCGCAATTCGCGGAAATTGTATATCTCGCCATTGAAGCTGATGACGGCGCGCTCATCCGCCGATTGCATGGGCTGCGGCGATCCCTCGAGATCAATGATCGAAAGGCGGCGGTGGCCAAGCCCTACACCCGGAGCCGTCCAGACACCCGATCCGTCAGGCCCGCGATGAGCCAGCACGTCGCACATCCGCTCGACCCGGGCTGGATCGACCGGCTTCATGGTGCCACAATGGAAGACGCCCGCGATCCCGCACATGGGCGCTGGTTAGGGGTTTTGCGCCAAGCGGTCCATCCACTCCTCGAGCGGAGCGGTGGACGCAAGGAATTGCCCGATGGCATCCTCTGCCGAAACGCCCTGCCCGTCGCGGGCGGAGAGGATCAGCATCATGGTCGGATAGGGATCGAACAGCAGGCTGTCGCGCATGTTGGAAAGCTTGAGCCGCGCGACGCTGCCGCCCAGAAAATCGCGATGGCGGTATGTCGTGACGGCAAGACGCATCGCACCGGGCGCGCGCAGCCACTCGCTCTTGCCCGGCCCCAATTGCGGCCCCGGCGAATGCCAGCGCCAGTCGGTATCGGGCCTCAACGCCCCCTCGCCATAGGCACTGGCCTCCCGGCCGTCTTGCTGGTTAGCATAGAGCGCAAAGAAGACATCGATCTCTGCACCTTCTGAATTCCGATAGGTGCCGATCAGGCGATGGTCCGCGCCAGTGGCACGCGGCTCCCACCAGATTGCGGGTACGTAGTCGGCCTGCTCCCAGCCCTCGACAGGCGGCAGCGCAATGACTTGCGGTATAGGCACTGCGACCTGCTTGGCATGAGCCGACCAGGCCATCGCGCCGAGCGAGAGCAGCAAGACAGCACCGAGCATGGCGGAGGGCCTGCCGCCAAACCGCTCCAGCTTGGCGAACATGCGAGAATTGTAATCCTCGGCATTGATGAAGCGATCCGACGCGCTGCGATCGAAGAAGCGCCAGCTCACCGCCAGCAGCAGCCCCATGACCAGGGCGAAAAAGAACCAGCCATAGAAGATGTGATCGAAGCCGGCGGCGAATTCGATCCCCTGCGACTGCGCGATATAGATCGTGCCCCAAGCGCGTACACCATTGGCAAGGATCGGCAACGTCACCGCGGCAAGCATGAATACCGCACGCCGCTTCCAGCTGACGAAGCAGACATTGGCCGCAAGCGTGCCGAGCGCCACCATGGCGATCAGGAACTTCACGCCCGAGCAGGCTTCCGCCACTTCGAACAAGCCTGCGGGTGTATCGATGAAGACGCCCTCAATCACGGCGGGGATCCCGCTCCAATGCGTCAGAGCAATGGTCAGCTCGGCTGTAATCATCTGCAGCGTGGGGACAAGCTCGTCCCCCACCGGCACCAGGAAAAAGGCGTAGCAAAGCGGAAACAGCAGGGCGGCGAAGATGCGCGGGCCGAGCAAGGCCAGCACAACGCACTGCATGGCGGCGACCGCGCCAAGATGTGTTGCAGCGGCAAGGCCCGAAATCTCGCCCAGCAACCAGAGGAACAGCGCACCTGCAAGCGGGACGAGGCCCGGCCACCATGCTCGCGGCGTCATCCTCACCAGCTCCGGCCCGCGCAGTTTGACCAGCCAGGCGAGGATGAAGGGCACGAAGAGGATGTGATTGTAAGTCGAGCTGTCCCAGTACTGCCAGAACATGTCGGCAAAGACCGGCGCGAAGAGCAGCAGGATCACCGCCCAGCCCAGAGCAAGGCGCAGTAAAGGCTTGCGCCATTGTTCGGGCAACATGTCGCGCAGGGGAGCCTGACGCCTGAGGGCTAAATCAAGCGGCATCGCGCGATGCCTCCCGCGATCCATCCAAGCCCATCAGCTTGGGCAGGTCTGCCAGCATTGGCTCCCAGCCCTGTTTGGCGATCACGAATTGCCGTGCGGCCTGCCCCATTGCCTCTGCGCGCTGTCGATCTCCCAGCAGGGCGAGAGTCTCGGCAGCAAATTGCACGTCGTCACTGGCGGTCTGGAAATGCTCGCCGCTGACGGCTTCGATACCCGTTGCGGCCTCTTCGCTGAGCACGAGCGGGCGCGCCATGGCCATGGCTTCGAGCACCTTGTTCTGCACACCGCGCGCAATGGTCAGCGGCACGGTGACCAGGTCTGCACCCGCGAGCCAGGGTCGCATGTCGGCAACTTGGCCATGTACAACGCAGCCATTCTTGCCGTCCAGGGCCAGGACCTCTGCAGCAGGAGTCCGCCCGACAACATGGAAGCGCGCCATGGGATAGGTTTCGCGGATACGCGGCATGATATGCAGCGCCATACGCTGCACGGCTGCGACATTGGGCGGATAGTCCATCTGCCCGGTGAACAGCAATTGCGGCCCCTCGCCCGCCATGGCCGGTTCGGACACGACAAGGCCGGGATCGAAATGACCTGCATCGATGCCATTGCCCATGGCGCGGATATTGCCCGCATTGCCCACGCGGCCGCGCAGCAAATCGGCCTCGGCCTCGCTCACCAGAAGTGTGTGATCTGCGCGCTGGACCAGTGCTGCCTCGACCTGCGAAAGCAGGCGTCCTTCTCGCGCATGGAGCCACTTCTTCGGCTGGCTGGCATCCTTGGCATAAGCCTCGAACTTGGCGGAATCGACATCGACCAGATCGACCACCAGCCTGCGATTCCAGCTTGCAGGAACGAACTGTCCCATCTGCCCCGAAAAGACGTAGATCGCCCCGATCCGTCCGGAAGCGATCAGCCTGTTCACCCAGGAAGAAAGCTCGTTACTGGCAAAGGCGGTCAAGCTGACCGGCTGCGAATGGAGCAATGCCTCCACGCCGGCCAGCGCCAACGGCTTGCCGCGCTTGACCACGCAATAGCTTGCCGCGCGTTTGGACAGCTCGCCTACATGTACCCGGTCGGCATCACTATCGACGAAGCAGCCGACATGTACCGGCGCGATCTTTGTCAGCGATTCCAGCACGTGATGCGAGCGGATGCGGTCGCCGCGATCGGGAGGGAATGGCAGTCGATGCGCGAGGAAGAGGATCTCCCCGCTCATCCCAACCCCTTTGCGATCATCGGCCCAATCCGATTGGTCAGCCCAAGCGGAAGCTTCTGCCACAGCGCGATACGTGCGGCATGTTTCGCACTGGTCGGATCGGCATCGCGCGCCTCTGCGCCCGGCGCGGTCCAGCTGGCATAGGAAAGCGGTTCGGGATCGAACCCCCAATTCTTCTTGAAAAAGTAGGCGCCGCTTTCGGTCTTGCTGCGACCGAAGTCGAAATGCGTGCAGCCGCGCCCGCGCGCATGGAGCATGAGCTGGTAATACATGACGTCATTGGCGCGCAGGCGGCGAGCTGCCCATGTGCCGCCGCCCCAATAGGGCATGACCGAGCCGCCGTGATAAAGCGACAGCACGCTGGCGACCGGCACACCCTCATGACGCACGGTCAATATATCGGCGTCTAGGTGGTGAAGCACCGCATCGAACAGGCTTTTCGGGAAGACTGGCGTACCCAAATTGCGCACACTTTCGGCATAGACGGCATAATGCGCCGCCCGGTCCCCCTCGCCCGTGCCAACGCTCACTTCGAGCTCGTTCTTGAGGCCCTTGCGCACTTCTGCGCGCTGCTTACGCGGAATGGCAAGCAATTGCGCCTCGTCGTCCTCGGCAAGTTCGCGGATGAAGCCGCAATGGCTTTCCGTGCGGATCGCCCAGTCGGCAGGCGCCGAGCCGCCGCGCAATTCCACCGTGCTGCAGGACTGGCGCAAAGCCAGTTCTTCAGCCGCGCGGCACAGGCACTCTGTTGTATCAGGACTGTCGGCAAGCACGCCGCCCTCGACGGCAAAACCGCTCGAAGCGAGCACGCGTCCGAAGATCGGCGAATGGACGAGGCTCAGCGGTAGCCAGCCCGTAATCGCTCCGCCCTTCTCGGCGACAAGGCCCAGCGCCTTCTGCCCCGTGCCTTCTTCCACCGCCTGCAACCAGGCGGGGCGATGGAACACGCTACCGCCGCTATCGGCGACAAAGCCCTCCAGCCTGCGCAGCTCGTCGGGCTCATGCAGCTCGACTGCGCGAATTGCCTCGCGTCCAAGGGCGAAGGGGGCGTTCATGCGTATTCCACCTCGAGCCGTGCAGCCTCGGCTGCGGCGAGCCTGTCCATGCGTCCCCAAGAAAATTCATGCACCAACTGGCGCAGCTTGGGCGCCATCTTTTCCAGGTTCGTATAGTGGCGCAGCCGCGACTTAAGCGGCGCACCTGCCACGCGCGGCTGACCCGGATCGATTTCCCACGGATGGAAATAGAAGATCGCCGGGCGCTCTTCCTGCCGGTTGACCTGGCGGATCGCCCAACGGCTGAACCCATAGGGCAGCACGCGGAAGAAGCCCCCGCCACCCGCAGCCAGGCGCTTTCCGGCGAACATGGCGGTGGTGACCGGAATCTCGACCAGATCGGCCCAGGGCAGCGGCTTGAAGGCGAAACGCGGCGCGTCCGCCCATCCATAATGGTCATGCTGGATCGGCGCGACGCTGGAGGAATAGGCATAGCCTTGTTCGACCAGCTCGGCGAAGGCCCACGGCGTACGCTGGTCTATCGAGAAACTCGGCGCGCGATAACCTGTGACCTTCGCGCCCGATGCATCTTCGATCTCCTTGCGCGCGCGGAGAATGTCCTGCCCGAAGCTGGAGCGATCCATCGTGTGGACGCGCTGGTGGTCCCAGCCATGGCTGGCAATCTCGTGCCCGCGCGCGGCAATCTCCCGCAGCAAGGCGCTGTGACGCTGCGCGACCCAGCCCAGCGTGAAGAAAGTCGCCTTGGCATCCACCTCGTCGAAGAGGTCGAGGATCTCGTGGACATTGCGATCGACACGGTCGTCCAGCCCGGCCCAGTCATCGCGTTCGATTACGTCTTCGAACGCGCCGACCTGGAACCAGTCCTCGACATCAACTGACAGGCCGTTGACGATGCTTGCGGCCTGCAGTGGTTCGGTTTGCAGCGTGATCGCATTCACAGTGCATTCCCCGTCAGGCAGCCTTGGTCTTTTCGGTCTGGCTGTCATCCATTTCGCCTTCGATCCACTCGATCAGCATTGTCAGCGTGTGGCGGATCGTGCGTTCCTGTTCGAACACCTTGGCTTCGAGCTTGGCGATCTGCGCCTGCATGGCCTCGATCTGAGGATTGACCGCGGCGGCGACGACTTCGTCTTGCTGGTTGGCCATCTCGACCACCGCCTGCTGAAGTTCGGCGATCTTCTCGTCGCGTTCGGAAAGCAGCATGTCGAGCACTTCGGCATCGATCACGGGAACCTGCGGCTCCTCGGCCTCTTCCCTGGCGATTTCTGCCATCACCGGGGCAATTTCGGTTTCCACCTCGCCTTCAACTTCCATCTCAGGGTCAGGTTCAGCCTTTGCAGGGGCCGGCACGGCACTCTCGCTGGCCATTTCCGCCAGCACTGCGTGGAGCATGTCCATGTCGATTTCCGAACGCTCTTCCACCGCGCCTAGCAGTAGCAGGCGATTGGCGATCTGGTTGATCTTGCGCGGAATACCGCCGCTTGCCTCATGAATGCCAAAACAGACATCGGCGTGGAAATCCGGATTCCCTTCCCAACCTACCTTGTGCAGGCGATAGGCCATGTAGTCCGCAACTTCGGCTTCCTGCATCGGCTCGAGGTGATGCGCTGCGATTACGCGCTGGCGCAGCTGTTCGAGGTCCGGATGCTCCTGCAGCGTGGTGCGGAATTCCGGCTGGCCCAGGAGGAGAGTCTGGAGCAGCGGGTGATTGCCCAGCTGGAAGTTGGAAAGCATGCGCAGCTCTTCGAGCGCATGAACCGAGAGGTTCTGTGATTCATCAACCACGAGCAGGCAGCGACGACCCTCGCGTGCTTCCTGGTGCAGGAAAGCCTCGATGGCTGCCAATGCCGAAGCCTTGTCCTTGCCACCGATTTCGAGACCGAAAGCATGGGCGACGACATGCACCAGTTCGTCCTCGTCGAGCTTGCTCGTCACCACCTGGGCGACAGTAACCTGCGAAGGATCCACCTTGGCCATCATATGCGCGACCAGGGTGGACTTGCCCGAACCGACTTCGCCGGTGATGACAATGAAGCCTTCGCCCTGCGCCAGGCCATAACCGAGATAGGACAGCGCCTTGCGGTGCGTCACGCTGCGGAAGTAGAAATCCGGATCCGGCGTTAGCTGGAAGGGCTTTCCCGTGAGGCCGTAATATTCTGCAAACATGGGTCTGATCTCCTCTTTGACCCGTCAGAAGGAATAACGAAGGCCCAGCAGGGCCGATGCTGTCGTGTAATCGGGCAGGCTGTCGCGCGTGATTCCGTCGAGGCCGACGGCAGCGGTACCCGTCAGTCCGGCAATGATGTTGCGATAATAGGAAAGCGCTGCGCTATATCCCATGCCGGAACCATCGGTAACGTATCCGCTATCGAACCAATTGACGTAGGCGTTGGCTTTCAAACCGGAGCGACGATCGAGCTGCTGGCCGGCATAGGCGGCCAGCCAGACATTCTCGTCAACGACGCCGTCCAGCGCCGTGAGAACGGTTCCAGCGGCTGCAATGAATTTGCGCCGATCATAGCCTGCAGCCACACCATAGGAGGTGCGGCCGGTCTGGCGCGAAAGGCTGGCACTGATGCCGCGGCTACGGAAGACCGAACTGCGGATCGATCCGAGATTGCCGAGCGCGCAATTGCCGCCTTCGGTGGAATCCACGCAACCTGCAAGATCACCCGTGATCGGGTTACGGAAAGCATCGAAATCGGTGCCAAGCTGGTCAAGACCGCTCAGCAACAGGCCGCCGAAGCTGGTGACGTTGTCATAAACGCCGACATTGAAGCTCGTCCGAGCATTGGGAGCATAGGACAAGGAGCCGTAATAGGTGGTCGAACCATAGCGACGCCCAATCGAGGCGGAGAGCGAGGTGCGGTTGCTCGGCCGCCACATCACGCCGGCATCCCAGATCAGGCCGTCGGTCTCGTATGCGATGATGCGCGGTGAGGACTTGTCGGTGACATAGCGTCCGTCGGGACCGATCACCGGATCGCCATCGATATCGCGCACCGCGTCGCGATGCGAGACCTCTACGTCCTCGTAACCAATCCCGCCAACCAAGGCCATTGTCGGGCTAACGGGAATGGTAACGTCGGCGCGCACACTCCGGTCGTCGATACGTTGATCCAGATTGGATACGTCTTGCCTGTTCCAGTTTGCGCCAACGCCTACACCGATGGGCAGGATGGTACGCGGCGCAAAGCCGGCACGAACATTGGCGGACTGGGTCACACTGTCATCGAAGATATCAACCGGATCGCTGCCGGGCGTAAGCGCGATGGCATCAGGCGCTTCCACGCGCGTATAGCCGATACGGTATGCACCGGTGATCAGAAGCTGGTCGATATTGGTCTGCAGACTCGGCCCGGCATAGATCGAATAGAGCTGGCTGGTGGAGGTTATATCGCCGCCCGTTCCGCCAATCGAGGTAAAGCCGTCGCTCGTCACGCGCGTACGCGATGCCAGCGCGCCCGCCTCGAAAGTCAGGCGCCGCGGAACCAATGCCAGCGAACCACGCGCAATCCCGCTGACCGTATCGCTATCGGCGACATCGCCATAGCCAATCTGCCGCTCATAGCGCAGCGAGACCGAGGCGGCGCTATTGCGCCCTGAGATCCCGGCATCCACGCCTGCGGCAAGCCTCGTATAGGTGACAACGTCATTGCCGGGCGAAAGCTCGGCAGTCAGCACCTGCATCGCCTCGATATAGGGTGTGATCACCACGCCGGTATCGCGCACCGGCGGGCCGTTCTCGGCCTCCTGCAATTCGAGATCCTGCGCCTGCAGGCTTCCCGGCGCGGCCAAAGCGACAAGCGAGGCAGCCAGGGCGAGCGACTTGCGAGAGATGGTCAAGTGCACCGCCTCAGCTCCCATAACCGTAATAGGCCCCGAAGCGGCGACCGCTCGGGCTGAAGCTGGCATCGTTGAGCAGCAGCTTGATGTCGCGACAGTTGGAAAGCAGCGTCAATGCATCCTCGAGCGCGCTTTGTCCGGTCTTGTCTGCACGGGTGACGACCAGCGCCTGGCCGACATGGTTGGCCAAGTCTGCCGCAGGCGATGCAGCGAGGGCAGGAGGTGAATCGAAGATCAGGATACGCTCGGGCGCGCCGCGCGTCAGCCGGTCGAGCACCTGCTCGGTCCGCTTGCTGGCCAGGAATTCGCTGTCGGAATTGGTCTGGTGTCCGGCAGGCAGGACGAACAGGCCGTCAATATCGGTCGGGATAACGCAATCCTCGACCTCGATCGAAGAATTGGCCAGCGCGTCCATCAGGCCGGGGCCCTTGGGCAGACCAAGCAGCGAAAGCATGGATGGCTTGGCGAAATCGGCATCGACCAGCACGACCTGGCAATCTTTTTCCGCCGCCATCGCCAAAGCGAGATTGGCGGAACAGAAAGTCTTGCCCTCGCCCGGAAGCGGCGAGCAGACAAGGATGCGTCGCGATTTGTCGCTGTCGCCGCTGCGCACCGACTTGAGCAATTGCCGCTTCACGATGCGGAATTCCTCGAGCAGCGCGGTGACCGGGCCATCGGGATTGATCAGGCCATTGCTGACCAGCAATTCGCGATCGACATGGTGCTGCTCTTCGCCGAAATCGACACGCACCGACGCGGCGGGCGCGAGTTTCTCCACCTTTTCAGCAGGTGCAAACGTCTCTGACGACACCGTCGCATCGCGCTGCTGCAGGGACTTCCCGGGCTCGGGCCGGCGATTCACCGGCCTGGCCAGTGTCTTCGGCACGGGCGCAGCCTTGAAGGGATCGCCTTCGAACAGGTTCTCCGCCCGCTCGAACAGCGACTTTCCGGCTGGCTTTGCTCCGGCCACGGGAATCTTGCGGTGTTCGGTCATCGCCTGTTCCCTCACGCCACCATGCCGCGCTGGACGAATTCGACACCCAGCAAGACCACGAACAACACGCCAAGGCCTCCGGCCCCGGCAGCGAAATATTTGGTGTGGCGCGCGCGCAACTGGCGACCGGCTTCGGTCACCGTGTGCGAGATCGTGCCGATCACGGGCAGGTCGAAGGTCCGCTCAAGCTGGCTTGCCGTGGCGAAAGTCGAACCCAGCTTGCCCAGGGCAAAAGCAGTACCCGCACCGGCGCCAAGACCGACGAACAGTACGCCAAACAGCAGCAACGGCCGGTTGGGTGCAGCGGGCGAGCGCGGCGTGCTCGGCGGATCGACCACCTCGAACTGGATCGCGCTGCGCTCGTTCTCGACCTGTCCACGCAGGCGCAGTTCTTCGCGGTCCTGCAGCAGCTCGTCATATTGTTCGCGCAGCACGTCGTAATCGCGGCTGATGCGCTGCGCCTCGGCAGCAACGCCCGGCTCACGCGCCTGGCTGTCGACGATCGAACTGATCTCCGAGCGCAAGGCCGCAGCACGCGATTGTAGCGCCTGCAAGTTTGCGAGGCGCTCGGTACGGATCGAGGCGAGCGAGGTATAAGCCGGGTTCGGCGTTCCCGTTGCTCCGCCATCCGCCGCCGCGCGTTCACGCAGGGTTGCAATCTGGCGGTTGAGCGCGACCACATCGGGATGCTGGTCGGTCAGGCCCTGCGAGTAATAGCTTGAGAGCGTGGCTTCGGCCTGTGCCAATTGCGCCTGCGGACCACCCGAACCGGGCGTCAGCAAGGTGCGCGGCGTGCTGGCAAGCTGGCCGTCGATGGCGGCAAGCGCGCTCTGCGCAGCGGCAATATCGGCCTCGATGCCGCGCAGTTCGGAGCGGCTGGAATTGAGTTCCTGCAGCAGTGCTGAGGCACCGCCGATCAGTTCGGGATGCTGGGCCTCGAATTCCAGGCGGCGTTGTTCGGCTTCCTCAAGGTCGCGCTGGCGCGCTTCAAGTTGGGCATCGAGGAAATCGAGCGTTTCGCGCATTTCGCCCCGGGAGCCGCCGAGGTTTTCTTCACGGAAGATGTCGATCATGCGCTGCACGATCACTTGCGCCAATTGTGCGTTCTCGGAGTCGCTGTAGTCGCCGCGACCGCTGGTGGCGGTGATTTCGAACAGGCTCTCGCCCTCGCTGACGACGGTAATCTCATCCACCAGCTTGCCGATCGCAGTTTCCATCTGCGCGGCATTGGTCACCTCGTCGCCGATCCGCGTCGAGCGCACGACCTTCTCGAGATTTACTGCACTCACCAGCGTCTGGCGAACCCGATCGATATCGCGCTCGCGACTGGCAGCGCCAATGCCGATCTGTTCGGCCAGCACATCGTCGAGCTGGACGAAGATACGCGCATGCGATTCATAGGAATTGGGGATCAGCGCCACGGCCAGCCAGCCAAGCAGGCACACGCCCCAGGCAATGCCCAGAGCGAGCCAGCGCCGGTTCCAGACCGACCAGAGTGCTGCGCGCACTTCTTCGAGGAGAAGGTTCAAGCCACGCTCTCCCTTAGAACATGCTTTCGGGGATGATGATGACATCACCCGGCATCAGCATCACATTGGCCTCGCTCTCGCCGCGGCGAAGCAAATCGTTGAGGCGCAGGGCGTATTCGCGCTGGTGGCCGGTCGTGCGATCGAAACGGATCAGCTTGGCACGATTGCCGGCGGCATATTCGCCAAGCCCGCCAACCGCGATCATCGCGTCGAGCAGCGTCATGTTGGCACGGTAAGGCAAGGAAGCAGGCTGCTGTGTCGCTCCAACGATACGCACCTGCTGGCTGAACGTGCCGGCAAACTTGTTGACGATCACCGTGACCAGCGGATCGGAGATGTACTGTGAAAGCTGCAGCCGAATATCCTCGGCCAGCATGGTCGGCGTCTTGCCCACGGCGGGCATGTCGGCAACCAGCGGCGTGGTTATGCGGCCGTCCGGGCGGACCTGCACCTGCGCGCCAAGCTCGTCATTGCGCCAGACGTGGATCGTCAGCTCGTCGAGCGGGCCGATGACATATTCCTCGCCCGGCCCTTCCTGCATGGCAACGAAGGTCGCCGGCTCCAGTTGGGGATCGTTACTCGTCGCACAGCCGGCCAGCGCGAGGGTGGTCATCACCATGGCGACTAGCGTCCGGACAAAGCTCTTCATTCGCATCACAAGCGTCCTTGCGGTTTGTGGGCCGCGGCTTCGGGCGCCCGTCTGGCACCACGAACCCACTGCATTCGGATCCGGCGTGCCTTGTCGCGAAAAAGGGTAAATAATGCGTTAGGATTTCCCGCAAATCCGCAGCAGAACGGGGTTTTTGGGACCACTGTCCCGGAAAGGGACGGGTATGTTTCGAAGTCCTAAACGAGGATTTCGAGCGCCGGTCCCTGCCCCAGGAAACTGGCCGGACTGGCGCTTGCGCCATAGGCTCCGGCGCAGAAAACGGCGACAAGGTCGCCCACCTCGGCATGAGGAAGCAAGGCCTGGTCTGCCAAGCGGTCGAGCGGCGTACACAGGCAACCCACGACGTTCACTTCTTCCGCCGGTTCCTCGGTAAGGCGATTGGCGATGGCGACGGGGTAGTTACGGCGAACCACGGTGCCGAAATTACCCGAAGCGGCCAGCTGGTGATGCAACCCGCCATCGGTAACGAGATAGGTCACACCGTGACTGACTTTGCGATCGACAATGCGGCAGAGATACACACCCGCCTCACCCACCAGGTAACGCCCCAGTTCGATCGCAAACTGCGTCTCCTGCAAGGTTTCGGGGAGATTCTCGAAGCGTTTGGAAAGGGCGGCGCCCACCGCTGCAATATCAAGCGGCTGGTCCTTGTCGAAATAGGGAATGCCAAAACCGCCGCCCATGTTGAGCTTGGGCAGTTTCTCGCCCACTTCGACCGAGATGGCTGCCGCGGCATCGAGCACATTGCCCTGCGTCTCGATAATGGCATCGGCATCCAATGCCTGGCTGCCGGTATAGATGTGCAGGCCGCGCCATTCGGCGCCCGCATCGATCAATTCCCTCGCAAGGTCAGCGACTTGCGACTGGTCGACACCGAAAGGCTTGGCGCCCCCGCCCATCTTCATGCCGGAGCCGCGCAGCTCGAATTCGGGGTTCACGCGGATAGCCATGCGCGGCGCCAGGCCCAGTGTCTTGCCGATATCGAGCGCGCGGCGGACCTCGCCGGCGGATTCGCAATTGAGCGTCACCCCGGCGCGGATGGCGGCGAGCAGTTCCTCGTCCCGCTTGCCGGGCCCGGCAAAGCTGATCTCGCGCGGCAGGAAGCCTGCTTCACGCGCCATGACCAGTTCACCGCCTGAGGCGATGTCGAGCCCATCGACCAGGTCGGCCATGTATTCGAGCAGCGGCCCGAAGGGATTGGCCTTCATCGCGTAATGGATATCGAGCCGTTCGGGCATGACCGCGCGCAGTTCCGCCAAGCGTTGGGCAATCCGGTCGCGCGAATAGACGAAAAGCGGCGTATCGCCCGCTTCCTTGACGAGGGCGCTTACCGTGCGCCCGCCAATGGCGAGTTGGCCGTCAATCGTCTCGAAACCGGCCGGAATTGGTCCAAGCGGCTTCATGCGGCGTGCTCCGCCATGGCTTGCTGTGCTAGGCTGGTGCGATCGATCTTGCCATTGGGATTGAGCGGCATAACATCGACCCAACGGATCACGCCAGGCTGCATGAAATTGGGCAGGTCGCGGCGCAGGGCCTTGCGCAGGCCCTCCTCGTCACCGCTTCCACGCACCACCAGATGGATCGCCTGACCAAGCCGGGGATCGGGAACGCCCAGCGCCACGGCTTCATCGACCAGTCCCGTCGCCACGGCAGCGTCCTCCACTTCCTGCGGGCTAATCCTGTTGCCCGCGCTCTTGATCATCGCATCGCGCCTGCCGACGAAATAGAGCAAGCCGTTCGCGTCGCGCTTCACGCGGTCGCCAGACCATACCGCCATGCCACCATATTGCGAGGCTGCAGGTGCGGGTTTGAACCGTTCCGCCGTCCGTTCGGCATCCTGCCAGTAGCCCTGCGCCACCAGCGGCCCGCAATGGACCAGCTCGCCTTCCTCGTCCGGATCGGCAATGTCGCCACCATCGTCGATAACGAGGATTTCGGCGAAGGGAATGGCCATTCCCATCGAAGTCGGATGTGCGTCCACCAGCTCGGGATCGAGATAGGTCGAGCGGAAGGCTTCGGTCAGGCCGTACATCGGAAAAAGACGTGATTGCTGGAAGATAGAACGCAGAGCTTTCACCAAATCTATAGTTAGTGCACCCCCGCTATTGGTCAGGCGGCGCATGCTCGCCACCGCCTCTTCGGGCCACTCCTGCTCGACCAGCTGAACCCAGAGCGGCGGCACGGCAGCAAGCGTGGTCACACCATGCTTGGCACAGGCCTTGGTCACATCGCGCGGTGTCAGATAGTCGAGCGGCACCACAGTCCCGCCTGCATACCAGGTCGAAAGCAGCTGGTTCTGGCCGTAGTCGAAACTGAGCGGCAAAACCGCCAGCGTCACATCGTCGTCAGCCATACCCAGATAGGTCGCAACACTTGCGGCACCGAGCCACATATTCGCATGACTCAGCATCACACCCTTGGGCTTGCCCGTCGAACCGCTGGTATAGAGGATCGCCGCAAGGTCTTCGGGATCGGCAACGGACGGTCCGAGCGAACCCGAAAAGGCCTTCGCCGCTTCCATGGCCTCGATCTCGTCCATCACAACGCAATGTGCAGGCGTATCGCCCTCCTCCAGGCTGCTGAGGCGCGCCTTGGTCCCGATCAGCGCGCTGGCCGAACAGTCTTGCACGATATGCTTAACCTGCGCGTGTTTGAGCAGCGGGTTTACCGGCACATGCACCAGCCCTGCCCGCGCTGCCGCCAGCGGCATGAGGCAGGTCAATTCGCCCTTGGCCGCCCATGTAGCGACGCGCGCGCCCTTCTCCGGCACCAGATCCTGCAACCAGGCCGCAAGCTGGGCGACACGGCTTCTTAAGGCCTTCCAGCTAAGGGTTTCGGCGCGCAGGACCAGTGCCACGGCCTCGTCCCGCCCATTGAGGGCGAGATGGTCGAGCGGCTTGGCCAGGGGATCGGGCGCGAGGGACATGTAGCTCCAGACGAGGCGAGTATTCGGTGTCGGCAATCAGCTATCACGACACGGTTAACGATCTGCAAGGGCTTGGCCTATCGGGCAAGGGCCCGTTTGCACGCCCCGAATGGTTTGCCCTACTCGAGGAAAGCGGCAAGCGTCCGCTGCTCGCGACCATCCAGGCGGGCAATGCGGTGCTGACCATGCCGCTGGTCGAGACGCCCGAACGCCTCGAAGTGCTGACCAATTGGTATGCCTTCACCTGGGCCGATCTTACCAAGGGCAATGTCGATGCCGCTCTCTATGGCGAGCTGGCGCGCGACCTTGCCGCGCGGACCCATCGCGTCGAACTGACCAAGCTTCCCGACGAAGATGGAACTGCGACAAGGCTCGAAAGCGCCTTTCGCCGTGCAGGCTGGATAGTCTTTCGCGAAGCCTGCGACACCAATCACGTGCTCAAGGTGAATGGTCGGAGCTATGCGGAGTACCTTGCCGGGCGCCCAGGCAGGCTGCGCACCACGCTCAAGCGCAAGGCCAAGAAGGTCGAAGTGGTGCTCAAGCGTACATTCGACGAGGCCGACTGGGCCGCCTATGAGGATATCTATGCGCAAAGCTGGAAGCCCGAAGAAGGCGATCCGGCACTGCTGAGGAAGTTCGCGCAGGGCGAAAGCGAGGCCGGGCGCTACCTGTTCGGCATGGCGCTGGCAGAGGGCACTCCCGTCGCCGCGCAGTTCTGGACCGTCGACAACGGCACGGCCTATATCCACAAGCTCGCCCATCTCGAAAGCGCCAAGCCGATCTCGCCCGGAACCACGCTGACCGCCGCCCTGTTCGAAGAAGTGATCGATCGGGATCATGTCGAATGGGTGGACTTTGGGACGGGCAACGACCCCTACAAAGCGGACTGGATGGAACTGGTCCGCCCGCGCTTCCGCCTCACCTGCCTGCGCCCCACAGATCCGCGCAATTGGGCATTGCTGGGCAAGATGGTGCTGCGCAATCTTGTTTCGCGCCCTTCTGCTGGCTAGGGGAGCGGCAGAACTACGGGGAATTCATGGCCGATCACCTGCCAGCCTTGCGTGACGACGACACCGAAACCGATTTGATCCTGCGCGAAGTCCTGAAGGACGTGCTCGGGCTCGATGCCGAGCGCGTTGCCGCTTTCGATGCCGAAACCGGCCTGTTCGGTCACCTGCCCGAGCTTGATTCCATGGCCGTGGCCGGCCTGCTGACCGAGGTGGAGGATCGTCTCGACATATTGATCGAGGATGACGAGGTCGATGGCGAAATGCTCGAGACCTATGGCGGCCTTCTTGCATTCGTGATTGCCAAGAAAAGCGAGGCCTGATCCTCGATGCTGCTGACCTGGCAAGAGCCCGGTGGCAGCGAGGAATATGCGCTTGGCTTCGGTCCGAATGACGGACCGAAGATCCTCATGCTTCCCGCCTGGTTCGACGAAAGCAACAAGCTGCGTCACTTCACGATCGAGGTAATGCGGGCGCTAGCCGATCACGGCCTTGCCAGCGTGCTGCCCGACCTTCCCGGATGCAATGAGAGCCGCGAACCGCTCGAGGCGCAAAGCATGGCCAGCTGGACCGTAGCAGCGCGCGAGGCCGCAGAAACGCTAGATTGCAGCCATGTCCTCGCCATACGCGCCGGTGCCAATATCGCGCCTGACCTGCCGGGCTGGGCCTATGCCCCTTTGGCCGGCAAGACTGCCCTGCGTGGCTTGCTGCGAGCGCGTGTAATCTCCTCGAAGGAGGCAGGCCGCGAAGAGAAGCGCGAGGATCTGATCGAACTCGGCATGGCCGAGGGCCTCGAACTGGCAGGACATCGCCTCGGTTCGAAGATGATCTCGCAACTGGTCTATGCCGAATTGCCCGTGGAAACGCAGCTTGCCGAGATCAAGCAGACGGAACTGGGCGGCGCTGGCCTGTGGCTGCGCATGGAACCCGATCATGATGAGGCACAATCTGCTGCCTTGGCAGCACGCATTGCGCGGGACCTGCGCCAATGAGCCGCCGCCACCTCACTTTCGCCTGCGAGAGCGAAACCTTGGTCGGCACGCTCGACGATGCCCACGGTAAATCCGCGCTTCTGCTCATCTCGGGCGGGAACGAGACCCGTGCTGGCGCCTTTTCCGGGCAGGCCCAGCTTGCCGCCCGCCTTGCAGCCAGGGGGCACCCTGTCTTGCGTTACGATCGCCGGGGCGTGGGAGATTCTTCAGGCGAGAATTCCGGTTTCCGCGGGAGCGGACGCGATATCCAGGCGGCAATCGCCACCCTGCTTGTCGAAAAGCCAGACCTCACACGCGTGGTCGGCTTTGGCAATTGCGACGCGGCTTCGGCGCTGATGTTGTTTGCTGGTGCCGGATGCCAATCGCTGGTGCTCGCCAACCCATGGACCTTCGAGGACGAGGATGCGAATACGGGTCCGCCTCCCGATGCGATCCGCGCGCGCTATGCCGAGAAGCTCAAAAACCCGCGCGAAATACTGCGCCTGCTGACCGGAGGCGTATCTCTGAAGAAGCTCGGCAAGGGCATTGTGGGAGCCATGCGCCCTGCCCCGGCCCCGACATCACTGTTGCAAGACATGCAGAAGGGGCTTGGTGCGTTTGAGGGGCCGGTCCGTGTGCTTATTTCGGCCAATGACCGTACCGGGCAGGCCTTCATATCCTCATGGCCCGACTGCCAGGTGCAGACATGCGAAAAGGCCGGCCATTCCTTTGCCGAGCCGCATGCGCGCGAATGGCTGTTCGGGCAGCTACTCGCCGCGCTTGAGGAATAGGCCTATTTAACGAACAGGCTGGCCAATTCGACATGGGTCGACCAGCGAAACTGGCCGACAGGCCGCAATTCCGCCAATTCGTAGCCTGCTTCGGCAAGCAGCTTGCCGTCCCGTGCCCAGCTTGAGGGATTGCAGCTGATATAGACGACGCGCGCCACACCGCTCGCGGCAATCTGTTCGATCTGCGACCGTGCCCCGGCGCGCGGAGGATCGAGCAGAACGCCGTCGAATGCCTTCAGTTCTTCTGCCCGCAAGGGATTGCGGAACAGGTCGCGATGCACGGCTTCGACGGATTTGCGCAAACGCCCCGCAGCCATGCGGCAGGCAAGGAAAGCATCCTGCGCCGCTTCGGCAGCCAGCACCCGCTCCGGACCTTGGAGGGCAAAGGCGAAGGTTCCCAGACCCGCAAAGAGGTCCGCCACACTATCGCATTCGGCCAACCATTCGCGCGCGGCAGAGACCAATGCAGCCTCGCCATCGCGCGTCGCCTGCAGGAATGCGCCGCTGGGATAGGCAACCGGAATCCCGCCCAGTGTCACCGTGACCGGTTCGGGCTCCCAAAAGCTCTCCATGCCATAGCCCTGGTCGAGGCTCAGGCGCGCCAGCCCATGGTCGCGGCAAAAGTCGAGCAGGTCCTCGGTCTGGTCGAGTCCTTCAATGGCGATGCCGCGAATGGCGCAATCGACGCCCTGGTCGATCAGGGAAAGGTCGATATCGGCAGCGTATTTGCCCTTCCGCTTCGACAGGTAGGCCCGCAGCGGCTCGACCAGCGCGAAAAGCTCTGGCGCAAGGACATGGCATTCCCTGATGTCGACAAGGCGATGCGAGCCGCTTTCGCGAAAGCCCAGCAGCGCCCTCCCGCCGCCATTCACCGCATGCAGGCTGGCCCTTCTGCGCGAGCGCGGCGGCGAAAGATGGGGCGGCGCGACGGATTTGGGCTCCAGCCCCTGCCCCTGTGCGGCGAAGACCACGCGTTCCTGCACGAATCGTGCGAGAACTTCCTCGTCGCAATGCTGCAATTCGCAGCCCCCGCATTTGCCGAAATGACGGCAGGGCGGATCGACATGGTGTGGTCCCGCAGTGAGCGAACCATCCTCGGCTACCGTGTCGCCGGGTGCCGCCAATGGCACATGCCGGCCTGCGGCGGTGACGCCATCGCCCTTGGCAGCAATGCGAAGGATGATTTCGGGATTACTCACAAGAAATTTGCGTAGGCATCTGGAATAGCGGCAATCAGGTCGCCGACACTGAAGGCAGGTCCGGCCAGCCGCGCGGCTTCGCCATGCAGCCAGCACGCCTCCACTGCGGCCCTCGTGGGATGGACGCCCATGGCAAGCCTGCTGGCCAAGAGGCCGGCCAGAACGTCACCGGTGCCTGCCGTGCTGAGCCAGCTGGTCGCGGGCGGCATGATGGTGAGCGCAGATCCGGCCGAAGCGATCATCGTATCGGGCCCCTTCGCCACGACCACACCTTCGATATCCTCTGCCAGTTCGCAGACCTGCTCCACGCGGTCGAGGCCGACCGTGCCGAAGCGATTGGCCATGTGATCGAGCTCGCCCGCATGCGGGGTCGCCACCAAGGGTGCGGAACGCGCTTCGAGCATGTCCGGCTCAAGCAGGACCAGGGCATCCGCATCGATCACCGTCGGCAAATCGCAAGCAAGCGCCCAGTCGAGCCGCGCCCTTGCCTCATCGCTCCGACCCAGTCCCGGCCCGACAAGCAGGGCCGAGATGCGTGTATCGCGCACAAGGTCGAACAAGGTTCCGAATTCGATCACCAGGTCGGCAGGCCCGGCAATGTTCTCATCCTGCGCGAAGAGCTTCACATAGCCCGCTCCGCCATGCATCGCGGCTTCTGCCGCCATCACGCCTGCGCCCGGCATGGCGCCGCCCACCACGCCCAGCAGGCCGCGCGAATATTTGTGCGCGTCGCGGCGCGGTGCGCCCAGCTTCGGACGGCGCGCGAGATTGGCAGCACCGTGCATGCGGTCCACGCCGATATCGACCAACCGCTTCTCGCCCATCATATCCATGGCAGGCATCATCCAATGAGCGTACTTCCATGCGCCCAGCGAAACGGTCAGGTCATAGCGCGGGAGCCCTCCATTGAGCAGTTCGCCGCTATCGCTGTCGACACCGCTCGGCAGGTCCACCGCGATGCGCTTTTCATGCTGGGAGGCGATCTTCGCCAGCAAGGCTTCCAGATCGCTATCGAGCGAGCGGGTCAGACCGCTGCCAAACAGGCAATCGACGAATACGCCGCCATGCGCATCAGTTGCAGGCCTTCCAGCCCAGGCCTTGCGCGCCAACTTGGCGGCTTCGGTCTTCGGTTCGAACGGCGCTACCACCTGGACCTCAAGGCCCCGCTCCTGCAGGACGCGGGCGATCACATAGCCATCGCCGCCATTATTACCCGGCCCGCACAAGACCGTGACAGGGCGCCCGGCGGCAATGCGCCAGACATAATTGGCGGCACCATGGCCTGCCCTCTCCATCAAGTTGGAGACAGTCTCGCCGCCGTCGATCAACTCCTGTTCGGCAGCCTGCATCTGGGCGACGGTGAGGATCTGGTTATGGGCTGTCACGATCCATCACCGTTGCTGGTAGGAGATAGCGGTCCGCGCCGACTTCGACCTCGATTTCATTGTCGAACAGGGTGATCCGGGCCAAATCGGCCCCGTCGGCGGCACTCACACCGCTTCCGTCGATCTCGATCCGAAGGCGACGGAATCCGCCGTCCTCGTGCCTGATTACGAGGAACTTGCCTGCACCGTCTTCCTCCAGCGCGTAGGAACATCTGCGCGCAAAGCTCGAAGCGCCATCCACCGCGCAGGAGAGCATGCGGTCCGGATCAACCGGCGCTTCGCCCTCCTCGCGCAAAGTGCAGGCGGCGAGGATAAGCGCAGCGCCGGTCGCAACCTGACGAAGGTCAGCCATTCCTGCCCGGCTTGAGCTGCGAGACATCGCGCACCGCGCCCCTGGCCGCGCTGGTGGTCATGGCGGCATAGGCCTGAAGCGCCGGTGAGACCTTGCGCGGACGCTCGGCAACAGGCTGCCACGCGGCGTCACCCTTGGCCTCCATCGCCTCACGCCGGGCGGCAAGCTCGGCATCGGGCACGGCAAGGTTGATCGTGCGGCCCGGAATGTCGATCTCGACCAGGTCCCCTTCCTGCACCAGCCCGATTGCCCCGCCTTCCGCCGCTTCGGGCGAGGCATGGCCGATCGACAGGCCCGACGTACCGCCCGAGAAGCGACCATCGGTGAGCAGCGCGCAGGCCTTGCCGAGGCCCTTCGACTTCAAATAGCTGGTCGGATAGAGCATTTCCTGCATGCCCGGCCCGCCCTTGGGGCCTTCATAGCGGATTACCACCACATCGCCCGCCTTGACCTGATCGGTCAGGATCGCGGTCACGGCCGCATCCTGGCTTTCATAGACCTTGGCCGGACCGGAGAATTTGAGGATGGAATCGTCCACGCCCGCGGTCTTCACGATGCAGCCATCGCGCGCGATATTGCCGTACAATACGGCAAGCCCGCCATCCTGGCTAAAGGCATGCTCCTTGGAGCGGATCACGCCATTCTCGCGGTCGGTATCGAGCTCGTCCCATCGACGCGACTGGCTGAAGGCGGTCTGCGTAGGCACGCCGCCCGGTGCCGCCTTGTAGAATTCCTGCACCATGGGATTGTTGGTCAGGCGAATATCCCAGTCTGCCAGCGCATCGCCCATGGTGGGCGAGTGCACGGTCGGCAGCGCGGTGTGAAGCAGGCCGGCACGGTCGAGTTCGCCGAGGATCGCCATAATACCGCCCGCACGGTGGACATCCTCCATGTGGACGTCGCTCTTGGCCGGGGCGACCTTGGACAGGCACGGCACCTTGCGGCTGAGGCGGTCGATATCCTCCATGGTGAAATCCACGCCCGCCTCATGCGCGGCGGCCAAAAGGTGAAGCACGGTATTGGTCGAACCGCCCATGGCGATATCGAGGCTCATGGCATTTTCGAACGCCTCGAAACTGGCGATCTTGCGGGGCAAGACGCTTTCATCGTCTTCCTCGTAATACCGCTTGGCCAGCGCCACCACCAGCCGCCCGGCCCGCTCGAACAGGGACTGACGGTCGGAATGGGTGGCGAGCTGCGATCCATTGCCGGGCAGCGAGAGCCCCAGCGCCTCGGTCAGGCAGTTCATCGAATTGGCGGTGAACATGCCCGAGCAGGACCCGCAAGTCGGGCAGGCGCTGCGCTCGATATCGGCGACTTCCTCGTCGGAATAGCTTTCATCGGCAGCGGCAACCATGGCATCGACCAGGTCCAGCGCTACTTCCTTGCCCTTGAGTACGACCTTGCCGGCTTCCATCGGTCCACCCGAAACAAAGACGACAGGAATATTGATTCGCATCGCGGCAATCAGCATGCCCGGCGTGATCTTGTCGCAGTTTGAGATGCACACCATCGCATCGGCGCAATGTGCATTGACCATGTACTCGACGCTGTCGGCGATCAGGTCGCGGCTCGGCAACGAATAGAGCATGCCGTCATGGCCCATGGCGATGCCGTCATCGACCGCAATTGTGTTGAATTCCTTGGCGACGCCGCCTGCCTTTTCGACCTCGCGCGCGACCAGCTGGCCAAGATCCTTGAGGTGGACATGGCCCGGCACGAACTGGGTAAAGCTGTTGACCACGGCAATGATCGGCTTGCCGAAATCGTCATCCTTCATGCCCGTCGCACGCCACAATCCGCGCGCGCCGGCCATGTTGCGGCCGTGGGTCGATGTTCTGGAACGATAGGCAGGCATGATAACTCCGTGCGGGCAGTATAACGTGAATTGTCCTGCGCCCCTAACCCAAGGAGAGCGCCAAGCTAAGCGGAAATGCGGTTGCAACGGCAACCGAGAGTTCAGGCACCATCCATCGCAAGGGCAACGCGTCCCGCGACGTCGGCGATCATTGCAGCATAACGTGCCTGACCGGACTCGTTGGAAATGAGGTCGTTGCGGATCTCGATCGCGCAATAGGGACGGCCGAATGCTTCGGCATGGCGGTTCATCGTCGCATTGAGCTGCTTGCCCGAATAGGGCTCGTTCTCGCCCACGGTGACGCCCAGTTCGCCGAATAGGCGAATGGCATGCTGGGCAGCACGATCATCCTCGTTGTAGAGCAGCGATATTTCCCATGGTCGCTCGCAGGGATCGCTTTCGAGGCATGGGGTGAAGCTGTGGATCGACAGGATCAGCCTTGGATCCACCGCATCGAGCCATTTCTCCAGCGCATTGTGATAGGGACGGTAGTAGGTATCGAGCCGCCCTTCCCTGTCGGCCCCGATATTGCCGGGGATGAGGATGCCGTCGCTGCTCTGCGGGATCAGGCCGGGCGATTCTTCCTCGCGGTGGAGGTCGATCACCAGCCGGCTCACCTCGGCCATATGCGTGGCGATACCGTGGCGGCGCGCCATGCGCTCGACCACGCCGGAGGTCCCGATATCCCAGGCGACATGCTTCTGCATGACTGCTGCCGAGACTCCCAGCTCGATGCCCTCGGGCACAAAGTTGGAAGCATGGTCACAAACCGAGACGATACTATGCAGTTTTGGCGTACCGATCTGACGGTAGGGAAGTTCGCTCATCTCAATGCTCCTACCATCTGCCACCAGTCGGGTTCCAGTTCCGCAATCCTGGCTGCGGCATGATCACGCTCAGCTGTACTTTCGTAGAGGGCAAAACAGGTCGCGCCCGAGCCGGACATCTCCACCATCCAAGGATCGGTTGCATCCAGCCTTGCCAGTACATCCGCAATGGCAGGGCATTGCGAAATGGCGGGCGCGCGCAGATCGTTCCGGCCTGCAAGGGCGATGTCCCGGGCAGAACCTTCGGGCAAGGCACCCCGATCCTTTCCGTCCCAGGCCTTGAACACCGGGCCGGTGGAAAGCGGAATACGCGGATTGACCAGCAGCACGGCCATGCCGGCCATATCGTTGACGACGTGCTCGGCCTCGGTCCCCGTGCCGCGCCCGACATGCATAGTCGAGCGTACGCAGGCGGGGACATCTGCGCCCAGCCTTGCCGCCCTCTCCTGCCAGTCCTCGGGCAGTCCATAAGCTTGTTCGATGATGCGGAAAATCGCCCCCGCGTCGGCCGAGCCCCCGCCCAGGCCGGCGGCCACCGGCAGGTTCTTCTCAAGCGTGATGTCGAGCCCGTCAGGACGGGGCAGCGCGCCAAGCGCCTTCATCACGATATTGTCGAAGGGATTGTCGAGCGCGGTGGCGAATTCCCCGATCGTGGTCAGACTGTCCTGCGCCGCACTCCGTGCCGTCAACACGTCCCCGCAATCGACGAAGGCGAACAGGGTCTCGAGTTCGTGATAGCCGTCAGCGCGCCGGCTGCGCACATGCAGGGCGAGGTTGATCTTGGCGAATGCTGTTTCGGTCAGGACCAAAATCTGTCTCTCAGCCCTGCAAACATGGCGTCAATTCGGGGCATTTCATGGGTAAGGCACTTGCGGCCTGCCCCTTGCGAGGTCAAGACCGGCGCAAAGGTGCCCATGGAAAGTCGCCCCGACCTGACCCTCGAAGAACAGATCACCGCCGCCCTCGACTGGTGGCGAGATGCAGGCGTCGACCACGACTATGCGGAGGAGCCACAGAGGCAGCTCTCCGATCCGGCAGAGGAAGAGGCTGCTCGGAGCCAACCTGCTCCCCTGGCCAGACCCGTAGAGGAAGTGCCCAAGGTCAAACTGGGCGGCGAAGAAACCAGCTGGCCAACCTCGCTCGAAGCCTTCCAGCAATGGTGGACCAGCGAAACGAGCCTGGACGATGCGCCGGTCGGGTCGCGCGTTGCCCCGCGCGGCAACAAGCACGCCGACCTGATGGTGATCGTTCCCATGCCCGAACTCGACGATCGCGATACTCTGCTTTCGGGAAATCAGGGAGTAATGGTCGGGAACATGCTGCGCGCCATGGGGATCGCGCCTGAAAAGTCTTACCTCGCCAGTGCCCTGCCCCGCCACATGCCTGCCGCCGATTGGAAGGGACTGGCCGAAAGCGGCCTTGGCGCGGTGCTTCTCCACCATCTGGAATTGGCCGCGCCGAAACGCCTGCTGGTGCTCGGCCGCGACATCCTGCCGCTCATAGGACTCGTCCGGTCGCAAACTCCGCAGCAATTGCAGGCTGGAGGCGCCTCGATTCAGGCTCTGGCAAGTTTCGCACCCGAAGGTCTGCTCCAGAACGCACGCCTGCGCGCCGATCTGTGGCGCCGCTGGCTCGACTGGACGGGGTAAGCAGTGATGAAATTGGCTGTTGCAGCGATGACAGCATGCCTGGCGAGCACACTCGCCATGCCCGCCGCGGCGCAGTCATCACGCGAATATTTCGTCGGCCAGATAGAGCGAGACGTAGCACCTCCGCAGCTATCGACCGAGGACGCGACCTATTACCGCGCCATCTTCAACGCCATCGATCGCGAAGACTGGGAGGAGGTCGAAGCGTTGCTAGGCGAGCGCAATGACGGCCTGCTGCACGATGTCGCGAGAGCCGAATATTACCTGCACGCCAATTCACCTCGAGTCGAACTGCCGCAGATCGAGGAATGGCTGCAGACCGGCACACGCCTGCCAATGGCCGCGCAGATGGGGCGGCTGGGACTGCGCCGCGGCTTGCAACGCGAACCCGACCTGCCAGCGGAGAACAGCTTCCGCTCGGTCGGCGATTTTCCGCGGCGGACACGCCCGGCCACAATCGATGACGGCACCATGCCCGAGGATGTGCGCGCGGCAATCCTTACCGCGATCAGCAATGACGATCCGGACGGCGCGCGCCTGTTGCTTGATGGCGTCGATGCCACGCTGAGTCCCGAAGCCCGGGCGGAATGGCGTCAGCGCGTCGCGTGGTCCTATTTTATCGAGAACCAGGATGCTGCCTCGCTGGCCATGGCGCAAACCGTTAGCGCAGGCAGCGGTCCTTGGGTGGCTGAGGGCGAATGGGTAGCGGGTCTTGCCGCGTGGCGCCTCAATGATTGCGCCGAAGCGGGTGAGGCCTTCCGCCGTTCCGCCTTCCAGGCAGCCAATCCCGAATTGCGCACCGCCGCGCTCTATTGGGCGAGCCGTGCAGCCTTGCGTTGCCGCCAGCCGCAGCTGTCCTCACAACTGCTGAATGAGGCTGCGTCCAACGACCAGACGCTTTATGGGATGCTCGCCGCCGAACAGCTTGGCCGCCGCCTGCCTTCGGGCACGGGCGATTCGGACCTCTCCACCGAGGATTGGAACCGTATCGGCGACCATGAGAATGTGCGCATTGCCGTCGCCTTGGCCCAAATCGACCGCGACGACCTTTCTAGCCAAATCCTGCTCCACCAGGCCCGGATCGGCGATCCGGCCGATTATGCTGCATTGTCGCGTCTCGCCCGCGATCTCGGCTTCCCGCAGACCCAGCTCTACATGGCCTACAATGCGCCTTCGGGTGGGCGGGCCGACCCGTCGAGCTACTACCCCACCCCAGAATGGACCCCGGCAACCGGCTGGCGGGTCGATCCGGCACTCGCCTATGCCCATATCCTGCAGGAATCTAATTTCCGCGACGATGCGCGCAGCCCGGCCAATGCGCAGGGACTGATGCAGATCACGCCGATTACCGTCCGTGAACATGCAGGGCGGCTCAACATGAATGCAAGTCAGGTCGACATCTACGATCCTGCGACCAACCTTGCATTCGGCCAGCGCAATCTCGAAATGCTGCAGGACAATCCGGCAACGCATGACCAGCTGCCCAAGATCATGGCTGCCTATAATGCCGGGCTCACCCCGGTGACTCGCTGGAACAGCGAGATCCGCGATTTCGGTGACCCACTGCTCTACATGGAGGCGATCCCCTATTGGGAGACGCGCGGCTACGTCGCGATCGTCATGCGCAATTACTGGATGTATGAGCGGCAGGCCGATGCGCCCTCGCCCAGCAGGCTCTCTCTCGCGCAGAATGAATGGCCGCGCTTCCCTTCGGTCTCCGACGGGGATAGTGGGCGCGTCTACCTTTCTGCGGAACGAGACTGATGGCCATAGACGAATCCCGGACCTTCAAGCCGATCAACATTGCCCTGCTGACCGTTTCCGACACGCGCGGGCCGGATGAGGACACGTCGGGCGACATCCTGGCGGAAAAGATCACCGGCGCGGGCCACAATCTCACCGACCGCACGATCCTCAAGGACGATGCGAACCTGATCGAGGCCAAGCTGCGCGAATGGATGGCCGACCCCGAGGTCGATGCGGTGGTCTCCACCGGCGGCACCGGCCTGACCGGCCGCGATGTAACGCCCGAGGCACTCGACCGGGTAAAGACGCGCGACATACCCGGTTTCGGCGAAGTGTTCCGCTATATCAGCCTCAAGACCATCGGCACGTCCACAGTTCAGTCGCGCGCCTGCGCCGTGGTCGCCGATGGCACCTATATCTTCGCCCTGCCCGGTTCCAATGGCGCGGTAAAGGATGGCTGGGACGGAATACTGGCCGAACAGCTCGATGCGCGAAACAGGCCGTGCAATTTCGTCGAGCTGATGCCCCGCCTGAAAGAGGTCTAGACCCTCTTCAACACAGCCTATGTTCCTGCTATGTTCTCTTGCGTGCAGCAAGAGAGGGACAGGATACGAGGACGTGGGGCGCAAAGCTCCGCAGTCCCGCAACGCTTCGGCCTAGCCGAACGCGCGGTTGACGATGACTGGCGCGAAGCCATGCGAATGCTCGATGAGGTGCCGCCAAAGCTTCGCACCACCGTTACCGAGGAACATCCCAGGTCGATCCTGACCTTCAACCAGTCCCCGGACATCGCCTTCGACCGTTCGGTCAATGCCTATCGCGGCTGCGAGCATGGCTGCGTCTATTGCTTCGCCCGCCCTACCCACGCCTATCACGACCTGTCACCCGGGATCGATTTCGAAAGCCGCCTCTTTGCCAAGCCCAATGCCGCGCAGCTGCTGCGGGAAACGCTGGCACGACCAAAATACCGCCCGCAGCCGATCGCCATGGGTACCAATACCGATCCCTACCAGCCGATCGAGGTGCGCTACCGCATCACGCGCCAATTGCTCGAAGTGTGCCTTGAAGCGCGACATCCGGTGACTATCACCACCAAGTCGGACCGGGTGCTGCACGATCTCGACCTGCTGGCAGAAATGGCGAACCACAAGCTTGTCGCTGTCGGAATATCGGTAACCTCGCTCGATCCCGTGCTCTCCGGCAAGCTCGAACCACGCGCAGCTTCGCCCGCAAAGCGACTCAATGCCTTGGCAAAATTGGCTGAAGCCGGGGTTCCCGCCCATTGCTCGATCGCGCCGGTTATCCCCTCGATTACGGACCGCTTCATCGAGGCGATCATTGCCGAAGCCGCCAAGGCAGGCGTGCATTCAGCCGGTTGGATCCTGTTGCGCTTGCCGCACGAAGTGGCGCCCTTGTTTCGCGAATGGCTAGCGGTCCATTTCCCCGAAAGGGCCGACAAGGTGATGCATATCGTCCAGTCGATCCGCAATGGCCGCGACAACGATCCCGGCTTCTTCAGCCGCATGCGGCCGAGAGGCGTCTGGGCGGAACTGTTCCGTGCCCGCTTCCGCCTCGCCTGCAAGCGCGCAGGGTTGCCCAATCATCGTATCGAACTCGATTGCAGCCAGTTCCGGCCACCCGAAACGGGTGGCCAGTTGCAACTGCTGTAAGCCGAATAAATCCGGGACTTTGCACCATCAGCCAGTCTTAGCTCTGTCGCATAAGGGCCTTATCGGCTGGCCTCAGTCCCGCACCGCGATTCGCGGGCAATTATCAGGGAGCATTTCATGAGGTACGCCCTTATCGGCCTGGTTTCTGCCAGCGCCCTCCTGTCGGTGCCAGCCATGGCACGCGACGGCCAAGTCTATGCAGGTGTCGAAGGCGGCGTGATGAGCGCCCAGGATTTCGACGTCCTGGACACCACTGCCAATTCGACGTTCACCATCGAACCCAAGGATATTGGCTGGGAAGCAGGCGCCCTGCTCGGCTACGATTTCGGACCGGTCCGTATCGAACTCGAAGGCATGTACCAGAACTTCAAGCTGGAAGCCTTCAACGGCGATGTCGATCCGCTTAGCGGCATGGCCAATGCGTTGCTCGATTTTGGCGGCAATGACGGTGTCGGCCTCGCTGTCGGTGGCGGCCTCGGCTTCACCAATGTCCGCGCTTTCGACATCAGTTCAGGCGGCGCCAGCTACCTCGACGACAATGACGTCCGCTTTGCCTGGCAGGGCATTGCGCAGGTCTATGCCCCGATCGCGGAAGACTGGGATGCGGGACTGAAATATCGCTATCTGCGCGTGGACGATGTCTCGGTGGTCGACCAGGTCGGCGATCGCCTCGTCACCGACTATGCCTCTCATTCGCTCTTGGCGACGCTGATCTACAACTTCGGTGGTGAAGAGCCGGCTCCGCCGCCGCCTCCGCCGCCTCCTCCGCCTCCGCCTCCGCCGCCGCCTCCTCCGCCCCCGCCGCCTCCGCCGCCTCCGCCGCCGCAGGCTGTGTGTAACGAGGGGCCCTACATCGTGTTCTTCGAATGGGATCAGTCGGACATCACGCCCGAAGCTGCCACCGTTCTGGACAGCGCGATCAC